>NZ_JBICVJ010000003.1:0-624419 GCF_043198895.1 Streptomyces sp. NPDC048696 | reverse complement strand
CCCTTAGATGGGCCCTTCGGGCCCTCCTTCAGGGGCGCGGGGAACTGCGCGACAAGCCCCCACCGGGCCGCAGACGAACGACCACCGCCGGAGGCCTTCGGGAAGGGGCGGGGTGGGGGGGAAAGGGGCGCCCGCCCCCGCCGGGCCGCAGCCGAAGAACCGGGGGCGGGGGCGCAGCCCGGGGCGGGGGCGCAGCCCGGGGCGGGGGCGCAGCCCGGGATGGGGGCGCAGCCCGGGATGGGGGCGCAGCCCGGGGTGGGGGCGGCTACGCCAGGAGTGACGGGATCGTCGCCTCGTGTGCCGCACGCAGCTCACCCAGCGGCACGCTGAACTCGCCCTGGACCTCCACCGCGTCCCCGTCCACCACACCGATCCGCGTCGCCGGCAGGCCCCGCGCACCGCACATGTCCGTGAAGCGGAGCTCCTCGCTGCGCGGCACCGCGACGACCGCCCGGCCGGCGGACTCGCTGAACAGGAACGTGAACGCGGACAGGTCGTCCGGGACCACCAGGCGCGCGCCGTGACCGCCCCGCAGGCAGGACTCGACGACCGCCTGGACCAGCCCACCGTCGGACAGGTCGTGCGCCGCGTCGATCATCCCGTCCCGCGACGCCGAGATCAGGATCTCGCCGAGCAGCTTCTCCCGGTCCAGGTCCACCCGGGGCGGCAGCCCGCCGAGGTGGTCGTGGATCACCTGGGACCACGCCGAGCCGCCGAACTCCTCGCGCGTGTCGCCCAGGAGGTACAGCAGCTGCCCCTCCTGCGCGAACGCGATCGGCGTACGGCGCGTGACGTCGTCGATCACACCGAGGACCGCGACCACCGGAGTGGGGTGGATCGCCGTGTCGCCCGTCTGGTTGTAGAGCGAGACGTTGCCGCCCGTCACCGGGGTGCCGAGCTGGAGGCAGCCGTCCGCCAGACCCCGCGTGGCCTCCGCGAACTGCCACATCACATCCGGGTCCTCGGGGGAGCCGAAGTTCAGGCAGTCGGAGATGGCCAGCGGCTTCGCGCCCGAGGCGGCCACATTGCGGTACGCCTCCGCCAGCGCCAGCTGCGCACCCGCGTACGGGTCGAGCTTGGCGTACCGGCCGTTGCCGTCCGTCGCCATCGCGACGCCGAGGTTCGACTCCTCGTCGATGCGGACCATGCCCGCGTCCTCGGGCTGCGCCAGCACCGTGTTGCCCTGCACGAAACGGTCGTACTGGTCCGTGATCCAGGACTTGGACGCCTGGTTGGGGGAGGAGACGAGGCTGAGGACCTGGGCGCGGAGCTCCTCCGGCGTCGACGGGCGCGGCAGCTTGGCCGCGTCGTCCGCCTGGAGCGCGTCCTGCCAGGACGGCCGCGCGTACGGACGCTCGTACACCGGGCCCTCGTGGGCCACGGTCCGCGGCGGTACGTCCACGATCTGCTCGCCGTGCCAGAAGATCTCCAGGCGCTCGCCGTCCGTCACCTCACCGATGACCGTGGCGATGACGTCCCACTTCTCGCAGATCTCCATGAAGCGGTCCACGTGCTGCGGCTCGACGACCGCGCACATCCGCTCCTGGGACTCGCTCATGAGGATTTCCTCGGGCGAGAGGGTCGCGTCGCGCAGCGGGACCGTGTCCAGCTCCACCCGCATGCCGCCCGAACCGGCGCTCGCCAGCTCCGACGTCGCGCACGACAGGCCCGCGCCACCCAGGTCCTGGATGCCCGCGACCAGCTTCTCCTTGAAGATCTCCAGGGTGCACTCGATGAGGAGCTTCTCCTGGAAGGGGTCACCGACCTGGACGGCCGGGCGATTGGCGGTGACCCCGTCGGGATTGGCAGCCTCGAAGGTCTCCGAGGCCAGGACCGAGACACCGCCGATGCCGTCGCCACCCGTGCGGGCGCCGTACAGGATCACCTTGTTGCCGGGGCCGGACGCCTTCGCGAGGTGGATGTCCTCGTGCTTCATCACGCCGATGCACCCGGCGTTGACCAGCGGGTTGCCCTGGTAGCACTCGTCGAAGACGACCTCGCCGCCGATGTTCGGCAGGCCCAGGCAGTTGCCGTAGCCGCCGATGCCCGCGACCACGCCCGGCAGGACGCGCTTGGTGTCGGGGTGCTCGGCCGCGCCGAAGCGCAGCGGGTCGACGACCGCGACCGGGCGGGCGCCCATCGCCAGGATGTCGCGGACGATGCCGCCGACACCGGTGGCCGCGCCCTGGTAGGGCTCGATGTACGAGGGGTGGTTGTGCGACTCGACCTTGAAGGTGACCGCGTAGCCCTGGCCGACGTCGACGACGCCCGCGTTCTCGCCGATGCCGACCAGCATCGCGTCGTTCTCGGGGACCTTCTCGCCGAACTGGCGCAGGTGCACCTTGCTGCTCTTGTACGAGCAGTGCTCGGACCACATCACGGAGTACATGGCGAGCTCGGCGCCGGTGGGGCGGCGGCCCAGGATCTCGCGGATCCGGGCGTACTCGTCCTCCTTGAGGCCGAGTTCCTTCCAGGGCTGCTCGACCTCGGGCGACTCGGCGGCGTGCTTGACGGTGTCGAGGCTCATGCGTTGACCAGCTTCTTCAGGATCGAGGTGAAGAATCCGAGGCCGTCGGTACGGCCCGTACCGATCAGCGGCTCCACGGCGTGCTCGGGGTGCGGCATCAGGCCGACGACGTTGCCGGCGGCGTTGGTGATGCCCGCGATGTCGCGCAGCGAGCCGTTCGGATTGAAGTCCACGTAACGGAAGGCGACGCGGCCTTCGGCCTCCAGCTCGTCGAGCGTGCGCTCGTCGGCCACGTACCGGCCGTCCATGTTCTTGAGCGGGATCTCGATCTCCTGCCCGGCCGTGTAGTCGGCCGTCCAGGCGGTCTCGCTCGTCTCCACCCGCAGCTTCTGCTCGCGGCAGATGAAGTGCAGGTGGTTGTTGCGGAGCATGGCGCCCGGCAGCAGGTGCGACTCCGTGAGGATCTGGAAGCCGTTGCAGATGCCGAGGACCGGCATACCGGCCTTCGCCTGCTCGATGATCGTCTCCATCACCGGCGAGAAGCGGGAGATGGCTCCGGCCCGCAGGTAGTCGCCGTAGGAGAAGCCCCCGGCCAGGACCACCGCGTCGACCTGCTTGAGGTCCTTGTCGCGGTGCCAGAGCGAGACGGGCTCGGCGCCGGCGATCCGCACGGCGCGCAGGCTGTCCCGGTCGTCGAGCGTCCCGGGGAAGGTGACAACGCCGATACGAGCAGTCACTTGGACTCCTCGACCTTCACGGTGAAGTCCTCGATGACGGTGTTGGCGAGGAACGTTTCGGCCATCTCGTGGATGCGGGCGAGGGCGGCCTCGTCGAGGGGCCCTTCCACATCGAGCTCGAAACGCTTCCCCTGGCGGACGTCCGCGATCCCCTCGAAGCCGAGACGGGGCAGTGCGCGCTGCACCGCCTGTCCCTGCGGGTCGAGGATCTCCGGCTTGAGCATGACGTCGACTACGACGCGTGCCACTGGCACTCCCGTGGTGGTGTGGTGCGAAGGCGGTTCCCTCAGAGTACCCGGCCCAAAAATCTACGCGAGTAGATATCAAGTGGGTCCGATCACGTTCCGGTTTCGGCCCCGACAACACGTGGGAAAAATCCCGGGAAAAACGGTCCACGCACATTGCGATCGGACACGCTGGTGCAATTGGCTGGGCTTCACAATGCAATGCCTGCGGCTGTACAAAGGTTTCTCGGGGGAAACCCGAGAGAAACAGCATTGCTCCAAAACCGCCGGAAGGCCGGGATCGCCGCACGTCAGACACGTGGGAACGGCGAACCCGTAGGAAGGAACCGATATCCGTGGCTCAGCGCGTAGTGGTCACGCTCTCCGACGACATCGACGGCGGAGAAGCGGCGGAAACAGTCACGTTCGGCCTGGACGGGAAGGTCTACGAGATCGATCTCAATCTCGTCAATGCGAAGAAACTGCGTAAGACACTTGCGCCATACGTGAAGGCCGGGCGCAAGCAGTCGAGGTCCGGCAAGGCCTTCCGGCACACCCTCGTCGCCCCCGACCCGGCGGCGGTCCGCGCCTGGGCCCGGTCGAACAACATGGAGGTGCCGGCCCGGGGACGCATCCCCAAGAAGGTCTACGAGGCGTTCAGCGCGGCGAGCTGAGCCCCCGGACGGGTCCGGCACCACGAGACCCGGACCCCCGGACGGCGAGCGGGGCCGGGGCCCCGGACTGGTGGCCCCGGCAGCCGAGTTGCATTGCACCCGGGGTGATCAGCTAGAGTCTGGAGCACGCCGAGGGGCAAGGCCGAAAGGCCCGGTCCACCGGAGCGTGCGGGTGTAGTTCAGTAGCAGAACATCCCCCTTCCAGGGGGAAGGCGCAGTGTGCAATTCCTGTCACCCGCTCTGCATCGCTTACCGACCAGCGATTGGGGTCTCCCCTGCTCGAGCGTAGTCGAGAGCTTGGGGAAGGATCAGGTACAGTGGTGTTCGCAACCGCAGGTGAGAGCCGAGCGGCAGCAATGCGGACGTGGCTCAGTTGGTAGAGCATCACCTTGCCAAGGTGAGGGTCGCGAGTTCGAATCTCGTCGTCCGCTCAGTGCAGGAAACCCCCGGTCGGATCTCCGACCGGGGGTTTCTTCGTGTACGCGGCGGCCGGAACCCGTTCTGACATTTGTCATGCGGAGCGGTGACAGCCCGCACTGCCCGCCGCCCCGATCCGGCGGAACGCTGGACGCATGGCAGATGTGATCGAGGTCGAGGAGCTGCGGCGTACCTACGCCGGGGGCTTCGAGGCCGTACGCGGAATCTCCTTCTCGGTGGCGCGCGGCGAGCTCTTCGCCCTGCTCGGCACCAACGGGGCGGGCAAGACCTCCACCGTCGAACTCCTCGAAGGGCTCGCCGCCCCGAGCGCCGGCACCGTACGGGTGCTCGGCCACGACCCGTACACCGAGCGCACCGCCGTGCGCCCCCGCACCGGCGTCATGCTCCAGGAGGGCGGCTTCCCGTCGGAGCTGACCGTGGCCGAGACGGTACGGATGTGGGCGGGGTGCACCACCGGAGCAGAAAAAGGTGCGCGGCGCAGCCGCTCGTTGAGGGGTGGCGGTCGGGCGGCGGGCGGGCCCGTCGGGGAGGCGCTGGAGCTGGTCGGGCTGGACCGGCGGGCGGACGTACGCGTGAAGCAGTTGTCCGGCGGTGAGAAGCGGCGGCTCGATCTCGCGCTCGCCCTGCTCGCCCGGCCCGAGGTGCTGTTCCTGGACGAGCCGACCACCGGCCTGGACGCGGAGGGGCGGCACGACACCTGGGAACTCGTCCGCGACCTGCGGGACTCGGGCACCACGGTCCTGCTGACCACCCACTACCTGGAAGAGGCCGAGGCGCTGGCCGAGCGGCTGGCGATCCTCCACGAGGGGCGCATCGCGGCCGCCGGGCGCGTCGACGAGGTGGTCGCCGCCCAGCCGTCCCACATCTCCTTCGAGCTGCCCGACGGCTACCACCTGGGCGATCTGCCGCCGCTCGCCCGGCTCGGGGTGAGCAGCCACGAGTGCGTGGGCCGGACCGTACGGTTGCGGACCACCGAGCTCCAGCACGCCGCCACCGGGCTGCTGCTGTGGGCCCGGGACAGCCGGGTCGAGCTGCGCGGCCTCGACGTGCGCTCGGCCTCCCTGGAGGAAGCCTTCCTGCAGATCGCCCGGGAACAGGAGTCGACCCGATGACCACGATTGATGCCTCCCGTACGGACTTTGACGTGTCGTCGGCTGCCGTCGCCACGCCCGCCTCCCGTATGAAGGCGCTCGGCCGCGCCGAGCTCACCCTCCTCGGCCGCAACAAGTCGGCCCTGTTCACCGCGCTCGTGCTGCCCGCCATGCTCACCTTCTCGATGAGCTCGGCCGTACGCGGCATGGACCTCAAGGACACCGGGCTGAGCGTCGGGACGGTGCTGCTGCCCGGCTCGTTCGGCTATGTGCTGCTCTTCGCGGTCTACTCGGCGCTGGTCGGCGTCTTCGTCGTACGCCGTGAGGAGCTGGTGCTCAAGCGGCTGCGCACCGGTGAGCTGCGCGACCGGGAGATCCTGGCCGGGGCATCGCTGCCGGCGGTGCTGCTCGCCCTCGCGCAGTGCGTGCTGCTCGCGGCGGGGTGCAGTGCGGTGCTGGACGTCGGGGCGCCGCGTGCGGTGTGGCTGGCGGTCGTCGGGCTCGTACTCGGCATGGCGCTGATGGTCGTGCTCGCGGCGGCCACGGCGGCCGTGACCCGCAGTGCGGAGGGCGCCCAGATCTCGGTGATGCCGATGCTGCTGGTCTCGATGGTCGGTTCCGGCATGGTCGTTCCGCTGGACGTGATGCCCGACGCGATGGCGTCCGTCTGCGAACTGCTGCCGCTGACCCCGGTGATCGAGCTCATCAGGGGCGGCTGGACCGGCGACCTGAGCGCGTACAGGGTGCTCGGGCTGCTCGTCACGTCGGTGGCCTGGATGCTTGTGGGCGTGTTTGCTGTACGGAAGTGGTTCCGCTGGGAACCACGGCGCTGAACAGGGGAGATGACGGGGTGCTCGGTCGGATACGCCGCATGCGCGGCTGGCGGCGGCGCTGGCGGGCGCGCAGCAGGCTCCAGAAGATGGACCTCTATTCGCGCGGCACGCTCAAGGTGATGCTCTGGTTCTTCCTGCTCACCTGGAGCGTGCTGCCGATCGTCGCGGCCGGCCCCCAGGACCCGGGCGTCAGCGCCCTGAGCCTGGCGCTGCTCGCGGTGAACATCGCGCAGTGCGTCCTCGGCTGCCGCCGGATCGACCCGGCCTACGACCACTACCTCGGCCACGCCGTCTTCCCCCGGCGGCGTCTGGTGGCCCCGGTCGCGCTGCTCGCCGTCGCCACCGCGCTGGTCGCGGCGCTCGCCGTCGTGGACGCCAGGAGCGTGTTCCCGCTGCTGCAGATGAACCTGCCGATCGCGGTGATGGTCCCGTACACGCTGATCGTGCCGATCCGTACGTTCCTGCTGCACTGCCTGGCGTACGCGGCGCTCACGACCGGGGTGTTCGCGGTGGCGGGGGTGCGGGGCGGCCAGCTCCTCGCGCCCGCGCCGATCCTGCTGGCGGTGGGCGCCATGATGCTGCCGACGGTGCGGCCCGGCGCCTGGGGGCTGCGCAACATGTGGCAGGCCGAGGAGGCCAAGGACGTACAGGCGCGGCTCGCCGTCGCCGAGGAACGGCTGCGCTTCGGCCGGGACATGCACGACGTGCTCGGCCGCAACCTCGCGGTCATCGCCCTGAAGAGCGAGCTGGCCGTGGAACTGGCCGAGCGCGGGCGCCCGGAGGCGGTGGCCCAGATGGTCGAGGTGCAGCGCATCGCGCGCGAATCGCAGCGGGAGGTACGGGAGTTGGTACGCGGCTACCGCGAGGCGGACCTCGCGGTCGAACTCGACGGCGCCCGTGGCGTGTTGGAGGCCGCCGGGATCGACTGCACGGTCTCGGGCCCGGCCGACGGCCTGCCCGCCGGGGTGCAGTCGGCGCTCGGCTGGGTGGTGCGCGAGGCGACCACGAATGTGCTGCGGCACGGCAACGCGCGCTCCTGCGCGATCCGGCTCGCGGCCGCCGACGCTGTGGTCACACTCGTCGTCGAGAACGACGGCGTCCCCGACCACGCCCCCGCCGCCCCCGGCTCGGGCCTCGCGGGCCTGCGCGAACGGCTCGCCCCGATGGGCGGCACGCTGGAGACGGCCCGCCCGGGCGACCGCTTCCGGCTGACGGTGACGGTACCGCTGCGGCGTCCTGCGGAGCTGGGCGAGGAGGTGGCTGCCGTATGAACGGGTTCGAGGGCGGAGTCGGGGACGGGGCTGGATCTGGGGCTGGGGTCGGACCCGAGATCGGAGCTGGGCCCGAGGGCGGGGGCGGGGTCGGACCACGGGGCGGGGCCGGGGCCGAAGCCCGGGCCCGGGCCGGAGCCGGAGCCCGGGCCGGAGCCGGGTCCGAGGTCGAGGTCGAGGTCGGGGTCGAGGCGGGGGCCGGGTTCGGGGCCGGGGCCGCGCGGCCCGTGCGGGTGCTGCTCGCCGATGACGAGCATCTGATCCGGGGGGCGCTCGCCGCGCTGCTCGGGCTTGAGGACGATCTCACCGTCGTCGCCGAGGCCGCGTCCGGGCCCGAGGCGCTGGCGATGGCGCGGGCGCACCGGCCCGATGTCGCCGTCCTCGATCTGCAGATGCCGGGCGCCGACGGTGTGAGTGTCGCCACATCCCTGCGGGCCGAACTCCCCGGCTGCCGCACCATGATCGTGACGAGCCACGGCCGGCCCGGCCACCTCAAGCGGGCGCTCGCGGCCGGGGTGCGCGGCTTCGTACCGAAGACGGTGAGCGCACGGAAACTCGCGGAGATCATCCGGTCCGTACACGCCGGAAACCGTTATGTGGACCCGGAATTGGCCGCCGACGCGATCTCCGCCGGGGACTCCCCGCTGACCGTCCGCGAGGCGGAAGTGCTTGAGCTCGCGGCCGACGGAGCGCCGGTCGCGGAGATCGCCGAGCGGGCCGGACTCTCCCAGGGGACCGTCCGGAACTACCTCTCCTCGGCGGCCTCGAAGCTGGGTGCCGAGAACCGTCACACGGCGGTGCGTCTCGCCCGCCGCCGGGGTTGGGTATAGTTAGCTGCGCGCTACGGCGCATGCGGACGTGGCTCAGTTGGTAGAGCATCACCTTGCCAAGGTGAGGGTCGCGAGTTCGAATCTCGTCGTCCGCTCAGCGAAAGAAGCCCCCGGTCGGATCTCCGACCGGGGGCTTCTTCGTGCGCTCAGCTCCAGCTGGTGCCGGTCAGCTGCTCGTACGCCTCGATGTACTTGGCCCGGGTCGCGGCCACGACCTCCTGCGGGAGCGGGGGCGGCGGCTGCTCGCTGTGGCGGTCCCAGCCGGACTCGGCGGAGGTGAGCCAGTCGCGGACGTACTGCTTGTCGTACGACGGCTGCGCGCGGCCCGGCTCCCAGGTCTCGGCGGGCCAGAATCGGGAGGAGTCGGGGGTGAGGACCTCGTCGGCCAGCACCAGCCGCTCCTCGCCGTCGACGGTCTCGAAGCCGAACTCGAACTTCGTGTCCGCGAGGATGATCCCCCGGTCGCGGGCGATGTCCCGGGCGCGGCCGTAGACGGCGAGCGTCGTCTGGCGCAGCAGGGCGGCGGTCTCCGCACCGACCTGGCGGGCGACTTCCTCGTACGGGACGTTCTCGTCGTGGTCGCCGACGGCGGCCTTGGTGGCGGGCGTGAAGATCGGCGCGGGCAGCTCGGAGCCGTTGCTCAGCCCCTCGGGCAGCGCGAGCCCGCAGACCGTGCGCGAGTCGTTGTACTCAAGGAGCCCGGAGCCGGTGAGGTAGCCGCGCGCCACACACTCGACCGGGACCATCCGCAGCGACTTGCAGACCAGGGTGCGCCCGGCCCAGTCGGCGGGGGCGCCCTCGGGCAGCTCGGTGGAGACGACGTGGTGCGGAACGATGTCCGCGAGCAGATCGAACCACCAGAGCGAGAGCTGGGTGAGCACCCGGCCCTTGTCCGGGATCTCGGTGGGGAGCACCCAGTCGTACGCGGACATACGGTCGCTGGCGACCATGATCAGGTCGCCGGACTCGTTCTGATAGAGGTCCCGCACCTTGCCCGTGTGGAGGTGGGTCAGGCCCGGGACCTGAATCGGCTCGGGCTTTTCTACAAATCCGGACACGGTTCCTCCGCGTAGATTGATCCAGGAGCGCTTCCGATTCTCTCGCACGCGACGAGTACCCGGCGACGCAGGTCAGCCCCGGGCCCGGACCCTGGTCGTGCCCGTGCGCTCCTGGATCAGTCCCGCTTGCAGATCCGGTCCAGCAGGTTGGCGGTGGCGCGCTGGATACGGGCGTCGGTGTGGCCGGGGCGGTCGAGGGCCGGGGACCAGGCGAAGGTGCCGGAGGCGAAGACGAGGGCGCCGGAGGGTGCGCGGTAGAGCGAGGTCTCCTGGTGCCGGGTCGCGCCCTCGCTGTCGCGGTACGGGGAGTGGGCGAGCAGGATGCGGTCCTGGTGCTCGGGCAGCGCGGTGCGCGGGTAGTACCGGTCGGCCTCGCCCGCCACGAGTCCGGGGATCTCGTCGCCCTCGTTGGCGCCGGTGGCCTCCCAGAGCCAGTGCTCGGCGTTCCGCACGACCAGCGGGGACGGCTCGGGGACGCGGCCCGCGTACTGGATACCGAGCAACTGCTGCTCGGGACGGGCGACTTCACGCCACAGCGCGGGCTTTCCCGGGCCGCGCCGCTTGCGGCAGGTGAGCAGCCGGTCCGGGACTCCGGAGGGCGAGGGCGCGAGATCGACCTGCCAGTACAGGGTGTTGGCGGACAGGAAGACGAGCGAGGTGCCGCTCTCGCGGGCGAGCTCGACGGTGCGGCGCATGGGCGCCGACCAGTACTCGTCATGGCCGGGGAAGACCAGGCCCCGGTAGCGGGTCGGATCGATACGCCCGGCGTGCAGATCGCGGGTGTCGGCGTACGCGAGGTCGTATCCGTACCGCTCGGCCCAGCGGATGAAGTCGTACGCGTGCCCCACGTGCAGAGGCAGTCCCGCGCCCGCGTACGGCCGGTCGAAGGAGACGGTGATGGCCGCGTCCTCCTCACCGAGCAGCCGCCCGTGCTGGTCCCACGCGTGGTAGAGCGAGGCGCCGGTGCGGCCGTCCTCCGGGAAGAGGTTGTAGGCCTGCCAGGTGATGTCGGGCAGCAGGAGCAGCAGATCGGCCGGATGGCTGTCCCGCACGGTGAACGGGATGTGCGAGCGGTATCCGTCGAGGGTGGTCAGGACGGCCACGTAGGCGCCGATGGAGGCGTACGAGGGCACCTGGTAGCGCCAGGAGAGCCACCAGTGGTGGCAGGAGACGGTCCGGTCGGCGGCGAGGGGGGCGGGCTGCACGATCCCGGCGAGCCGGGGGGAGGTGGCGGTCTTGGCCGCGCCGTCCCCCCCGTAGTGCCCGATCCGGTAGATGTCCACCGAGAACTGCTGCGGCGGGTCGACGGTGATGTGGAAGTCGATGGCCTCGCCGGGCGCGACGGCGCCGGTGGAGGCGAACCCCTTGATCTGC
Organism: Streptomyces sp. NPDC048696; assembly: GCF_043198895.1. NCBI lineage: Bacteria > Bacillati > Actinomycetota > Actinomycetes > Kitasatosporales > Streptomycetaceae > Streptomyces > Streptomyces sp. NPDC048696. Next base: position 613,422 of record NZ_JBICVJ010000003.1, on the reverse strand, counting down.
TGCCGGACGTCGTCGGCGGTACGGGGCCCGGGGGCGCCGGCCGCGCCGGGCCGGACGGTCTCGACGTACCAGGGCACGACGTGGCCGGTGTCGTCGAAGTAGTGCTCCCCGCCGCGCAGCCACGGCAGCGGGCCCTGCCCGAAGGGATCCGAGACGGCGTGCGCGAGGGCCCCCGACTCCCACCGCCGAATCTGCTCCGCCCCCATGCCACTCCCCTCCTTCTCCCCCGAGACCACATCGCTCCCACGGATACGCCATATGGCGCCCGCCCGTTCAGCGACCGGTCTCCAGCACATCACATAACGCACGCACTCCGTCACCGTTCGTCGCGAATTGATGTGAACGGAACGGTTGGTTCCGGTACGGGTGTTCCGGTACGGGGTGGGGGGCTGCCGCGTGTTGTTGTTCGTCTGCGGGTGGGTGGGTGGCTGCTCGCGCAGTTCCCCGCGCCCCTGAAGGAGGGCCCGAAGGGCCCATCCAAGGGGCGCGGGGCTGTGACATTTGCGGCTCCGCCGCGTGGGCGCGAGCAACCCAGCACGGTCCGCAGGCGAGAACGGGGTACTGGGGCGGAGCTCCGTAGCGGGGTGCAGGGGGCGGAGCCCCCTGGAAGGGGTGCGCAGCCGCCGTCACACCAGCCGTACCGGCTTCTCCGGCCGTACCCCCACCCCCACCAACCACCGCCGCAGGGGCTCCACATCGCCCTCCTCCAGCAGTGTCAGAACCCGCGAGGACAGATCGCCCCGGCGCTCCCCGTCCACCAGCAGCGCCGGCCCGTCCAGCCAGTCGAGCCCCGGCGCCGCCCCGGCCGTGTCGACCGCCGCGCAGCACACCATCGCCGTGACGTGGTCGGCCAGCAGCTCGCGCCCGGTCCGCGGCGGCTGGAGCGGGAACAGCGGGACGCAGTCGCCCCACACCTCCGCCGTCGGCCGAGGCGGCGAGGACGCCTCCTCGACGGCCACCTCCGCCGCGATCCCCGCCGCCAGCGCCTCCCCGTCCTGCCCGGCCAGATGCTCCATCACCCGCGCCAGCGTCGGCGCGACCGGCTCACCGCCCCGCGCCCCGGCCCCGTCCGGCTCGTCCATCCCGTCGAGCACGCGGTGCAGCCGGGACGCCTCCGCGCGCCACTTCCGGTCGACGACTTCCTCGGGATAGTGCTGCCAGTCCACCGGCGACCAGTCGGGCCCGGGCTCGGCCGGACCGCCGTGGAACAGCCGGGCGGCAAGCAGCGAGGCCGCCTCGTCGGCAGCGCCCGGCTCCTCCAGGAGATCGCACGCGGGCCGCTCCCCCAACCGGGACGCGAACCCCTCGGCCAGCCGGTCGCGCCGGGACAGCTCGGTCAGCGCCGACACCACCCCCGCGTCGAGCCGGGACGGCCACCGCCCCATCCGCCAGGCGGGCAGCGCCACCCGGGTGAGCAGCCGGTCCCAGCCCGCGTAGGCGAGCCCGACCTGCTCCTGGGCGACGATCCGCAGCCCGTAGTCGACGGTCTGGGCCCGCTCGGACGCGGCGGCCGCGACCCCGCGCTCCATCTCGGCGGCATGTGTCCGGCAGCCGCGCAGCAGCAGCCGGGCGATCGGCCCGACGAACCCGAGCAGCACCCGCCGCACCCGCCCGACGCCGGACCCGCTGGTCACCGCTACGGCGGCGTCCAGACCCCGGACGAACCGGCGGGCCGAGGCTATGTCGGGGTGCGCGGACGGTCCCGTACCGGCCACGACGGGGGCGAGGATGGCCCGCAGCTCGCCGACCCGCATCCACCACAGGAACGGCGACCCGATGACGAGGACCGGCGCTTCGTCGCCGCGGCGCCGCACGCCCGGTGTGCGGACACCGCCACGTATACCGAGGGCTCCCCGGGCGCCGGGTCCGCGTCGTAGCGAATGCGCCGGATGCGTACGGTCCTCCAGCCAGCTGTCGCAGTCCGGGGTGAGGGCTATGGCGGAGGGCGCGGGCACGTCGAGCCGGTCGGCCAGGTCCCGCACCAGCCGGTACAGATCGGGCGCGGAGGACTCGGCGAGGTCGACCGTGGGAGAGAGCGCGGGTCTCGCCCGTACGATCACGGCCGCGACCGCGGCGGCGGCCAGCAGCACGGCGAGCGCCGCACCCGTCACCGCCCAGCGCGCCGCGTCCCAGCCCCCGCCGCCGATCCGGCCCTGCGCGTCCGCGACGAGCAGTACGACGGCGACCGCCGCCGGAAGCAGAGCGACGGCCAGCGCCCGGCTGCGCACCCGCAGCACGGCCAGCGCCCGCGAGCGCGCCGACCGCGCGCCCGCCTCACCACCCATCCCGGAACCGGACACGGCCGGACGTCACCCCCTCTGCACTGCGTCGGCGTTGCTCACTCCCCCACTGTGGCACCCCCCACTGACATCGCAATGCCGGTGACCCAAGTGCCGGACCGCTCCCGCCGCACCCTAGTTGCGCCCCCGCCACGCGTCATCCGGATGGCTCAGCCGTCACTCGATGGAATGGCTTTGGGGTGTGGTTGGCGGCGCGTTCCGGCACCGGATCCGCAGACGAGAAGGTCCGGGGCGCGGCCCCCGCAGAGAGCCGCGCCCCGGACCAGGGCATCGGGAATCAGGGCATCAGCCCTGCGCGTCCGCCGCCTTCAGCGCGATGTCGCCGCGGTGCTGCGACCCGTCGAGCCGGATGCGCGCGACCGCCGCATACGCACGCTCCCGGGCCTGCGCCAAGTCCGCCCCGGTCGCAGTGACCGAAAGAACCCGTCCGCCCGCGCTCACGACCGCGTCGCCCTCGCGCAGGGTCCCCGCGTGCAGGACGTACGCGTGCGGCGCGTCCAGGGCCGCGACCTGGTCCAGGCCCTCGATCGGGTCGCCGGTCCGGGGCGTGCCGGGGTAGTTGTGCGACGCCACGACGACCGTGACCGCCGCGTCGTCCCGCCAGCTGAGCGGCGGCTCGCAATCCAGCGTTCCGTTCGCCGAGTTGAGCAGCACGCGCGCGAGGGGCGTCTTCAGCCGGGCCAGCACGACCTGCGTCTCGGGGTCGCCGAAGCGCGCGTTGAACTCGATGACCCGCACCCCGCGCGAGGTGATCGCGAGCCCCGCGTACAGCAGGCCGGAGAACGGCGTGCCCCGGTGGCGCAGTTCGTCGACGGTCGGCTGGAGCACGCTCGCCATGACCTCGTCGACGAGCTTGGGGTCGGCCCACGGCAGCGGCGAATACGCGCCCATGCCACCGGTGTTGGGGCCCTCGTCGCCGTCGAGCGCGCGCTTGAAGTCCTGCGCGGGCTGCAGCGGGAGCACGGTCACGCCGTCCGTGATCGCGAACAGCGAGACCTCGGGACCGTCGAGGAACTCCTCGATGACGACCCGGTCGCAGGCGAGCGCGTGCGCGCGGGCCACCTCGACGTCCTCGGTGACGACGACGCCCTTGCCGGCCGCGAGGCCGTCGTCCTTGACGACGTACGGCGCGCCGAACGCGTCCAGCGCCTCGTCGATCTCGGCCGGGGTCGTACAGACGTAGCTGCGGGCGGTCGGCACACCGGCGGCGGCCATCACGTCCTTGGCGAACGCCTTGGAGCCTTCGAGCCGCGCGGCCTCGCCGGAGGGGCCGAAGCAGGGGATACCCACGGCCCGTACGGCGTCGGCGACCCCGGCGACCAGCGGCGCCTCGGGCCCGACGACGACCAGGTCGGCCGCGAGGCCGGTGGCGAGCCGGGCGACGGCCTCGCCGTCCAGCTGGTCCACGGGGTGGAGCTCGGCGACCTCCGCGATCCCGGCGTTGCCGGGGGCGCAGTACAGCGCCGTCACGTCGGGGTCGAGGGACAGGGAACGGCACAGGGCGTGCTCGCGGGCGCCGCCGCCGATGACAAGGACCTTCACGGCAGCCAGCCTATCTGGAGTGGCGGATTCTCCCTCGTACGGGTCACCGAACCGCGCACCGCTACTCGTTTGTATATTCCTCCACCACCGTCGCACCGAGCTCGCGCACGATCAGGTCGTGGCCGGAGAGCGCGTTGTCGACGAGGTCCGGGTCGTCGTCCTCCGGAATGTCGTCCTCCGGCCGCACCGGGGGCGGTGCGTCGTGCGTGACGGGGGCGGGCTGCGAGGGCTGGTTCCGTACGGGCGCGGATGCCTGCGGCTGCTGCTGTACGGGGGTGGGGGCGGCCTGGGTGGACGGCTGGGGGGCAGCCTGGGCCGAGGGGCGGGCGGCCGCGTTGGCGTAGCCGCCGGGGGCGCCGCCGGTGCCGCCGCCGAAGTTGCCGGGGGCGCTGGTGCCGCCTCCGTAGCCGCCGGGAGCGGCGGGGCCGCCGAAGCCGCCGGATCCACTGGCGCCGCCGGACCCGCCGGGCCCGCCGCCGAAGTTGCCCGCGGCGGCCGGGGGCTGGGAGCCGCCCGACGGGTCGATGATCGCCTCGACCTTCCACTGCACGCCGAACCGCTCGCCGAGCACGCCGCGCAGCACTTCCTCGCTGCCGCTGCTCGCGAAGTTGTCACGGGCGCCCGCGTTGATGAACCCGAGCTGCAACGTGGTGCCGTCGAATCCGGCCACCTGCGCGTTCTGACTCAGCAGGATCCAGGTGAAGCGCCGCTTGTTCTTCACGGCCTCCAGGATGTCCGGCCACATGTTGCGTACGTGGACGGCGCTGCCCGGGGACGCCCCACCGGCGGCCGGGGCGGGCGCGGCGGCGGGGACCGGCTGCTCGGGCGCCGCGGGCTGCCCCGGGGTGGAGGCGGAGGGCCAGGCACCGGCGGAGGGGGCGGGGGCGGGGGCGGCCGACGATCCGGGCCAGGCGCCCGGGCGCTGGGCGCCACCCTGGCCGGGTGCGGCGGCACCGGGCCAGGCACCCGGGGCGGGGGCCTGCGGGGCGGGCTCCTGGGGCGGGGCGACGGGGGCGGCGGGGACCGTCTGCGCGACCGGGGCCGGGGTCGGGGCCGGGGCCGGGGCGGCGGGGGCCTGAGCGGCCGGGGCAGGCGCGCCACCGCGAGCGGCGGCCCGAGCGGCTTCGGCGCCACCGGGGCCGACCTGCCCGCCCTGCATGCCCTGCCCCTGCCCGACGGCGGGCGCGGGCGGCATGGGCGGATGGGCGTCCGCCCCCGGCACGTACCCCATCGCGGGTCCGGCGGCGGCGGGCGCCTGGAAGTTGGCACCGCGCTCCAGCCGGTCGAGCCGGGCCTGGAGCGAGCGCTCGTCGTCGTACGCGGCCGGAAGCAGCACGCGCGCGCAGATCAGCTCCAGCTGGAGCCGGGGCGAGGTGGCGCCGCGCATCTCGGTCAGCCCCGTATTGACGAGATCGGCGGCCCGGCTGAGCTCGGCGGCGCCGAACACCGAGGCCTGCGCCTGCATGCGCTCGACGACGTCGGCGGGCGCGTCGATGAGGCCCTTCTCGCCCGCGTCCGGGACGGCGGCGAGGATCACGAGGTCGCGCAGCCGCTCCAGCAGGTCGGCGACGAACCGCCGGGGGTCGTTGCCGCCCTCGATGACCCGGTCCACGACCTCGAAGGCGGCGGCGCCGTCCCCGGAGGCGAAGGCGTCCACCACGGAGTCGAGAAGTGACCCGTCCGTGTAGCCGAGGAGGGAGGTGGCCATGGCGTACGTCACACCGTCGTCGGCGGCACCGGCGAGCAACTGGTCCATGACGGACATGGAGTCACGCACGGACCCGGCGCCGGCGCGCACGACCAGCGGCAGCACGCCGTCCTCGATCGGGGCGCCCTCGCGCGCGCAGACCTCACCCAGGTACTCCCGCAGGGTGCCGGGCGGCACGAGCCGGAAGGGATAGTGATGGGTCCGCGACCGAATGGTCCCGATGACCTTCTCGGGCTCGGTGGTGGCGAAGATGAACTTCAGATGCTCCGGCGGCTCCTCGACGACCTTCAGCAGAGCGTTGAACCCCGCCGAGGTGACCATGTGGGCCTCGTCGATGATGTAGATCTTGTAGCGGCTGCTCGCGGGCCCGAAGAAGGCCTTCTCGCGCAGCTCACGGGCGTCGTCCACACCACCGTGCGAGGCCGCGTCGATCTCGATGACGTCGATGGACCCCGGCCCGTTGCGCGCGAGGTCCCGGCAGGACTGGCACTCCCCGCACGGCGTCGGCGTCGGCCCCTGCTCACAGTTCAGGCACCGGGCGAGGATGCGCGCGCTGGTCGTCTTTCCACATCCGCGCGGCCCGCTGAACAGGTACGCGTGATTGACCCGGTTGTTCCGCAGCGCCTGCTGCAGCGGGTCGGTGACATGCTCCTGCCCGATGACCTCGGCGAAGGACTCCGGGCGGTAGCGGCGGTAGAGCGCAAGGGACGACACACCTACGAGGTTATCGGGACCCACCGACAACCGGCCCCGCCCAGCCACCGGGCCCACCCGGGGAACCCACCCCGGCGCCCCCGGCCGCGACCGCTCAGCCCCAGCGGCCCGCCGCGCAAAGCCTGGCCGGGCCTATGGGCAGGCCCCGCCCCGTGGGCAGGCCCCGCCGCGAAATCCGGCTCAAGGCCGAGCACCGGCCCCCAGCCCGCAAACGCAAGCGCCCCCCACGCACCCGCCAGAGCCGACCTACCCTTGCTGCCTTCCGGCCCTGGGGGAGTTCAGTCAGATAGCGCCACGTGAGGGGCTCCGCACAGGGTACCCGATCCCGGCGGGGTGAACGAGTTCGCGAGCACCCCTCAGCGTCTTGTATTGTTTGCGGCGGAGGATTCGCCTAGTGGCCTAGGGCGCACGCTTGGAAAGCGTGTTGGGGGCAACCCCTCACGAGTTCGAATCTCGTATCCTCCGCCAGTGCCTCACCGGGCACGATGTCGATGGGCCCCACCGTTCGCGGTGGGGCCCATCGACGTTTTCCGGCTCAACCGGTGGACGTCAGTCCCATCGCTTCGCGAACTCGGCTCCGGCCAGCAGGTCCTCGATGTGCACGCGGGGATCGTCGAGCCCCATGGACTCCATTACGTCCGCGACGGATGCCACGTACCTCCCTTTCAGCTTCGTGACGCGACAGGGGAAGCGGTCCGCCCGCACCAGCCCGGACGCCTTCGAGGCGTCAAGGCCGAGAAGGTCGGCGACCTTGTGCAACGGCAGAGGCCCGGAACACCACTGCGACAACCGCCTCGCGCTTGAGCTCACTCGATTCCCTCCCGCGGTCCGTCGACTTCGCCGCACGCGGCCTCGACCGCATCATCCGAAGCCGAGGCAAGAACCTCGTCCAGGATTCCGAGGTGCTGCAATGTCGCACCCACGCGTTCACCACTGATGCGCTCCCGCAGTGCCGAGTCGATCTCGCCGACCACTTCGATGTCCGACTCGTCCCGGACGGGCGAGTACTCGTCGTCATAGCGGCCCCCGCAGCCCACGAGGATGTGCGGATCCATCGCGCGCTCCGCCGGATCGCCCCGCTCGACCGCCCAGCCGGCGTCATGGGCGGCGCGGACGATCTCGTCCCGGACATCGTCGCCATCGTCAGCCAGAGCCAGGCCGCGCAGTGCGCCCAACACCATCGCGGACCTCACATCCGTCACGTCGACGTAGAGGGTCCTCGACACCTTCGCGGCCGACTTCCGCAGGTAGGGGGCGACGAAGAACAACGCGAGCAACTGACCCCGCTGGGCCAGGTTCGGCACGTCGCTGCGGGCGTGGCGACCCACGGAACACCACAGGGCGTCCCGCAGGGCGATGTCTTCGGCATCGCGCGCCGCTGCTTCCTTCGCCTCCGAGAGCGTCAGGTGCTCACTCGCGGTACATCTCTCCTCTGCCGTATGCGGACAGACCAGCTGCCCGCGGAGCAGCTGCGTGACTTGCAGCTCGATCGATCTGAAGACGTCTGCCGAGGGCAGCATGGACACGGGCGCCTCCTGTTGTTCGCTCAACGGCAGGAGACTCACCCCGACGCGACACAGTTATCCCAAATAGGCACTTATTTGCCATTACAGGTGAATTACCCCGGACAACCGAATGGGGGCGGCTCGCCCCACCTGGTCGCGCGAAGACCTGACCGGTCACGCTCCACGCAGTGGCCGACCCGGGCCGCGCCAGAACGTTTCCGTGGCGCTGGGGCGGTGTACCCGCGAGGCGGTCAATACCGCGCCAGGGCCGCACACTCGGGTTGACCGTCGCGTCCACGACATCCGCCCGATCGAGGCAATCATCGATAAGGCTGCCTACACGAAGAGTATGGTCGCTTGTATGGCGACAAAAAAGGTGACCGTTACGGTTCCCGAGGATCTTCTCGACGAGATCCGCGCGGAGGCGGCGGAGCGAGGCCTGTCGGCGTACATCACCGAGGCATTGCGCTTCAAGCGCGACCGTGACCGGCTGCTTGAGCTGGTCGACTGGTTGCAGGAGGAACACGGCCCGGTGACCGAGGCCGAACGTGCGGCAGCGTTCGAGGAGTTGGACGAGCTCGACGCCGAGCACGAGCGCCGCCACACTGCTGGAAAGCGCGACGCCGGAAAGCACGATGCCGGAGAGGCCGCGTGAAGAAACAGGCCGGTGAACACGGGCAGCGGCCACTGCGCGTCTTCGTACTCGACTGCGAAGCCCTGTCCCTGGCCGTTCGCGGCGACCGGAAGATGATCGCCTGGCTCGACCTCGCTGCCCGGGGTGAGGCCGAGGTGGTCACGTCCCCCATGACGCTGGTCGAGGCCTACGACGGCAGAACCACCGAGCAGCGCTGGGACTGGGTGCTCTCCCGGCTCAAGGTCGCCGACATCGGGAAGGACGAGGCCCGCCAGGCACGTCGGCTCCTGGCCGAAGCCAAGCTGCACGGCCACAAGTACGCGATCGACGCGGTACTCGCGGTCATCGCGCGCCAGCAGAAGGGGCAGGTCACCGTCTTCACCTCCGACGTGGACGACCTGGAGAAGCTGGTCCCGGAAACGATCGTCGTCAAGAAGGTGTGACCCGGCGCTTCCCGGTCGGCACGGACCGAGCCACCACCCCCGTCACCCCCTGACACCCACCCCCACCCCCACCCCCTGTCAGCACCCCGACAGGACCTGTCAGCACCCCCGACACCCCCTGTCAGCGCCCTACCCACCCCCTGTCAGCACCCCCCGGCATCGTCTTGCTCATCGAGAACGGCGAGTGGGTTCGAAGGGGAGAGAGCACATGGCGTACGCCATCCGGGCCGAGGGTCTGGTCAAGCGGTATGGGGACTTCGTCGCGCTGGACGGGGTCGACCTGGAGGTGCCGGCCGGGAAGGTGATCGGGGTGCTCGGGCCGAACGGGGCCGGGAAGACCACCACCGTACGGATTCTGTCGACGCTGATGCGGCCCGACGCCGGGCGGGCCACCGTCGGGGGGCACGATGTGGTGCGCGACCCGGTGCGGGTGCGCCAGCTCATCGGGCTCACCGGGCAGTACGCCTCGGTCGACGAGGCGCTGTCCGGGACCGAGAACCTGGTGCTCATCGGGCGGCTGCTCGACCTGTCGAAGCGGGACGCCAAGGCGCGGGCCGACGAGCTGCTGGAGCAGTTCTCGCTCACCGAGGCCGCGAGCCGGCCGATCAGCACCTTCTCGGGCGGTATGCGCCGCCGCCTCGACCTCGCGGCCAGCCTGGTCGGCCGGCCGCAGGTGATCTATCTGGACGAGCCGACCACCGGCCTCGACCCGCATGCCCGTAACGAGGTGTGGGATGTCGTGCGGGAGCTGGTCGCCGACGGGTCCACCGTGCTGCTCACCACGCAGTACCTGGAAGAGGCCGACCAACTCGCCGACTCCATCACCGTGTTCGACCGCGGCCGGGTGGTCGCCGAGGGCTCTCCCGGTGAGCTGAAGCGGCGGGTCGGCGGGCAGATCATGCAGGTGCGCCCGACGCTGTCCACCGACGTGGACGCGGTGGCCCGGATCCTCACCGAACTCACCGGCGCCGACCCCGCCCGGGAGCAGCACACCAGTGTGCTCACCGTCCCGGCCGACAACCCGCTCCTCGTGTCCGCCCTGGCCCGGCGCCTCGACACCGCCGGTATCAGCGCCGACGAGATGGGCCTGCGGCTGCCCAGTCTCGACGAGGTCTTTCTCGCTCTCACCGGCCGCAACAGTGCCACCGAAGACGACAAGAACAGCGACGACAACCTTTCCGAGAGGAACGCGGCATGAGCGCCCCCACCATCAACCCCGCCCACGCCCCGGCCGCCCCCGGCGGCACGCACGCCGCCGCGCCGCCGCTCCGCCTCGGGTTCGCCCGTACCCTGCGGCACAGCCTCGCGCTCGCCGGGCGCAGCATCACCAAGTTCGCCAAGTCCCCGGCCCAGCTGACCGATGTCGTGCTCACGCCGGTCATCTCGCTGCTGATGTTCGTCTATCTCTTCGGTGGCGCCATCGGCGGCGGTGACACCCACGCCTACGTCCAGCTGATCGCCCCGGGCGTCATGGTGATGACCGTCTTCCAGGCCAGCATCGGCATCGGCACCTCGCTGAACGCCGACGCGAGCACCGGGATGTTCGACCGGTTCCGTTCCATGCCGATCGCCCGCTCCAGCCCGCTGATCGGCGCCGTCCTGGCCGACGTCGTCCGTTACGTGGTGTGCCTCGCCACCCTGCTGGCCGTCGCCCTGATCATGGGCTACCGGATCACCACCGACCCGCTCTCCGCGCTGGCCGCGTTCGGCCTGCTGATCGGCTTCGGGCTCAGCTTCTCCTGGCTGTCGGTCTACGTCGGCATGCTGGCCAAGACCCCCGGCTCGGTGTACGGCCTGATGACCGTCCTGATCCTGCCGCTGACCTTCGCCAGCAACGTCTTCGTGAAGCCCGCGACCATGTCGGGGTGGCTGCGGGCCTGGTCGGACGTCAACCCGGTCAGCCTGATGGCCGACACCACCCGCGCCCTGCTCAACGGCGGCGACGTCGCGGGCCCGCTGCTCGGCAGCCTCGGCTGGATGGCCGGTCTGATCGCGGTCTTCTTCCCGCTGGCGATGCGGGCCTATCGCAAGAACGCGGGCTGAGCCACCTCACGTACGACCTGCCTACGACGCCACCGGCTGGCCGACCTCCTCGGCCAGCCGGTTCAGCGCGTCCCGCCTCGGCATTCCCGCGCCCTCGCCGTACGCCGCCCGGTAGCCCGCCTCGCCGAGGCGCCCCACCAGCCGGTCGACCAGCTCGCGCAGCTCCGGCTCGCCCTCGTCGAAGGCACCCCGGATGACCTGGCTCATGCCCAGCGCGGTGGCCGCGCCCACCGGGTCGTCCTCCAGGGCGAGCAGCCCGCCCAGCAGCTCCGCGACCCAGGCGAGGCCCGCCCCGGCGCCCTGCGCGAACAGCGCGGCGGCGGCCCGGGGCAGCAGCTCGCGGGCCTGGGCCGCCGCGCCCTCGGCGAGCCGGTTCTCCATCCGGGTGCTCACGATCAGGTCCTCGGCGACCTCGACCGGGATCGCCCGCCGCCGCACCAGGTCCTCCAGCTGGTCGAGGACCGCGTTGGCCTGTACGAGGTCGCCCGCGCGGCGGTGCAGATTGGCGAGGCCCACCAGGATGTTGGCCTCAAGGCGCCGGTGGCTGCGCTCCTTGGCCTGCCGCAGCGCGGACTCCAGGTCGCGCCGGGCGCCGTCCAGGTCGCCGCTGCGCCGCCGCTCCCGCGCCAGCCTCGCCTTGCTGAGATAGAGGAAGTCCTCGGTGCCGAGCTCGGAGCTGAGCGCGACGGCCCGCTCGAACGTGGCGACGGCGGCGGCGTGTTCGCCCCGCAGCGAGTGGTCCCGGCCGACCGGCATCAGGCTCAGCACCAGACCCCAGCGGTCACCCACCGCCTCGAACCAGCGCAGCGCCTCAAGGCGCGAGGGCTCTCCCGTCCGCAGGTCGCCCTGCTCGGTGAGGACGAAGTCGTACGCGAGGTGGGCGCTGGCCCGCACCCACGGATCCGGCGAGTCCAGCGACCGCCGCAGACTCGCACCCGCGTCACCCGCGGACTCCACCTCACCCTCCGGGAAGGCGAGTTGGGAGACACGAAGAAGCATCCCCGCCGGATGGAACTCCCGGGCCCCGGCGGAGACCACCGCGTCCGCCCCGCCCCTCCGCGCCCGCGCCCCCGGCCCCGCGTCGCCGAGCCCCCGCACCTCGGCCAGAGCCGTCTCCAGCTGGGTGTTCATGCCCCGGACCCCCCAGTACCAGAACATCGCCTCCACGAAACGGGAGGCCACCACCGCGTCCCCGGCGGCCACGGCCGTCCGCAGCGCGTGGACCAGGTTGGCGTGTTCGGCGTCGAAGACCGCGATCGCGTCCAGCTGTTCTCCCGTACGCAGCCGGGGCTCGTGCTCCTGCGCCAGGGCGAGGAAATACGCCGAGAAGGGCGCGCGGATGTCGTCGCCGGACGCGGTCAGCCGGGTGGCGGCGTAGGCGCGTACGGTCTCCAGCATCCGGTAGCGCGGCTCACCGGCGTCCGATTCATGGGCGGTGACCAGGGACTTCTCGATCAGCGAGTCGAGTACGTACAGGACGTCGTCGGGCGCCGGCGCGGCGCCGTCCGCGCACACCGCCTCCAGGGCGGCGAGCGTCGCGCCGCCGGGGAACGCCGACAGGCGGCGGGCGAGGACGCGTTCGGGCTCGTCGAGCAGGTCCCAGCTCCACTCGACCACCGCGAGCAGCGTGCGCTGGCGCGGCAGTGCGGTCCGGCTGCCCGAGGTGAGCAGCCGGAAACGGTCGTCGAGGCGGCGGGCGATCTGGTCCACGCCCATCGAGCGCAGCTTGGCGGCGGCCAGCTCCAGGGCGAGCGGCAACCCGTCCAGGCGTCGGCAGATCTCCACCACGGCGCCCACGGTGGAGTCGTCGAGCGCGAAGCCGGGCCGGACGCCGGCGGCCCGCTCGACGAAGAGCCGCACCGCGTCCGCCCGGGCCGCGACGGACGGCTCCGGCGTTCCGGTGGGCAGGTCGAGCGGGCCGAGGTGGCAGAGCACTTCGCCGGTGATGGCGAGGGGTTCGCGGCTGCTGGTCAGAATCGTCAACCTCGGCAGCCGCTCAAGGAGTTGATCGGCGAGTTCGGCGGCCGCCTCGACGAGGTGTTCGCAGTTGTCGAGGACGAGGACGGCGTCGCCGATGTCCAGGAGCTCGGCCATCCGGTCGACCGCAGCGGTCTTCGGCGCGGCCGTCTGCCCGGCGTCGTACAGGCCGCCGTCGGTGGAGCCGATCGCGCCGAGTACGGCGTCGGCCAGCTGGTCGGCCGCCCCCACCGCGCCCAGCGGCACGAACCACACCCGGCCGCGCCCATGGGCCGGGTGCCGGGTGACCGCCTCCAGGGACAGCCTGGTCTTGCCCGCGCCGCCGGGGCCGACGATGGTGACGAGCCGGGAGGCGGTGAGCAGCCCGTCGAGCTGCGCGAGCTCGGCCTTGCGGCCGACGAAGCTGGTCAGCCGGGCGGGAAGCCGGTTCGCGGAGCTGGTGGAGCTCGCCGAGGGCCGCTCCAACTCCCCGCGGAGCAAGGTGAGATGGATCTCCTGGAGCTCGGCGGAGGGATCGACCCCGAGCTCGTCGCTCAGCCGCTGACGTATCTCCTCGTACGTGGCGAGGGCGTCCGACTGCCGTCCCGCCGCCCACAGCGCCCGCATCCGCAGCTCGGCGAGGCGTTCGCTGAGCGGGCGGGCGGCGGCGGCCGCGCCCAGGTCGGCCAGGGCCTCGGCATGGCGCCCGAGGCGCAGCTCGGCGTCGAACCGGTCCTCGACGGCGGTGGACCGCACCTCCTCCAGACGCGCGGCGGCGGCCCCGGCGAACGGCGCCTCCAGCACGTCCGCCAGCGCCGGGCCCTGCCACAGCGCCAGGGCCGCGCCGAGCGAGGAGGCCGCCTCGCCGAACCGCCCGGCGGCGAGCTCGCGCCGTCCCCGCGCGGCCAGTTCCTCGAAGCGAAACGCGTCGACGTCCTCGGGCCACACGGCGAGCCGGTACCCCCCGGCCGTGGACTCCAGCGCTCCGGTCCCCCGCAGCGCCTTGCGCAGCCGCGACACCAGGGCCTGCAACGCCCCCACGGCGTCGGCGGGCGGCTCCTCCCCCCACAGCCCGTCGACCAGCGCGTCGACGGACACGGCCCGCCCGGCGTCGAGCGCGAGCCGGGCCAGCAGCATCCGGAGCCGGACACCGCCGACGGGGACGGCCGCGGCGTGATCGTCGTACGCGCCCGAGGTGTCATCGCCGTACACCTGAACCGAACCGAGCAGAACTACCCGCACCGCATGTCCCCCATTGCCACCGGCCCCACGGCCCCGGTCAGCCGGTTTGCGCCCGGGTCCGGCACAGTTCTATCAAGGGTTCCTGGGGGACAGCGGTTTGTCGGTCGGGGGGCCTCACGGGCTGCCGGACCGCGAGACGCTGTCCGCGAGTTGGCCCATGACGTGCTGGACACCCTGCCCGAAGCCGGTCGGGGCGACCAGCACGCCGAACGCCAGCACGATGGCCACGGTCAGCCACTGATCGGACCGGCTCCGAGCCTGTACGCGTCTGCGCACGCGTACGAAGATGATGACGGCCAGCAGGACCGCCACATTGATCGACAGAATCACTTGGCCGGTCCTCCCGTCGGGCGGGACGTCCTACACCTTCGTTTTCCTGGATAGTCCGAGCCGGACGACGCCGCAGCCCGGATACCGGGGGTTGGCGACATAGCTCTCATCTGAGGCTTGATTGCCGAGGTCCCCGTACGCTGAATCGCATGACGAGGTTGATCGTCGCAGCGGGAGGAGGCGGCGACGCGGTCGCCGCCGCGATGCTTGATGTCGCCCTGTACGGGGGTGAGGACCGGGCGGTGATCCTCACGTACGCGTGGGACCGCCTGCTCATTGACCCCGTTCCGGGTCCCCGAGGAGCCGCCCACTTCACCGGACTCGAACCTCTCACTCCCGCCGTCCGGGCGGTGCCGGCCGAGGCCCGGCCGATTCCTCCCGCAGGCTCCACGCTCCCCCGGCTCGCGAAAGAGCTCCCGCACACGTTCGCCCTGATCGACCCGTATCACGGAGCCAAGGGCATCACCCGCCAGCTCGAAGAGCTCGTCCGGCACTTGGAGCCGGACTCGATCGACCTTCTGGACGTGGGCGGGGACATCCTCGCCCGGGGTGACGAGTCAACGCTCAAGAGTCCGCTCGCCGACGCCCTCACGCTGGCCGCCTGCTGGCAGGTGAACGCACCCGTTCGACTGCTGGTCGCGGGCCCTGGCCTGGACGGCGAGCTCCCGCCCGACGATCTGCGCGGCAGCCTCGGCGCGTTGGTCCACACCCTCACGGCGCCGGACGTTGTCCCGATCGGCTCGGTCCTGGAATGGCATCCCTCCGAGGCCACCGGGATGCTCGCGGCGACAGCCCGGGGCGCACGCGGAATCTGCGAGGTACGGGACACCGGGCTCCCCGTGCCCCTCACGGACGAAGGCCCGACGGTCCACGAAGTCGACCTGGACGAAGCGGTGAGCCGCAACCAGTTGGCCCGTGCCGTCATGACGACGACCGCCCTGGACGAAGCCGAGGCTCACAGCCGCGAGATCTGCGGCCGATCGGAGATCGACTACGAGCGCGCAAAGGCGGCGCTGCTCAGAAACCAGCCGCCTGCGCAACTCGATCCCGCCATCGCGCTGTCCCAACTCCATGAGTTCGAGGCAGAGGCCCGAAGCCGCGGAGTAACGCACACGACGTTCCGCCGCCTCACGGAGGCGCTGCACCTCAACGGCTCGCAACGGGAAGCCCTGCGCCAACTCCTCATCGGCCGTCGGCCGGAGCAGTACGCGGCTCCGCTGTGGCGCACCTTCGCCGACGCCTGAGCATCAACGCTCTGCGAGTCAAAGCCGCTCGTACCTTCCTCACGCCGCCGAACCCAAATCCGCAGAGCTAGCCCCACGCCTCTAGATCCGAAAGTACACTGCCTGGATGAATCCCCAGGCCCACATCGAACTAATCACTGTGCCGCAGGATTTCACTCGTCTATGCAACGCTGTGCTCCAAGCCGAACATGGGGCAGATTTCCTGCCGATCGACGATGACCGGGCCGACCGAGGAAACGACGGGTATCTCAAGTCCGAGAAGCGGATGTTTGCAGCACACTGCTTCAAGAGGATTCAAAACCAACGCGTCGACCAGGAGATTCGCTCAAAAATGATGAGCGACCTGCGAAAAGCAATCATACTGAAGTCAACGGGCGCATGGGAAATCACTGCCTGGACTTTCTTGTCGAACTATCCGATCCCAGAACACATCGCCGCCCAAGTGGTCGCCATCGGTAAGGGATCCGGCATTGATGTCAGCTGGAGCGGGCCCGGCTACTTCGCGGAGGTTCTACAGCGTTTCAGGAGTGTCCGAGAAATGTTCCCGAACCTCATGGGAAACGATATACTCGATCAACTTGACTCAATATCAAAGAAGTTGAACTCGCTGTCCGAAGCGGAGCCCATCGTGAACTGGGCTCCTCGAACTCGCGATGAACAAAGGGCTCTGGTCTCGCAGCGCCCCCACGCATGGGAGTACTTGCTCTTTGCCGGGGTCTTACTTCAAGGGAAGGCACACCTCGAATCAAAGTGGCGCGACTACCTGCTGGGAAATGGCTGCCGAACAGGGCGCTACCTGGACGAGCGATCCGCGCGCACCCACCTGAAAGGCATTTGGTCAGATGTCGAATCGACTGCGGACAGCCTCATGTCGGTCTTCGATGAACGGGTGCAGCTAATGGCTTTCGGGGCTCCTGGATCACCGGGAAATCCTGAGCTCATCGAACATTTCGCTGATCGCATCGTGAGAAGCTACGAGGATCTCCTCGATTGGGCGGCGGAGATTCGAGGAACAGTTGTTCCGGAGAGAATGAGCAGAGCATTCGAAGCGGCTGCCCTGGTAGCAGCTCAACCGGCCGCTGATATTCGGAGATTCATTGATCTGACTGTCGAGTCGATCGATGGGATACCCGCAAGGCTGGCCCAGCCAAACCCTCAGCCAATCGCCCTCACTCTGACGTTGACATTGACTGTGAACGACGCAGCCATCGCCGCATTCATCAAGGAAGCAAAGCGCGTTCGTTGGCGCTAGCGGATTCCGCCTGAACCCTTGGGGGGTTTGGAGCCTCTAGGGCGCCAACAGCGTGATTCACCTGATCAGCGTGCCCGACGAGGTACCTCTCGTGGCCCTGCTCGAAGCGAATGTGCCCGCCCCGCACCCCACTGGTGGCGGCGCGGCGCAGGGGAGTCGAGCGGGTGCGGCTGGTCGGCAGCAACCGTGTGGTCGGCTTCTACCAACCCCGTCGGGACATCTCGGCGCTCCACACGATCGGGTGCGCTCAGACGATCTCTCGCTCAGCCTGTTCTTGATCTGCCTGCGCATCGGCGGCAGAGGCCCAGCCCTGTCCCCACAGGATTTCGCGGCCCGATGCGAGTCGAGAGCAGCCCGTTGGGAGTTCATGAAGGAGCACCAAGCCCCCGAAAGCACCATCCCTGGGACGCCGAGCGCTCTACCCTAGCCGTGCATACGACTGGCTGGGGGGGGACCTATGCCGAGCAGACCGCCAGAAGGACCGCTGCACCTCGACGAGGATCTGATCCGGTTCCACAACGGGGACACGCTCGACAACATTCCGGTCGTACGGAACCCTCGCCCCCGGCGATTCACCGGCAAGGACATCGCCCTCGCCGGAATCATCGTGCTCGTGGGCGCGGCCTCCGGGGCGCTTCTGGCCCTCCACCCCTCTGGCAGGTCGAGCGACGGGGCACCTGGTGATCAGCGCCCTGAGACCAGCCTGAAGTCATCCGCAGCAGCGAAGGACGATCCGAAGCCGGGCACCCATGTGGCCTCCGTGCCCCCAACCGCACGGACTACCTGCGTGACTGTCACGTACAAGACTCCTGCGGGTCCCAGGGATTGCAAATCCACCGACGACATCTGCAAGGCCGGCGCCCCTTGGTACACGAGCGCCATCGACTCCCTGTGCGGGGCACCCGTGGCGATTCAAACCGTACGACTCCTCGCCCAACCTACGACGGGTGGCGACCCCGGCTCCTCGTTCTGCATCGCTTGGACGGGCAGCCGCGACGGTGTCGGTCGCGACGGAGTCCTCTTGATGAACGCCTCTGGCTACGAGTGTGGCGCAGATGTCGTTGATCCCCAGACTGGCCTTGCGTTCAATCCAGCAGGGTCAACGCGGTTCTCCAACACCCCCCAGAGCTGCGCCGACACTTATCCCCTGACTCGCCTCACCTATCCGGCCGTCCTCGACTACAGCAGGCTCACACCGGACGAACCAGCCATGTTCGTCTGCCTCACCGAACATGCCGGTGCGTGAAAAGACCAAGAGCTTCTCGGCTTCCACCGCGTACCTCCCGCTTGCACTCGACGCATTCGGTCAACGCTGCAGCAAGTTGTACTGGCGGACTGTGCCATGCAGTACCGCGCGCAGGGGGCACTGACGTACGAAGAACGCGAACAGCCAGAGCGTTCGGGTGGCGTGCTGCGGGAACCGACGGGAAGGACCCGGCCCACGGGCGGTGCCGACGCCCCCCTCACCCCACCTTCGGCGCAGCCCGCATCCCCACGTAGCAGCAGGCCGTCCCGTCCGCCAGGGTCGCGAAGACCACCGGCATCCAGTCCTCGCTGAACGCCGCGCCCACGCCCGAGCCCGCGAAGACCGTCGATGTCACCGGGGAGAGGTCGATCTCCAGGGGCGGGGAGAAGTCCTTCATGCCGCCGACGAACTCGTAGCGCAGGTGGCCCGCGCCCTTCTCCTCGGTCACCGTGATGACCACGCCCTCGCGCGCGTACGTGCCGACCAG
Source organism: Streptomyces sp. NPDC048696 (assembly GCF_043198895.1). Classification (NCBI taxonomy): domain Bacteria; kingdom Bacillati; phylum Actinomycetota; class Actinomycetes; order Kitasatosporales; family Streptomycetaceae; genus Streptomyces; species Streptomyces sp. NPDC048696. The sequence continues at coordinate 594,776 of NZ_JBICVJ010000003.1, read as the reverse complement.
GGGGGTGAAGTCCACCGCGACAGGCTGCGCCGCGGGCTCGAAGGGGGGTGGCATCTCCACGTCCGCCAGTTCTGAGAGGAGTTCGCGCATCAGGGTCGCGTAGAGCGGGCGGGCGCCGCCGCCGTTGGTGAGGAGGGCCACGGCGACGTTCGCGTGCGGGACCACGCGGAGGTAGGCGTACTGGCCGATGGACGCGCCGTCGTGGCCGTAGCCGGGGTCGCCGGACCAGTCGTACAGGGTCCAGCCCAGGCCCCAGCCGTCCGCGCTCACCGTCCACTTGTCGGGAACGTCCACGACTCGGCGGCGCATCGCGGCGACGGTGGAGGTGGACAGTACGCGCGTGCCGTCCTGCGCCACACCGTCGTCCAGGTGCAGCTTCGCCAGGCGTACGACGTCGGCCGCGCTCGCGATGACCCGGCCGTACGGGCCCGCCGAGCGCGGCATCAGGTCCCATGCCGGGGCCGGCTCGGGGTCCCGGCCCGGCTCGCCGAGGTGGCCCATCGCGGCGCGGAAGCGCAGCGCCTCCTCGGGCAGGGTCATCGTGTGCTCCGCACCGAGCGGCGTGAGGAGACGTTCCCGCAGCGCCTCGTCCCAGGTCCGGCCGGTCAGCACCTCGACGATGCGGCCGAGGACGTTGTAGCCGACGCTGCTGTACGAGACCCCCGTACCCGGCGCGCAGTCGAGCGCCACCCCCCGCGCGGCCTCGACGTACTTGGCCAGGCAGTCGTCACCGCGCCCGGTGTCATGGGTGAAGTCGCAGGTCAACCCGCTGGTGTGGCTGAGCAGTTGGCGGGTGGTGATCGCGGCGGTCGCGGCCGGGTCGGCCACCGCGAACTCCGGCAGTACGTCCACCACCGGCGCATCCAGGTCCAGTTCGCCGGACTCGGCCAGCTGCATCACCAGCGTGGCCGTGTAGACCTTGGCGATCGAGCCGAGCTGGAACACCGAGTCGGTCGTCGCCTCCACCCCGGTCCCCCGGTGCAGCACACCGCTCGCCAGCTCGTGGATCGTCCCGTCGACCAGGACGGCGAGCGTGGCGCCCGGGACGCGGTGAGCGGCGCGCAGCTCCTCGAAACGGGCCTGCCAGTGAGCGGTGTCGAAAGTCATGACGGTCTCCCCGATCGCATCGCGCGGCGTGCGGTGGCGCCCTTGCGCCGCCAACGAACCAGCTGACGAACACTGTACGGAGTCCGTACAGTGTTCGCAACAGTCGTACGCCGTGCGGGATCGGTCTCTACGTCGTGGGCGCGCCCTCCTCCATCTCGTCGCCCTCCTCCGTCTCGTCGCCCTCCTCTATGTCGTAGAACCCTTCCCGCTCCCACCGGCGGATCGTCTCGTGGTCCCTGGCCACCACCTCCGCGTCCGGGTGGATCAGGTAGACCGCGCCCGGGCGCGTGAAGAGGTCCGTGGTGCGGGGGATGTACTCGCCCGCCTTGGGCGCGGGGGCCAGCAGGCTGTGGAAGGACGGCAGGGTGTGCAGCGGCGACCAGTCCAGGTCGCGGCGCAGACGGCCGCCGCGGGGGCAGATGAAGCTGACGCCCCGGGCCACCCGTTGCGGCGGTGGCGCGGGCGGGCCGCCCCGGGCGTACAGCTCCGGGTCGAGCAAGGCGTGGACCACCTCCGCCACCGGGTTGCGACCGGTCGCCCGGGTGATCGCGGAGAGGTCGGCGGTGCCCTGCGGGCGGGCGGCCGTCTCCACCAGGCGGGGGCCGGCGGGGGTGCAGATCACCTCCGTGTGGGAGGGACCCCACTCGATGCCGACGGCACTCAGGGACGCGCCCACATAGGCGGTGATCTCCGGCACCGACCCCGGATCCACCAGCTCCGTGTAGTCGTACACCGGCGACGTCCCCACGACCGTCTTCACCGACCGCCACACCTCAAGGACGGTGTGACGGCCCGCCGCGCTCACGCAGTTGACCATGTACTCGTCGCCCTGGAGATACTCCTGGACCAGTACGGCGTCGTTGCGCTCACCGTAGATCGACTCGCTGCCCAGCAGTTTCCCCGCCGCCCCGGCCACCTCCTCGGGGTCCGCGCAGAACACCACCCCGTCCGTGCCCCCGCTGCGCAGCGGCTTGACGATCACCGGGCCGGAGCCGTGCCGCCGCGCCACCTCCTCGGCCTCGGCCGCCGTCGTCACCGCCGCGTGCCACGCCGTGGGCACCCCGGCCGCCGCCAGCGCGCGCTGCATCGCCAGCTTGTCGCGGCGGGCCGCCGAGGTCGCGGGGGCGTTGTGCCGGGTGACGCCCAGCGCGGCGGCCAGCCGGTCGGCCAGGGCCACACCGGAGTCCGTGCCCGCGATCACCCAGCCGATCCGGTGGCGGCCGAGCGCCCTCAGCAGTTCCTGCCAACCGCCCTCCCCCTCGTACGCGTAACACGCCACGTACGTCTCCGGCGCGAACGTCCGCAGATGGGCCTCGGAGCGCTCGGCCCTGTTCTCCACATGCACCGAGCCGATCCCGTACGCGGTGAAGGCCGGAGCCAGCAGCGCGCCGGTGGAGTGGCCGTCCACCACGACCGCCACCCGCTCGTTCATCGTCTGAACCGGCACCCGTTCTCCCTAAGTTCGGACCTGCTACTTCGGACCTGCTACGTCGGGCCTGCTACTTCGCCTCGGCCGTCAGCCACTCGCCGTCCTTCATCAGCGTCCGGCCCGCCAGTTCGTCGACCTCCCGCCACGCCTGTACGCGGCGGGGGCGGATGCGGAAGTACTGATACGGCTCGTTCTCCTCGCGCGGGTCGAAACCCGTCTTGGCGGCGAAGGCGGCCGCCAACTCCTCGTCCAGTACGTCCCCTTCGATGGGTTCGGCCACGCCCTCGACCAGGATCACGTCCCTCGTCGCGCCGAACGCGAGCCGCACCTTCCCGCCGCTCGCGAGCAGGTTCCTGCTGGTCGGCGAGGTGCGTACCGTCGAGATGACGACACTGGTGCCGTCCCAGAGGAACGAGAGGGGCACGAGGTACGGGGTGCCCGCCTCGGATGCCGTCGACACCCAGGTGTCGACGTCGTCCGCCAACCGCTGGTGCGTGTCCCGGATCCGCTCTTCGCGTGTGCGCGCCGCTGCTGCGTCAGTCATGCCCGCGAAGCTACCCCCAAGACCGCCCGCACAACGGCTCTCACCCCCACAACTCCCGGGCCGGCGGCCGCAACCAGCCGTCCTTCACCGTCATCCTCGGCTCGATGTCGTCGACCAGCCGCAGATGGCCGTCCAGGTCGACGAACTCGGCCAGCCGGGCCGCGTGGAAGCCGACGGCGGCCGAGAGCGAACTGCCGGGCAGACAGCCGACCATGACGCGCAGGCCCGCCCGGCGGGCCCGGGCGATGATGCGCAGGGCCGCGGTGAGGCCGCCGCACTTGTCGAGCTTCACATTGATCCCGTCGTACAGGCCGCGCACCCGCTCCAGGTCGTCCTCGGTCTCGAAGGACTCGTCGGCGACGATCGGGATGGTGCGGCGCAGGCCCCGCAGAGCGGGTTCGGACTCGGCGGCGACCGGCTGCTCGATCATGCGGACCCGGTGCTCGACCAGCGGCGGGAGCATCGCGCGCAAAGTCTCCGCATCCCAGCCGCCGTTGACGTCGACCACCACGCGCGCGTCGGGGCGAGCGGCGCGCAGCTTCTCCAGGCGGTGTACGTCGTCGTCGGCGTCCGGGGAGCCGAGCTTGAGCTTCAGGACGTGCGCGGAGCGGCTTTCGGCGATCTCCCGGTCCAACTGGTCCGGATCCGCGAGGGAGATGGTGGTCATGATCTGGAGCGGCTGGGGCGCGGGGATGCCCAGACGCCGCCACACCGGCACGTCCGTCCGCTTCGCCGCCAGGTCCCACAGCGCGGCGTCCAGCGCGTTGCGCGCGGCGCCCCGGTCGAGGCGGGACAGCAGCTCCGCGCGCTCGGCCGGGCCGTGGGGATCGATCGAGCCGCTCTCGACATACGGCCTCACCGCTTCGAGTTCGGCCACGGTTTCCTCGGCGGAAACCTCGAAGAAGCTCTCGAAGGGCGCTCCTTCGCCGCGCCCGACATGCCCGCCGTCGCGCAACTCGACGCGTACGACCGTACACGTGAGGTCATGGCCGCGGGCGTACGTGTAGGGAAGCGAGAAGGCAATCTCCTCGCGTGACACTGCGAACCGCAAGGAATCCACGCGCCGAACGATAACTCAGGTTCCACATATTCGACAGACATGGTTGAACTTTTTACCTGTGATCTGCGCAACAGGTGGTTTCGAGCCAGGTCCTGGCTTGTCAATTCCCCTGGCGGAGTCAATCCAAAACGCTGTCAGCAGCGAAACCCTCGATCGAGCGCCGATATCCGGACGTGTCAAGGAGACCAAACCGGCCCTGTGCGCGCTCAATTGAAGATCGAGCTGTTGACGGACCACGGGAAGCGACGGAACATGATTCGGGTCGGCAAGCGGTTGCTGTCCGGCCGCCGTCGGCAGTCTTGGTCATTCCTATGTGGAAGGAGGCTGATTCTGATGTCGGAAAAGGACTTCATGGGAACGCGTGACAACGAGCAGGACACCACGAAGTGGTAGTTCCCTCTTAACAGCGCGAACAAGATGACAAAAGCCGCCCGCGCCCTTCCAGCGCGGGCGGCCCCCAGTCGAGGAGGGATCGATCTGGTGGTCGGCAATCTGCCATCCACGACCGTGGAACTGCCGCCCGAGTTTCTCAAGGTGGACGGGTCCGACGACACCCGGTACTGGGAGTCCGTCCAGTCCGTGGTGGACCTCGCCGACCGTCGCGGCCGGGGCCCCGAGGGCGTTCCGCTGCTGGCCGGGCTGGCCGTGCAACATCCGGAATGGCCGGTCAGGGCCGCCGCGATCAGGCTGCTCGCGGTCCACCACCAAGACGATCCGGCGGCTGCCGCGGCGGTGGCCGGCGGCACCCACGACCCGGTCGACTGGGTCGCCTTCACCTCCCTCAAGGTGATCACCGAATACCGGGTGCGGGCCGCCGTGCCCGACCTGATACGGATATCCGGCTGGCCCAGCAATTTCGCCCGCGAGGACTTCTCGCGTAAACCGGTGGGCTGCGGCGCCGCGTTCACCAAGCGGGCGCTGCTCACCATTTTCGGCACCCGGGACCCGCAGGAACTGCGGCGTCTTGAGGACGAGTACTTCACGGATATGCGGGCCCGTATCAAGGCACACGGCGAGCGGCCGCGCAGGACCGAGGACGCGATTCTCGTCCCGGCCGGTCCTTTTCTCGCCGGAACGGCTTCCGCACAGAGCGGACCTTTCCGTATGACACAGGACGACAATCCGCTCCGGGCGGTCGACCTGCCCGCCTTCTACATCGACCGCACCACCGTCACCAACGCCCGCTACGCCGAGTTCCTGGACGAGGCCGGGGAAAGCGGCGTGTTCGACCACCCGGACCAGCCCGAGGACGGCAGAAATCACCGTCCGGCGCACGGGCACGACCCCCGGTTCAACGCACCGGAAATGCCGCAGGTGGGAATCGACTGGTACGACGCGTGGGCGTTCGCGAACTGGGCGGGCGGCTCGCTGCCGAGCGAGCTGCAATGGGAGAAGGCGGCACGCGGAACGGACGGCCGGACCTACCCCTGGGGGAACGACTGGGATCCGGAGCGGGTGAACTATGTCGAGCGCTCCTACGGGCGGCAGGTGGCCGACCTGGACGAGTTGGAAGCGCTGTTGGTCACCACTACCCATGACGACAACCCCGCACACCCCGTCCTCCCCTCCGACAGCCTCCCCGGCGGCGCGAGCCCGTACGGCGTGCTCCAGATGTCGGGAAACGTCTGGGAGTTGACCCGGACCAACTTCTACACCGGCGACGACATGGACCCGTTCTTCAAGGGCCGCCACCCGATGGAGTTCATGAACCGCAAGGACGCCTTCCATGTGCTGCGCGGCGGCACCTGGACCTCGCCCGTCGCCTGTCTGACCACGTTCTACCGGGGCAAGGACCTGATCACCGATCTGCACAACGAGGTCGGCTTCCGCTGTGTGTACGAGGCGGAGTGAAAGGCGAAACCATGCGGCTCACCTCCCTCGGCCACGCCGCCGTGCTCATCGAGACCGATGAGCGGCGCATCCTCGTGGACCCCTGGCTCACCCAGCGCCTCGACCGGTTCTGGGAGCACCACCCGGCCCTGCCCGACGGCCTCGACCAGGTCCTGGACGGCGGTGTCGACCACATCGTCTTCAGCCACCACCACTTCGACCACCACCACTTCCCCTCCCTGACCCGGCTGCTGGAGGACGGCGAGGTCGACTTCGACGACAGCCCGCACCGGGCCGCCGAGACCGAGTGCGTCTTCCCGGTCGGGCCGGTGCCGCCGCGCTTCACCGCGTCGGGCCTGGGCCACCAGGCGATTCCCTGGACGCTGCGCAGGCTCGGCTTCGAGCGCCTGACGCCCGTCACCCCGGGCGACACCGTCCACCTCGGCGACGTCGTCGTGCGGACCTTCGTCTCGAACGTGCCGTTCCCCGAGATGAGCGTCCTGATCGAGACCGAGGAGGCGGTGGTGATGCTCTGCGGCGACTCGATCCTGCACGAGTCGACCGTCCGCCACTTCGAGCGGCCCGACGCGCGCCCCATCGACGTGGCCTTCGTACCGGCCCACAGCGTCTCGCCCCCCGGCGTCCTCACCGAGCGCAGGCCGCTGAGCGACCCGGAGGCGGTGCGGGACCGCGCCGCCGCCGCCTTCGACCGGTACGTCACCACCCTGAACGCGGCCGTCACCGTCCCCTCCTCGTTCGGCTGGAAGGTCAGCGGCGACGGCGGGCAGGACTACGACTGGTGCAACCGCACCATCTTCCCGTTCACCCCGTGGCAGGCCCTGGCCCGGCTGCGCGAGCTCGGGCGCGAGGGGCTGCTGTGGGGGCCCGGCCAGATCCTGGAGGTCGCCGACGGCAAGGCCGAGCTGCGCAACGGGCCGCAGGTGCCCGGTGGTTACGACTTCGAGGCCGTGTACGCGGAGGTCACCCTCGACCCGGACGCCGAGGTCCCCGCCTTCGACCCCGCACGCGACCGCGCCGGACGCCAGACCCGTGGCGCGCACACCCTGCTCACCGAGGTGATGGAGCGGATCGTCGGCACCGACTTCTGGTACCGGGCGCTCGACAGCGGCGCCACCCACACCATCTCGCTCCACGACGACAACGGCTCCACCCACGCGTATCTGCTCGAACCGGTCAGCGGCCGCATCAGCCACCTCGGCCCGGGCCCGGCCCGCGACCACCTCAGCCAGGAGAACGGCTACACCGAGATCGCGGCGAGCACCCTCCAGGCGCTCCTGGACGCCGAGTTGCTGTTCGGCAGCTCGTACGGGCTGTGGGCGAGCAACAGCAATCTGCTCTCGGCCGTCTTCCACCACCCGGCGTACTACACGCGCCTCGTCGACCGCGCGCTGAGCGCCGACGGCACCGGGCCGGTCGCGCATGGGTGAACCGCTGGGGACGCGCGTCCTGGTCGAGCACACCAGCGCCGCGCTGCGCGACAACCCGCTCGGGGACCCCTGCGAGCGCCGCATCGAGGTGCTGCTGCCGCCCGGATACGACGAGTCCAGGCGCTACCCGGTCGTCCACTGGCTGCCCGGCTTCGGCGCCAACCCGACGCTGACCACCCGCCCGCTGGCGTTCGGCGAGGCGCCGGCGGACCGGATCCACCGGGCCATGGCGCTCGGCGAGATCCCGGCCGCGCTGATCGCGGTCCCGGACGCGACCACGGCGTACGGCGGCTCGCAGTACCTGGACTCACCCGCCTGCGGCCGCTACCTCACGTATCTGCGCGAGGTGGTGGACGAGGTCGACCGGCGCTTTCCCACCCTGGCCGAGCCGAAGTGGCGGGCCGTGGGCGGGAAGTCGAGCGGGGGGTACGGGGCGGTGGTGGCGGCCATGGAGACCGAGCTGTTCGGGGCGGTGCTCGCGCACACCCCGGACGCGGGTTTCGAGCACAGCTATCTGCCGCTGCTGCCGGGGGTCCTGGACACCCTGGAGGCGGCGGGCGGCATCGAACGGCTCCTGGCCACCAGGGAGTCGGGGCCGCACGACACCCCGTTCATGGTCGCCATGAGCATCCTCGCCATGGGCATGTGCTACGCCGACAAGCCCGGCACCACGCCCGCCGAGGCGCTGCCCTGCGACCCTCGCACGGGTGTGTTCCGCCCGGCGGTGTGGGAGCGCTGGCTGCGCCACGACCCCGTACGCACCTCGGCGGCGCACACCGGCCGGCTCAAGGCGCTGCGGCTGCTCTACCTGGACACCGGACTGCGGGACGACTACCACATGCACTGGGGCGCCCGGGCCCTGCACGCCGTCTGGCAGGAAGGCGGCATCCCGCACGAGTACCGGGAGCACGACGGCGGCCACCACGGCATCGAGCACCGTTTTCTGACCTCGCTCGCCCTGCTCGGCCGGGTGTGGGCACGCGCGGGAGAAGGGGACTGACATGTGCGGGATCGCGGGCTTCATCAGCCTGGACGGCCCGCGCGAGCGGCCGTGGCTCGGGGCGCTCGGCGCGACCCTGACGGACGCGCTGCACCACCGGGGCGAGTCGGCGGCCGAGCCGTGGATCTCACCGGACGCCACCGTGATGCTGGCCTGTGTGCGGCTCGCGGTGCGGGACCGGTCGGCCGCCGGGGACCAGCCGATGGCCTCCCCGGACGGGCGGGTGACGCTGGTCTCCAACGGAGAGGTGTACGCCTCCCGGGCGCCGCTGCCCGAGCCGTGGCCCCGGCGCACGCACTGCGACACCGAGTTCGTGCTCCAGCAGGTGAGCGGGGCGGCGGACGCCGGGCCCGTACTCGCCGGTCTCGACGGGATGTTCGCGCTGGCCTGGCACGACGCGCGCACCGGCCGCACCACGCTGGCCCGCGACCACTTCGGGGTCAAGCCGCTGGTGTACTGCCGGGTGGCGGACGGGCTGCTCTTCGCCTCCGAGCCGCAGGCGCTGCTCGCCACCGGGCTGATCGCACCGGAGGTGGACCGCACCGAGTTCGTGCTGCGGTCGTGGGTGCGGATGGACGCGGCGGACGAGCGGACCTGGCTCACCGGTATCGACGCGCTCCAGCCCGCCGAGTACCTGACCGTCGAGGGCTCGCGGGTGAGCACCGGTCGCTACTGGCAGCCCACCGCGTCGGACGAGCCGGTCGGCGCCGAGGAGATCCGGGCCGCCTTCGACCGGGCCGCCGCACTGCGGACCGCCGCCGACGTGCCCCGGGCGGCCGTGCTCAGCGGCGGCGTCGACAGCTCGGCCATCTTCGCGGCGCTGCACACGCGGGGCGTGGAACTCACCCCGTACGTCCTGCAGTACGAGGACGGCGTCGGTGGGTCGGGCAGCGACGTCGAGCACGCCAGGACGGTCGCCGACGAGCACCATGTCCCGCTCACCGTCGTGGAGTTGTCGCGGCGCGACGCCGTGAAGCTGATCCCGGAGGTGGCCGGGCGGCTCACGCGGCCGCTGCTGCACGGCGCCGAGCTCGCGATGTACCAGCTGTACGAGCGGATCGCCGCCGAGGGGCAGGTCGTCGTCTACTCGGGCCACGGGGCCGACGAGATGTGGGGCTACCAGGACGGTGGCTACTTCCCCGTGGTCGCCCCCGACGCCCCCACGCATCTGCACGGCCGCCACTACCTCACCCACCGCCTCTACCCGGACGAGCGGCCGGTGTGGGGCGAGCTGGTGGAGTGGATCGCGGCCGGGCTCGACGTGGACATGGGCGAGGTCAGGGAGCGGGTCTGGGAGCGGGTGCTGCGCGAGTACCGGGCCCTGGACACCCTGGACCCCGTCAAGCGCGGCCGCCACCACCTGATGCGCCGCTTCCTCGTGTACGTGAACGACATGGTCGACCTCACGTCCTCCACGTACACCCTGGAGGACCGGCCCGTCTTCCAGGACGTGACGCTCGCCGAGCTCGCCTTCCGCTGCCCCGAGCACCTGAAGAGCACGGGCCGGCCGGGCGACCACAAGGACCTGCTCAAGAAGGCGCTGGGCGGGCTGCTGCCGCCGTCCGTCGTCCGGCGCCGCAAACAGGGCTTCCCCGCGCCGTCCGACCCGTCGTACCGCGAGGCGCTGCGCGGCCTCGCGGACGAGCAGGGCATGCCCTTCGGGCTGCCGGAGCCGCCGCGGGCGCTGCGGGACGCGCTCGGCACCGGCGAGCTCATGTACCTCGCGTCCAGCTCGGCGTGGCTCACCAGAACGTCACCCACCGCGCTCACCGGAACAGGGAAGTAGGACACACCCCATGGCCTCCACCGAACTCTGGCACTGGCGCACCGCGCCCGACGCGGCCGCCCTGGAGGACGTGCCGCCGCACCTCACGCCCCAAGAGGCCCAGGAGTGGTGCAACTTCACGCTGTGGCACCCCTTCGAGCTCCCCGCGGGATGCGACACGGCCGTCGGCACCCTGCGCAAGGAGGCGCCGCCCGGGCGCACCGGACCGGACGCGGGCCGCTCGCCCTGGTCGGCCGCCAACCCGGCCGCGTTCCGCACCGAGATCGGCGGCCCGGGGCGGCGGCTGCGGCTCAAGCAGTTCCTGTACGACTGGGCCTTCCCGGCGGCCGACCACCCGGCCCTGTGGGGCAGCGAGACCCGGCACTTCCCGATCGGCTCGGGCCGGGTGGTGTGGCTGGGCACCGACTACCTCGGGCACGCGGCGGCCTCGGCCCGGATGCTGCGCACGACCGTCGAACTGTCGGTCCTGGAGGGCGAGTTCACCGGCGAGGAGCTGGTGGAGCTGTACCGGTCGCTGCGGCCGGCCGTCGCCGAGGTGCCCGCGCGGGTGGTGCGCACGCCGTTCAGCGCGCTCAGCTACTGGGCGCGGCACCGGGACGTGGAGATGGTGTCGGTCCCGACCGGCCTGTTCACCTTCCACCGCCGCACCCGGCCGCACGAGGGCGACTGGGTGCCCACGGCGGAGCTCGCCCGCTTCCTCGCGGCGCGGCGCGTCCCGGCGTCGCTGGGCGGGTTCGCGTGCGACAGCGCGGCCGTCTTCGCGGACGCCGACGGCTCCCGCGAACTGGAGGTGATCTACACCTCCGGGGACGGCGACGAGCTGCGGCTCGTGCTCCAGCGGCCGGGCGGCGGCCGGATGCCGTTCCCGCCGCAGCGCGAGAAGCACCCGGCCCGGGCCGAGGAGATCTCCGTCGACGGCCGCACGGTCCATCTCGCGTACGTGGACGACGAGGTCGGCCCGTTCGACGCGATGTGGCGGGACGAGGCCGCCGGGGTCGAGGCCAAGCTGCTCACCAGCGCCCGCACGGGCCTGGACAAGGAGTTCGTGCTCGGATGTGTGCGGGCCGTCCTCGCCGCCGCGCCGCTGACGGATGCCGGGGCGGCCCTGTGAGCGGTGGCGCGCGGGAGTTGACCGATCCGGCGACCGGTGAGGTGTACGACCGGCTGCCCGACAGCTCGGCCGTGGAGTGCGCCCGGACCGTACGCCTGGCGGCCGGGGCCTTCGACGCCTGGCAGGCGGCCGGGCCCCGCCACCGCGCGGAGCGGCTGCACGTGCTGGCCGATCTCGTGCACGGGCGGCGCGCCGACTTCGTCGAGCTGGAACGGCGCGGCGCGGGCAAGCCGGTCGGGCGGATCGGCGGCGAGGTGGACTTCGCGGTCCGGGCGCTGCGCTGGTTCGCCGGGCAGGCGCTGCGCCCGGCGGGCGAGATCCATCCGTCGGGGCCGGGCACACGCGCGTACACCGACCGGGTGCCGGTCGGGGTGTGCGCGGCGATCGTGCCGTCCAACTACCCACTGCTGATGGCCGCGTGGAAGGTGGGCGGGGCGCTCGCGTACGGCAACACGGTCGTCGTCAAACCGGCGCCTCAGACCCCGCTGAGTGTCCGGCTGCTGGTCGAGCTGGGCCGCGAGGCGCTGCCCCGGCATGTGCTGGGCGCGGTGTACGGGGGCGCCGACGTGGGCCGGATGCTGTGCCAGCTCCCCGAGGTCGCGGCCGTCTCCTTCACCGGCTCCACGGAGGCGGGCCGCATCGTGGCCGCGAACTGCGGACGCACGATCAAACGCGTCTCGCTGGAACTCGGCGGCAAGAACCCGCTGGTCGTCTTCCCCGACGCCGACCTGGAGGCGGCCGCGGCCTCGGCGGTCGAGGCGTTCACCGGCAACTCGGGCCAGATGTGCGTCGGCGCGTCCCGCCTGATCGTCCACGAGAGCGTGCACGACGACTTCGTACGGGAGGTCGCCGCGCGGGCCGCCGCGCGCCCGCTCGGACCGACCGACGACCCGCGCACCGAACTGGGGCCGCTGATCACCCGGCAGGCGGTGGAGCGGATCACCTCGGCGGTCCTGGAGGCGGTGGGCGAGGGCGTGCAGGCCCTGTTCCCGCCCGGCGAGAAGGACGTACGACCGGACCTGGACGCCCCGCTGAGCGGCGGCCACTACGTCAACCCGGTCGTCCTCGACCAGGTACCCGGCGAGCTGCGGGCCTGGCGCGAGGAACTGTTCGGCCCGGTCCTCGCGGTGCGCTCGTTCCGTACGGAGGAGCAGGCGCTGAGTCTCGCGCACGACACCGAGTACGGCCTGTCGGCGTCGCTGTGGACGTCGGACGCGGGCCGGGTCGAGCGGTTCGCGCGGCGGCTGCGGGCCGGGATGCTCTGGTTCAACACCTGGGGCGACACGGACGAGCACATCAGCGTGGGGGGCCTGGGGCAGAGCGGGTACGGGCGGGAGCTGGGGGTGCACGCGGTGGAGCAGTACACGCACACCCGGGCGGTGTGGATCGCGCACGGAGCCGGGTCGGGGGGCGGCGGGTGAGCGCGGTGCCCGTCCTCCTGGACTTCCGCAGCGACACCCGGACCGCCCCCGACGCGGCGATGCGGGCCGCGCTGGCCGGGGCCGAGGTGGGAGACGACGCGTACGGGGACGATCCGTGCGTGCTCCGTCTTGAGGAGGCGGGGGCGCGGCTGCTCGGGAAGGAGGCGGCGCTGTTCCTGCCGAGCAGCACGATGACCAATCTGGTCGCCGTGCTCGCGGCCGCGCCGCACCCCGGCACCCGGCTGCTCACCGGCGCGCACACCCATGTGGCGCGCTTCGAGGACGCGGGGATGCGGCGGTTCGCCCGCGTCGAGATGGTCCCGCTGGCACAGGGCGACGACGGCGCCCCCGACCCGGACGCGCTGGTGGCGGCCGTGCGGGAGGGCGCGCGGGACGGTCGGCCGCAGGTCCTCTCGCTGGAGAACACCTGCATGCTGCATACGGGCAACGCGCTGGACCTCGCGGCCTTGGACCGGCTCGCCGGGCTCGCCCGGGAGCACGGTGCCGGCCATGTCCACCTGGACGGCGCCCGGCTCGCGAACGCGGCGGTCGCGCTCGGCCTGCCGGTCGAGAAGCTGGCGGCCCCGGCGGACAGCGTCACGTTCTGCCTGGCCAAGGGGCTGGGCGCGCCGGTGGGCTCGCTGCTCGGCGCGGACGCGTCGTTCGTGGACCGGGCCCGGGAGCTACGGCTCCAACTCGGCGGCACCATGCACCAGTCGGGGGTGCTGGCCGCCGCCGCGCTGGAAGGTCTGGCGCGTCTCGACCGGCTGGCCGACGACCACGCACTGGCGGCCGCGCTGGCCCGGGCCCTCGCGTCGGTCCCCGGGGCCGAGGTCGCCGAGCCCCCGCACCGCACCAACATCGTGACCGTACGGCTGCCGGGCGTCGACGCCGCGGAACTGCGGCACCGCCTCGCCGAGCGGGAGGTGCTGGTGCTGCCGCTGGACGACGGGTGGGTGCGGTTCGTGGTGCACCGCGAGCACGCGGCCGAAGCGGTGCCGGTGGTGGCGCGGGCGCTGGCGGGGGCGGCGGGCGGGTAGCGGCCCGAACTCGGCATCGGCGCGCTGGCCGCGCTCCGGCTGGTCACCTCGTGACGCGTGACCAGCCGGAGCGGGCGCTCATGGGTTCCCCGGGCCGGTCGGCGTGGCTCGGGGGCCAAGGAGAGGCGGATCCACAGCGGACCCAGGGGCGCGGGCCTGTGACATTGTGCGGCTCCGCCGCGTGGGCGCGACCAGCCACAGACGGCCCGCAGTCGAACAACCGCGCTTCCAGCGGAGCGCTTACGCGTCGGGTACGTGAAGGAGCTTGTCCGGGTTGCGGATCGCGTCCACGGACGTGATCCGGCCGCCGTCGACGGTGATCGCCACGATGGTGCGGGCACCGTCCCAGTGCCACAGGGCCAGGCCCGGAGCGCCGTTGACATGGGCCAGGCGCAGCCCGTCCGGCGGCACATGGACCCGGGTGAGCGCGATCAGCCCGCGCGCCACGCTCTCCGCGCCCCGCACGATGCCCCGCAGCGCCGTCACCTTGCCGCCGCCGTCGCCGCGCCAGACCACACCGGGGTCGAGCAGCGCGACCAGCCGTTCCAGATCGCCCTCCTGGCACGCCTTGCCGAAGGCGCTGACCAGCTCCCGCTGACGGGCGTACCCGGCGGGGTGGTGGGGGCGGCTGCTGTCGACGTGGCGGCGGGCCCGGGACGCCAACTGCCGTACGGCCGCCGGGGTGCGGCCCACGACGCCCGCGACCTCCTCGAAGGGCAGCCCGAACACGTCGTGCAGCAGGAACGCGGTGCGCTGCGCGGGCGACAGCTCGTCCAGGACGATCATCAGCGCCATCGACACCGACTCGTCCAGCGTGACCCGGTCGGCGGGGTCCTGCTCGTCCGGCGCGTGCTCGACCAGCGGCTCGGGCAGCCACGTACCGACGTACCGCTCACGCCGTACGCGCGCGCTCCCCAGCGCGTCCAGGGCCAGGCGCCCCACCGTCGTCGTCAGCCAGGCCCGCAGATCCCGTACCGCGCCCGGGTCCTTGAGGCCGCGCAGCCGCAGCCACGCCTCCTGGACGCAGTCCTCCGCCTCGGCGAGGCACCCGGTCGTCGTGTAGGCGACCCGCAGCAGCCGGGGCCGCTCGCGCTCGAAGGCGCGGGCCAGACCGTCCTCGCCGGAGTGCGGGCCGTGCCCGCCCACCGGGTTCACCGCAGCCCCGCGACGCTCGCCCACACCTGTTCGGTGCGCAGCCACTCCCCGAACGACATGGTGCCGCGTACGTCCGGCTTCGCCACGGTGAGCGCGCCCGAGCGCAGCGCCTGGCCCACCGGCCCCGGCAGCGGCACCGGCATCAGGACCGCCTTGCGGCCGGTGACCGTGCGCCAGACCTTGGCCATCTCCCGGATGTCGACGTCCTCGGGCCCGCAGATCTCGATCCGGCCCCGGTGCGGCACCCCTTCCGCCACATCGGCGACCACCCAGGCCGCCTCCATGCAGGCGACCGTCCGCAACCGGGCCCTGGGCACCGGCACCACGCCCCATTTGGCGGCCGACGCGAGCGCCGAGGCGAGCAGTTCATGGAACTGGGTGGCCCGCACGATGGTCCAGGGCACCCGTCCCTCCCGTACCACCCACTCCTGCTCGGCCTTGGTCCGCAGATATCCCATCGGCACCATGTCGCAGCCCACGATCGAGACGCACACATGGTGCTGCACGCCCACCGCGCGGGCGGCGGCCAGCAGCCGCCGCGAGCCGTCGACGAGCGTCCTGGCCGCCCCCTTGGCGGACCCGTGCGCATTGGCCGCGTCGACCACCACCTCGCATCCCGACAGGGCGTCGATGAGCCCTTCGCCGGTGGTCAGATCGACCTTGTAATCCGGGGACCGACGGCTCAAAATCCGCACCCGGTGCCCCCGCGTACGCAACTCCTCGGCGACGCGGCTGCCCAGCGTCCCCGTCCCTCCCGCAATGGCGATGTCCATGTCCCTAGGACGACGCGCCGGGCCGGGATGTGACAAGGGCGAACCGCGCCACCGGTTGGTTCCCGGGTACCGGCTCGGCGGGCGGCCCGCGGTCATGCCCGTACGGCTGGTCGATCACGCCCCGCTGAGCCCCGCGACGGGCCGCTCCACCGGCGGCGGCGACTGCCCGAACACCTCCTGGGCGAACCGCATCGCGGCCGTGCCCGGGCCGGAGGAGGCGAGGACGGAGGGCAGCGCGTTCGGCAGCGAGCCGCCCCGCAGGTCCTCCTCCGCGTAGCGGCGGGTGTGCCGGTGCCAGTGCAGGACGCCCGCGATCCAGTCCTCCAGCTCGCGCACATACGCGTCGAGCGCGGCCCGGCCGTCCCGGTCGAGCCCGAACTCCTCGGCCAGCAACGGGAGTTCGTGCTCCTTCACATGGAGGTACTGGCGCAGCCGTGAGCGCATCAGGTCGTCGACGATGCCGAGAGCGGTCGGGTAGTCGCAGTCGAAGAAGCGCTCCACGACGAGGGACAGATTGTGCACCTCACCCTCGAACTCGATCTCCTTCTGGTACGAGAAGACGTCGTTGATCAGCATCCCGTAGTCCATGACCGCGTGCTCAAGCGCCTCCATCGCGCCCGTCCGGAACAGCTCGGCCGGGAGCGTGTCGGTGTGCCGCAGACGGCCGAGCGCCATGGTCAGCTCGGAGCCGAAGGTGTGCCGGCGCATCTCGATGTAGTCGACCGGGTCGGGGACGCGGTGCTGGGCCTGGTTGTGCAGCTCCCACAGCCAGCTCTGAAGCATCACCCCGATCGCCGTACGGAACTCCGTGCGCCCGCGCGCGGACATCGGGGCGGCCGAGCGCGCCCAGACGTCGGCGAGCGCGCGCTCCATCGGGGTGGCGGCGAGCGCGGCGCCGGCCGCCGGCTCGTCCACGTCCAGACAAGCCAGCAGCCGCTCGACGCACAGCCGCGCCCCGACGAGATCGCGCGAACGCCCGTACACCACCGGGAAGTAGTCGTCCGCGTACGTCCCCCAGGTCAGCCACTGGGCGTGCAGCTCCAGCTCCTGCGAGGTGGCGTCCGGGTCGAGCCCGGCCGAGCAGAGCGCGAAGTCGTAGCCGACGAGCTTGTGTTCGTCCCAGATGCCGGTGAGCAGGCCCATCCGGTCCGCCCAGGCGACGGAGAGCCGACGCGCCTCGGCCAGGTGCGGGCTGAGGGTGAGCGGGAACGGCATGTCGAAGTCGGGCAGCAGGGACGGCCCGACGTGCCGCGTCGGCACGTGGGTGTGGCTGCGCAGCCGGGCCGCGGCCGGGCGGCCGAAGAGGCTCTGGATGTCGAGCGCCGAGGTGCCGAGCACCCCGCCGACCCTCGATGTGCGCTCCCGCGCCTCCTGGTTCATGTACCGGCTGGAGCGCATGTGCCACTCCTGGCCGCCGGACTGCCAGTCCTGGAGGCCCTTCACATACGCGCCGACCCGCGCGCACTCCTCGGGAGTGAGCCCCTTCTCCAGGCAGAGCGGGGGGACTTCGGTGAGCGCGGTGTTCTCGAACTGCTGGAGCCGCGAGGTCAGCAGATCGTTGACGGTCTCGGCGGCCTCCTGGGTGGTGCACCCGAGGAAGGTCTCAAGTACCAGGATCCCGTTGCTCAGTTCGCCCTCGTCCTCGACCTCCCGCTGGTACGAGAAGAGGTCGTTGCGCAGATGGACGCTGTCCGCGAAGGCGTCGGTGAGCACGCGCAGCGGCCGGGAGCCCGCGACCGCGCGCGGGATCTCGGCGTTCGCCGCGTACTCGACGAGCCCCGCCGACCAGGGCGCGCCGCCCACCTTGCGGCGCATCTCGATGTACTCGACGGGGTTGGCGATCCGCCCCTCGTTGATGTTGACGAGCTCCCACATCGACTCGTTCAGCAGATTGCGGGTCGACTCGGCGAACCGTTCCCGCCAGCCGTACGACATGCTCGGCACGGTCCGCGCCCACAGGTCCGCGAGGCCCTTCTCGACCTGGTTGACCGGCTCGGGGAACCCGTCGGCGAGATCCATCGGCATGAACGCGGCCAGCCGCTCCAGATAGCTGCGGCCGCCGTCGCGGTCGAGCGTGCGCTTGAACGCCTCCAGGAAGTGGTCGTCGAAGAAGAACACCCACACGTACCAGTCGGTGACCAGCGACAGCGCGTCGGCGTCGCAGTCGGGGTGGGTGTACGAGCACAGCAGCGCGTAGTCGTGCGCGTCGAGGTCGCTCTGCTCCCAGATCCCCGACCCCTCCAGCATGCCCATCTCGCGCGCCCACGCGCGCGAGTGCGTACGGGCGACTTCCAGATGGGGATTGAGCCGGGCCGGATACGGCATATAGAAATCCGGCAGGACGAACGGCTGGGTCACTGGGCTTCCCCTCCTGATGCACCAGTTCGCGATGCGGTCGCGCCCAGCACTACCCCGCGCCCCGGCGCGCATTCCGCGAGGGCGAGCCGGTCATACGAAAGCGTGAGTTCCAGCGAAAACATGTACGAGGGGACTGCGGCCGAGGGGCCCCGGTCGAGGGGCTGTGGCCGAGGGGGTCTACGGTCGCCGCGCCCGCCCGGCGCTCCACATCACTTCCGTGTCGACCTCGCCCGAGATGACCCCCCTGGCCAGCACGGCGATCCGCAGTCCATGCGTACGGGCGTAGTCGCGGAGGACGGCGAACGCCTCGTCCACCTGGATCCGCCAGCGCTCGGCGAGGATGCCCTTGGCCTGTTCGATGACGATACGGCTGGTCAGCGCGGCTCTGAGCTGGTCGCGCTCGACACGGCCGCGCTCCAGCGCGCGCTCCTGCACGACGGCGACGGCCGCGAGCGCGGCCAGCGCCTGGGCGAGCGCGACCCCGTCGGGCGCGAGGCGGCCGGGGCCGCGCTGGAAGAGGGTCAGCGCGCCGACGGCCGCGCCCCGGCCGGGCGGCCGCAGCGGCAGGGTGTGGGCGACGGCGAAGCCGGTCCGGCGGGCCCGGGCCGTGAAGTGCGGCCAGCGGGCCGCGGCCGCCGGGTGGCCGAGGTCGATGCCGGTGCGGGCCACGCCGGTGCGGTGGCAGTCCACGCACGGCCCCTGACCGTGCTCGACGGCGAACGCCGCCAGGAGCCGGGTGGGTTCGTCGGAGGCGGCGACGATCGTGAGCTCGTCGCCCCGGCCGGCGGCCACGACGGCGCCGGAGGCGAGGCCGAGCAGATCCGCGCAGCGCCCCGCGAGGCCCTGGAGGACACCCGTCATGTCGACGGAGTCCAGCTCGTCGGACAGGGACCCGGTCAAGACGTGGGCCACCTCCAAAGCCGATGCCGATACGGGACGGATGCTGACGTTCCTCTTCTCCTGCCCGCAAAAGGGCCGGGGCACGCGCGTCCGCGTGCGGGACCGGGGACGCGCGCCGATGATCGGTGCCATGGCACCCACGAAGAAGAAGGCGGCGGGCGGTTCAGGTGGCCCGGGCGGTCCGGACGGGCCGGGGCACACGCTGCACCTCGCCCAGCAGCCCGAGGCGGACGAGCTGCTGAGCCGCAGCCCGCTCGCCGCCCTGGTCGGCATGCTGCTGGACCAGCAGATCCCGATGGAGTGGGCCTTCGCGGGCCCGTACACGATCGCGACCCGGATGGGCGCGGACGATCTCGACGCGGCGACGATCGCGGCGTACGACCCGGAGGCGTTCGCGGAACTCCTCAAGGAGAAGCCCGCGGTGCACCGCTACCCCGGGTCCATGGCGCAGCGCGTGCAGCAGCTCTGCCGCTATCTGGTCGAGGAGTACGGCGGCGACCCCGAGGCGGTCTGGCGCGACGCCGCCACCGGCGCGGAACTCCTCACCCGCCTCAAGGCCCTCCCCGGCTTCGGCGACCAGAAGGCCCGCATCTTCCTGGCCCTGCTCGGCAAGCAACTGAACGTCCGCCCGCCGGGCTGGGCGGAGGCGGCGGGCCCCTACGGCGAGTCCGACTGCCACCGCTCGGTGGCGGACATCACGGGCCCTCAGACGCTGGCGAAGGTACGGGCGTACAAGCAGGAGATGAAGGCGAAGGCGAAGGCGTCGGGCGCGTAATCGGGGCTGCGCCCCCTGCACCCCACCCTGCAGCCGTGCCCTCTATGCCGGATTTGCCGTACTTGACCCAGGATCGCACTGACGCACCATGGCTGCGCCCGGAGCCGCTTGCCCGGTAGGCTTTCCGTGTGATCTTCAAGCGCATCGGAAGCGGGCGGCCGTACCCCGACCACGGCCGGGAAAGCACCCGGCAGTGGGCGGACGTCGCGCCGCGCCCGGTCCGGCTCGATCAGCTCGTCACCACGAAGGGTCAGCTCGACCTGGAGACCCTCCTCGCGGAGGACTCCACGTTCTACGGCGACCTCTTCGCCCATGTCGTGAAGTGGCAGGGCGACCTCTACCTGGAGGACGGGCTGCACCGCGCGGTGCGCGCGGCGCTCCAGCAGCGCCAGGTGCTGCACGCGCGCGTGCTGGAGATGGACTGACCCTTTCGGGCTCTTTACGGCGCATACGGCGCCATCCATTGATCATTTAGTAGGCATCGTCACCGAGCGGCACTACGCTGCCCACATGAGCATGCTCACTCCCCCCGGCATGGGCGGAAAGTACCGCATCACGGGTGACAAGTACCCGAGGATGCGCCGCCCCCGCCGACGCGGCCGAATCCTGCTCGCGGCGGTCGCCGCCGTCGTGGTCCTCGGCCTGATCGGCTGGGGGACGATCCAGCTCATCGACGTCTTCGGCGGGTCGGACGACACCAAGAAGGACGCCGCGGCGGGCGCCGGACACGACTGTCCGGCGAGCCCCAAGCCGTCCGCCTCGACCGCCACGGTCGCGGCCGGCGCACTGCCGAAGCCCGCGCAGATCACCGTCAACGTCTACAACGCGACGCCGCGCGGCGGACTCGCCAAGGAGACGGCCGACGAGCTGAAGAAGCGCGGCTTCGCCATCGGCAAGGTCGGCAACGCGCCGCAGGAGTACGACAAGAAGGTCACCGGGAACGGGATACTGCTCGGCGCCCCGGCCGCCACGCGCGGGTCGTTCGCGGTCCTCGGTACGCAGCTGAAAGGCACGACCCAGAAGACGGACACCCGGGCCACGCCGGACGTCGACCTCATCCTGGGCTCGACGTTCCAGACCCTGGATCCGGAGAAGGACGCGGCGACCGCCCTGGCCACGCTGGCCAAGCCCGTCCCCGCGTCCTCCGGGAAGTGCTGAGCGCCCCGTAAAGGGGCGCGCGACGTACTACTCCGCCGAGCCGTACATGCGGTCACCCGCGTCGCCGAGGCCCGGCACGATGTAGCCGTGCTCGTTCAGGCGCTCGTCGACCGAGGCCGTGACGACCGTGACCGGCGTGCCCGCGAGCTCGCGCTCCATGACCTCGACGCCCTCGGGCGCGGCGAGCAGCACGACGGCGGTCACGTCGTCCGCGCCGCGCTTGATGAGCTCCTTGATGGCCGCGACCAGCGTGCCGCCGGTGGCCAGCATCGGGTCCAGGACGTACACCTGGCGCCCGGAGAGGTCCTCCGGCATACGCGTCGCGTACGTGGACGCCTCCAGCGTCTCCTCGTTGCGGATCATGCCGAGGAAGCCCACCTCGGCGGTCGGCAGCAGCCGGACCATGCCGTCCAGCATGCCCAGGCCCGCGCGCAGGATCGGGACCACCAGCGGACGCGGGTACGACAGCTTCACGCCCGTCGTCGGGGTCACCGGGGTCTCGATGTCGACCTGCTCGGTGCGCACGTCGCGTGTGGCCTCGTACGCGAGCAGGGTGACCAGCTCGTCGGCGAGGCGCCGGAAGGTCGGCGAGTCGGTGCGCTTGTCGCGCAGGGTGGTGAGCTTGTGGGCGACCAGGGGGTGGTCGACGACGTGGAGACGCATAACCCCACAGTAACCGGGGCGCAGGGCCCTGCGCGCCGTCCGCGCTGGCATCAAACCACCCACCCGGGGGAAGGTGGGAGGGACTGACACACCCGGGGCGGTGCCCACATGGCCAAGCAGCAGGACCACCGACAGGACCACCGAGACGAAGAGCGGGCCGCGAGCGACGCGGATACGGACGCCTACGGCGAGCCCGCCGAGACGCTCGCCGAGCGGCGCCGCCGGCGCGCCCAGTTCCTGCGCGAGCTGCACGAGGCGAAGGCGCTGCGCGACCGGGTCCAGCCGCGCCGCGCCCGCGCGGCCCGTATGCGTCAGGCCATGCGCATGCGAACCTTCCGCTGGTGACCTGAGAATCGGCGAGGACGACGACCGGGAGAAACGACCGGAGAAACGCAACCGCGGAAGAACTCTCGCAACGGCGTTGTTTCTGCAACGATTCCAGTGAAGCCACGGCCGGGGGGACCCCCAACCGGCACGCCTATGACCAGTGGGAGAGTCACGGTGTACTTCGCCGCACTGCTCGCGCGCACCGAAGACGGGTGGGAAGCGAGCGACACAGAGCTCGACGATGTGGAGACCCTGTCCGACCTCGCGGACCTGGCCCGGGAGGCCACGGCCGACGGGGCCGACGACACGGTGCTCGTCTTCATCGAGCAGGAGGATGTCTGGTTCGGCGTCGTTCGCGTGGACGGCGAGGAGGACCCGCGCATCTACGTCTCGAACGCCGCCGCAGCCGCGCGTTCGTCGTACGGGGAGATCCTCCTCACCGACGAACTGCTCGGCCGCGATCCCGCCTCCGACGACAGCGCCGACGACCTGGACGCGCTGGACCTCGACGGCACGGAGGACGGCGACCTCGACGAACAGGAGGAAGCCGACGACGACGAAGTCCTGGCGGGCCTGGACCCGGTGCCCGCGGGGCCGCTCGGGGACACCGCGATCCTGGCCGACCTGGGCGTGAGCGAGGGACAGCTGCTCACCCTGGACTCGGACGCGCTGGTGGAGATCGCCGACGCGCTGGGAGCGGCCGAGGTCCTGGAGGCCGTGCGCTAGTGGCCGTGGCGCACGATCCCGTACGCGACCCCTGGGCGGAGCCCATGCGCACCGCCCTCGGGGAGGCCGGGCGGGCCGCGCTGGCCGGCGACGTGCCGGTCGGCGCCGTCGTGCTGTCCGCGGACGGCACCCTGCTCGCGACGGGTCACAACGAACGCGAGGCCACCGGCGACCCCACCGGCCACGCGGAGATCGTCGCGCTGCGGCGCGCGGCCGAAAAGACCGGCGAGTGGCGCCTGACGGGCTGCACGCTGGTGGTGACCCTGGAGCCGTGCGTGATGTGCGCGGGCGCACTGGTGCAGTCCCGGGTGGACCGGGTCGTGTACGGGGCGCGCGACGAGAAGGCGGGCGCCGTCGGCTCGCTCTGGGACCTCGTACGGGACCGGCGGCTCAACCACCGTCCCGAGGTCGTCCAGGGCGTCCTGGAGGACGAGTGCGCACGGCAGCTGACGGCCTTCTTCCGGGACCGCTGACCGGGCGCCGACCGGGCGCCGGGGGCGTGGTGACCCACGTCTCACCCCGGTCGCCGCATACGGATTTCAAACCAGGGGCCACCTTGGGCTAAGCTCTCTCTCGGTAGCGTGTCCGAGCGGCCGAAGGAGCTCGCCTCGAAAGCGAGTGTGGCGCAAGTCACCGAGGGTTCAAATCCCTCCGCTACCGCTTGTGAAGGGCCCCGGCATCGCCGGGGCCCTTCGTGCGTTCCCCCCGCGTGTACGCGAGCGGGCACGGACGCCGAAAAGCCCCGGCCGTGGACGGCGACCGGGGCTTCGTTCTCTCGGGACGGGGGGAGCGGCGTCGGGGGGACAAGGCCGCTCCCCCCGACGAGAACAGGACCTGCAAGTCCTCGCCGCGTTCAGGGGGAAGCTCGCGGCGCGGACCCCGCAGTGAGGTCCTGTTCCGGCCCGTGGATTCCTGCCAGATCCCCCGGGCACAGGAACCATCCTGCTCTCCCGTCACGTCCGTAACGTGCGGCGAAGGGCCCAGATCCAGGGGTCCTTGGTCCTTAAAGACGGGGTGAGGACGCGGGCGGTGTTGGTTAGACTCACGCGATCACGCAGGCGAACGCACAGGCGAATCGCCCAGGGGAACGGGGAGGGTGCACGCACGTGGACGTGAAGAAGGTCCTGCTCTATTGCGCGGTCGTCTTCGTGCTGTACACGATCATCACCTCGCCGGTGCAGGCCGCCGGGATGGTCCAGACGGGCTTCGAGGGGATCTCGTCGGCCGCGAAGGGCATAGGCAGGTTCATGACCGAGCTGGTCCGCTGAGGCCCGCCGAGGTCCGCCGAGGTCCGCCGAGGTCCACTGAGCGCGCGTCGGCCGAATGCCGATCGGCCGGGCGCCGGTCCGCCGCTTCGCCGCTCCTGCTCGTACGATCTTCGAGGGCGCTGACTCGAACGTACGACGGCAGGGAGCACACATGATCCGCCATCTGGTCCTCTTCAAGCTCAACGAGGGTGTCTCGCGCGACGAGCCGCGCGTGGCCGCCGGCGCGAAGGCCTTCCAGGAGCTGGACGGGCTCGTGCCCGAGCTGCGGTTCTGGGAGTGCGCCTGGAACATCGCCGACCGGCCGATCGCGTACGACTTCGCCATCAACTCGGCGGTCGAGGACGCGCCCGCGCTGCAGCGCTACCTCGAACACCCGGCCCACCAGGCGGCGGCCGCGCAGTGGCGCGAGTTCGCCACGTGGGTGATCGCCGACTACGAGTTCTGAGCCGGTACGCACGGATTCCGAGCCGGTACGCGAGCAGGCCCCGCACCCCCGGGTGTGGGGCCTTTCGTCTGCCTTTGTGCCCAACTTGCCCTCAACACGTGGATATACGGTGCTTGCACACAGTGGACATGTCTTGTGATGCTATGACCGCTTTTGACGGATGAGTCGACGATGCGTCGATGGTCACCGGAACACAGGACCAGGACCAGGACCACAAAGGGGTGGCGTTGACCGTGCCGGCCAGTACCGCACCTCAAGTGCCGCCCCAGAACGAGCCCCAGGAGGCCCCCGAGGCGCACCGGGTCCCCCTGCGGCCCAGCAGCCGGGGGGCCGACACCCGGGCGCTCACCCAGGTCCTCTTCGGGCAGCTGAAGGGCCTTCGGCCGGGCACCCCGGAGCACGACCGGGTGCGCGGTGCGCTGATCGAGGCGAATCTGCCGCTGGTGCGGTACGCGGCGGCCCGCTTCCGGTCCCGCAACGAGCCGATGGAGGACGTCGTCCAGGTCGGCACCATCGGGCTCATCAACGCGATCGACCGCTTCGACCCGGAGCGCGGGGTGCAGTTCCCGACCTTCGCGATGCCGACGGTGGTGGGCGAGATCAAGCGCTACTTCCGGGACAACGTGCGCACGGTCCACGTGCCGCGCCGACTGCACGAGCTGTGGGTCCAAGTGAACGGCGCCACCGAGGACCTGACGACCGCTCACGGCCGCTCGCCCACGACCGCCGAGATCGCCGACCGCCTGAAGATCGGCGAGGACGAGGTGCTCGCCTGCATCGAGGCGGGCCGCTCGTACCACGCGACCTCCCTGGAGGCGGCCCAGGAGGGCGACGGCCTGCCGGGCCTGCTGGACCGCCTTGGTTACGAGGACCCGGCGCTGGCGGGCGTGGAGCACCGCGACCTGGTCCGCCACCTTCTCGTACAACTGCCCGAACGCGAACAGCGGATCCTGATGCTGCGCTACTACAGCAATCTGACGCAGTCCCAGATCAGCCAGGAATTGGGCGTCTCCCAGATGCATGTGTCCAGGCTGCTGGCCAGGAGCTTCGCGCGGCTTCGATCCGCAAATCGAATCGAGGCATAACCGGATCGAGTGATCCACCTTCGGCCGAACATCGGGGCCGGAAAACCCGCACACCCCCTGCTAACTGCACGTATCCGCCCCTGACTTGTCGACATGTCACTACAGCGTGTTGCCGACATGTGACATTCTGCTGGAACCGCGTTTGCCGCAGCTCCGCCTCCGGTATTCAGGTGGAGGCTGCGTTCCTCCGATGGTCGTGGCCACCGCGACCGTCCGCGACCTCAAGGGGGTGGCATGTCCGCAGAACAGGGCAGCTCCAAGGTGCAGGTGCTCACGCTCACGCTCACGAAGAGCGCGCCCGCGCCCGATGTGTGCCAGAGCTCGGAAGCCGCCGTCGACGCCATCGGCGCCGTCGAGGCCGTCGGCGTCCCGGACGCGCTCGGCTTCCCGGAGACGACCGCCCCCCGGCGCGCGGCTCCGTCCGGCTCCCGGGACCCCATCGACACCCGGACCCTGTCCCGCTCCCTGTTCCTGCGGCTGGCCGCACTGGGCGCGGACAGCCCGGAGCGTACGTACGTACGCGACACCCTGATCGAGCTGAACCTGCCGCTGGTGCGGTATGCGGCGGCGCGGTTCCGCTCGCGCAACGAGCCGATGGAGGACATCGTCCAGGTCGGCACGATCGGCCTGATCAAGGCGATCGACCGGTTCGACTGCGAGCGGGGCGTGGAGTTCCCGACGTTCGCGATGCCGACGGTGGTCGGCGAGATCAAGCGCTTCTTCCGCGACACGTCGTGGTCGGTACGGGTCCCGCGCCGCCTCCAGGAGCTCCGTCTCGCCCTGACCAAGGCGAGCGACGAACTGGCCCAGAAGCTGGACCGCTCCCCGACGGTGCCGGAGCTGGCGGCGGTGCTCGGCGTCTCCGAGGAGGACGTGGTCGACGGCCTGGCGGTCGGCAACGCGTACACGGCGTCCTCGCTCGACTCCCCGTCCCCCGAGGACGACGGCGGCGAGGGCTCCCTCGCGGACCGCCTCGGCTACGAGGACGCGGCGCTGGAAGGCGTGGAGTACCGCGAGTCCCTCAAGCCCCTGCTGGCCAAACTCCCCCCGCGCGAACGCCAGATCATCATGCTCCGCTTCTTCGCGAACATGACGCAGTCGCAGATCGGCGAGGAGGTGGGCATCTCCCAGATGCACGTCTCCCGCCTCCTGACGAGGACGCTGGCGCAGCTCCGGGAGGGGCTGATCGCGGACTAGCCGCTCCGCGGGGGTGCGGTTTTCGCCTGCGGACCGTGCTGGGTTGCTCGCTCCCCCAAGTTCTCGACTCCGCTCGAACAGGGGGGACCCACACCGGGCCGCAGACTGACTCCGCACCATTACCCCGTTCCCGGGTTCCCATTTGACGGTACGTCAGTAACACTGCCCGCATGCGACGTGCTGCGTTGATCGGCATTGCGGCGGTGGCCACGTTCGGGCTGGGCGGTGCGGTGGCCGCCTGCGGCGGGGAGGGTGGCAAGCCGTACGTCGCGCTGGGCGCGGCCGGGCCCACGCCGACGGTTACGGGTGCGGTGCCGCCCAGCGGCAAGGTGGAGCTGGTTCCGCTGGACGGGAGCGCGGGCACGGCATCAGCGGGTAATACGCCCCTCCCCGGGACGTCCGAACCGGCTCCGGCAATAGGCGCAGCCCGGCGGGACGGGGGTGCCCGCGCGCCCACCCTCCCCCAAGCTCTTGAGGAGCAGGGGGGACCCCCAGCCCCTGGCGGCACACATGCCCGCAGCGGCGGGGGAAGCAGCAACAGCGGGGACGGGGGCGCCGGTCGGAGTGGCGGAGGCACCGGTGGCGGTCGGGCAACCGGCGGCAGCACCGGGGACGGCGGCGCCGGTCGGAGTGGCGGAGGCGGCACCGGCGGCTCCGGCCGAAGCGGCGGCAGCAGTGGCGCGCCCTCCGGGACGCCCGCGCCCGCCGCCCTGGGCGTCGGCGCCATCACCCGCGCCCCCGCCGACACCCGCTGGTGCGACCGCGTGACCGTGGCGCTGAGGAACACCGGCGGCACACCCGTCCGCTCGGGCACGCTCACGTTCGCGACGCATGTCATCGGGCTGCTCGGGGTCGACTGGGCGACCCTCACGTCCACCCGGCCGCTGCCGGGGCCGATCGGCGCCGGGGCGGCGGTGTCGCCCACGTACACCGTGTGCGTGGACGCATGGCGGGTCCCCATCGGCATGCATGTGGAGACCCGCGAGGTCACCGCCGACTGGCGGTGACCGGGGGCGTCAGCCGAGCGCCAGCCAGGCGACGCCCGCGAGGACGGCCAAGACGATGATGACGCCCGCGATCAGGCCGACGCGCGGACCGGCCGGCGCCGCCGCCGGGGTCGCCGCCTGACGGCCCTGCGGCGCGCCCTCGTCGACGAAGGCGCGGAACATCTGGGTGCTGCCCGCGGGGTCGTAGTTGCCCTCGGGGCCCGGGGTGTTGTGTGCCATGGACGGGACCCTAGCGAAGTCCGGGGTTCCGCCCAACCCCCGCCCCCACGCGCCCGCGCACCCACACTCCCCGTACACACCCCTCGTACACGGCGCCCGCACGCCGAGAGCGAGCACCCGTCCGAGCGCGGACCAACCGCCCGCACCCGCCCCCACCTGCGGGTTGACTTTCCGCATGCAAAGCCTTTGCGTGCACTTTACCCACCCCTTCCCCCATTCGCTTGCCTTCAGCAACCAACCACCTCTATGGTTGCCCTAAGCAACAAGATCATGGCCGCTCACCTGGACCGGAGGAGCCCGATGGCCGCGCAGAGCCACTACGAGGAACTGGCCCGGCAGCTCAGTGCCATCGGGGCCGTGAAGCGCGGGCTCGGGCGGATCCTGCCCGCCGAGTGCCCGGCCGGGTCCGCCGCCGTGCTCACCCTGCTCGGGCGGCACGGCGAGATGCGGATCAGCCGGCTCGCCGAGCTGCTCGACGTCGACATGTCGGTGACCAGCCGCCATGTCGCGCACGTCGCCGCGCGCGGCTGGATCGAGCGGGACCCCGACCCCCTGGACAAGCGCTCCCGCATCCTGCGGCTGACCCCCGCCGGCACGGCCATGCTCGACGAACTCGGGCGGCGCACCGCCGACATGTTCGCCCACACCCTGCGGGACTGGACCGACGACGAGGTCGGGCAGCTCAACACCATGCTCGCCCGGCTCCGCGAGAGCTTCGACTGCCGCACGACGGTGCCGGCAGCGCCCATCGCCCGTACACCCGCCGCACAACTCACGTAACAGACAAGGAAGTTCATGGCCACCACCACACCGGCCGGTGTGCGGGACGGCAGCGCCGCGCACGGGGGGCACCCCTCCGATGGCGGCGCGCCGATGACTCACCGGCAGATCATGGAGGCGCTCTCCGGGCTGCTGCTCGGCATGTTCGTCGCCATCCTGTCCTCGACGATCGTCTCCAACGCCCTGCCCCACATCATCGGCGACCTCGGCGGCGGCCAGTCCGCGTACACCTGGGTCGTCACGGCCTCGCTGCTCGCGATGACCGCGACCACGCCGCTGTGGGGCAAGCTCTCCGACCTCTTCAGCAAGAAGCTGCTGGTCCAGATAGCCCTGATCATCTACGTGAGCGGTTCGATCGTCGCGGGGCTCTCGGTGAACGCGGGCATGCTGATCGCCTGCCGCGTGGTGCAGGGCGTCGGCGTCGGCGGTCTGTCCGCGCTGGCCCAGATCATCATGGCCGCCATGATCGCGCCGCGTGAGCGGGGCCGGTACAGCGGTTACCTGGGTGCCACGTTCGCGGTCGCGACCGTCGGCGGCCCGCTGCTCGGCGGCGTCATCACCGACACCGACTGGCTCGGCTGGCGCTGGTGCTTCTACGTCGGCGTGCCGTTCGCGGTCATCGCCCTGATCGTGCTCCAGAAGACCCTGAAGCTCCCGGTGGTCAAGCGCGAGGTGAAGGTCGACTGGGCGGGCGCGTTCTTCATCAGCGCGGCGGTCTCGCTGCTGCTGGTGTGGGTCACCTTCGCGGGCGACAAGTACGACTGGCTGTCCTGGCAGACGGCCGCGATGGTCGGCGGCTCGGTGCTGCTCGGCGCGGTCTTCGTGTACGTGGAGTCGAAGGCGGCCGAACCGATCATCCCGCTGCGGCTGTTCCGCAACCGCACGATCACGCTGGCTTCGCTCGCGTCGCTCTTCGTGGGCGTGGCGATGTTCTCCGGCACGGTGTTCTTCAGCCAGTACTTCCAGCTGGCGCGCGGCGAGTCCCCGACCATGTCGGGCGTCCTCACCATCCCGATGATCGGCGGTCTGTTCATCTCCTCGACCGTCTCCGGCCAGGTCATCACCAAGACCGGCCGCTGGAAGGCGTGGCTGGTCAGCGGTGGCGCGTTCGTCACGGCGGGCCTCGCGCTGCTCGGCACCATGCGGTACGACACCGCGTACTGGCAGCTCGCCATCTACATGGCGCTGATGGGCCTCGGCATCGGCATGATGATGCAGAACCTGGTGCTCTGCACGCAGAACCAGGTCTCCCCGGCCGACCTCGGCTCGGCGTCGTCCGTGGTGACCTTCTTCCGGTCGCTCGGCGGTGCGGTGGGCGTGTCCGCGCTCGGCGCGGTCATGGCCAACCGGGTCACCCACTACGTCAAGGACGGGCTCACCGAGCTCGGCCCCAAGGCCGCCGGAATGGCCCAGGGCGGCGGCGGTGGCGGCATCCCCGACCTGAACAAGCTGCCCGCGCCGCTGCGGACGGTCATGGAGAGCGCGTACGGACACGGCGTCGCGGACGTCTTCATGTACGCCGCCCCGTGCACGCTGATCGCCTTCTTCGTGACGATGTTCATCAAGGAGGTCGCGCTCAAGTCCCGCGCGGCAGCCCCGGCGGCGCCCGCGGAGACCGCGGAGACCGCGGAGGTCGCGGCGGAGCAGAAGGCCTCGGCCTCGTAAAAAGCTCGGGTGTCCCGAGCGGAGGCACCCGATACGGGGGCGGCGGGCAGGGGACGGCCCTGCCGCCCCACTCCCCCTCGAAGGGGTCCACGCGCACCGCCCGTGGGCCCCTTCGTGCTGCCCCGTGTTCTGGCCAGTGCTACCGCTCCCGCTTCGCCTCGATGCCCGCGATCACCAGGTCGAGCGCGAAGACGAAGTCCCGTTCGCGCATCTCGGCCACGGTGTCGCCGCCGCGCGCCTCCATGAGCTCCTCCGCGATCGCGAACTGCTCATGGATCTCGGGGCGTTCGCGTACGGTGCCCATCGCCTGGGCGAAGTACTCGTCCTCGGTGACCCCGGCCTCCGCGCACCGCGCGACGAACTGCCCCTCGATCGTGCCGAATCCGTACACGAACTGGAACACCGCCGAAAGGCCGCCGGTCACCCCGTGCGCCGGAAGGCCGCTGCGGGCCATGACGGTCTGGGCGGCGACCGAGAAGGCCATGAAGTTGGGGCCGATGTTGAGATACCGGCCCATCAGCGGGGACACCCACGGGTGGCGGACCAGCATCGACCGGTAGCCGACGGCGAGCGCGCGGATCTGGTCGCGCCAGTCGGCGTCCTCGTCCGCCACGTCCGGCACCGACACCTCGGCGGCGACCGCGTCCAGGGCGAGTTCGAGCAGGTCGTCCTTGGTGTCCACGTACCAGTACAGGGACATCGCGGTGACCCCGAGCTCGCCCGCGAGGCGGCGCATGGAGAACTTCGTCGCGCCCTCGGCGTCGAGGAGCCGTACGGACTCCGCGATGATCCGGTCCCGGTCGAGAGCGGCCGCGGGCTGCCCGGACCGCTTGGCCCGGCCCGCCGCCCTACCGGCCTCCAGCCACACGCTGGTACGCATCGGATGCTTCGCGCGGTCGGCTGCCGACACCATGGCGTGCCCTCCTGGTGGGTCGTCGTCGGACTGATGCGTCGGACCGGTCTTCGATCCGGCCGTCGGACTGTTGTACGTACGACTGTCGTACGCCGTTCGTGCGGCAGTCGGCCACCGGGCCGTGCCGGCCGACGGCGCGTGGTCAGCGGCGCGGCGGTCAGCGGAAGACTGCACTCCGCTGACCGCCGCTCCGATGCTATCCATGCCGCCTATGCCGTGGGCGCGGCCTGCGGCGCCGGGGCCTGCGCCCCGTCGCCGCCGACGCGCTCGGCCCGGGCGAGCAGCGCCGCCGCGAGCAGACCGCCCGCGAGGACCGCCACCGCGCCGACCAGCTGGCTGGTCTGCAGGCCGTCGGCGAACGCGTCGGCGATCCGGGCGCGTTCGCCGTCGCTGCCCGCCGCGGCGAGCGCGGCCGGCAGGGATGCGGCGCCCACCACGGACGGGATCAGCGCCGCGAAGCGGGAGTTGAGGACCGCGCCGAGCACCGCGACACCCAGGCCGTTGCCGAACTCCGCGAGCGTGCCGTTGACGCCCGCGCCGACGCCCGCCTTCTCCGGCGGGATCGCGCTCATCAGGGTGTTGGCCATGGCGGGCATGGCGATCGCGATGCCCGAGCCCATCACGACCAGGCCGAGCAGCATCCCGGCGTAGTGGTCACGGCCGAGCAGCGCTATGGCCGCGAGGCCGAGGGCGTTGGCCGACATGCCGACCGCGATGGTCCTGGGCGTGCCGAGCCTGGGCAGAATCCGCGCGCCGACACCGGCCATGTTCAGCGCGACCACGGCGAGCGCCAGCGGCGCGGTGCGCAGACCGGCCTCCAGCGGGCTGTAGCCGAGGACGAACTGGAGGTGCTGGGTGAGCAGGAAGAGCGAGCCGCCCATGCCGAAGGCGACCAGGATCGAGCCCGCGACCGCGCCGGTGAACTTCTGGTTGCGGAAGAAGTGCATGTCCAGCATCGGGTACGGGATGGACAGCTCCCAGCGGGCGAAGGCCGCCAGCGCGACCAGGCCGACCGCCGCCGAGACGAGGACGTGCGCCGACGTCCAGCCGTGGCCGGGGCCGGAGATGATCGCGTAGACGACGCCGCCCATGCCGATGGTGGAGAGCACCGCGCCGAGCAGGTCGGGCCGGTCGCCCTGCGGGTTCTTCGACTCCGGGACCATGACGAGCACGGCCACCAGGCCGATGGCCGCGACCGGGATGTTGACCAGGAAGATCGCGCCCCACCAGAAGTGGTCGAGCATGACCCCGCCGATCAGCGGTCCGGCGGCGAAGCCGAGCGAGTTGACGGTGGCCCACAGGCCGATCGCCTTGACCCGCTCCTCGTTGTCGAAGATCTGCACGACGACGGCGAGGGTGGTGGTCATGAGCAGCGCGCCGCCGACGCCCATTCCGGCCCGGGCGGCGATCAACTGCCCGGCGTTCTGCGAGAGTCCGGCCGCGAGCGACCCGATCCCGAACAGCGCGAGCCCGGCGGCCAGCATCTTCTTGCGCCCGTACCGGTCGGAGGCGCTTCCGGCGGTGAGCAGGAGCCCCGACTGGACGAGCGAGTACGCGTTGATCATCCACTGGATGTCGGCGGTGGACGCGCCCACGGAGGTGGTGAGGGAGGGGATCGCGACGTTCAGGACGGTGTTGTCCAGCAGCACGGTGAGCTGGGCGAGGCAGATGACCCCCAGAATCAGCCAGCGCTGCGGGTGCCGCGAGGGGGTGCCGAGGGTCTCGGCGGCCGTGGCGGTCATGCGGGCCTCCTGATGGAGTTGTACAGCGTATGGGGACGTGCCGTACACCGTAAGGGAGATCCTTGTACGGTGTAAAGCGATTTCGTCGCGACGCTGGCAACTGGAGGGGGCCCGGGGCGGGTTCGACCCGGTACGGGCGCGGCGCGTTCGGCCGTGGGGGGCGCGTGGTTCGTCTGCGGACCGTGGCGGGCTGCTCGCGCAGTTCCCCGCGCCCCCAATAGGTGCAGCCACAGAGCGGGATGCAGGGCGTGCGGCAGTTCGGCTGCGGACCGTGGGGGCTGGTCGCGCAGTTCCCCGCGCCCTCGATGGGCCCTGCGGGCCCTTCCAGAACTGGGCCCGCAGGGCCCTCTGAGGGGCGCGGGGAACTGCGCGAGCAACCACGCACGGTCCGCAGCCGAACGTCCGCAAAAGCGGGGTGCAGGGGGCGCAGCCCCCGCTCGGGGCCGCCGGGGGCCGCTCCTCTTCCACCTCAGCCCCCAGCGGGGTCCGGGGCCGCAGCCCAGATGCGGGGTGCGGGGGCCGCAGGCCCCGCCCGGGGGCCCGGGGGGCGTAGCCCAGATGCGGGGTGCGGGGGCCGCAGGCCCCGCCCGGGGGCCCGGGGGCGCAGCCCAGATGCGGGGTGCAGGGGCCGCAGGCCCCGCCCGGGGGCCCGGGGGCGTCGCCCCCGGGAAACCTTCCCCTCCCCCCTCAACCCCCACCCACCCCCGGAGGGTTTAGGTGGAGGGGCGGGGTGGGGCTATCGCTCCCGGGTACGCGGCGTCCACCGCCGACGCGGCCGCCCGGGCACCGGTTCACTCACCGGGCTTGATCAGATACCCCGCCCCGCGCCGGGTGTGGATCATCGGCGAACGCCCCGCGTCGATCTTCCGCCGCAGATACGAGATGTACAGCTCCACGACGTTGGCCTGGCCGCCGAAGTCGTACGACCAGACCCGGTCGAGGATCTGCGCCTTGCTCAGCACCCGGCGCGGGTTGCGCATCAGGAACCGCAGCAGCTCGAACTCGGTGGCGGTGAGATGGATGTTGACCCCGCCCCGGGTCACGTCGTGGCTGTCCTCGTCGAGCGTGAGGTCCCCCACGACCAGCAGCGACTCGCTCCGTACGGCCGCCGCGCCGGACCGCCGGATCAGCCCGCGCAGCCGGGCCACGACCTCTTCGAGCGAGAACGGCTTGGTGACGTAGTCGTCGCCCCCGGCCGTGAGCCCCGCGATCCTGTCCTCGACCGCGTCCTTCGCGGTGAGGAACAGCACGGGCACGTCCGGGAGTTCGCGCCGCAGCTGCCCGAGGACGGCCAGACCGTCCATGTCGGGCAGCATGATGTCGAGGATGACGACGTCGGGCCGGAAGTCCCGGGCGGCCCGCACCGCACCGGCCCCGTCCCCGGCGCTGCGCACCTGCCATCCTTCGTAGCGCAGCGCCATCGACAGCAGCTCGCTGAGCGCCGCCTCGTCGTCCACGACGAGCACCCGGACGGCGGTACCGTCCGCCCTCAGCAATTCGGTACGCCCCTGGGGGGAGATGGTGGTCATGCCCCCACCCTGTGAGCACCCCGTGAGAACACCCTTGGGCGTTTCTGTGAATTACCTGAGAAGTTGCGCGCCGCCCTCTAAGCGGCGTCCGCTCCCTAAGCGGCGTCGCCGCCGCCATCACCCTCCCGTACGAAGTGGTAGGCCCGCTCGACCTTGGCGACATGGAGGCTGTAGCTCTCGTACCACTCGGCCCGCCCGCGCTTCTGCGCGCTCTGGTGCTCCAGGCGCGAGCGCCACGCGGCGATGGCGTCCTCGTCGCGGAAGTACCCGACGGTGATGCCGAGCCCGCCCGGCGTACGCGCGGACTCGTATCCGAGGTACCCGGGTATCTCCTCCACCAGCTCCTTCATGAGTGCGGCGGTCTCGCCGTATCCCCGGTCCCCTTCCGTGCGCAGGGAGGTGAAGACGACGGCGTAGTAAGGCGGTTCGATACCGGCGACAAGGCCGGCCACAAGGTGATCGCTCATGCGGCAACCTTCAGCTGTCAGTGGTCAACGTGTCCATACCCCTTACCGGAAGGGATCCAAAGGGGATCCAAGTCTTGACCGAAGGGGGACGGGAGGGTGCCCGGCCTGCGGCCCCGCCTCTTGGCGAGCGGTTCAGAAGAGCTGGTCCTGCGGGTCGACCCGCCGCCCCCGAAGCGCCCGCACGGGCACGGTCAGCCCACCGGTGCCGTGCGAGCCGTCAGCGCCGGGCGAACCACCGGCCCCGGGCGAACCGCCGACGCCGGACGAACCACCCGCACCGGAACCGGCACCGGCACCGGCCACCCCTCCCGACCCGGCCGCGGCCGCGGCCGCCCCCACCAGCCCCCACCCGCTCATGAGCCGCGTGTCCAGGACGACCACGCGCCCGTCCCCCGTCCCGAGGTGCAGATCGGGACCGGCGGCGGCGAGGACGCGCCCGGCGACGACCCCGTCGGGCACCAGCTCCGCGACGACCCCGTCGGCGGGCCGGAGCCCGGCCAGCCCGAACACCACCGCGTGGTCGACGACATCGCAGCCCAGCGCCTCCAGCGACTCCGGCCACCCGGAAAGCGCGACGGCCCGCGCGTGCAGCCCCGCCACCTCACCGGCCCGCTCACCCGGTCCGGGCAGAGCGGCCCGTATCGCCCGCTTCTGCTCGTACGAGATCCGGTCCGGCACCCCCAACGCGGCCCGCAGCAGCTCCTCGCAGCGCCGCGCGGCCATCAGCGGCCCGCGCCCGAGCCACGAGAAGGCCACGGCGCCCTGCTCCCGCAGCCGGGCACCCCCGCGCTCCTCGGCGGTGATCCCGACCTTGACGAGCCCGGGCCCGAACCAGGCCAGATAGACCCGGTAGACCCGGGGATCGTCGGGCACCCCGTCGGCGGCGACGGAATGCACCCGGTCGAGCCGCCCGCACTCCGCACACCGGGCCTGCCCACTGCCCCGCGCCACAAGCACGCGCCCCGGACACGCGTTCCCCCGCGCCCCCACACACGTACGCTCCCCCACCACCCGAAAGCCGATCTCACCCCCGTACGCGATAGCACTGATCCGCCGCTCCCCACCGGCCCGCTCCCACACGAGCCCCGGCCCGTCCTCCCCCCAGCGAACTCCACCACTGCGCCACACCCCAGCCATGTCTTCGACGGTAGCGGGGACCACTGACAACGGCGCTCCGGAGATCTCGAACGCGTCGCTACAGCCCCTTTTAATCCCATATGGATACATTCACAAAGTCCACCGGCGTTACGGGATGAGCCGGGTTGAGCTGGGATGAGAGGGGAGCGCCATGAAGGGCGCTTGGAGGAGCACCGCACGGCCGAGGGGCGGACACCGTCGGCGCCGCAGCGTGCTCGCCTGCCTGTCCGTCCTGGTGGCACTGGGCGCCATGGTGGGCATCGCGCCCGCCGCCCGCGCGGCCGCGACGCTCGTCGTGCCGCGCGACTACCCGACGATCCAGGCCGCGGTGAACGCGGCCGCTTCGGGCGACACCGTGGTGGTCCGCGGCGGCACCTATACGGAACAGGTAGTGGTCAGCGGCAAGAACCTACGCCTCAGGGGCGTCGACGAGGACTCGGTGATCATCAAGTCACCGACGGCGCTGACCCCGTACGCCGTGAACGCGCACAACAACCAGCCGGTGACGTCCATCGTCCGGATCGCGCACGGTGCCCGCGTCAGGATGTCCGGGTTCACGGTGACCGGGCCGGTCCCGTGCGGCCCGCTGGTCAGCGGCGTAGTCGCGCTACAGGCGGCAACCCTCGATCTCACCGACTCGCGCATCACCGACATGCGACCCGCCCCGTCCTGCCCGGCCGATCAGGCCGACGGCCGGGGCGTGGCCTTCGGGCTGCCGCCGTTCATCAGGGCGGACGGCGTGGCCGGCAGCACGGCCTTCGGAAGCGTCTCCGACGTCAGGGTCGTCCGCTACCAGAGCGACGGCATCAACGTGAACGGCCCGCCGAGCCCGCCCCAGGGCAAGCCGACCCGGGTGACCGTGACGGACAACGTCGTGGTCGGCGGCACACAGATCCCGGGCCAGCAGTTCGGCGTCTCCGTCGGCAGCGCGGTGGCGACGGTGACGGACAACACGATCTCCCGTTCCGTGTGCACGATCCCGGGATGCGGCCCCGACCCGATCAACGACATCCAGTCCGGCGGCATCCTGGCCGCCTTCACCCCGCCGGGCAGCACGTTCTCCGGCAACCACGTGTCGCACACCGACATCGGCATCTACCAGTTCGCCGGCCCGAACTGCTGCCGCGTCACCCGCAATGAACTGCGGAACAACCGGTTCTTCGGCATCGTCATCCAGGACGGCGACGGCCTCGCCGGCCACAACGAGATCACCGGCGGCCGAGTCGGAATCGGCGTCGTAGCGGACGCGGTCGACACGAAGGCCATCCTGCGCGACAACCGCATCACCAGGACAACCATGGCCCCCGTCCGCGAACTCCAATGCTGCGGCTTCAAGGCGACGGCCGTGGTGGAACGCGACTAGCCGATGCGCCCCGTAGTCCTGTTCATCATCCGGGCTCCGGGGCGAAATACGCGGAGGCGGCTATCGCCGGTCCCGCGGCCACGGCGTTCTTGTACGCCTCGTCCATCAGGTCGACAAAGCGAATCTGCCGCACCTCCCCCGACGCCTCCGCGAACTCGCGCCAGCCGACGGCACGGTCGATCCAGTGATCTCGCGCTCGCTCACCCCGGAAGTGCAACTCAAGCTGAACGCGGGCCGCGTCGTCGTTCATCCGCTTGAGCAGGTAGTCGGAGTAGAACTGCGTAACGATCAGGTGCGTGAAGTGCAGTTGCCTCGCCAGCGCCAGGGGGAGCGGGCTCTGTGGCGGATGCCAGCAGGCGAGGAGCTCAGGATCGTTGATCGACATGACCACCAGCTCGCGGTGCGCGGCCCGCCGCTCTTCCTCGTTGGATATGTTGGTCTGGTGGGCTTGATAGGCGAGGGATATCGCCACCCCGATCAGCGCCGCGCCCGAGAAGATCACGGAGAGAAATCCGTAGGCCTGCCCGACGTTGCTGAGCGACTGCCAGTCCTCTCCGAGAAACGACAGCCCCTTGAGGATTACGGGCGTCAGCGCGATGGCGCCGATCGTGGCGACAGTGACGCCCCATGGGAAGTGCTTGTGTCGCCAGAATTTCACGTTCAGCCCCGTTCGTCCGCTCTGCCGGAATCCGCCGCGAAGCCGCTCTTCCATGGCCCGCTTGAGGTGGATGATCCCAGCTCCGCGCAGCACAACACGAGCATTCACCGGCACCGGTGACGCCAACTGCCCCTTCCGAAGCCCTGGTTCCAGCCCGCGCCCGCCAGGCCTGCCGTCAACCACCCACCTGACGGCCCGGCTCCGGTTCCCTGCCATCTGCATCGGGGAGCTCGGCTCCAGCCCGCCAGCGCATCGGGGAGCTCGGCTCCAGGGCCTGTCCGGTGGATCCGGCCCTAGCCCGCCAGACGGTTGCGGGGCCCCTCGGGACCTGGATAGTCAGGGTCGTCCTCACCCCTGGGCAACGGGCGATGCCCCTCGGACCAGTCATTGGTCCACCCACAGACACCACACGCGTACCGGCCGTCGAGCCCCGCCACGCGGGTACCGCACTTCCGACAGTCCGCTTCCGTGATCTCCGGGGTGAACACGGGCTCGGGGTCGGGTAGCGGTTCGAGTTCCGGCGGCCATTGCCCCATGCCCCGGAGCGTACCCGCCAGGCAGCGGGCCGTCCCGCGCCCCGGAAGTCCGCCTGCCCGGCCACCGCCGCCCCCGGAAACGCCAGAGGCCCCGGACTTTCGTCCGGGGCCTCTGGCCTGCTGTGCACTCGGCAGGATTCGAACCTGCAACCTTCTGATCCGTAGTCAGATGCTCTATCCGTTAAGCTACGAGTGCTTGTTGCGTTTGCTTCCCGGTTTTTTTCTTCCCGGTCGGCGTTGCGGGAACAACATTACATGAACCGCGCCGTGACGCGAAATCCATTCCCCACACCCCATCTGACCTGCGAAAACGCCTCTGAGTGAGCCAGGGCCGGGAGAGTGCGCGCCGGGCGGGGATGTGCCCGTAACGGGGGAAATGTGACCGGGGTCACCGATCCAGGAGCCGTGTGCGGGCGTGACCGGCCTCGTCGGGGGCAGGCGTACCCCCTTCGGCGCCCCAGCGGCGGGCGGACTCGGTCCGCACCCGGAGCCTCAGCGAACCCGATCCGCGCCCGGAGCCCGCGCCCGCAGCCCCAGGCGGTGCCCCGGCCGACCCACTCGGAGCACACCCGGAAACGGCCGAAGCCCCGGCCGTGAGGGCCGGGGCTTCGGGTCTTGCTGGCGGAGGCGGAGGGATTTGAACCCTCGATGGGCTTTAAGACCCAAACCGCATTAGCAGTGCGGCGCCATAGACCGGACTAGGCGACGCCTCCAGCACACCGTCTCGCGTGCGCGAAGTGGTGCGTGCAGATGATGACACAGCCTTGCTCCGTGTCACCAATCGCACCCCACGGTACTAGGCATGCGGCCGCCAGGGCAAAGCGTTACGCGGGCGCGAAACGCGAGGGCTCGTGGCGCGTTAGTCAGGACGGAAACCAAGACCTCCCGGCCCCCTGCCGAGACCTCCCGGCCCCTTGGAGTCACGAGCCCATGTTGCGCCGCATCGTCCTCACCGCCCTCACCACCGCGTCCCTCACCGCCGCCCTGTCCGCGCCCGGCTCCGCCGTCGCTTTAGCCGCCGCGCCGCTCCCGCTGCCCACTCTCCCCCTCCTCGACGGCGGCGGCCCCGACCACCTCACGCTCACCGTCACGCACAACGGGGAGACCGACGGGACGTACGAGCTGACCTGTCACCCGGCGGGCGGGAACCATCCGCAGATCAATCAGGCGTGCGACCGGCTCGACCACATCACCACCTGGGGCCGGGACCCGTTCACGCCCGTCGCCCCGAGGGCGGAGTGCACGATGATCTACGGCGGGCGCGCCACCGCCCACATCACCGGCAGCTGGGCCGGACGGCCCGTGGACGCCACGTACCGCAGGACCGACGGATGCGAGATCGCGCGATGGGACGCGCTCGTGCCGGTGCTGCCCGGCGCCCGGTGAGCGCGGGGACCCCGACGCGTACACCGACACGTAGACCCGTGTGTAGCGAAGCGCGTACACCGGCACGTACACGGATGTGTACGGAAACGCGGACACCGACACGGACACCCGCGCGAGCGACGCGCACGGTGAACCGGACGCCGATGTGTGCCCCGACGCGTGCGGCGAACCGGTGAGCACGCCCGCGCGGTACCCGAGACACGCCGCCCCCGCCGGGGCGGCGGGCGGGCAGGTGGGGGCGGTCCGAGCCGTCGGTCCGATCTCCCGGCATACGCCATGGTCACAGAACCTTGGTGAGAGCTCCCCCGCATCCGCCGTCGCGCGGACATCCCCTGCCTTTAGACTCCCTCCCAGTGACAGGCCGCAAGGTGCAGTGGTTCAGGGAGGAAGCGTCGTCGTGAGCAGCAGGCCATCCCGAGGCGCTGCTCGCCTCGCAGCCATACTTGACGCCCTTCCGGACGGGCTCGTGCTCGTCAACTGCAACGGCACGGTCGTCAACGCCAACACCATCGCCCTGGAGATGTTCGAGTCCCCGGGCACGGGGCTGGTGGGGCGGGGCGTGCTCGACCTGCTGCCCTCCTTCGACTCCAAGCTCATCCCCGGATCGATGCGCCGCCCCGACTCCGAGGACGAGCAGGGACGCACCAAGCCCACCCGGATGGTGGCCCGGCGCACCGACGGCAGCGAGTTCCCCGTCGAGGTGACCAGCGCCAACCTGGAGGACGGGCGCGACGCGTACGCCTCGCCGGCCTCCTCGTACGCCGGCCCGAGCGGGCACTTCTCCGGCGACGAGCTCCTGATGATCGTCGTACGCGACCTCTCCGGCACCGTCGACACCGAGGCCGAACTGGCCCGTTCGCAGCGGCAGACCGAGATGATCCTGCGCGCGGCGGCGGAGGGTGTGGTCGGCACCGACACCGAGGGCCGGGTCGTTCTCGTCAACCCCGCCGCCGCCCAGATCCTCGGCTACCGCGCCAGCGACCTCGGCGGCCAGGAGCTGCACCCGCTGGTGCTGCACTCGCGCGCCGACGGCGAGCCCTTCCCGTACGAGGAGAGCCCGCTCGCCGACACGCTGAAGTCCGGCCGCAAGCACCGCGTACGCGGTCAGGTGCTGTGGGCGAAGAGCGGCGCGAGCGTGCCGGTCGACCTGACGACCGCGCCGGTACGGGACGGGGACCTGCTGGTCGGCGCGGTGATGACGTTCACCGACCGCCGTCCGTACGAGGACCAGGCCGCCAAGCACGCGGAGGTCCTGGAGCGCGAGACGGCGCGGTACGACGCGCTCTCCGCCCGGCATCAGCAGCTGCTCTCCGTGCTCGGCGGTTCGCTGCGCGGGCCGCTGGACGAGCTGCGGCGCGAACTGTCCACGCTGGCGGCCGACGACGCGGGCCAGCTGTGGCCCGAGGCCAACCAGGTCCTGCACCATCTGGCCGCCGGATACGCCCGGATGACCACGCTCGTCGACAACGTCCTGGCCTACCAGCGGCTCGACTCCGGCACGGAGCGGCTGAAGAAGGTGAAGGTGCTGGTCGGGACGGTCGTGACGGCGGGCGTCGAGGGCGCGATCGAGCTGATCGGCCCCGGGCGCGCCCAGTTCGCCGTCCACGCGCCGCCGATCGAGGCCGAGATCGACCCGGCGCGCCTCGCGACCGCGCTGGCGCACTTGGTGGCGGACGTCGCGGGCGTCGACGCCACGGGCAACGCCCCGGTCGCCGCGGGCGGCTACATGGACTCGACGGTCGTGGTCGCGGCGGCGGTACGCGGCGAGGTCGTACGGATCGAGGTGCGCGGGCCGTACGCCGGGGGCGACCCGGTGCACGAGCCCATCGTCCGGGGCATCGTGGCCGCGCACGACGGCGTGCTCCAGACGGTCGAGGTGCCGGGCATGAGCGGCAGCGCATACGTGCTCGAAGTACCGCTGGGGGAGGGCGCCGGGTCGGTGCCGGAGTCCTCGATCGGGACCGAGATCGCGCTGGTCGGCGCCCCGGAGGGCGTCCAGCCGAGCCCTCAACTCGCTGCCCCACTCCCCGCCCAACTTCCGGCTCAGCAGGGCGCCCCGGCGGGCAGCGGCCGTCGGC
This sequence comes from Streptomyces sp. NPDC048696, assembly GCF_043198895.1. NCBI lineage: Bacteria > Bacillati > Actinomycetota > Actinomycetes > Kitasatosporales > Streptomycetaceae > Streptomyces > Streptomyces sp. NPDC048696. Next base: position 552,690 of record NZ_JBICVJ010000003.1, on the reverse strand, counting down.
GCGCGCGGCGGGCCTCCACGGACGCGTTCCTGGAGAGCCCCGTCGAGGAGGAGAAGACCCCGACGGGCCGACGGCGGGCCCGCGCCCAGGCCGAGGCACAGGGCGAGGGGGAGCAGGGTGGGGGCGGCCCCGTGGCGCCTGCCGCCGGCTCCGCCCCTGCCTCCGCCGCTGAGCACATCCCCTCGCAGCAGGCGGGCGGCGGCCCGGTACCCGCCGAGGACGCCTCCGGTCCCGGCCTGCCCTCGGACGGCGGCTCCTCCGGTACCGGGCGGCGGCGCGGGCGGCCCAGCCCCGCCGAGGGCGCCTCCACGCCCGCCGAGGGCTCGGTCGTCACCGCCGCCGAGAGCGAGCGCCGACACGGCGCCGGGCGCCCGGCCGCGCTGAGCGAGACCGTTCCGCCACAGGGCATGGCGGCGGACCCGGACAACACCCCCTCCGGCCGCCGCGCCCGACGCGTCCTGCCCGCCGGACCCGGCACGGGCTCCGGACCCGGCACGGGCTCCGGCACGGGCACGAGCCACGGCTCCGGGGACCAGGAACCGGGCAGCCGCCGGGCCCGACGCGCCCTCTCCGCCGCCCCCGCCCAGCCCGAGAACGAGGGCGCGGTACGTACGGCGTTCGCCCTGCCCCCCGCCGAGGCCGACCGCACGCCCCAGCCGACGGCCCCGCTCCCGGCCGCCCCCATCGCCCCCGACGGCCGCGTCCCGGCGACCGCGCCCGCTCCTTCGGAAGCCCACCGCCCCCTGGGCACCGGCCCCGTCCCGGCCACCGGCGTCCCCGCCAGCGCCCCGGCCCACCGCCCCCTGGCGAACGGCCCCGCCGCACCCGTGACCCCTGACGCCGAGCACGCCCCGGGCGGACAGCCGCTCCCCGCGGCGGCCGCTCCCGGACGCCACGACTCCGTACGCCCCGAGCCCGACGAGCACACCCCGCCGCAGCCGCACCCCGTCGAGCAGCAGCCCATGTGGGCCGTGGGCGGCGCGGTTCCGGCCAGCGGTCCGGCGGCGCCGGGCAGCACCGGCGCCGTGACGCCGCAGCCCGCGCCCGTACGCCGTCCGCTGCCCGCCGAGGCGGCGCCCACGCCCGCCCCCGCGCCCGACGACTCGCAGGGCCGCTCCATCAGCGTGCGCACGCTCGGCCAGGGCGTGCCGTTCGCCCAGCAGGGCACCGGCTCCGGCACCAGCACCGGCTCCGGGCGGCGCCGCAAGCTCGGCACGCCCCCCGAGGGCGAGCGTGCGGCGCAGCCCGCCGACGGCGCCGAGCGCCCGCAGGCCACCGCCACGCCCCCGGCGTCGCTTCTCTCGCCCCCGTCCGAGGGCCAGGGACGCGCGTACGCCATAGGGGCGCCCGACGAGGGCGCCGAGGGGCCGGAGCCGCTGGACGGGCCCGGTGGCGCCGTCGAGGTCGCCAACCGGCCGCATCCGCAGCCCGTGGACGACGAGTTGCCGCCCGAGCCGCTCGACAACCCGCGTCGGCTGCTCGTCTGGCCCGCGCCCGACGTCTCCACCCAGCAGGCGCTCAGCGACCGCGGCTACCGGCCCGTGGTCGTGCACTCCCGCGAGGAGGTCGACGCCCAGATCGCGGCGTTCCCCGCCGCGCTCTTCGTCGACCCGCTGACCGGGCCGATCACCCGCACCGCGCTCCAGTCACTGCGCCAGGCGGCCGTCGCGGCCGAGGTGCCCGTGCTGGTGACGGCCGGGCTCGGCCAGGCGACGCGTGAGGCGGCGTACGGCGCCGACCCCGCCGTACTGCTCAAGGCCCTCGCCCCCCGCGACAGCGAACAGCACCCGCCGCGCGTGCTGTTGATCGAGGAGCACGAGGAGATCGCGGTCGCTCTGACGGCGACCCTGGAGCGGCGCGGCATGCAGGTCGCGCGCGCCGCCACCGACAGCGAGGCGGTCACGCTCGCGGGCCAGATGCGGCCGAACCTCGTCGTCATGGACCTGATGCAGGTACGCCGCCGCCGTGCCGGAATCGTCGACTGGCTGCGCGCGAACGGGCAGTTGAACCACACCCCGCTCGTCGTCTACACCTCGGCCGGCCTGCACCAGCCGGAACTCCCGAAGCTGTCGGCGGGCGAGACGGTCCTGTTCCTGGCCGAGCGCTCCACCAGCGCCGAAGTCCAGGGCCGGATCGTGGATCTGCTGGCGAAGATCGGCACCAACTAGCGGCGGGCGGTGGGTGTTTCACGTGAAACGGCGGATGTTTCACGTGAAACACCCACCGCCCGCGCTCAGTTACGCCGTGGAACGGTCACCCTGTCACTGCGGTCACCTCGTCACCGCAGCTCCGTGACGTCCAGCTCCCCGTCCGCGAACTGCTTCCGGATCACCTTCTTGTCGAACTTCCCCACACTCGTCTTCGGCACCGCCGTCACGATCGTCCACCGCTCCGGCAGCTGCCACTTCGCGATCGACTCGCCGAGGAAGGCCTTCAGCGCGGCGTAGTCCACGGTCGCGCCCGGCTTCAGTACGACGGTGGCGAGCGGCCGTTCGCCCCACTTCTCGTCGGGGACGGCGACGACCGCTGCCTCGGCGACGTCCGGGTGCGCCATCAGCGCGTTCTCCAGCTCGACCGAGGAGATCCACTCGCCGCCGGACTTGATGACGTCCTTCGCGCGGTCGGTGAGCGTCAGAAAGCCGTCGGGGCTGATGACGCCGACGTCGCCGGTCTTCAGCCAGCCGTCCGCGCTGAACTTGTCGGCCGGGCGGAAGTCCTCGCCGCCCGCACCGCCGTAGTACGCGCCCGCGATCCAGGCGCCCCGGACCTCCAGTTCACCGGCCGACTCGTTGTCCCAGGGCAGGAGTTCCCCGCCGGGACCGGTGAGCCGCGCCTCGACGCCCGCCGGGAAGCGGCCCTGGGTGATCCGGTACGGCCACTCCTGCTCGGCGGTGAGCCCGGCCGGCGGGTTGGCCATCGTGCCCAGCGGCGACGTCTCCGTCATGCCCCAGGCGTGACAGAGCCGTACCCCCAGCTTGTCGTACGCCTCCATCAGCGACGGCGGACAGGCCGCGCCGCCGATGGTGACCCGCGCCATCGACGAGAGGTCGCGCGGGCGCGCGGTGACCTCGGCGAGCAGGCCCTGCCAGATGGTGGGAACGGCGGCGGCGTGCGTGGGCCTCTCGCGCTCGATCATCTCGGCGAGCGGCGCGGGCTGCAGGAACCGGTCCGGCATCAGCAGGCTCACGCCGCTCATGAAGGTCGCGTGCGGCAGACCCCAGGCGTTCACGTGGAACTGCGGCACCACGACCAGACTGGTGTCCTTGTCCGTGAGCGCCATCGACTCGGACATGTTGACCTGCATCGAGTGCAGATAGACCGACCGGTGGGAGTAGACGACACCCTTGGGGTCGCCGGTCGTGCCGGAGGTGTAGCACATGGCGGCGGCGGTGCGTTCGTCCAGCTGCGGCCAGTCGTACGAGGTCGGCTGCCCGGCGATGAGCTCCTCGTACTCGTGCACCTGCGGACCGGCGCCGTCGATGTCGTCGAGCAGCGCGCGGTCGCCGGGCCCGGAGACCACGATGTGCTCGACGGTCGGCAGATGCGGCAGCAGCGGGGCGAGCAGCGGCAGCAGCGAGCCGTTGGCGATGATCACGCGATCCGCCGCGTGGTTGACGATCCAGATCAACTGGTCGGCGGGGAGCCGCAGATTGAGCGTGTGCAGCACGGCGCCCATGGAGGGGATCGCGAGATACGCCTCGACGTGCTCCGCGTTGTTCCACATCAAGGTAGCCGTCGCCTGGCCGTCCTCGACACCGAGTCCGCGCAGGGCGTGTGCCAGCTGCGCGGCGCGGCCACCGATCTCGGCGAAGCTGCGGCGCTGTGGCTCCGCCTCCCCGGTCCAGGTCGTGACCTGCGACTTTCCGTGGATCGTCGACCCGTGGGTCAGGATCCGCGAGATCAGCAGCGGAACGTCCTGCATGGTGCTCAGCACGGCGGCCTCCCGGTGGGCGCTACGGTGCGCCACGTGGCAGTAGGGGTCCCCCGATTCTGCTCACGTACCGTGCGGTATGTCACTACCCGGAGGTAATGAATCACCCACGAAACCAAGGTCACGCCGGGAACATGGCCGAAAGCGGAGGCTACTGGCGGTAGCCGGATCCGGGCGCGACGAGGTGCGCACGGCGCTCGTGGCGTCAGCGGGCCGGGACCACCATGGCCGTCAGCGGACCGGGGCGAGCTCCGGGTCCTCGCGGAGCTTGCCGAGCGCGCGCGAGACCGCGCTCTTGACCGTGCCGACCGAGACCCCGAGCACCTCGGCGGTCTGCGCCTCGCTCAGGTCCTCGTAGTAGCGCAGCACGACCATGGCCCGCTGCCGGTCCGGCAGCTTCATCACGGCGCGCCACATCGCGTCGTGCAGAACCTGCTGGTCGGCCGGGTCGGGCTCCGGCACCGTCTCCGGCTCGGGCAGCTCGTCGCAGGCGAACTCGTCCACCTTGCGCTTGCGCCACTGCGACGTCCTGGTGTTGAGGAGCGCGCGGCGCACATAACCGTCGAGGGCCCGGTGGTCCTCGATCCGCTCCCAGGCGACATACGTCTTGGTGAGGGCCGTCTGCAGCAGGTCCTCGGCGTCGGTCGGGTTGGCGGTCAGCGAGCGCGCGGTGCGCAGCAGCACGGGCCCTCTGGCCCGCATGTACGAGGCGAACGACGGGTACGGCGTCGCTACCCGGGAGACGCTGTTGCAGACAGGCGTGGTCATACCTCCACGCTAGGAGCGCCCACTACGCAACGGATCGGCCCCAGGTCGCGAAGCTGGGTCCGCCTCTGGTTGTACGGGTGGGGGTGCCCCCACCTCCTGAAGGTGGAGGACGCCTCCGTGCCCGTCAGGGTTCACCCGCCCGACCGGCACGTACGCCGGGCCCCGCACGGCACGACCGGCACGCCGGTCGAGGGGTGCGCCGGTCGAGGGGTGCGGCGGTCAAGGTTCGCGCCGGTCGAGGCTCGCACCCCCGGCCGACGCGCGCCCCTCAATGCCCGCATCGCACGACCGCCGCACCCGTCAGGGCTCGAACCGCGCCACCGGCGCGTCCACCGTGTTGCGGTCGACCACCATCCGACGCCCGCCGTGGGTCTCGGTCACATTGCCCGCGTACTGGTGCACGCGCCGGTGCGGCCGCCAGGCGTCCGCGTGCAGCGACGGCTCCCCGTACACGGACGACGACGATCCCCACCGCGCGAACCACATCACCGACGGCAGATCGCTCTGCCCGGCCCGCCGCGCCCGCTCCATGTGCAGTACGCCCGAGCCCGCGCTGCTGTAGAACCCGGGCAGATAGCCCTGCCCGCGCACCTCGCGGTTCCACGCGCGCACGAAGTCGAGCGTGGTGCGGGCACACCCCGCGTCGTCCGCGTCATACGCCTCCATGTCCAGGTAGAGCGCGCTGCCCGGCCGGATGCCGAGCAACTGGGCCTGACCCGCCGCCTGCTTCCCCTCCGCCCGGCCCTGCGTCGCCGAGTGGCTGCTCATCCGCACCTTCCGCTTGGCCTCGGACCAGACGCACGGCGACTGCGACCCTACGAAGATCGGCAGCACCCGCCAGCCCATCCCGTCCACGTTCGCCAGCCAGCTCCGGCTGAGGTTCTGCTGGTGGGGACAGGCCCGCCCGCGCCCCCCGAAGTACACCCCGACACCCCGGTACGACGAGGACCGCCAGGCCTTCATCGTCGCCAGTGCCGGCGCCTGGCAGGTGTCGAACGCGGCCCCCTTGAACCGCACGACCCGCGCCAGCACGTCGGGGCTGTCCAGCCCGTCGACCGGCGCGTCGACGAACCCGTCGACCGCCTCGTCTTCGACGGTACGGGCCGCGAGACGGGCCGGTGCGACGGCGGCGGCGCCGAGCGCCATGGATGCGACGGACGCCGGTGCGGCGACGGTTCCGAGTGCGGCGGCGGTTCCGAGTGCGGCGGCGGGTGCGGGCCGGGGTGGTGCGGCCGCCGAGGCGGGTGGGCCGGAGATGAGCAGGGCGGTGACGGTGGTGGCCACGGCGAGCGGTGGCGTGACGATGCCCAGATAGCGGGCCCTGATCGATGTGAGGCTGCGCATAAGGCGAGTGAAAGGCCGTCAGCTCATGTCGGCCAGCGCTCAGCCCTCCGCCTCAGCCGTTCGCGCGCAAGATCATCCGTACGCGCGCTCCGACCCGGCCACCTGCCCGGTTACACGCCCCGGGTACGAGGCCGCGATCCCCAGGCCCAGAGACAGGACCCTGACCCCCGGCACAGGAGCCCTCGGGCCCCCGCACAGGAGCCCTCGGGCCCCGGGCCCAGCCGGAACCCTGACCCCACATCAGTCACGCCCGGCCGGAACCCTGACCCCGCATCAGTCATCCGCGCCCAGGATCAGCCCGGAGGTCGGAACTCCCGTCCCCGCCGTCACCAGGACCCGTCCCGCGCCGGGTATCTGATTGACCGCCAGGCCCCGCACCTGCCGCACCCCCTCCGCGATCCCGTTCATCCCGTGGAGATACGCCTCCCCGAGCTGTCCGCCATGGGTGTTCAGCGGCAACGCGTCCGCCGCCACGAAGTCCGCCGCCTCACCCCGTCCGCAGAAGCCGAACTCCTCCAGCTGCATCAGCACGAACGGTGTGAAGTGGTCGTACAGAATCGCCACGTCCGTCTCCGCCGGTGTGAGCCCGGACGTCCGCCACAGCTGCCGCGCGACCACTCCCATCTCGGGCAGCCCGGTCAGGTCGTCCCGGTAGAAACTCGTCATCCCCTCCTGTCTGCGGCCCGCCCCCTGCGCAGCCGCCGTGATCACTGCGGGCGGCCGACGCAGATCGCGTGCCCGCTCGGTCCTAGTGACGACGATCGCCTGACCGCCGTCCGTCTCCTGGCAGCAGTCGAGCAGCCGCAGCGGCTCCACGATCCACCGCGACGCGGCATGGTCGTCGAGCGTGATCGGCCTGCCGTAGAAGTACGCCGCCGGGTTGGTCGCCGCATGGCGCCGGTCGACGACGGCCACGTGCCCGAACGCCTCGGGCGTCAGTCCGTACGCGTGGAGGTAGCGCTGAGCGGCCATGGCGACCCAGGAGGCCGGGGTGAGCAGCCCGAACGGCAGTGACCAGCCGAGCGCCGCGCCCTCCGCCGACGGCTCCCGCCGCTGCACTCCCGACCCGAACCTACGGCCCGACCGCTCGTTGAACGCCCGGTAGCAGACGACCACTTCGGCCACCCCGGACGCCACCGCGAGCGCCGCCTGCTGCACGGTGGCGCACGCCGCGCCGCCGCCGTAGTGGACCCGCGAGAAGAACGACAGCTCGCCGATCCCGACCGCCTGCGCCACCGTGATCTCAGGGCTGGTGTCCATGGTGAACGTGACCATGCCGTCGACGTCGTCGGGGGTGAGCCCGGCGTCGTCGAGCGCGGCCCGCACCGCCTCCACGGCCAGCTTGAGCTCACTGCGCCCCGAGTCCTTGGAGAACTCGGTCGCCCCGATGCCGACGATGGCCGCCCTCCCGCCGAGCGAGTCCGCCCGCCGCACGCTCATGCGTCCCCCTCTCCAGCGCCAAGGTCGGCGACGGCTCCGGCTCCGGCTCCGGCTCCGGCTCCGGCTCCGGCCAGCGTGAGGGTCACGGTCCCGGTGACGTGGTGGCCGAGGCCGTTGGCCCCGACGACCCGCACCTCCACGGTGTCCACGCCCGCTCCTGCGTCCCCGCCCATGTCCGAGTCCCCACCCGCGTCCGGGGCGGAGGTCACCGCAGTGACCGTCCCGGTCAACGTCATGGTGTCGCCGGGATAGTTGGGCGCCCCGAGCCGTATCCGTACCGTCCGCAGTCGCGCGCCGGGACCGAAGTAATCGGTGATGTAGCGACCGACCAGCCCATTGGTGGTCAGGATGTTCATGAAGATGTCCGGCGCGCCCTTCTCCCTGGCCAGCACCGCGTCGTGATGCACGTCCTGGTAGTCGCGGGAGGCCACGGCCCCGGCGACGATCAACGTCCGGGTGACCGGAATCTCCAGCGGCGGCAACTCGTCACCGACTCTCATGCCACGCCCTCCTCGTCGTACCGCTCGTCGTGCTGCTCGAAAGCGATCAACTCGCCCAGTTCCTCCAGCAGTTCGGCGCCGCATCCCAGATACGCGTCGAGCTGCCGTCCCCACAGGAAGTGCCGGTGCACCGGGTGCTCCAGGTCCGCGCCCAGCCCGCCGTGCAGATGCTGGCCCGTGTGGACGACCCGTCGGCCCGCCTCGGACGCCCACCACGCCGCCGTCAGCGCGTGCGTGCGAAAGGCCAGACCCTCGTCCCGCCGCCAGGCCGCCTCGTACGAGGTGACCCGTATCGCCTCGATGTCCATGTACGCGTCGGCCGCCCGCAGCAGTACGCCCTGGTTGGTGGAGAGCGGCCGCCCGAACTGCTCCCGGGTCGTCGTGTGCTCCACCGCGCGCGCCAGCGACCCCGCGCACACGCCCGTCTGCAACCCGGCGAACGCGGTACGGGCGGTGGCCAGCACGTCCTCGTACGCATCAGCGTCAGCGTCGGTACCGGGCCCCGACCCGTCCCCGCCGACCCGTTCGCCCCGCGCCCCCGCGAGCGTGAGCCGCCCGGCCGACCAGGGTGCGGTGGTCTCGACCGGCGCCACCTCGGCCCCGGGCGCTCCGAGCCGTATCAGCCAGAGCGCGCGGTCCACGTCCGGGACCAGGACATGGGTGGCGTCGCGCAGCCAGGGCACCACGGGGACGACGCCGCTCAACTGACCGTCCGCCGTGGCCCGTACGCCGCCCCGGTCGGGGAACGCGCCGGCCACGACCGCCGTGCCGTCCCGCAGGGCGGGGAGCAGCCGCTCGCGCTGTTCGGCCGAGCCATGGGCCGAGAGCGCCAGCACCCCGTAGACACAGCTCACCGCGAACGGCACCTGGGCTGTCGTCCGGCCCTGCTCCTCCAGGGCGAGCACGAGACCGAGCAGACCGGTCTCCTCGACGGCCGCAGGCAGCCCGGCCGCGCAGATCGCCTTCCACAGGCCGGGGTCCGTGCGCGTCCCGGCGGCGCTCAGCCGTTCATGGGTCGACAGGTCCCCGAAGATCTCCCCGGCCAGCTCACGGAGGGCCGACTGCTCCTCGGTGGGGGTGAAGTCCATCAGTCACCGTCACCTCCCCGGAACACGGGCAGCTCCAACTCGTCGTCCACCCGCAGGAATTCGAGCCGGACCGGCATCCCGATCCGCACCTTGTCGTACGGCACGCCCACCACGTTGCTGATCATCCGCACGCCCTCGGTCAGCTCGATCAGCCCCACCGCGTACGGCCCCGGTCCGAAGGCGGGGAAGGGCGGGTGATGCATCACGACGTACGAGAAGACGGTCCCCGCGCCGCTCGCCTCGACGGGGTGCCACTCGGGCGCGCCGCACCCGTTGCACCCCGGCAGCCAGGGGAAGCGCAGCTCCCCGCAGCCGTCGCACTTCTGGATCAGCAGCTTGTGCTCGGCGACCCCGTCCCAGAACCCCGCGTTGTCCCGGTTGACGACGGGTCTGGGCCGTTCGATGCGCGTGTCGCGCCCCGGGCTCCGTTCCTCCGAAGTCCGTTTCGCCGGTGCGTACTTGAGCATCCGGAAGCGGTGAGTGCCCGCGAGCCGTCCGTTCGCGTGGATGTCCATCCGGGTGGTGACGAAGTGCCCGGTGCCCAGCTTTGTCGTCTTGCGGTCGGAGACCGTCTCGATCACCGCGTCGTAGGTGATCCGGTCGCCCGGGCGCAGCTCACGTACGTACTCCTGCTCGCAGTCGGTCGCGACCACGGAGGTGAACCCGGCCCCGTCGAGCAGCGCGAACAGCTCGTCGAACGCCCCCGAGCGGTCCACGCGGTCCGACTGCCCGGACAGGCCGCCCATCGTCCAGGCCTGGAGCATGGTGGGGGGCGCGATCGCGTCCGGCCCCCGGTACGCCGGGTTGGTGTCGCCCATCGCCTCGCACCAGTGCCTGATCATCGGCTCGTTGACCAGGTCCTTGCCGATGCCGACGCTCCCGGTCGCCTTGCCCTCGTACGCCTTCAGCCGCCCGTACAGCCCCTCGCCCGGCCGTCCGCCCAGCCCCGCACCCAGCCCCTCGCCCGGCCGTCCGCCCAGCCCCGCACCCAGTCCCTCGTCCACCTACCTCCGCCCCCTCTTCATCCCGAGCCGCATCGTCGCGACGATCTCCCGCTGCACCTCGCTCACCCCGCCCCCGAACGTGTTGATCTGCGCCGCCCTGTTCATCCGCTCCAGCTCGCCGTCCCCGAACGCCCCCGGCGAACCCCCGCGCACCAGCGCCTCGTCCCCCGCGATCTCCTGGCACATGCGATACGACTCGACCGCGGATTCCGTTCCCATGAACTTCACCCCGCTGGCGTCTCCCGGGGCCAGCGAACCGGCTCCCACATCCCCCACCAAACGCCAGTTGAGCAGGCGATTCGCCGCCAGCCGGGCATGCGTTTCGGCGATCCGGAAACGGACCCAAGTCGAGTCAACGCGGCGCCGTCCGGTCACTGGATCGGGTGTACGGGCCCGGGTCAGCGCGGCCGCGAAGAAATCCTCGGCCTGCATGCCGATCGCGGCGAGCGCGACCCGTTCGTGGTTCAGCTGGTTGGTGATGAGCCCCCAGCCGGCGTTCTCCTCGCCGACCAGGTTCCTGGCCGGGACACGGATCCCGTCGTAGTACGTGGCGGTCGTGGTCAGCCCACCCACCGTGCGGATCGGCGTCCACGAGAAGCCGGGCGCGTCCGTCGGGACCAGGATGATCGAGATGCCCCGGTGCTTGGGCGCCGCCGGATCAGTACGGCAGGCGAGCCAGATCCAGTCGGCGTTCTGGGCGTTGGAGGTGAAGATCTTCTGCCCGTCGATCAGCCAGTCGTCGCCGTCCCGCACGGCTCTCGTACGCAGCGAGGCGAGGTCGGTTCCGGCCTCCGGCTCGCTGTAGCCGATCGCGAAGACGAGCTCGCCGCCGAGGATCCGGGGCAGGAAGTACGCCTTCTGCTTCTCGGTCCCGTACTTCATCAGGGTCGGACCGACCGTGTTCAGCGTGACCATCGAGACGGGCGCGCCCGCGCGGTACGCCTCGTCGAAGAAGACGAACTGCTCGTCGGGACCGCGCCCCTGACCGCCGTACTCGACGGGCCAGCCGAGGCCGAGCATGCCGTCTGCGCCGATACGACGAAGGAGGGCGCGCTGGGCGGCGGGGTCGGCCGGGGCGGCGCCACTGCCGAAGTCGCCGTCGGAGACTTCGGGCTTGTTCCCCCCGTCCGACATCAGCGCGCGGAAGTACGCGCGCAGTTCGGCGCGCAGGCGCTGTTGGCGTTCGGTGGGGGCGAGGTGCACGGCGACGGCCTCCGAGGTCCGGGGTCGGGGTCGGGGTCGGGGTCGGGGTCGGATCAGAGTCGGGCGGCGAATTCGAGATTTCTGACTGTCCGTCAGATTTGCTGCCCATGTCAATGCCCCCGGCATCCGAACCGGCCCTCACACGCGCGTGCCGCCCGTCCGAGCCGTATCCCCGAGCCGCCTTCCCGCTACGCGCGCGTAGCGGTCGGCAGGGGCGCGATGACCGACGCCCTTCCTCACGCCCCCGCCACGCGCGCGTACGCGGTCGCATCGCACACGAAACCGCCCGGGCAGCGGCGCCGAAGCGCTGCCACCCGGGCGGATTTCACCCCACTGACCCCGGCCCCGACGGGCCCCGGCTCACCAGAGGTTCGTGAAGGTCACCGACACATTGTCCTGGCGGATCGCCGTGAAGCCGGAGCCGTTCACCTGAGCGGTGTTCGCCTGGTTCGAAGCACCGGAGCCGACCGCCTGCTGCTGGGTGGTCGACGAGTTCCCGTTGTTGTCGTGCCCGACACCACTTCCACTGACGGTCGCCACCGCAGCGTTCGATCCATGGTCCGCGAAGGAACCGTTGTCCGCTGCTGCCACCCCCGAGAAGAGCGCCGCCGCGATGGGCAGGGCGGCGACGGCGGCGATGACGCGGGCGGTACGGATACGTGCCATGTCTATTCCTCCAGGAACCAGAAGTACGGCTTGTTCCAAGGCAGTTGGCCGACCGCCCCGGACGCTGTGACGACGTCGCGAGATCAGAATTGCCCACCGAACGCCCGACGAACCAGTCAATGCGGAGCGTTTCGCTCGCAAGCGTGATGACATGTCGATAAACCCGCCACACGTCCCCAAAACCCCAGGCGACTCCCACTCACCCACGAGCATGCGGGCGCACCCTGAGCCCCATAAGGGGAGAAACGTTTCAGCGCATTTTCGGCCAATCTTTCACGCCTCCTCCCCGTCCACCCCCGGCCATCGGGCCGCCCGCCTGCGACCACCTCCGCGCTCGTACCCCCGCGCCCCGACTTCCCTTTTTCGAACACTCGTACGAACATGGATCCATGGCCACCATCGACCGGCATGCCTCCACGCTGGCCCTCGCGCACGCTCTCTCCGTCGCCGAGCGGGGGCTCCCCGTCATTCCGCTGTCCCGCTCGAAGCTCCCCGCGCTGCGTTCGCCGCACCGGGACGAGCCGCAGCCGGCCCTGTGCCGGGGCGAGTGCGGGCTGCCCGGGCACGGGGTGCACGACGCGACCACGGACCCCAGGGCCGTACGCGCGCTGTTCGCGGCCGCGCCGTGGGCCACCGGGTACGGCATCGCCTGTGGTCGGCCGCCGCATCATCTGATCGGGATCGACCTGGACACGATGAAGCCGGGAGCGGCGGGGGAGCCGGGGGCTTCGGCGGAGCCGAGGTCTTCGGGGGAGCCGAGGTCTTCGGGGGAGCCGGACCTGCCGCCACCGACTTCCGTACGGCCGCCGTCCCCGTCCCCGTCCTCATCCAGCGTGCCGCTCGCCGCCGACCCGCCGCCGGAGTCCGTGGCGGCCCTGCAACACCTGGCGCTGCGGCACCTGTTCACGATCCCCGAGACCGTCGTCGTGATCACGCCCAGCGGGGGCCGCCACATCTGGCTGACCGGGCCGCCCGACCGGGTCGTACCCAACTCCGCGAGCCGACTCGCGCCCGGGATCGACGTCCGGGGCGCGGGCGGCTATCTGGTCGGTCCCGGCTCGCTGACCAGCAACGGCGTCTACCGGCTCGCCCCCGGCACCGCCCATCTGGCCCCGGCGCCGTGCCCCCGCGCGCTCCTCGATCTGCTCACGCCCCCGGCGCGCGCCCAGCATCCCCACGCGTACGGCACCGACCGGGGAAACGGGCTCGTGCAGTTCGTGCTCGCCGCCCACGAAGGGCAGCGCAACACCCGCCTGTTCTGGGCCGCGTGCCGTGCGTACGAGAACGGTATCGGCGACGTCCTGGCCGACCGGCTCACCGCGGCCGCCGTCCGCACCGGACTCACCGAACGGGAGGCGCGCGCCACGATCGCCTCGGCTGCGCGGTTGACGACGGCGCATTGAGGGAAGGGGGCGTCCTGCTGGCGCGCCCGGCGACATCGGCGCTGGTCAGCGGCTTGAGCGACCTTGATCGCCTGTCACACGCTCGTGACATGGAGCGGACGCTTCGCGTACAGCCACTCCATAGATTTCTTTCTGCAGCCACCGCCCAGCCTCAGCGGCCCCACCCGACAGAGGAGGCGGCATTGCGACTCTCCACCTCCTCACTCATCGCCGGCCCAGATGGCCGCCCCAGCTTCACGGAGTCGTTCATGTCGACCTACACCGCCCGCCGCCGCGTCGCCGTCCGTGCCGCGATCGCCACCGCCGCCCTCGCCGGTACGTTCCTCACCCCGTCGGCCGCCCTGGCCGCCACCCAGGCGGGCGCCTCCTCCGCCACCACTCCCGACAAGTGCACGGCCGTCGCGACCGTCCCGTCCGTCCACGCGGGCATGACCGTCACGCTGACGAACAGCCTCAAGCAGGGCCCGAAGGCGGCGCTGAAGGACGGCAAGGGCAAGGTCGTCGCGACCGTCGACAAGGTGCACCCGAAGGACATGGAGGCCGGTATCGCGATCACCGGCACGGGCCTCGCGGTGCCGACGTTCAACCAGTGGCTCAAGGGCGGCGAGCACGCGACCAAGAACACCCCGTTCCCCAAGATGTCGGACGACTGCGGCAAGGACCTGGGCGGCGACACCACGTACAAGCTGGTCAACGGCGAGACCGTCACCGTGCACAAGTCCTCGCGCGGGCACTACCGCGCCGAGTTCCTGACCAACGGGCACGTGGTCCTGATCCTCTCGACGGAGGGCGAGGGCGAGGAGGGGGTCGACGGTTACGTACACGGGATGCACGTGGCCCTCAGCGCCACCACCGGCAAGCTCCGTTCGGAGTTCATCCACACCCGCTCCGGCTGCGACGTGACCGAGGTCGCCCACAGCGTGTTCGGCTGGGGCTTCTCGGTGAAGCTGACCAACGGCCCGGCCGGTTGGAAGGCCGAGCAGCGGGACAGCAACTTCAAGGTGCTGGCCTCCGCCGACCGCGCCCACCCGAACGCCGGCCTCGGCATGGGCCTCAAGATCACGGGCGGCGACACCGCGACGCCGAAGCTCGGCCAGCGCACGCAGGGCGGCGACACCCCGTACCAGTGGAGCTCGTTCCCGGCCATGCCGAAGGGCTGCACCACCACCGCGAAGCCGACCACCTCGACGGACAAGACCACCACGACCGCCAAGACCCCCACCTCGGCCCTCTCCGCCGACAGCGCGGGTCAGACCACGATCGTCCCCAAGGGCGCGGTGGCGGCGGGCGCCGAGATCAAGGACCAGGGCGGCGACGACAAGACCGCCCCGTACGCGGGCGGCACAGCCGCAACCGCCCTCGGCGCCGCGGGCTTCACCCTGCTGCGCCGCCGCCGGATGAACCGCGTCTGATCGGGCGGGAGACACGCGAGAGCGCGTGACACACGAAGAGAGGCGCCCCGGATTCCGGGGCGCCTGTCTTCGTTCAAGGTGCTCGTCCGGCCTCACAGGCCGCACAACGCGGTGGGTGTGGGATTTGAACCCACGGTGACTCGCGCCACGACGGTTTTCAAGAGGGTCACGCGAGCAGCAGCGGCAACGGGCTGACCTGGCACTATGTCCTTATTGATTGCGCTCAGAGCCAGGCTGGCCCGTCCATGGCCCACAGCTACCCGGCGGGGCCATGGGACTCCCCGCTGCGCATGGCAATCACGGCTGGGCACGTTCCCAAGAGAGCGGGTTCGCGACGTGATATCGCTCGTGCTCCCTCGACTGCGGCTGCTAGCCCGGACCCTCCCCATGACAGCCGCCGTCTCGTTGACCGCCACCAGCCGCTCCGGGGGCAGGCGCCTCCCCGCATGTCGCCGAGCCGCTTTGCAGCATTGATCCACCGGTTGAGCGACAGCCCCGCCAACGTCACGTAACGGGCGACCTGTCCACTCCCCACCGCTCGTCAGCGGGTGCCTCTCGTCCCGGATCCACCCCGCACCGCTTGGTCGAAATGCCACCCTGGACTCGCATGCAGCTGCAAGGCTTGTCCTGTAAGACCAGGGCAGGCACCCACTAGGGCCAAACACCCGAATAATTATCTGGTTCCCGGAGATATGGGGAAATGCGTTGAATGCCTGTTTCTCAAGAAGTGAGTAAAAAACGGGGCTGCCACGCCTAACGCGCCTGGTCAACTCCGGTGGTCCCCGCGCATGCGGGGGTGGTCCCCGGCTCCCCGAGGCGGTGGCCCGGTGAACACGGTGGTCCCCGCGCATGCGGGGGTGGTCCCGAGCCGGCGGCCGCGTCGGGCTCGGCGTCCAGGTGGTCCCCGCGCATGCGGGGGTGGTCCCGCCTTCGTCGCGCACGGCCGCGATTCAGAACCGTGGTCCCCGCGCATGCGGGGGTGGTCCCGCCTTCGTCGCGCACGGCCGCGATTCAGAACCGTGGTCCCCGCGCATGCGGGGGTGGTCCCACGTCCGTGACATCGCACTGATCACGCTGGAGGTGGTCCCCGCGCATGCGGGGGTGGTCCCCGGCTCCAGCTCGGCACCATGTACGTCAAAGAGTGGTCCCCGCGCATGCGGGGGTGGTCCTCGTTCGACTGTTCAGGGCTGACCCAGTGGGCGGTGGTCCCCGCGCATGCGGGGGTGGTCCCAGGCCGATGGTCTTGGCGCGTTCGAGGACGGTGTGGTCCCCGCGCATGCGGGGGTGGTCCCCGGGCCGTCGGCTTCAAGGTCGATGACGGACAGTGGTCCCCGCGCATGCGGGGGTGGTCCCCAGGTGCTGGTCCCGGAAATCGTGGAGACATTGTGGTCCCCGCGCATGCGGGGGTGGTCCCCTCACGGCCTGGACCCGCCAGGCACTCGGCCAGTGGTCCCCGCGCATGCGGGGGTGGTCCCATGGCCGTCAAGCAGCCCAACGGCCAGACCATGTGGTCCCCGCGCATGCGGGGGTGGTCCCTGGGCCGATCCCGTACAGATCGTGCTGGACGAGTGGTCCCCGCGCATGCGGGGGTGGTCCCGCACAGGTGTCGCGATGCAGGTCGTGGACCTCGTGGTCCCCGCGCATGCGGGGGTGGTCCCGACGCCCGGTCCGGCCCGCGTTCCCGCCCCAGGTGGTCCCCGCGCATGCGGGGGTGGTCCCGCTGCGCCGCTCGATCACCCACAGCCCGATCGGTGGTCCCCGCGCATGCGGGGGTGGTCCCTACCCCATTGAGCCACTGACGAGATGCACCAGGTGGTCCCCGCGCATGCGGGGGTGGTCCCGTCCATTTTCGGAGAGGGCGTGGCCGCCTTCTGTGGTCCCCGCGCATGCGGGGGTGGTCCCTCGCCGTGCCACCCGGCCCGTCGCGCACTCAGGTGGTCCCCGCGCATGCGGGGGTGGTCCCGCCTCGGCCCGCGCCAAGCTCCTGGACATCCAGTGGTCCCCGCGCATGCGGGGGTGGTCCCATCTTCACCACCATGGCCGTCAAGCAACCCAAGTGGTCCCCGCGCATGCGGGGGTGGTCCCTGGCAGAAACGCCTCACCGACGACCAGCTCGCCGTGGTCCCCGCGCATGCGGGGGTGGTCCCGGCACGTTGGTGGCGACCTTGTACTCCGTGACGTGGTCCCCGCGCATGCGGGGGTGGTCCCGCGCCTGCTGAAGAAAAATCCGGGCTTCTTTTGTGGTCCCCGCGCATGCGGGGGTGGTCCCTCTGACCCGGTGCGGCTGTGCGGACGCGACCTGTGGTCCCCGCGCATGCGGGGGTGGTCCTTTACCGATGGCCGTCCCGAGCGTGCTCTTTCCGTGGTCCCCGCGCATGCGGGGGTGGTCCCGAGCAGGTGCCGCCGGGTGTTGCGCTCCAGGTGTGGTCCCCGCGCATGCGGGGGTGGTCCCGGGGAGGGGTTTGTCGATGATGACCGAGGTTGTGTGGTCCCCGCGCATGCGGGGGTGGTCCCGGAGTAGTCCGCAGATGCAATGGTCTCGGTGGGTGGTCCCCGCGCATGCGGGGGTGGTCCCGTCGGCACGATCAATCCGGCCACCGGCTACGTGTGGTCCCCGCGCATGCGGGGGTGGTCCCATCAGCAGCTGGTACTGGCCGCCCTGTCGGCGGTGGTCCCCGCGCATGCGGGGGTGGTCCCTGCTGCCAGGTCATGGAGTAGCCGAGCGCCTGGTGGTCCCCGCGCATGCGGGGGTGGTCCCTTCCGCTTCGTCACCTTGATCAGCCTGTTCACGTGGTCCCCGCGCATGCGGGGGTGGTCCCACGTGGGCCGTGGCAGCCGTCAACCCGGCTGCGCTGACTGGCAGATATCTGAGCGCGGCCGACATTCACACTGATCAGAGCCTCGCGAGGAGCCCAAGAATCGAGTCCCTCAGCGCCGGCACTACAGCGACCGTGGCGGCCGACCGCAGATCGTGCGGAGTCCCATCGCTGTCCATCACGATGGCTCCCGCCTCCCGCGCAATCGCGACCCCGGCAGCCATGTCCCAGGGGTGGTTGCTGAGCGCGATACTCACGTCGAGCTTTCCGGAAGCCACCCAGACCAGATCAAGCGCAGCAGAGCCGAGCATGCGCACGCGCAGCACGCTCTCAGCAAGCCGGCCCGTCAGCGCAAGTCGGCGCACGTTCCGCTCGCGGGAACGCTCGCCGACCGCGTAGTCACCCACGCCGACGATGGCGTCGCTCAGAACCTTCGTCCGGCTCACACCGATTCGACTTCCATCGGCGTACGCGCCATGCCCTTCGGCAGCCTTGAAGCGCTGGCCGAGGAACGGCAGGTCGATGACCCCCAGCACCGCTCGGTCGTTCTCGATCAGCCCCAGGGACACCCCGCAGAGCGGGATCCCGTTGACCAGGTTCGCCGTGCCGTCGACCGGGTCGAGCGCCCACGTCAGCGATCCACCGAGCCCCGTGGCGCCGTGCTCCTCCCCCAAGAACCCGATCTCCGGGGTCTCCTTCCGAAGGAACTCGCGCACGCGCTCCTCGACCGCGAAGTCGATCTCGGAGACCATGTCGCGGTCTCCCTTGGCCTGCACCGCCCCGACTGCCATCTCGGTCACCAGCCCAGACGTCTGGTCCAGCGCCGCACAGGCAATGTCGAGCAGCGGCCGCAGGTCAGTCATTTACTTCCCGCCTCTCCCACAGCGTGGTGAAGATCTGGTCGAAGGTCGGATAGAGCCCGCCGGCGACCCTGCGCTTGCGTACGAGGAAGGTCGGCGAGTCCACACCACGAGTCTGGGGCAGATACGGCTGCGCCACGCACAACTGACCGTCGATCAAGGTGATGTTGAACCGTATCGGCTCGTCGTACACCCCGAACGCGATCCTCTGCGCCGCCTCCGGACTCAAGCGCTCCACGACACGCTCTTGCAGGATGGTCAAGTTCATCGCCGTCAGCGCGGAGAGACGCCCTTCCGGGTACCCCTCTTCGTGTTCACGCTCCGCGATGAAGTGGCCGTAGGGCTTGAGGAAGAGCGCCTGCAACGTCGCTCCGTCCTCGACGATCTGGCGTAACCGTGCCTCGGAGTACGACTGGCACAGCAGGTTGAGCGACAGCCCGGCCATCCTGATGTCCTTGGCGTCGTCCAGGAGGTCGGCTGCGGAGACCTTGGCCTGGAACTCGGAACGGCTCGCGTAGACACCAGCGAGGTCGGCGAACTGATCTCCGACGATCTGAGTCAGGGCATCCCGCGGCTCCCCCTCGGTGAGGCCGGGCGCGGACTGCCGCACCATCAGCTCTGCGGCGACCAGGACGTCGCCGGGCGGGGTCGCCGTCGTCTCCCACGACTCCAGAGCCTCCGGGCTCACATTCCAGTCGAGCATCGTCGACAGGAGTTCCGCGAATTCCGCGTGGGACAGGCCCTTGGTGGTCCGGGCGGCGGTCAGCTGGTTCCGTGCCAACTCTGCGAGATCGGGGCGGTAGGACGCCCTGCCGTGCAGCGATACGACTGTGCCGGACTTCCTCGGGCTCTCCATGTCCCCCTCCGAATTGCGGCTCAGCCGCTGACAGCCCTTCGTGACCCCTCTGGCCCCTCGGTCTTCATGGGGGCCTTGTCGCGCGGGTACGGCTGCCCCACGCGCCCGTACAGCTCGATCAACTGTGCCTGAAGGACGGCGACCGAGCGGCGAAGTTCACCCATCTCCTCGCGCAGTTCCTCGACGGCAGAAGCATCCGTCGGCACCACCAACTCGCCGACTCGCTCCTGGAGTTGCAGGAACCCGTCACTCAGCTCATCCAGCGAGTGCCGCTTCGCCTTCGACTCGTCCGGCGTCGCGAGCACATAGACCGCTTTGCCAGGCTGCCCGTAGATCAGCCCTTCGTCACGAAGGATCTTGAGTGCGTCCCGCACCACGGTGGTGGACACCTCGTGCGTCTTCATCAAGTTCGATGCAGACGGAATCGGCTCACCGACCGGCAGGACGCCGCGTGCGATTTCTGATCGCAGCTCATCCGCCAGCCGCTTGTAAGCGGGCCCTTCCTGCGCCTTGGCCACTCCGTCTTCCTTCCACCCGCACCTGCTGCACCAGCCACAGATAGTGCAACACATGGCGAAAGCTGCGAGCCAGACGGCAGGACCGAGCGCGAGACCCCTTGACAACCTCATGCACTAGGTGGAACCTACTGCATGAGGTTGAACCCGGGTGAGACATCCCGAGCCACCTCGCGCATGGAAACGGCCCCGGCAGATCTGGGCTACGGAGGCGCGCCAACGCCTACCGAGCTCCTGCCGAGGCCAACGCATCGCTCTCTGTCTGAAGGAGCTTCACGATGCTCAACCAGCGTACTTCCGCAGCCTTATCGGCTGCGGCCACTTCCCCCGAGCCCAGCGAGAGGGCCGCCTTCGTGGCCGGCCTTCGCCGACTGGCGGACCGGCTGGAGCGGACGGACCTTCCGGTCCCGCACGACCAGCGGTTCCTGCTCCCGCTGCACACCAACCTCGCCGTCGAGACGTTCGCCCAGGCGCACGGCCTGGACGTCGGGTACGACCGCGAGGGCAACGCCAGCGCGGACCTGGACTTCGGGCCGATCGTCTTCCGCGCCTACGGCTACGTCGACTTCACGCGGCACTGCGCCCGCGAGGACGAGCGGCGGGCCCGGAGGTGGGCGGCGGAGAACGGCATGGAGATTCGCCTGTCGGGCCGGGAGGCGTGATGGGCGCGGCTCCCTTCTATGACCGGCGGCCGGTCGCGCGGTGCGTGTCCTGCCCGCGCTGTCACGGGCGGGTACAGGTCTCGCGCTGCGGCACCGCTCGTGCGGTCTGCGGCCGCTGTGGCCACGAGTGGACGCCCATCGCGCGTATCGAGCGGGCGGAGGTGCGCTGATGGGCACCATCTACCGCTGCGGCTCGCGCGGCGCCCTCGGTGGCGTTCGTCGCCCGCACCTGCACCCCGTTCCCTCCGTGGCCGACCGGCTCAACGCCGAGCGGCACGAGCTGGCAGGCGCGGCCTGCACGCAAGCGGACCCCGAGATGTTCTTCGACGGGACGCCGGGTGCGGTCGACATGGCCAAGCAGATCTGCGGGAGCTGCCCGGTCCGGGCACGGTGCCTGCGGCTGGCTCTGGAGCGCGGCGAAGCGTTCGGCATCTTCGGCGGACTTACCGCCGAGGAGCGCCGCGACGTACAGCGCAAGGGGGTGCCGGCGGCATGAACGAGCCGAACTTCCCCCAGGTGCAAGCCGGTACACGGTACGTCCTGACGGATGCGGCGGGCCGGACCTTCAGCTCCTCCGCGCCCATTCAGGCGGAGACGCCGACGCACCCGTGCAGCTGTGGCCACGCCCCCGTACCCTCGACGCGATCGCACAGCCCCTCGCCCGCGACGCTGGTCGTCGCCGGGGCGGGCGGCGCGCTGGTCGTCGGCACGGTGCTGGTGGCCCTGCTGCTCTCCATCGCCGTGGTCGCCGCTTCCATCGCGGTCTGCGCGCTGGCCATCACCGTCTGCGCTGTGGTGCTGCGCTCGCTGGTCAACCAGCAGGTCCCACGCGGCCGTTACCGGCGCCGCTGAGCCTCCCTCGTCTTCTTATGTCTCGGCTGCCGGCCTGTGCGCGGCCGTGGGTCGCCCTGTTCGCGCGCACCCGGCAGCCCTCCCTTCGGAGGTTTCACCTCATGTCCACCCGGACTCTTCCGGCCGCCCCTCGGCCGACGCTCGCCTCGATGAACCGGCTGAACAACCAGTTGCGGCGGCAGTTGGCGGCTCTGCGCCACGACCACGCCGAGCTCCTGGTCGCCGCCCGGGCCGCCGTCGTCGCCCACTTCGACGGTGACGCGCTCCCGGTCACGGTCCTGATCGACACGCTCGATCAGCTGAACGCGCTCCCGGAGTACGCCCCGCAGGTCACCGACGACGGCCTGGCCGCGCTCGCCACGTCCGCCGACACGGGACCGCCGCTGGTCGGGAGGCGAGTCGCGTGAGCGCAACCCGCCCCCGCTGCCGCGTCTGCCGCTGGCACCCCACCCACCGCAGCCAGCGTGCCGCCCGCCGCGCGGCCCTCGCCCACAGCTGCCACCCCACCCGGCTCGGGAAGGAGGCCCTGCGATGACCTCCGCGTTCACCGCCCGGTCCGACACCCCCGAGCCCTTCGGAGGTCTCGTCGTGACCGACCAGAACACCACCACGTCCGTGCTGTCCGAGCTGCGCCGCCTCGCCGCCGCCTACCGTTCCGAGATCGAACGGGACTGGGAGGCGCAGCGCCAGGCGCGGGAGCGCAACCAGTGCCGGGGCGCGGTCGACTTCGCCATCGAGTACATGCAGCAGGCGTTCCCGCAGACCCTCGACCGGGCGCTGCCCGCCGAGGCGTGGCAGGGCTACCCGGTCGTCGAGGACGGACGCCCCGAGCTGCTGCGGCCCATGGCGGTCACGTACCTCGGCGAGGGGCTGTTCGTTCACTGCGTCCGCGAGCCCCTGGACGCCGACGAGTGGCAGGGCGTGCTGACGCTGCTGTCGCCCTGCTTGTGCGGCTGCGGCGCATACCGCGAGGTCTACGTCGGCGACGACTACGCCCTGGCCTGGGAGTTGGACCACGCCCCCGGCCAGCAGGCCGTCTGTGGCGTCACCTGCATCTCCGACGTGCGCTTCGAGGAGTGGTGATGGCCACGCCCCCGCCGCTCCCCGAGTCCGTGAGCCTGCCGGACCTGCCGGTGATCCGCCGCCGCGCCTACCTCGCTGTCGCCACGCAGGAGCCGGGCCTGTACTCCGCTCGCTGGCACATCTGGCACGCCGGCGGCACGTACGTCGGCTACTGCACGACCGCCGAGCTGATCGACCTGACCATCGCGCAGGACGAACGTCGCCGCGGCCAGTAGCCCCCGCGCCTGTCCCGCCCCGCGCGCTGGCCTCGTACCCGCGCCGGGCGGGACCCCAGGCCCCGCCCCTTCCCGCTTCCGTCTCCTCGAAGGAGTCGCACGCCGTGAACACCGCCCTGGCCGCCGCTGCGGCCGGCCCCTCGCTCGCCGTCACGGTCCCGATCCTGCTGATGCTCCTCACCGCCGGGATCGTGATGTGCACCTACATCGGACACCGCTGGTCCACGCTGATTGTCGGCGTCCTGATCGGCGTTTACCTCTCCGGCAGCTTCGCCGAATCCACCAAGTCCGTGGTCTCCCAGGTCGTCACCGCAGCCGTCTCCGGCCTCTCGAACGCGGTCGGGTGAGCGTCGATGACCACTGAATCCCTCACTTCCGCGACAGCCACAGAACTCCGGCCCGCGCCGCGTCGTGACTGGCTGCTGTTCGCCGGGATGGGCGCCGTGGGCATCGCCGCCGCCGCTTCCTCGTACGCCGCGCTGCAAGACCTCGCGGTACGGACCGGTTGGTGGGCATGGCTGTCATGGCTGCTGCCGCTGACCATCGACGCGTACGCGATGACCGCGGTACGGGTCTGGCTCGGCAACTCCACCCGCAACCCCGTGGCCCGCGCCTGGGCCAAGGCGAACGCCATCGGCGCGATCATCCTGTCCGTGGCCGGCAACGCCGTCGACCACACGGTCGCGGCGGGGGTGGTCCCGGTCGGCTGGCCGCTCATCGTGTCCGTATCGGCGGTCCCGCCGGTCGTGCTCGGTCTGCTGGTCCACATGGCGCACCTGCGCACCCTGCCGTCCGCCACCGGCAGCCCCGCCGAAGCCGGGCAGGAGCAGCCCCCGCCGTCCGTTCCGTCGACACCCCCTGCCGCGCCCAAGCCCCGGCAGTCCCGCCGCCCGGCGAACGGCGGGAGCACTCGGCGGGAGCTGCCGCCCGGCCACTCCGACGCCGAACTCGTCGCCGCCGCGCGCGAACGTGCCGCCACCGGGCAGGAGCCGTCGGCGACCTGGCTGATCAAGGCGTACGGCATCGGCACCCGCCGTGCCGCCCGCATCCGCGACCTCGCGATGCAGTCCGCCGATCCTGCCCCGCAGCCGGAAGCGCTCGCACCGGTCGGCCAAGCCGAGGAGCGCGTTCTCGACGAGGCGTTCGGGGAGCTCCCCAGGACTCTTGCGGAGGCGAGCCGATGACGATCCTCGCCGCCATCTGCGTACGGCTCACATGGGATGACCTGGACGCCCCCGCCCACCTGCCCCGGCAGTTGACCCACCGCTCGATCATCACCACCGAGCAGCTGGCCGAACTCCGCGCGGTTCTGGAGCAGGTGTACGCGGACCCGACCCTGCACATCGCCGCTCGGCACATCGGTACCGACAAGGAGTGCGCGCCGTGACCAACCGGACCCGCTCGCGTACGGCCAAGGTGCCGCCCGGCGCCACCGCCATACGCATCCCCCGTCAGCACCGCCGCGGCTTCGGCCGGCGCTCCGCTCAGCCCATCGTGCTGGTCGTCCCCGAGCAGCCCTCCTTCGCCTCCCGCATCGCGTGGGCGTTGGGGAGTGCGCTGTGGGAGCACCGCAAGAGCTGGGTACCGACCGGCATCGCTGTGCTGGCGCTCCCGGTCACCGCCATCGGCCACGCGGCGTTCTGGTGGGCCGGCCTCGCCCTGGCCCCGCTCGCGGCCGTCCCGCCGGGCTGGCTGGTGTGGGCTCGGCTGCACCGCCCCGATGTCGACCACCGGGTTCGCCGCTGGCGCCGGGGCCTGGCCATGCTCGCCACGGCCGCGGCCACCTGGACGGCCCTGGCCCTCCTGTTCGGCCCCGTGTCCGGCCCGCTCGGTCTGCTGTGGCTGCTGACCACCGCCGCAGGACAAGCCCTGTGGCTGCGCAGCCGCCGCACCTCCGCCGACCCCATTGAGGAGATCTGATGGCCTTCAGCAACAGCCCGAACGGCAACGGACGCACGTCCAACTTCACCAAGCGCAACGGCTCCGGAGGGGGGCAGCAAGGCCGCTCCCAGTCGGCCAACGGCTCCGGGCAGGCCGGCACCGGCGGCAAGAGCCAGACCCGGACCACGAACCGCACGCGCACCCGCGAGTACCACTTCCACGTCAACGAGCCCGGCGGCAACCGCACGAGCGCCGGGCCCGGCGGAGGCTTCTTCTCCCGTGGCGCGGCCGGCGGGAACAAGCCCGGCCACAGTCCGCTCGGTGACCCGGAGTTCTTCAACAGCAGCGACGTGCGCACCTACTGCGACCAGGCCCGCTACGTCTTCCTTCAGCTGTCCTTCGAGCTCGCCGGTGCCGCCGAAGTCCTCAACGGCGCGCTGAAGGAGATCCCCGACCCTGATGGCCGGGCGTTCGGCTCCCGCGCGAGGGCTCGCCGCGTCTCCCGGCGGCTGAAGAAGGTCGCCGACGACGCCCGCGACGCCGCGAAGAACGCCGCCGCCACCTATGCCGCGTTCCAGCGGGAGTTCGAGCCCGAGCTCGCGAATTACCGCGCCCGGCAAATGCGGCAGCCACGCCGCCGATTCGACTTCAACCAGTAAACGACCAGGCAAGGAGTCCAGGCCGTGTACGAGATCCTGCCCGAGCAGGTCTACGAGGAGCAGCTGCGGGCCGCGACCGGCGGCGGGGGCGTCATCGAGTACCTGCTGCACCGCGCAAAGCCGCATCTGCCCCCGTGGCTGGCCGGGATCGGGACCGGCCTGGCCTCCCTGCCCGCCCACCTGTTCTGGGCCGACAACGCTGCCGCCACCGCCGGGCTCACCCTCGCGTCCGTCGCGCTCACGTCGGCGACCTGGTGGGCGGGCAAGGCCACCACCCAGCAGCGCCGTCTGCACTCCGCGATCACGGTTGCCGCGTCGTCCGGTTGGTTCACCGCGGCCGCCATCGCGGGCCCGGGGACCGGTCCCCTGCCCGGCTTGTACTTCATCGGCGCCCCCACCCTGGCGCTGACGTGGAACATCCGGCAGATCCTGCGCCGCAACCCCGACCAGACCGGCAGCAGCGCGGACGGCGGGCTGCTCGAAAAGGTCGGCCTCGCCAAGACCCAGGTCACCGGGTCCTCAGTGGCTCCGAACAAGGCCACCTTCGACCTTCAGCTCCCGCGCGGCGAACTCACCCACGACGACGTCGCCAAGGCACTGCCCAAACTCGCGTCCGCGCTCGATGTCCCGCCCAACGCGGTCCGAGTCGTCAACGACCCCGACTCCGCCTCCCGGGTCCAACTCACCGTCGTGCCTCGCGACCTGCTGAAGAACACCGTCCCCTGCCCCGGCCCGTCGCACCCCGGCGGCTCGATCGCCGACCCGGTGCACGTCGGGATCTACGAAGACGGCACCGAGCCCGTCATGTACTTCCCTGGCGATGCTGCGGCCGCGCGCAACGCCATGCACCTCCTGGTCATGGGGATGACCGGCTCCGGGAAGTCCGAGGGCGCCGTCACCGCGCTCGCGGAAATCCTCACCCGCCGCGACGTGATCGTGTGGGCTTCCGACCCGGCGAAAGCCGAGCAGACCCTCGGCCCGCTGCTGCCCGCGATCGAGTGGGCAGCGCTCGACATGAAGTCGACCAAGGCGATGCTCGCGGCGCTTCAAGCGGCCATCCCCGCTCGGACCAAGTGGCTGGCCAAGTACGGCTACAAGCAGTGGGAACCGGCGTGCGCCGAAGTCCAGGCCGATGGCTCCCCGGGCATGCCGTACCTGATCGGCTGGTTCGAGGAAGCCGCCAAGACGATCCGCGAGACCGACGACGACGTCTTCACCGGCATCGGCCAGGAAGCCCGCTCCGCGGGCATGTCGCTGGTGGTCTCCATGCAGCGCGCTTCCGGCAACCAGGTCTCCACCGACACCCGCGCCTCCCTCGGCTCCACCTGGTGCTTCGGCGTACGCAACGACCGCGACGCCACCTTCGCCCTGGACGACGACGTCCTGGACGCCGGCGCCGCGCCGCACGTCTGGAAGGACAAGAAGCCGGGCTACTCCTACCTGGTCGCCAACGGCGTCCCCGAGGCTCTGTGGGCCACTCCCGCGCGCAGCTACCTGACTGCGCGCGAATACCTCGACTGGGTCGTCCTCGCCTTCGCCTCTGTGCGCGCCGCCGCCGATCCGGTCACCGAGGTTGCCGCGGCCAAGGCCGCCGGCCGCCAGTACACCCGGCGCACCCGCTATCCCCTGCCCGGCACCACACAGCCCGAGGAGGACACCGCCATGCCTGAGACCACGTACGACCAGAGCCTGGACGACGACTACGACGCGGACGAGGCCTTCGCCGGTGAGCCGACCTCGTACGACGCTGAGGAAGACGACGCGTACGACGAGGACCTGGACGACATCGACCCCGAGCAGCCGCTACCCGAACCCACCACGGTCGTCCAGTTCGCCGAACGTCCGCCCGCCCAACCGAAGATCCAGCTCTCCCCCGCACAGGCCCGGCGAGCCATGGACGAACTCCTGGACGAGTTCGAGGCGGAGGGCCGCACAGTGGTCCGCCCGGCCGACTTCATGGCGCACTGCGACCGCCACGGCCGATCCCGCTCCTGGGTCTCCGGGCAGGTTGCGGCGTTCGTCATGGCGGGCCGCCTCGAAGAGACCGACGAGACGGGCTCGTACCGCATCGTGCGCGATGAGGACGACGAAGCGGCCTGACGGCCCTGACGCGACAGACGCGTCAAACACCCCTGACGCCGGACCGCCCCGAACGCACAGGTCATACGTGCGCGCGACCCACGTCGGACGCGTCAGACACCGCCGCCTGACGCGTCCGACGCCCCTGGTCGCTGCCCCGCGAGAAGGAGAAGAGCATGCCCCGCCCCGCCCCCTGCACCATCGTCGACCGGGCGCTGGAAGCAGCCGAACACGGCCTCGCGGTCATCCCGCTAAGCCGTACCAAGCTGCCCGCGGTGCGCTCCCCACACCGCGCAGAGCGCCGCCCCGCGCGCTGCCGGGGCGAGTGCGGGCAGATCGGCCACGGCATCCACGACGCCACCACCGATCCCGACGCCATCCGGACCCTGTTCGCCGCCGCCCCCTGGGCCACCGGCTACGGCATCGCCTGCGGCGCACCGCCGCATCACCTCGTCGGCGTGGACCTGGATGTGAAGAACGACGTCGACGGGATCGCCAACTTCGAGCGTCTGGCGCACGACCACGGCTTCACGGTTCCCGAAACGGTCAGCGTGACGACCCCGAGCGGCGGCCTACACCTGTGGCTTCGTGGTCCGGCGGACCGCACCGTGCCGAACTCCGCCGGCCGTCTGGCGCCAGGCATCGACGTACGCGGCTCGGGCGGTTACCTGGTCGGGCCAGGGTCAATCACCGTGCGCGGGCAGTACGTACGCACCCCCGGGACCGAGGGACACCCGATCGTCGCGGCCCCGGCCGAAGTCCTGCAGCTGCTCGCCCTGGCAGTCTCCTCGCGAACACTTTCTCCCGCCCTGCCGGTCTCCGGTCGCCAGGCCATCGCCTTGGTGCAGTTCGTTCTCGATGCTCCGGATGGTCAGCGCAACGACCGCCTGTACTGGGCAGCGTGCCGAGCTCACGAGACCGACCAGGGCCCGAACATGGCACAGGCCCTCGGGGACGCTGCCGTGCACATCGGCCTCCCGGAGAACGAGGCTCGCGCCACCATCGCGTCCGCTGCCCGAGGCCGCCAGTGACCCTGCGCGCCAACGGCAATGCCTCCCCGACCCCCACTGCTCTCGCGCGAAGCATCGTCGAGGCCAACGGCATCGACCCCGACAAGAAGGGCCCCTCGCAGGCATCGCAGCTCGCCGCGCTCGCCCGCGAACGCTACGAGCTGTTCATGTCGGACGACGGACGCCCGTACGGCGTGACGATCGACGGTCCCAACCTCGCTCTCCCGCTGCGAGGCAAGGCCGGCCTGCGCTCCCAGCTCGCCCGCCAGTTCGCTGACAGCAACAACGGATCGGTCCCGTCCCAGTCCGCTCTCGCCGATGCCATGACCGTCCTGGAAGGAATCGCCGCAGTAGCGGACCCGCGTACGCCCCACTTACGTGTAGCCAGGCACCACGAGCGCATCATCATCGACCTCGGCACCTCCGACGGCCGCTGCGTCGCCGTGGACGCCGACGGCTGGCAGCGCCTGTCGGCCTCTCCCGTGGTGTTCCGCCGTTCGGGCGCCATGAAGCCCCTCCCGGAACCGGTCAGTGACGGCGACGGCCTGGCCAAGCTGCGCACGCTCCTCAACACGACCGACGACGGCTTCGAGCTCTTGGCCGCGTGGCTGGTCGCAGCCTTCATCCCGGACCTGCCGCACCCGATCCTCGCGTTCCGCGGGGAACAGGGCACCGGCAAGTCCAAGGGCGCGGCCATGGTCATCGGCATCATCGACCCGTCCGGCGCCCCGAAGCGCACGGCACCCCGCGACCTGAAGTCCTGGGCTGTACAGGCTTTCAACTCGTGGGCCATCTGCCTCGACAACGTCTCCACTGTCCCGGACTGGCTGTCGGACGCCCTGTGCCGAGCGGTCACCGGCGACGGCATCGTCGACCGAGCGCTCTACACGGACGACGACGTGGTCGTCCTCGAATTCCGGCGCGTCCTGGCGATGACCACCATCGACGCCGGCGCGCTCGCGGGCGACCTCGCCGAACGCCTCCTCACGATCGAGCTCCAGCTCATCCCCGACCACAAGCGCCGCGAGGAAGCCGAGCTGGACCAGGCGTACGCCGACGCCCACCCCGCGATCCTCGCCTCCCTGTTCGACCTCCTGGCCAAGGTCCTCAAGGCCTTGCCAGACGTCGAGCTGTGCGAACGCCCGCGCATGGCGGACTTCGCCCGCGTCCTGGCCGCCGTGGACCACGTGACCGGCTGGCACACGCTGGACTCGTACAGGTCCGCCACGGCCGACGCCGTGGCGGATGTCCTGGACGGGGAGCCGTTCGCCCAAGCCGTGGTCGACCTGGTCGACAAGGCAGGCGCCGGGGGTATCACCGTCACCGCCTCGCAGTTGCTCGAACAGGTTGTGACCCCCGACAAGCTGCCGAAGAAGTGGCCCAAGGACCCCACCCGCGCGGGCGGACAGCTGAAGCGCCTCGCGCCGGCGTTGCGCACGATCGGCATCGAGGTCGACGACTCCCAGCGCGGACCGAAGCCGAAGAAGCAGCGCCTGTACAAGCTCACACCATCCCCAGAGAGAAGGTGCGAAACAGCGTCCCCAGCGTCCCCCACCGCCCCTGAAACGCCCGTGACCTGCACAAACAGGGGGGACGCTAGCGCGACCCCTTCAGCGTCCCCCCTCCGGGCCCGGGGGGACGCTGGGACCGCTGAGGGGGACGCTGTCCTCTTCCCAGCGTCCCCCCACGACACCACCTCTGACCTGCATGAATACGAGCAGGGGGACGCTGGGACCGCTGGGGACGCTGAGATGCAACCTCTCTCTGCTCCCGCCACCTCGTGCACCGCCTGCGGCTACCCGCTCGACAGCGCTCTGGCCGCGTACGGCGAGACCGCCCACCCCGGATGCGACCCCACACCGCCCACCGAGCCGATCACCAAGGGGGTTTGATCACCTTGCGCCGAGAGCCACACCTGAAACTCGCCGACGTCCTGCACGAGCTCGATATGTCCCGCGCTGCCTTCTACCGCATGCGCGCCCGGGGCAAGTCCCCCAAGTGCATAAAGCTCCCCAACGGCCAGCTGCGCTTCCGCCGGGCCGACTTCGACAAGTGGCTCGACAACCTGGAGGAGGACCGCACTTGTTGACGTACGACGTCGACATCTGGGCCTTTCGGAAACGCGCTCGCCGGAGAAAGCCGTGGGAGCTGCGTTGGCGGGTAGGGACGCAGACACATTCCAAGAGCTACCTGACCAGTGCACAGGCAGACGGGCGCCGCTCCGAGCTAATGTCCGCGCTCCGAGACGGGCAGCGGTTCGATGTGGAGACCGGGCTTCCCGAGAGGGAGCTGGCCGCTCTCGCCATGCCCACGTGGTTCCAACACGCCAAGGACTACGCCCTGATGAAGTGGCCCGGGGCTGCCGGAAAGCACCGGGCGAACATCGCCGAGTCGCTGGCCGTCGTCACCCCGGTCTTCGTGACCACGCACGATGGCCAGCCGGACTCCAGGATCCTGCGCACTGCCTTGTACCAATGGGTGTTCAGAGCCACGAAAGCCGAGGGCGGCGACTACATATCGCGCTCCGACGCAGAAGGCGTCCCCGAGGAGATCAGAGAGGCTGTCGGCTGGATCGCGGCCAACTCGCTCAAGGTCGACGAGGCTGCGCGACCCGAATACGTCCGTGCAGCCTTCATTGCGATCTCCAAGTTACTGAACGGGGAGCAAGCGGCCGAGAACACGGCCAACCGCAAGCGCATGGTCCTCAGCAACGCGTTCCGGTACGCGGTCGAAGAACGTGCGCTGTTGACCCGTCACCCGTTCTTTGCGGTCGACTGGTCAGCGCCCACCAGGTCGGACGAGGTCGACTTCCGTTACGTCCCGGGTCCTCGGCTTGCCCGTGATCTGATCGGAGCGGTCGCCAAGCAAGGGCCGCGGGGCGAGCACCTGGAGGCGTTCTTCGGCGCGATCTACTACGTCGCCACCCGGCCCGGTGAGGCCGTCGCTCTCCGCGAGGAGGACTTTGTTCTCCCGCCCGAGAGCGAGCCGGATGCATGGGGCGAGGTGCTGGTCTCGGAGAGCCATCCCGAGGTCGGTTCGGGGTGGACGGACAGCGGAAAATCCCACGACGAACGCGGACTCAAGCACCGTGCGAGCAACGCCGTCCGCGCTGTGCCGATCCCTCCGGTGTACGTGCGGATGGTCCGCTCGCATATCGCCCGCTTCGGCGTCGCCTCCGATGGACGGATCTTCCGGGCAGCACTCGGCGGCCGGCTCACGTCGAACGAATACTGCGCAGTCTGGGACACGGCACGAGAAGCCGTCCTCAGCTCGAAGGAAGCCAAGACGAAGATGGCTGACGTGCCGTACTCCCTGCGTCATGCCGCGATCTCGCTCTGGATCAAGCAGCGTGTGGACCCGGTAGAGGTCGCGTACCGGGCCGGCCACAGCGTCGCGGTGCTCTACCGTTTCTACGCCAAGATCCTCAAGGGTGGTTCGGCGCGGGCCAACGCGCTCATCCAGGCGGGTCTTGAGATCGGGGACGACGCCTGAACCTGGCCCGCGGCTGGCCCAGACGCCCTGATCGGGACCGGGTCACAGGCGAGAAACCGTGAGACAGTTCGAATAAGTCAGGGGTGCCGCCGTATCGGTGGCACCCCTTCTGACCTGGGCCTTGTGGCCCCTGTGGCGGTGGGTGTGGGATTTGAACCCACGGTGACTCGCGCCACGACGGTTTTCAAGACCGTTCCCTTAGGCCGCTCGGGCAACCCACCCTCGCCCCGGCCGAGCAGCGGCGGAGCGACTACAGACTAGCGGAGGGCGGGCCGACGGCGGGGAGGGGTCAGTTCGAGGGGCCCCGGTTCCCGTGGCCGGTCACGGACGAGTACGCGCCGACCATGAGACTCATGCCCGGGCCGTCCCAGTACCAGCCGAAGTAGCCACCGCTCGACGTGGGTCCGTACGCCCATCTCACGGGAAGGCTCCTGTTCGAAGGGCGTGGAACGAGGGGGCCGGGCGGCGCGCGCTTCGGGTGTTTGCGCCGCCCCGGCCGAGGTGGAAGCCCCAGCGTCGCCCCGCGCCGTACCGCCCATATTGTTCGAACGCGACATGATCCGGACGGGTGCCGTCCGGCTTCTGAAAATGTCGTGCCGGTCGCCCATCCGCCGCCCCACGGCGCAGATTTGACCCGCCGGCGCATTGTCCCCGTACGCGCGCCGGTGCAGCATTTCCCTGTCTCGGACAGGGGGTACGAGCGTGTCCATGCCACCGGGCTCGGCGCACGGCCGACCCGTACTCACCCGCGCACTCGCCTCTCCCGGCCTGCGGGACATCGTCCGGTCGTACGCCGGATACGCCTACGACCGGGACTCCCCGCAGCGGCGGATGGTCCTGCCGGACACCCTCGCCACCATCAGCCTCGGCCTCGGCGGCGGATCCGTGCGGACGGACAGCATGGTGGATCCGGCCGACTCCGTCAGCGCGCCGTCCCGGGCCGCCCTGCCGGTCATGCACGCGATGATCGGCCACCACGAGGGCGGGGTCCGGGGTGTCGTGGTGCGGATGACGCCGATGGGCGCGTACCGGCTCTTCGGCGTGCCGATGTCCGAATGGGACCTTCCGCATCTCGATCCGGTCCATGTGCTGCCGCGTGTTCTGCGCCATCTGCCGGAGCAGTTGGAGGCGGAGGCGGACTGGACGGAGCGGTTCCGGACGCTGGACCGGGTCCTGCTGCCGCTGCTCGAACGCGGCCCGGCGATCGCTCCCGAAGTGGACTGGTCCTGGCGGGAGTTGAACCGTACGCACGGGCGCGTACGCGTGGCCGAACTGTCCGCCCGTACGCACTGGAGCATCCGCCATCTGGAGCGCCGCTTCCGGGAACAGGTCGGGCGCTCACCGGGGGCCATCGCCCGCATCCTGCGCTTCAGCCGGGCGATGCGATTACGGGACGACGGGCTGCCCCTGGCCAGCGTCGCCCACCTCGCCGGGTTCCATGACCAGGCCCACTACAACCATGTGTTCAAGGCCATGACCGGGCTCACCCCGACCCAGGTGCCCGGCAGCCTCGCCGACTGGTCCCCTGTGGACAACCTGCTCCCGGCGCCCGCCACGCGCGCGTAGCGCCTCGCAGAGCTCTACGTAGCGGCAGAGCTCTACGCAGAGTCCGCCGACGGGCTCCACGAAGCGGTTCGTGGAGCCCGTCGGTCGAGGTCGGCTCGACGCCGTCGACCGGCGTCGTCGGCCGGCGCCGTCAGCTGTCGCCCTTGCGCTCCCCCAGCGTGACCGTGACCGTCGTCTCCTTGCCGTCCCGCTGGAACGTCAACGGCACCTGGTCGCCGGGCTTGTGCGTCCAGATCTCGCTGATCAGGGTCGGGCCGCCGTCGATCACCGTGTCGCCGAACTTGGTGATGACGTCGCCGGGCTTGAGGCCCGCCTTGTCGGCCGGGCCGCCGGCCACGACCGCCGCCGAGCCGCCGGCCGCCTGCGGGGAGATCTTGGCGCCCTGGCCCTTCGCGTCCATGGCGACCGTCGCGCCGATCACCGGGTAGACCGGCTGACCGGTCTTGATCAGCTGCTCGGCGACGTTCTTCGCCTCATTGACCGGGATCGCGAAGCCGAGGCCGATCGAGCCCGCCTGCGACTGGCCGAAGCCGCCGCCGCTGCCGGCCGACTGGATCGCCGAGTTGATGCCGATGACGGCGCCGCGCGAGTCGAGCAGCGGGCCGCCCGAGTTGCCCGGGTTGATGGAGGCGTCGGTCTGCAGGGCGCTCATGTACGAGGACTTCGAGTTGCCCCCGTCGCTGGACGACACCGGGCGGTTCTTGGCGCTGATGATGCCCGTGGTGACCGTGTTGGAGAGGCCGAACGGCGCGCCGATCGCGATCGCGGAGTCGCCCACGGCGACCTGGTCGGAGTTGCCCAGGGAGAGCGGCACCAGGTTGGCCGGGGCGTTCTTGAGCTTGATGACGGCCACGTCGTAGCCCTGCGCCCGGCCGACCACCTCGGCGTCGTACTTCTTGCCGTTGGAGAACGTCGCCGTCAGCTTGCCGCTGGTGGCGGCGGACGCCACCACGTGGTTGTTGGTGAGGATGTGGCCCTGCTTGTCGTAGACGAAGCCCGTGCCGGTGCCACCCTCGCCGTCGCCGCCCTGCGCCTCGATCGTCACGACGCTCGGCAGCGACTTGGCGGCGACCGCCGCGACCGTGCCGGGGTCGCGCTTGAAGTCCTTCGGGGTGTCGGAGGCCGAGACGGTGGTCGAGCCCGTCGAGTTGTCCTCGCGGTCCGCCGCCCAGTAGCCGATGGCTCCGCCGACACCGCCCGCGACCAGCGCGGCCACCAGGACGGCCGCGACCAGACCGCCGCCGCGCCTGCGCGGCGCCTGCGGCTCCGGCACGGGCGCGCCCCAGACGGGTCCGCCGCCCTGGGCGCCACCGGCTCCGCCGCCGTACGCGGGCAGCGCGGGCGGGGGCGGCGGCCAGCCACCGGCCGCCTGGGCGTGCGCGGCGGGTGCCCCGCCATGCTCCTCGCCCGGCACCGGTCCGGGAAGCTGCGCGGTGACGGGCTCCTGCGCGTGCGTGGCGGCTGCCTGCGGCACCGCGTGCGTGGCGGCCGTCTCCGGCGCCGCCCCCTGCGCGGGCTGCACCGCGGTCTGCTCCGGGCCCACCGCGGCCTGGACCGCGGTCTCGGCCTCGGCCGCGCCGGCAGCCTGGGCGGCAAGCTGCGCGGCGGACCGCTCCTCGGCCCGTACGGACTCCTCGGACGTCACGGCGGGGGCGGGAGGCGCGGGCGGTGCTGACGACGGGGCAGGCGGGACGGCCGGGGCCGCGGTGCCCTCGTTCTCGGTGCTCACAGCTCTCTCTCCTCGGTTCCACTCGGTCTCGGGGTCGGCACGATCGGTACGGTCGCCCCGTTGCCCGTACGGTCGCTGCCTGCTCGGTACGGTCGCTGCATCGCGGCGTGGGGACGGCGCCACCGACCATGGTGCGCCAGGGGTCCGACAATCGCGTAGTGCGACCGGCGGACATGTGCACATGTCAGGGCTCAGCTTTTCCCACAACCTGTCAGGCCACTGTAAGCAGGACCTGTGTATCCCTGCCCGCCACTGCGCCCGCGCCCCCGGCTGTGTCCGCGCCCCGGCCCAAGCCGCCCGTACGCAGCCGGGCAGTGGCACGATGACGCGGTGACCCAAGCACGGCAGCACGACAGGCATTCCTCCCACCGGGCCTCCATCCAGGTGGTCGCCCACCGGGGCGCGTCCGAGGACGCGCCCGAGCACACCCTGGCCGCGTACATGAAGGCCATCGAGGACGGTGCCGACGCCCTCGAATGCGACGTACGGCTCACCGCCGACGGCCATCTCGTCTGCGTCCACGACCGGCGCGTCAACCGCACCTCCAACGGCCGCGGCGCCGTCTCCGCCCTGGAACTCTCCGCGCTCTCGGCCCTGGACTTCGGCTCCTGGAAGGACAGCGAGGAGAGCCCGGACTGGGGCGACCCGTCCTTCACCTCGGTCCTCACCCTGGAGCGGCTCCTCGAACTCGTCGCCGACGCGGGCCGCCGCATCGAGCTGGCCATCGAGACCAAGCACCCCACCCGCTGGGCCGGCCAGGTCGAGGAGCGGCTGCTGCATCTGCTGAAGCGGTTCGGCCTCACCGATCCGCCGCCCGCCGACGAGAGCTCGCCGGTGCGCATCATGAGCTTCTCGGCGCGCTCCCTGCACCGCGTCGCGGCGGCGGCGCCGGACATTCCGACCGTCTATCTGATGCAGTTCCTCTCGCCCCGGCTGCCCGCGGGCGCCGGGATCGCGGGTCCGGGGATGCGGATCGTGCGCAATCACCCCGGCTACATCGCACGGCTGCACGCGGCGGGCCACAAGGTGCACGTCTGGACGGTGAACGAGCCGGAGGACGTCGAGCTGTGCGTACGCCTGGGGGTGGAGGCGATCATCACCAACCGCCCCAAGCAGGTACTCCAGCAGCTCGGACGCCTCTGACACACACCTCGCAGCGCCTCTCCGGGCGCCCGCTTCCCCAGCCGCGTCACCAGTAATACTGGTGACAGGGAGTGCACCGGCGCGTTCGGTCCGTATTCGATCGTTACGAGTGCGTCACCAGACGTCGGTTGGCCGGTTTCCGGTCCAGTCCATTGGGGCATCCACACCGTGGCGTGGGGTGAAGGAGGTCTCGGGGGTGGCGTTGGTGGTGGCACAGGAGGTGCCCACGTCGTCGAGCATGGCCGTGCCCCACGGCCCTGCGGGCGTGGGCAAGGCGAGACACCGGATGCGTGAGCAACTGCTCGGCAGCGGCGTGTCGGAGCCCGTCGTGGACGATGCCGTACTGGTCCTTTCCGAACTGCTCAGCAACGCCTGCCGGCACGGCAGGCCGCTGGGCCGAGCAGACGTCGGCGACGGCGACGTCCGGGCGGCCTGGCGCATCGACAAGGCGGGGCGCCTCACCGTCGAAGTGACGGACGGCGGCGGCCCGACCCGACCGATTCCGGCCACGCCGTCGGTGACCGCACGTGGCGGCCGCGGTCTGAACATCATCAGCGCGCTCGCCCAGGACTGGGGCGTACGGGACAGCGCGTCCGGGGAGGTCACGGTCTGGGTGATCATCACCACCGGGCCGGGACACGGCCACGGCCGTGAGAACGGGCACGCACCGGCCCCCGACGACCTCGTCGCGCGCGTGGCGCCGCTCGGCTTCGACTTCGCGGACGCGTTCGACGACCGAGACTGATCCAGGCCCCGCCCCGGGGCACGCGCGCCGGACCGGGCTCACACCGGGCGACCGGGACCGACCCGCACACCGCGCGCCGGGCAGCGAGCCGGACCGACCCCCGCGGCGAACAGCGCGGGCACCCGCGGCCGAGCCCCGCGCACCCGTCTCCGACTGTGCCGTACGCCGTGGGCCACCCCGTACGACTAGGCTCGCGCCCGACACAGCGACACCGCACCACCGCAGTCGGGAGAGAGCCACACCATGGCCAAGAAGCGCCCCCAGACCAAGGCCGCTCAGCGTCAGTCAGCCCCTCCGGGGCGGGCTCAGCTCAGCGATGGTGAGATTCCGGTCGTCGGGGCCCGGGAGCCCTGCCCCTGCGGCTCCGGCCGCCGTTACAAGGCCTGCCACGGCCGTGCGGCCGCGCACGCCGTGACCGAGCTGGTCCAGCGCCCGTTCGAGGGCCTGGCGGGCGAGTGCGACTGGGTCGCGCTGCGCGAGCTCGTGCCGGCCGCGACCGTCGAGCTCACCCTCAAGGACGGGCTGCCCGAGGGCGTGCCGTCGGTGGCGCTGGCGACCGTCCTGCCGATGGCGTGGCCCGCGCTGCGCCGCGACGACGGCTCGGTGCTGCTCGGGCTGCAGAACGACACGCCCTCCGGCGACATCAGCCGCGACCTCGCGGACACGCTCACGCGCGCGTTGGCGGCGGAGCCGGGTACGCCGGTGGCCGCCCAGCGCGTCGACCCGCAGGGCCCCCGCCTCCAGGACCTGCTGGACCCGGCCGCCCCGTTCGAGCCGGCCGTGCACAGCGGCTTCGAGTTCTGGGTGCCGGACTCCGAGAACGCCACCCCGGAGGTGACCGCGTCCCTGGAGCGCGCCAACGCCGCCGCGATCCCGACCGTACGGCTCACGTCGGTCGACTCGTCCTACTGGTGCGAGACGCCGGACAAGAACCACCTGCGGTGGGTCATGCCGCACGCCGAGGAGCGGCTTCTGGACGCGCTCGCCCGGCTGCACGCGGCGGGCACCTCCTCGCTGGGCGAGGGCACCCGTCTCGTCGGCTCCTTCCGGGCGCACGGGCTGACCGTGCCCGTCTGGGACCTGCCGAGCGCGATGACCGCCGAGGACTGCGAGAAGCCGGCCGCCGCGTTCGCGGAGCGTCTGGCGGGTGCGCTGGCGGTCGACGCGCCGCTGACGCCCGAGGAGCGCAGGGCACGCGGCGGTCTCACCAACCGCCAAGTGACCCTCAGCTGAGAGTGACCAGCCCTGTCACGGGACGGGTGACCCGCGTCACAACTCCCGGTAGTCGCAGATAAATCGGTGTCCGAATAACCGAGATCGAATTTGCGAATGGCAGATCTCTTGTTACCGTTCTAAGAGCCCGGTCGCTGGTGCATCCCCCGTCGCCAGCGATCGGGCCCTTCCATTTCTTCTGGCCCTTCCCCGCCGCGTCCCCGTGCGGGCCGCCCGCTCAACGAGCCGTGGCCGCCGCCGAGTTGGCCGCCCCGTCGGGTGCGTTGGAGCCGGACCGCAGCAGCAGAGGCGAGTCGTCGCCCTCTTCGGCGAACTCCG
Organism: Streptomyces sp. NPDC048696; assembly: GCF_043198895.1. Classification (NCBI taxonomy): domain Bacteria; kingdom Bacillati; phylum Actinomycetota; class Actinomycetes; order Kitasatosporales; family Streptomycetaceae; genus Streptomyces; species Streptomyces sp. NPDC048696. Next base: position 514,217 of record NZ_JBICVJ010000003.1, on the reverse strand, counting down.
CGACCGCCGAGTACGCGCCAGGTTTTCCGCGCGCCGGTTCCCTCGGCGTCTCGCACGTCCCCGGCTGGTCCCCCGCCGACACGGCACAGTTCGTCTGCACGGTGTGGCCGCGCGGCCCCATCAGCGTGAGCACCGAGCGCAACCGCCCGCCCGTGGCGTTGCGGTAGTACGTGCGCGCCCAGGCGTCCCGGCCCTCGGTCAGCACACAGGTCTGCGCCTCGACGCCCTCGGGCGAGACGAGTTCGGGCCCGCACCGGGCGGCGGCCTCGCGCACGGTCGGCGCCGCCGCGCGCACCGCGGGCCCGCCCGTTCGTACGACCGGCCCCGACAGCGCGCCCCCACGCGCGCGTGGCGACGGCTTCGCGTCATCCCGTACGGCCCCGCCATTTCGAGAGCCACCGGGCGCGGCTTCCGGGTCGCCGGGCCCCTTGGTCCGCGCGGGCTCGGGCTCGGGCCCGTCGGCCGGTCCGGCCGAGGCCACCAGTGGCAGCAGCACCGAACACACCACCACGGCGCCGATACCGATCATGCGGAGGTTCATGCGGCCCGGCCCCTCACGTGGAATTCCTGCGGTCGGCCGAAGATATCGACGGGAACCGGGCGCCCGGTTCTCCGCGCGCCCATTTCCGCTGCGAGTCGGGCGCTCTCACACCCGAACGAGTGACACCGGGCTCCTTCGGGAACCCGGCGCCCGCCCCGTTCGCTGACCCAGTACGCGAGCAGGGCCTCCGCCTCCCCGCTCGCCACGCACCGACCGATCCACCAGCGGCTCAGTACGCGAGCCGCGACCCACCGTCGGGCGCGCTGGTCGACGCCGCGACCAGCGCGTCCACCACCGCCTCCACGTCCGGCAGCCAGGGCGCGGCGGACCCGGGCCGGGGTTCCGTCCCGCTCGCACGAGGCCGGGGGCTCGGCTGCGGAGCCCGCTCCCAGCGCACCTGCCCCTTGCCCGTCTCGGACGGGGGCAGCACAAGATATCCGCCCTCTCCGTGGAAGCGGAGTGAACTGGGCACCCAGTCCTTGGAGTACAGGAGGTCACCCAGACGTTCCATCGAGTACGGAGCGACCAGCAGCGACCACCGGGTGGGGGTCGCCACCACCGGGCCGAGCCTGACGCCCATCTCGTCGAGCGCGACCAGCGCCCGCGCTCCGGCGACGGCCGGGAGGCTCAGCGCGCACGGCGCCCTGCCGCCGGTCGCGAGGAGTACCGGCGCGCCGGGGCGATTGGTCCACCACCAGCGCACCAGGCGCTCGTCGGTCGACGCCGCGAGCAGTCCCGGGTCGAAGGGGTGCGCCCCCGGAACGGCGCACTCGGGGTCGGGACAGGCACAGCCACGGCCCCGGTCACCGCGGCCGCCGGCCGCTTTCAGTCCCACACCTGGGAGTACGGGCCATTTCCACTCGGTCGCGCAGGTCAGCGCGGCGCCAAGCTGAGCAGCCCTTTCACTGCGCCGGAACCGGAGCCTGCGTCGCCTTCCGAGGATCTCGCGCATGAGCGCTCGTTCCTTTCCGTTGAACGCCGAGGTCCACATCACACCATGTGTGCATCACTTCACTGCGCGTACATGCTCTGCGAGCCTGCGGTACGGGTAACCCGTCAGGATCGAGCGTGGGCTGTGACCATTAAACGCATGGCGAGGGGTGGCGTGCGCCTGGCGCTTGCCGGCCCTTGTGCAAAAACCCCGCCACTCGGGGATGGGGCGCGACCGTCGACTGCTGAGACGCCCTGGCCCGCCGCCGGGTTCCGGGACACCGTCAACTGCCCCTGGCCATCACCGAGTACGTACCCCGCACGCTCGATATGACGCGCTCTTGAACGCCCTCAGTCGACCCCAGAGATGGGCCATAGGGGGCAATTTTCCGCCAAGTTGAACACCCCATGGACACCAACAATCCCGCTATGACAATGCTGGACATCCCCTTACTTGTGCGTGTACATCTGGATGCATTGATGGCGGCGCAGATTGACATGGGGGTTTGCGATGCTATTGAGCGAAATCGACCGGTCGGAAAGCCGACTGCCATGAGCGCCCCGCACCTGCCGAAAGTGGCTGGAATCGATCCAGCCGTTCCGCCCCCCGCGCACACTGCCGCGCCTCTGCCCTCATCCGCCTCCGTCGCCCCCGCCGCCCCGGGCGCCGTGATCCAGGACCGGCTCGCCGCCTGGGTCTCCGACCTCACCACGCTGCACGAACTCACCGAACGCCTCTCCCGCACCAACGTTCTCAACGAGGCCCTCGACGAGCTCCTGCGGGCCGGTGCCGCGCTGGTCGGCGCCCGCCGCGGCCTGGTCGCGCTGGAGCCCGCCGACGGCCTCGGCCCCGCCGTCACCACCGGCCTCGGCCTCGCCCACGCGGACCTCGGCCACATCGAGACCGTCCCGCGCAGCGCCACCCCGTACGGCAGGATCCTCGACGGGCTTCCGGACGCCGACGGCGGCTGCGACCTGGTCGGCGACGCGGCGGCGGACGCCGGGCCCGACCCGCGCCACCGCGAGGTCGCCGCCCGGCTCGGCTACGCCGCCAGCTACGCGTTGCCGCTCGCCACCGACACGGCGGGCCGGCTCGGCGCCGCGGTCTGGCTCTACGACGAGCCCGCCGAGCCCGACGAGCGCCGCCGCCACCTCGTCGGCCTGTATCTGCGCCAGGCCTCCGAGCATCTGGCCCGGCTCGTGGAGCTGGAGCGCGCGCACACCCGCCTGGCGACCGTCGCCGAGGAACTGCTGCCGAGCAGGCTGCCGCGCGTGTCCCGGGTGCAGCTGGCCGCGCGCCATCGCACCGGCCCGCGCGGCGGCGGCGACTGGTACGACGCGCTGCCGCTGCCCGAGGGCGCGCTCGGCCTCGCGGTCGGGTCCGTCACCGGGTCGGGGCCGAGCGCCGTCGCCGCCATGGGCCGGCTGCGGGCCAGCCTGCGGGCGTACGCGGTGATGGAGGGCGAGGACCCGGTCGCGGTCCTGTCCGACCTCGAACTGCTGCTGCGGCTGACCGAACCGGCCCGCTCGGCGACCGCGCTCTTCGCCTACTGCGAGCCCGCGCGCGGCAAGATCGTGCTGGCCGGGGCCGGGCACGCGCCGCCGCTGATCGTCGGCGAGCGCCGCACCGAGTACGTGGAGACCTCGCTCTCCGCGCCACTGGGCATGCTGGCGTGCTGGGAGGCGCCCAGCGTGGAGCTCCGGCCCGCGGCTGGAGAAACGGTGCTGCTGTACACCGACGGGCTGCTCCACCGCACCGGCGAGCCCATGGACCGCGCCTTCGCCCGCCTGCACGCGGCCGCCGCGAGCGTTCCGCGGGCGGCCCGCGAGGACCCGGGCGCGATCGCCGACCACGTACTGCGGACCGTGCTCCCGGACGGCCTGGATGCGGCCGACGGCGACCACGACGTGGTCCTCCTGGCGGCCCGGTTCGAGTGACGCGCGCGTACGCCCTGTGAGAGGCGCGCGTACGCCGTGTAACAGGCCCTAGGGCCCTGGACCCTTTTCCAGCCGCCCGTACGATGGACGGAGGTCCAATGTCGTACTAAGTGGAGGCAGACCCGTGGCCGAGCAGCTCACGCCGGAGACCCCGGAAGAGTCGGAAGAGCAGCCGATCCAGCAGCGCAAGAACGGCCTGTACCCGGGCGTGTCCGACGAGCTGGCCGAGAACATGAAGTCCGGCTGGGCCGACACCGAGCTGCGCGGGCTCGCGCCGATCGCCCAGGCCGCGCACACCGCCGACCGGCGTGCCGCGCTCTCCGCGCGCTTCCCCGGCGAGCGTCTGGTGATCCCTGCGGGCAACCTGAAGACCCGCTCGAACGACACCGAGTACCACTTCCGCGCCTCGACCGAGTACGCGTACCTCACCGGCGACCAGTCCGAGGACGGCGTGCTCGTCCTTGAGCCCAAGGGCGACGGCCACGAGGCGACGATCTACCTGCTGCCGCGCTCCAACCGCGAGAACGGCGAGTTCTGGCTGTCCGGCACGGGCGAGCTGTGGGTCGGCCGGCGCCACTCCCTCGCCGAGGCCGAGCAGCTGCTCGGGCTGCCCGCCAAGGACGTCCGCGAGCTGGCCGCCGCGCTCACCGAGGCCACCGGCCCGGTGCGCGCAGTGCGCGGCCACGACGCGTCGATCGAGGCGGCGCTGGCCGACAAGGTCACCGCCGAGCGCGACGAGGAGCTGCGGGTCTTCCTCTCCGAGGCGCGCCTGGTGAAGGACGCCTTCGAGGTCGCCGAGCTGCGCAAGGCGTGCGACTCGACCGCGCGCGGCTTCGAGGACGTCGTCAAGGTCCTGGACCGGGCCGAGGCGACGAGCGAGCGCTACATCGAAGGAACGTTCTTCCTGCGCGCCCGCGTCGAGGGCAACGACATCGGCTACGGCTCGATCTGCGCCGCAGGCCCGCACGCCACCACCCTGCACTGGGTGCGCAACGACGGCGCCGTGCGCCCCGGCGAGCTGCTGCTGCTCGACGCGGGCGTCGAGACCAACGAGCTGTACACCGCCGACGTCACGCGCACGCTGCCGATCAACGGCACGTTCTCGCCGCTCCAGCGCAAGATCTACGACGCGGTGTACGAGGCCCAGGAGGCGGGCATCGCGGCGGTCAAGCCGGGCGCCCCGTACCGCGCCTTCCACGACGCCGCCCAGCGCGTGCTCGCCGAGAAGCTCGTCGAGTGGGGCCTGTGCGGCGACCTGGACGTCGAGAAGGTCCTGGAGCTCGGCCTGCAGCGCCGCTGGACCCTGCACGGCACCGGCCACATGCTCGGCATGGACGTCCACGACTGCGCCGCCGCGCGCACCGAGACGTACGTCGCGGGCGACCTGGAGCCGGGCATGTGCCTGACCGTCGAGCCCGGTCTGTACTTCCAGGCCGACGACCTCACCGTGCCCGAGGAGTACCGGGGCATCGGCGTGCGCATCGAGGACGACATCCTCGTCACCGAGGACGGCAACGAGAACCTGTCGGCCTCGCTGCCGCGTCAGGCCGACGAGGTCGAGGCGTGGATGGCCCGGGTCAAGCAGGGCTGACCAGCCTGATCCACCCGTGATCCCACCGGAGGGGGCGCCGCTCAGGACACCTTGAGCAGCGCCCCTTCCCGCCATTTCAGGATCTTGTCGAAGCTCACCACCGCGCCTCTGCCCGGGCGGTTGCCGAAGTGGACGTGGTCGGCGAGCTGTTCGATCAGACAGAGCCCTCGGCCGTTCTCGGCCATGCTGCTGCCCAGTGTGCTGTTCATCCGCGTTGCGGTGCGACGGCCTCGTCGTGCGGGAAAGCCCGGCCCCGAGTCGGCGACCTCGATACGGCATTTCTCGCCGTCCAGATACGCGGTCACCCGGTACGCCGCCGAGGTGCCGGATCCGTCGTCCCCGCCGTGCTCGACCGCGTTGGCGCACGCTTCGCCGAGCGCGACCGACAGGTCGTAGGAGATGTCCGGATCGACCCCAGCGGTCTCCATGGTGCCAAGCAGAAGGCGACGTGCGAGCGGAACGCTCGCGGCCTCGCGCCGCAAATGGAGTGACCACCAGATGCTCATGCTCCAGCCTCCTGGCTGCGGCTCGACATACCCCTACGTATTGCCGCAACCCGTGGGTCGTAAGCGCGAACTTGACGTGATAGCGCTCATTCGGCGGATGCGAACACCCAATGCGCCGGTGTATGGGCGCCGCGCGAGGGGCAGTAGCGGCCGCCCGGCCAGGGCCTCGTCGCACGGCCGCCGAGACCGGGACACTCGACACAGATGTGATCATCACAGGAATACGGAACCTTGTGGACCTGCCGTATGGAGCCGGTAAGGCCAGTGCGATGATGGCCCCGCCATGTCTGCCCGACACGCCCGACACACCCACGCAGGCGCCGGTCTCCGGCTGCTGAGGGCCGCGCTCTTCGCCGCGGTCTGCGTCGTGCTGTCCGCGCTCGGGCACGTCCTGGCCGCCTGCGCGACCGTCCCGTGGTGGACGCTGCTCGCCGGGTTCCTCGGGGTGTTCGCGGTCGCCGCACCGCTCGCCGGGCGGGAGCGCTCGCTCGCGTCCATCGCGGGCGCGCTGGCCGCCGGACAGCTCGCTCTGCACAGCCTGTTCGGCATCGGCCAGCACACCGCGGCCGTCTCCGGCGACGGATCGACCGGCGACATGTCGCTGCTGCGGCTCGCCGCCAAGCTCGTCTGCGGCCCCACGGCCGCCGCCGGGCTGACGGCGTCCGACGCCCGGCGGATCATCACCGACGCGGGCCTGCGCCCGCCGCCCGGTGCCGCCGCGCCCGCGCACGAGTCGATGCCGGGCATGGCCTCGATGCCGGGGATGACCGGTCAGGCCTCGGCGCACAGCGTCGTCGCCGGACTGCTGCCGTCGCTGCCCATGCTGCTCGGCCATCTGCTGGCCGCGCTGCTCACGGGCTGGCTGATGCGGCGCGGCGAGGCCGCGCTCTTCCGCCTGGCGCGGCTGTCCACCGAAGCGGCCACCGCCGCCGCGCACGGCGCGTGCGTACGTTCCCTGCGCGCCGCTCTCGCGCTCGTAAGGGCACTGCGCGCCGGTCTGCCGGGGGCGCCCGGGCACGGCCCGCGCGTCCGTCTGGACCGGCTCGCCACCCCCCTGCCGCCGGACGGGGACGCACTCCAGCACTCGGTGATCAGGCGCGGGCCGCCCTCGGCGTACGCCCTCGCAGCCTGACGCGGCCCACTCCCCGTACGACCGGACGACACACGTCCCGTACATCCGGCGACACCTGTCGCAGGAGTGGTGCCGTGGAGCCCCGCGCATCGCGCGCGTGGGCCGTCCCCACACACCTTCCTGCTCACTGGAGTGTCTTCCGACATGAACGTTTCCCGTCGCCTCGCCGTCGCCGGTGCCGTCGCCGCCTCGTCCGTCCTGGTCCTGGCCGGCCCGGCCTTCGCGCACGTCAGCGTCCAGCCCGAGGGCAAGGCCGCGAAGGGCGGCTACGCCGTCGTCGACTTCAAGGTCCCCAACGAGCGCGACAACGCCCAGACCGTGAAGCTCGAAGTCAGCTTCCCGGCCGACCACCCGCTGGCGTCCGTCCAGCCCGAGGCGCTGCCCGGCTGGACCGTCGAGGTCACCAAGTCCAAGCTCGACAAGCCGCTGACCATGCACGGCAAGCAGATCAACGAGGCCGTCACCAAGGTGACCTGGAGCGGCGGCAAGATCGAGTCCGGCTACTTCCAGAAGTTCCCGCTCTCCATCGGCGCGCTGCCCACCGACACCGACAAGCTGGTCTTCAAGGCTGTCCAGACGTACAGCAACGGCGAGACCGTCCGCTGGATCGAGGAGCAGAAGGGCTCCGAGGAGCCGCAGAACCCGGCCCCGGTGCTCGCGCTCTCCGCCGCGACCGCCGACCACCACGGCGGCGCGGCCGCCGCGTCCGACGACAAGAAGTCGGACGACATGGACGGCCACGGCAAGCGGGCCGAGGCGTCGTCCGACTCCAAGAGCAGCGACAACACGGCCCGGGTGCTCGGCATCGTGGGCATCGTCGTGGGTGTCGCCGGTGTGGCCTTCGGTGTCCTCGCCGGACGCCGCCGGGCCGCGTAATCCCGCCCCACCCCCGTCCTCGAACGGAAAAATTCCCCCATGCGCACCAAGTACGCGCCGGCTGCCATCGCTTTCGCGGTGGCGGCGGCGCTCACCCTGACCGCGTGCGGCGGAGGCGACGACAAGGCCAAGAGCCCCGTCACCGACGTCTCCACCGACGCCAACACCAAGGCCGGCACCGTGCTCGACCGGCCGTTCACCAAGCCGGACTTCGTCCTGACCGACACCCAGGGCAAGAAGTTCGACTTCCGTGAGCGGACCAAGGGCAAGCCGACGCTGATCTACTTCGGCTACACCAACTGCCCCGACGTGTGCCCGCTGACGATGAGCAACATCGCCATCGCCAAGAAGCGGCTGCCCAAGGCCGACCAGGACAAGCTCCAGGTCGTCTTCGTCACCACCGACCCCGAGCGGGACACCCCCGACTCGCTCGGCAAGTGGCTCAAGGCGCAGGACCCGTCGTTCATCGGTCTGACCGGCGACTTCCCGACCATCCAGGCCGGGGCCCGCTCGATCGGCATCGGGATCGACCCGGCGGCGAAGGACAAGGACGGCAAGGTCGTGTCGATGCACGGCGCCCAGGTCATCGCCTTCTCGCCCAGGACCGACCAGGGATACGTCCTCTACGGCGACACCGCCACCGCCGAGGACTACACCAAAGACCTGCCGAAGATCATTCTTGGAGAAAACCCGTGAACCGCCGCACCACCCTCGCCGCCGCGATAGCCCTGACCGCGGGTCTCACGCTGGCGGGCTGCTCGTCCGACAGCTCCGACGGCAAGCCGAGCCTGAAGGTCAGCCAGGCCTTCATGCCGGAGCCGGTCGGCGCCGACATGGCCGGCGGCTTCCTGGTCGTGAAGAACGACAGCAAGACCGCCGACAAGCTCACCAAGGTCACCAGTGACATCTCCGACGACGTCACGATCCACGAGACCAAGGACCAGAAGATGCAGGAGGTGAAGTCCTTCGACATCCCGGCCAACGGCGAGCTGAACCTCGAACGCGGTGGCAGCCACATCATGTTCATGGGTCTCAAGAAGAAGCCGAAGCAGGGCGAGAAGGTCTCCATCGAGCTGCACTTCGAGAAGGCCGACCCGGTCAAGGTCGAACTCCCGGTCAAGGACCGCACCTACAACCCGAAGCACCACTGAGGCATGAGGGACTGACAGACGATGACGGCCACCGCCCCACGCTTCGGAACCGCGCCGACCCGGCTGCTGCTGATCGCGGCCGCCCTGTTCGGCGCGCTGTTCGCGACCGCGGCCCCCGCCTCCGCGCATGCCGCGGTCACCGCGACCAATCCGAAGGACGGGGCGGTGGTCGCCACCGCCCCCAAGGACGTCGACCTCACCTTCTCCGAGCAGGTCGCGATGGACAACAAGTCCATCCGCGTCCTGGACCCGACCGGCAAGCGCGCCGACACCGGTGAACTGCTCAACCTGTGCAGCGGCTCCATCGTGAAGTACGGCGTCAGCCTGCGCGACGGGCTGCCCAAGGGCACCTACACCGTGGCCTGGCAGGCCGTCTCGGCGGACAGCCACCCGGTCGCGGGCGCCTTCACCTTCTCGATCGGCGCCCCCTCCAAGACCACCGTCTCGCTGTCCTCCCCGGACGTCGGCGGCGGTCTCGTCGGGACCCTGTACGACACCATGCGCTACGCCTCGTACGCCGGTTTCATCCTGTTCACCGGCGGCGGCGTCTTCATCCTCGGCTGCTGGCAGCGCGGCGCCACGGTCCGTCCGGTGCAGCGGCTGATCGTCGGCGGCTGGCTCGCGATGACCGCGGCCACCATCGCGCTGCTGCTCCTGCGCACCCCCTACACCGGCTCGGGGCAGCTCTCCGACGCCTTCGACCTGGACGGGCTGAAGGCGGTCCTGCAGACCAAGTCGGGCGCCGCGCTGAGCTCCCGGCTGCTGCTGCTCAGCGCCGCCGCCCTGTTCATCTCGGTCCTGTTCGGCGCGTACGCCAGGCGCGAGGACGAGGAGAAGAAGGACCTCAACTACGGGCTCGCCATAGGCGGATTCGTGGTGGCGGCCGGAATCGCCGCGACCTGGGCACTCGCCGAGCACGCCTCGACCGGTATCCAGACCGCGATCGCGATGCCCGTCGCGGTGGTGCACCTGCTGTCCATGGCGACCTGGCTGGGCGGCCTCGCGACCCTGCTCATGGCGCTGCACCTCACCCCCGCCGTCGAACGGACGGCGGTGCGGCGGTTCTCGCGGATCGCGTTCTGGTGCGTGGTCGTCCTGGTGTCGACCGGCGTCTACCAGGCATGGCGCCAGCTCGGCTCCTGGTCCGCGCTCACCGACACCGGTTACGGGCAGTTGCTGCTCGTCAAGGCCGGCCTGATCTCGGTGCTGCTCTCGGCCGCGTACATCTCGCGCCGCTGGACCGGCCGCCTCGCCGAGCACGCGGCGCCCGAGGCCGAGGCCGCCTCCGTCGTCGAGGAGCTCGCGGCCGAGCCGGAGGAGGAGCCCGAGCCGGTCACCGTGCCGGACGACTCCGCCGACCCCAAGCGGGCCCGTCAGCTGGCCCGGCAGCGGGCCGCGATGACGGTCGCCCGCGAGAAGCGCATCCGTGACGCCGACCCGGAGCGCTCCGGGCTGCGGCGCTCGGTGCTCACCGAGGCCGGGGTCGCGGTGGCGGTGCTGGCCGTGGCGACGATCCTGTCGTCGACCGAGCCGGGGCGCACCCAGGAAGCGGCGGCCGCCGCGCAGTCGACCACCCAGGTCGCCGTGCCGGACCGGCCGATCAGCGTCCGCATCCCCTTCGACACGGGCGGCAAGAACGGCAAGGGCACGGTCCGCCTCACCCTCGACCCGGGCCGCACCGGCGCCAACGAACTGCACGTCTGGACGGACGACGCGACGGCCAGGCCGCTGGACGCACCCGAGGTGAAGGTCTCCTTCACGCTGCCCGCCAAGGCGGTCGGACCGCTGCCCGTCACGCCCGAGCGCATCACCAAGGGACACTGGAGCGCGAGTGGCGTCCAGCTCCCGATGGCGGGCGACTGGCAGGTCTCGGTGACCGTGCGGACCTCCGACATCGACCAGACCACCGTCGACAAGAAGATCAAGATCGGCTGAGTACGGACCACATGAGCGAGAGCACCCCCTCCACCCCCGAGAACCTGGACATCTCCCGGCGGCGGCTCCTCGGCACGGTCGGCGCGGCGGGCGCGGCCGGTGTCGCGCTGGGCGCGACGGGCGGCGCGCTCGTCCACGCCGCCGTCGAGTCCCGCTCGGACGCCACCGAACTGAGCTCCGTCGGCGCCACCGAGGTCCCGTTTCACGTGAAACATCAGGCGGGGATCTCCACTCCGCTTCAGGCGTGCGGCCATCTCGTCGCCTTCGACCTGGCGCCGGGCGCCGGGCGCAAGGAGGCGGCGGCGCTGCTGCGGCGCTGGTCGGCGACCGCGAAGGCGCTGATGGCGGGCGAGCCGGCGGGCGACGACACCGGGGTCGCGCTGGACGCCGGCCCCTCCTCGCTGACCGTCACCTTCGGCTTCGGGCGCACCTTCTTCGACCGTACGGGCCTGGTGGCGCAGCGCCCGGCCGAGCTGGACCCGCTGCCGGACTTCTCCTCCGACCGGCTGGACCCCAAGCGCTCCAACGGCGATCTGTGGGTGCAGATCGGCGCGGACGACGCCCTGGTCGCCTTCCACGCGCTGCGCGCGGTGCAGAAGGACGCGGGGTCGGCGGCCCGGGTGCGCTGGCAGATGAACGGCTTCAACCGCACGCCGGGCGCCACCGAGAAGCCGATGACGGCCCGCAATCTGATGGGCCAGATCGACGGCACCGGCAACCCGAAGCCCTCCGACCGCGACTTCGAGAAGCGGATCTTCGTCCCCGACAGCGGCAAGCCGGCGTGGATGGCGAACGGCTCGTACGCCGTCGTACGCCGCATCCGGATGCTGCTCGACGACTGGGAGAAGGTGCCGCTCGCCCAGCAGGAGCAGGTGATCGGGCGCAAGAAGGCGAACGGCGCACCTCTTTCGGGGGGTACGGAGACGACCCCGATGCAGCTCGACAAGTTCGGCCCGGACGGCAAGGTGGTCATCCCCGACAACGCCCACGCGCGCATCTCGGCGCCCGAGCAGAACGGCGGCGCGGCGATGCTGCGGCGTGCCTTCTCGTACCACGACGGATTCGCCGCCGACGGGGCGCCGGACGCGGGCCTGCTCTTCGTCGCCTGGCAGGCCGATCCGCTGCGCGGCTTCGTGCCCGTGCAGCGCAAGCTCGACCGGGGGGACGCGCTGTCGGCGTTCATCCGGCACGAGTCGAGCGGCCTGTTCGCGGTGCCGGGCGGGCCGCGTGCCGGGGAGTACGTGGGCCAGCTGCTGCTGGAGTCGTGAGCCGCCCGGGCGGCCTTCGCGCGTGACGGCGGCGCATTAGGGTGACGAGTATGTCCGCCACGCGATACACCTATCTGGGGCCCGAAGGCACCTTCACCGAGGCCGCCCTGCGTACGCTTCCCGAGGCAGCGACCCGCGAGCTGGTCCCGATGGTGTCCGTCCCCGCCGCCCTGGACGCGGTACGCAACGGGGAGGCGGCGGCCGCGCTCGTGCCCATCGAGAACTCGGTGGAGGGCGGGGTCACCGCGACCCTGGACGAGCTGGCCGGCGGCGAGCCGCTGATGATCTACCGCGAGGTGCTGCTGCCGATCGCCTTCGCGCTGCTGGTGCGGCCCGGGACCAAGATGTCGGACATCAAGACGGTGACCGGGCACCCGGTGGCCCAGCCGCAGGTGCGCAACTGGCTGCGCACGCATCTGCCTCAGGCGCTGTGGGAGTCGGCCGCCTCCAACGCGGACGGCGCGCGCCTGGTCCAAGAGGGCCGCTTCGACGCGGCGTTCGCGGGCGAGTTCGCGGCGGCGACGTACGGGCTCGAAGCGCTGGTCACCGAGATCCACGACGCTCAGAACGCGGAGACCCGGTTCGTACTGGTGGGCCGCCCGGCCCGGCCCGCCGCGCCGACCGGGGCGGACAAGACGTCCGTGGTGATCTGGCTGGGCGACGACCACCCGGGCGCGCTGCTCGAACTGCTCCAGGAGTTCGCCGTACGCGGGGTCAACCTGATGCTCATCCAGTCGCGGCCGACCGGCGCGGGCATCGGCAACTACTGCTTCGCGGTGGACGCCGAGGGCCACATCTCGGACCGGCGGGTCGGCGAGGCGCTGATGGGGCTGAAGCGGATCTGCCCGAAGGTGCGCTTCCTGGGCTCGTATCCGCGGGCGGGCGTGACGGCCGCCGAGGTACGGGAGCTGCGGCCCGGGACCTCGGACACCGAGTTCGTGGCGGCGGCGGAGTGGCTGGCGCGCAGCCAGGACGGCCGCGCCTAGCCCGGACCGGGCTGGTCCTACCTGCTGATTTTCGTTGTCCACAAAGTTATCCACAGGCGCGGTTCTCGACCTGTGGGTAAGTCGACAACGCAACCGGACAGGGTCGACAAATACCTCTAGTGACGACGCATCCGTCCACAGAAGATCGGGAGGGGTGATGTCAGCCCAATTCCCTCGATCAACTCTTTAGAGCGAGCAATTCCCACCCGAATGAGTGCGTGGAAGAGCTTCGAACGGGGAATCCTTGGCCGCGCATGCCGCTACGGGATGGATCTTCCGGGCGATCCACAAGGGATCCCCACACCCTGTGGATAACTTTCCCGGCCCGCACACCTCTGTGGACAAGTCCCTTGAGCCGCAAGGGATTCAGGTCAACGAAAGTCCGGAAAGCACCCCTTTTCAGGGAAAAGCACGGCCTTTATTGACGTCCACCCGAGGTCTGCCCGGCAATTTCCCCACCAGATTTCTCAATACGGTCAATTCGGGCAAACCGACACGCGGAGCAGGCGCGGCGGGGATATCCGGTGGGGTGCCAGGGATCCGCACCGGTAGCCTGGAGGGGTGATTGACCTTCGCCTGCTCCGTGAGGACCCCGACCGTGTTCGCGCCTCCCAGCGCGCCCGTGGAGAGGACGTCGCGCTCGTCGACGCCCTGCTCTCCGCCGATGAGCGGCGCAGGTCGTCCGGCGTCCGCTTCGACGAGCTGCGCTCCGAGCAGAAGGCGCTCGGCAAGCTCATCCCCAAGGCCTCGCCCGAGGAGCGCGCCGAGCTCCTGAAGAAGGCCGATCAGCTCAAGGCCGACGTGAAGACCGCCGAGGCCGAGCAGAACGAGGCGGACGAGGCGGCCAAGCAGCTCCTGCTCCGGCTCGGCAACATCGTCCACGAGGACGTGCCGGTCGGCGGCGAGGAGGACTTCGTCGTCCTGGAGACGCACGGCACCATCCGCGACTTCGGGGCCGAGGGCTTCGAGCCCAAGGACCACCTGGAGCTCGGCGAGGCGCTGGGCGCCATCGACGTCGAGCGCGGCGCCAAGGTCTCCGGCTCGCGCTTCTACTACCTGACCGGCGTCGGCGCGCTCCTGGAGCTCGCCCTGGTCAACGCGGCGATCGCGCAGGCCACCGAGGCCGGTTTCATCCCGATGCTCACCCCCGCGCTGGTCCGCCCGCGCGCCATGGAGGGCACCGGCTTCCTCGGCCAGGCCGCCGAGAACGTGTACCACCTGGAGAAGGACGACTACTACCTGGTCGGCACCTCCGAGGTCCCGCTCGCGGCCTACCACATGGACGAGATCCTCGACGCGGAGAAGCTGCCGCTGCGCTACGCCGGCTTCTCGCCGTGCTTCCGCCGCGAGGCCGGTACGTACGGGAAGGACACCCGGGGCATCTTCCGGGTCCACCAGTTCGACAAGGTCGAGATGTTCTCGTACGTCCACCCGGACGACGCCGAGGCCGAGCACAAGCGGCTCCTGGACTGGGAGAAGCAGTGGCTGACCGGCCTTGAGCTGCCCTTCCAGGTGATCGACGTGGCCACCGGCGACCTGGGCGCCTCCGCCTCGCGCAAGTACGACTGCGAGGCGTGGATCCCGACGCAGGGCAAGTACCGCGAGCTGACCTCGGCCTCCAACTGCGACGGCTTCCAGGCGCGCCGCCTGTCCGTGCGCATGCGCGAGACCGCCGACGGCAAGAGCAAGGTGCAGCCGCTGGCGACGCTGAACGGCACGCTCTGCGCGGTGCCGCGCACGATCGTGGCGATCCTGGAGAACCACCAGCAGGCCGACGGCTCCGTGCGGGTCCCGGCCGTGCTCCGCCCGTACCTGGGCGGACGCGAGGTCCTGGAGCCCATCGCCAAGTGAGCACCACCCCGCGGAGTCCGTTCCCGTACAAGCTGGTCGCGACCGATCTGGACGGGACGCTGCTGCGCTCCGACGACACCGTCTCGGAGCGCACCCGCGCCGCGCTCACCGCCGCCACCGAGGCGGGCGCGGCGCACATCATCGTGACCGGCCGGGCGGTGCCCTGGACCCGGCACATCCTGGACGACCTGGGCTACCGGGGACTCGCGGTGTGCGGGCAGGGCGCGCAGGTTTACCACGCAGGCGAGCACAGACTGCTGACGTCGGTGACCCTGGACCGCCAGCTGGCGGGTCTGGCGCTCTCCAAGATAGAGGCGGAGGTCGGCCCGCTGGCGCTGGCCGCGAGCCGCGACGGGCTCGACGGCGAGGTGCTGGTCGGCCCCGGCTACACGGTCCAGGAGGGCTCGCTGCCGGTCGTCGCCTTCGAGGACGTCGCCGAGCTGTGGTCGGCGCCGCTGAACAAGGTCTACATCCAGCACCCGGAGCTCGACGACGACGCGCTGGCGCGGATCGCCCGCCAGGTGGTCGGCAGTCTGGTCGACGTGGTGATGGCGGGCGCGGGCGTGGTGGAGCTGCTGCCGCTGGGGCTGAGCAAGGCGACCGGCCTGTCCCTGGCCGCGCGTCGGCTGGGCTGCCGCTCGACCGACACGATCGCCTTCGGCGACATGCCCAACGACATACCGATGTTCGGCTGGGCGCAGCACGGCGTGGCGATGGCCAACGCCCACGACGAGCTGAAGGCCGTCGCCCACGAGATCACGGCCTCGAACGAGGACGACGGGATCGCCGTGGTGCTCGAACAGCTGATGCCGTAGCGACACGGCTCGGGCGGGAGTCCCGAAGAACCGGGCACGAAATCTGTCGCCTGAAGAGGTACGAAGTAAGGGGCGTCCGCCATGGCGGGCGCCCCTTACTCGTGCGCCCGGACGGCCCACGCTCTCGCGTGCTCGAAGCGGCCGCCCTCCTCAACCACTGTGCCCTCGGCGCCTCTTCACTGCCAGTGGTTTTCCCCTGGTCAGCGGCCAGCAGGCGAGCCCGATCGCGAGCGCGACCGCATGTCCGATGTCGGTGAACGTGCCACCGCTCAGCAGCGGGATCCCGAAGAACGACACCACGCCCGCGAGGTAGAGCCAGCGCCACGGCCGGGGCAGCCGGTACACCAGCAGCCCCGCCGACGCGGCCAGGCCGTAGCTGACGCCGATGTCGACGACATGCGCCATCCGCTTGTGCGCCTGGTGGTGCTGAATGCTCCACAGCACGAACTCCTGGCTGACCAGGGTGGCCGAGACATGGGCGACGGCGACGGTGAAGAACCAGCGCAGCGTGCCGATCCAGCGCTCCAGGGGCGCGTGGACGATCTCGAAGAGCACGAAGTAGAGCAGGAACGAGGACGGGTTCTCGATCCAGAAGGCACTGGTGAACAGCGACTGCACGGGGTGCTGGGTGAGCTCGTGGATGTTGCTGCTGTTGCGATGCAGCAGATAGTGCTCAAGGCCCTCGGTGGAGAGCTCGATGACGATGCTGGTGATCGCGATGACCAGCAGCCAGATGTGCGTCCCCGGCGAGGAGAGCACCCAGGCCCGCACCGGCCGGGCCGGCTCGGGCGCCCGGCGCGTACCGGGACTGTGCAGCGTCGTCATTCCTCGATGATGACCCGAACCCCGCCGGACAGGCCGGACGGAGGCCGGGCCACCGCGCGCGTCACGCCGTCCCGGCCACCCCGCGCGTCACTCCTCACCGGCCCCCGCGCGCGTCACTCCTCGCCGGCCAGCTTCAGCGTCCGCAGCTTCTGGCCCGCGTACCAGGTCGCCAGGACCGTCACCGCCGCCAGCAGGACCACGGCGGCCGGGAGGCCGACGTCCGAGGTGATGATGCCGTTCTCGCCGATCCGCTCGGCGAGGGCCAGCGACCACTGCTGCACGCTCAGGGTCCGCGCGCCCGGCACCAGATTGCCGAACAGGCTCTCCCACACCAGCGCGTAGACCAGGCCGAAGACCACCGCGTGCCGGGTGACCGTGCCCAGGAGCAGGAAGACCGCCGCGTACGCGATGGAGGCGACCAGGGCGGCGACCGTGTAGGCGATCGCGATCTGCTGGCCGTTGCCGTTCAGGATCATGCCCGCGACGAAGGTGGGAATCGCCGAGAAGGCCATGGTCACCGCGATCGCCACGATGAGCTTGGTGAAGATGATCGTCGGCCGTTTCACCGGCTTGGCCAGCAGATAGACGATCGAACCGTCGTCGATCTCGGGCCCGATCGCGCCCGTGCCCGCGATGACGCCGATCAGCGGGACCATCGTGGCGAGCGCGAACCCGCCGAGCAGGTTGGCCGCGACCTGGTCGTCGGCACCGCTGAACGACCGTACGGCCGCCGCGATGACGATCAGGAGCACCGGCAGCACACAGAGGATCGCGGCGCGGCGCCGGCCGAGCAGGGCCCGGTAGGTGAGCCGGGCGACTGTGGGGTTGTACATGACGCTCACAGCTCCTTTCAGGCCGCTACGAGGTAGGAGAAGACGGATTCCAGCGACTCGTCGGACGGCGAGACCGCCAGCAGCCGGATCCCGTGCGCCTTCGCGACCTGCGGGAGCAGGGTCGTGAACCGCCCGAAGTCGACCGCCTGGATGCGCAGCGCGCCCTCCTTGAGGTCCACCTCGATCCCGGCCGTGGACGGGTCGGCGATCAGCGCGGCGGCGAGCGCGCGGTCGTCGCTGGAGCGGACCAGATAGCGGTGCGGGCGGTCCGTCATCAGCCGGCGGATCTTGCGGAAGTCACCGCTCGCCGCGTGCCGCCCGGCCACGATCACCTCGATGTGCGCGGCGAGCTGCTCGACCTCTTCGAGGATGTGGGACGAGAACAGAACCGTGCGCCCCTCGGCGCCCATCCGCCGCAGCAGATCCATCAGCTGCATGCGCTGGCGCGGGTCCATCCCGTTGAACGGCTCGTCGAGCAGCAGCACGGACGGGTCGTGGACCAGCGCGGACGCCATCTTCACGCGCTGGCGCATGCCCTTGCTGTACGTCTGGATCCTGCGGTCCTGCGCGTACTCCATCTCGACCGTGGACAGCGCCTGTTGGGCTTCCCTGGCGCCGAGCCCGTGCAGTTCGGCGTTGGCGACGACGAACTCGCGCCCGGTGAGGAAGTCGTACATCGCCTCGCGCTCGGGAACGATGCCGATCTGGCGGTACACCTCCTCGTTGCGCCAGATGGGGCGCCCGTCGAGCGTCACGCTTCCCGTCGAGGGGGCGAGGAAACCACCCATCATGTTGATGAGCGTGGACTTTCCGGCGCCGTTGGGGCCGAGCAGCCCGGTCACTCCCGGGCCGATCGACATGGTGACGTCGTTGACGGCCACCACATTTCCGAACCAGCGCGAGGTGTGGTCGATGTCGATGGTTGTCACAGCCCGACCTTCCGGTAGCGGCGCATCAGGACGGCGTACGAGCCGAGGATCAGCGCGAGGACGACGAGCAGGTACACCACGCCCACGCCCGCGTCCGGCCCCGCGCGGCCCGGGAAGGCGGAGGTGGCGCCGAGGAAGGCGGTCTGCACCCCGTCGATGAGCGTGATGGGGGAGAAGAGCCCGAGCCACTTGATGACGCCGGTGGACTGCTGGTCGAAGGCGACGCCCTGGACCGCGGAGACCGCTCCGTAGGAGATGGTCAGCACGGCGATGACGGCGGCGACTCCGAAGCCGCGGCGCGGGGTGAGCGCCGAGACCACCAGGCCGATGCCGGCGAAGAGCAGCGAGAGCAGCACCACGGAGACCAGTCCCTGTGCGAACCCCTTGGTCTGGTCCGCGAAGTCGAGTTTGGCGAGCAGCGCGCCCACGTAGAGGACCACGAGGGGCGCCGCCGTCAGGATGAACAGCGCCGAGGCCATCGCCGCGTACTTGGCGAGGACGTAGTCCACGCGCTCGATGGGCCGCGAGAAGTACAGCGGCACCGTACGAAAGCGCAGGTCGCGCGAGACGGTCTGCGGGGCCTGGGCGGCGATGTAGAGGCCGATGACGGCCTGCATCAGGACCGCGTTGCGCGTGTAGTCCACCGGCAGGTCGTTGGCCTTGGTGGCGATGGCGACCGCGACCATGATGGTGGCCGGCACGCACATCACCGCGAAGAGCAGCATCGGCAGCACCTTAGACTTGGCGCTGCGGCCCAGTCCGTAGGCGCCGCGCAGCGACTGCGAGAACAGCGAGCGCCGTGCGTACGCCCGCCCCAGGCGCGCCCCGTCGTAGTTGCGGTAGCCGATGTTGTGGATCTGGGTCTGTGTGGCCTCAGCCGCCATGGCTGCCGCCTCCGTTCTGCCGTGCGGCGGTGGCGGCCCAGGCGGCGGCGCGCTCGGAGACGGGCTCCGGTGCCTGGGCCGGGGTCTTGAAGACCTCCGCGATGTGGTGGCGGCGCTGCTCCATCCGTACGAGCCCGAGGCCGAGCCCCACGACGGTGTCGCGCACGACGTCGTACGTCTCCTCGCCCGCGTCCTCGATCAGCAGGATGTGCCCGGCGCCCGGCAGACCGTCCTCCACGCCCGCGTGGAGCGTAAGTCCGGCCTGAGTCAGCGCGCCGCGCAGGGCCTGCGCGCCGTCCGGGTACGCGTCGGAGTCGGTGACCTCGACCGCCAGGGTCGTGGTCATCTGGGTGAAGTCGCTGGTGGAGCTGGAGCGCAGCAGCTTGCCGCCGTCGATGACCACTACGTGGTCACAGGTGCGCTCCAGCTCGCCGAGGAGGTGCGAGGTGACCAGGACCGAGATGCCGAAGTCGGTGTGGATGCGCCGGATGAGCCCGAGCATCTCGTCGCGGCCGACCGGGTCGAGCCCGTTGGTCGGCTCGTCGAGCAGCACCAGCTGCGGGTCGTGGACGAGCGCCTGGGCGAGCTTGACCCGCTGCTTCATGCCGGTCGAGTAGCCGCCGATGGGGCGGTACCGCTCCTCGTAGAGCCCGACGTGGCGCAGGGTGTCGGCGGTGCGCTCGCGGGCGGCGGTCACCGGAAGACCCGACATGCGCGCCATGTGCACGACGAACTCGGTGGCCGAGACGTCGGGCGGCAGGCAGTCGTGCTCCGGCATGTAGCCGACCCGCTCGCGGATCGCACTGCCGCTGGTGGCGACGTCGAGACCCAGCACGGCGGCACTGCCCTCGGTGGCGGGCGAGAGGCCGAGAAGGATCTTGATCAACGTCGACTTGCCGGCCCCGTTGGCACCCACCAGGCCGGTCACACCGGGCCCGATGTCCAAGGAGAGCCGGTCAAGCGCGGTCACCCGGGGGAACCGCTTGCTCAGGCTTTCGGTCGCGATCACATTCACACTTCGACGGTAGTGGCGCAGGCCACATCGATCGTCAGACCAGGCGGCTGGATCCACGTGCGACTCAAGAGGTACGGCCCCTAGGGGAAGCCCTACGCAAGAGTGACGGACCCCCGGGAAAGCGCCCCGAACGGGGCACGGAGTTGTTCACATCCCCCTACTTGTCCACAGGCAGGCGCACAGCCCTTGACGTAGCCGCCGGGCATTGTCACATTCATCAGTGTCAAGTTACGCACGCGTACGACGACAGGGGTGTGGGCGCGATGCCAACGGCGGTGAATGCTGAACTCGACACGCGGCTCAGCGGGTTCAGGGAAGTGCAGCGTCTCGCGTACGAGTGCGCGGAGGCCGTCGCGGCCCAGCTCAAGCCGGGTGTGACGGAGCGCGAGGCGGCGCGGATGCAGCGCAGGTGGCTGCACGAGCGCGGCGTGCGCGACTGGTTCCATCTGCCGTTCGCCTGGTTCGGGGACCGCACCGCGTTCGTGGACTTCAAGGTCCCGCTCCAGTTCTTCCCGACCGGTCGGCGGTTGGAGGCGGGGATGCCGTTCATCCTCGACATGGCCCCGGTCTACAAGGGCTTCACGGCGGACATCGGCTACTCGGGCTGCCTGGGGCTCAACCCCGTGCACGACCGGCTCCTCGCCGATCTGGAGTCGCACCGGGAGCTGATCCTGCGCGAGGTCCGCGAGAAACGCCCGCTGCGCGAGATCTACGAGGACGTGGACCGCCTCATGGTCCGCCAGGGGTACGCCAACCGGCACCGCGCCTACCCGTTCGGCGTGATCGCGCACAAGATCGACGAGGTCAGGGAGCGCCGCTGGTCGCCGACCGTGTTCGGCTTCGGCACCCAGGCCCTGAAGGGCCTGGCGAGCGACGCGCTGCACGGCCACCGGGACGGCTGGTCCCCGCTGTGGAGCCCCTACAAGTTCTCCGACCACCCGCCCCGGCCGGGGCTGTGGGCGGTCGAGCCGCACCTCGGATTCCGGGGTACGGGCGCGAAGTTCGAGGAGATCCTGGTCGTCACCGACTCCAAGGACCCGGAACAGAGCGCGTTCTGGCTGGACGACGACCTGCCGCATGTGCGGCGCTGGGCCGAGGAGAAGGCGGCGTGAGCGTGGGAGACCGGGCGGGCAACGGCATCGAGGGCGCGCGCGAGCGCTGGGTGCGCACAGGAGGGATCGAGCTGTGTGTCGCCGAGCTCGGCGACACACAGCAGCCGACCGTCGTGCTGGTGCACGGCTACCCGGACAGCAAGGAGGTGTGGTCGGAGGTCGCCGTGCGGCTGTCCGAGCGCTTCCACGTGGTGCTGTACGACGTACGCGGACACGGCAGATCCACCGCCCCGTCCCCGCTGCGCGGCGGCTTCACCCTGGAGAAGCTGACCGATGACTTCCTGGCGGTCGTCGACGCGGTGAGCCCCGACAAGCCGGTGCACCTGGTGGGCCACGACTGGGGCTCGGTGCAGTCCTGGGAGTTCGTCACGGTCAAGCGCACCGAGGGCCGGATCGCCTCCTTCACCTCGATGTCCGGCCCGTCCCTCGACCACTTCGGGCACTGGATCAAGACCCGGATGACCCGACCGACCCCGCGCCGGGTGGGCCAGCTCCTCGGCCAGGGCGCCAAGTCCTGGTACGTGTACATGCTGCACACCCCGGTGCTCCCGGAGCTCGCCTGGCGCGGCCCGCTCGGCAAGCGGTGGCCGCAGATCCTGGAGCGCGTCGAGAAGGTCCCGGCCGACGGCTATCCCACCGCCTCCCTGCCCCAGGACGCGGCGCACGGCGCCTGGCTCTACCGGGACAACGTCCGCGCCCGGCTGCGCCGCCCGCGCGCCGACGCGTACGCGCATGTGCCGGTCCAGCTGATCACGCCGACCGGGGACGCGTTCCTGTCCGAGCGGCTCTACGACGACCTTGAGCTCTGGGCGCCCCAGTTGGTGCGTCGCACCCTGCCCGCCAAGCACTGGGTCCCCCGCACCCGGCCCGACCGGCTGGCCGCCTGGATCACCGAGTTCATCACCGCCAACGAGGACGGCGTCAGCGCCAAGGACGCCGTCGCCACCGGCCCCCACGCCGACCGCTTCGGCGGCCAGCTGGTCCTGGTGACCGGCGCGGCCAGCGGCATCGGCCGGGCCACCGCCTTCGCGTTCGCCGAGGCCGGAGCGCGCGTCGTCGCCGTGGACCGGGACGCCGAGGGCGCGGCCCGGACCGCCGAGATGTCGCGGCTCATCGGCGCTCCCCAGGCCTGGGCCGAGACGGTCGACGTCGCCGACGAGCAGGCGATGGAGAAGCTCGCCGAGAAGGTCGCCGCCGAGTACGGGATCGTCGACGTCCTGGTGAACAACGCCGGGATCGGCCTGTCCGGCTCGTTCTTCGACACCACCACCGAGGACTGGAAGAAGGTCCTCGACGTCAATCTGTGGGGCGTCATCCACGGCTGCCGGATCTTCGGCAAGCAGATGGCCGAGCGCGGCCAGGGCGGCCACATCGTCAACACCGCCTCGGCCGCCGCCTACCAGCCCTCCAAGGCACTCCCCGCGTATTCGACGACCAAGGCCGCCGTCCTGATGCTCAGCGAGTGCCTGCGCGCCGAGCTGGCCGGGCAGGGCATCGGCGTCAGCGCGATCTGCCCCGGCTTCGTCAACACCAACATCACCTCCACCGCACGCTTCGCCGGGACCGACGAGGCGGAGGAGAAGCGCCGCCAGAAGAAGTCCGCCCGGCTGTACGGCCTGCGCAACTATCCGCCGGAGAAGGTCGCTTCGGCGATCCTGCGCGCGGTGGTGAAGAACCAGGCCGTGGTGCCGGTGACGCCGGAGGCCCGCGGCGCCCACCTCATGTCCCGCTTCGCCCCCCGCACCCTGCGCGCGATAGCCCGATTGGAGCCGCCGCTGTGAGCACCGAGCGCCTCGACGGCGCGGGCCCGGACCACTACCGGATCACTCCGCGCCGGGTCTCGTTCGACTGGCACGAGACCCCGCTGCACTGGATACCCGACGAGCCCACCGCCACCCATGTCATCAATGTGCTCCACCTGCTGCTCCCGGCGGGCGAACGCTGGTTCGTGAAGGTCTTCAAGGAAGCCCTTCCGCTGGTCACCGACCCGGTGCTGCTCAAGGACGTCAAGGGTTTCATGGGCCAGGAGGCCACCCACAGCGTCCAGCACGCCCACGTCCTCGACCACCTCGCCGAGCAGCGGCTCGACACCACCTCCTATACCCGGCACGTCGACTTCCTCTTCGACAAACTCCTCGGCGAGCGGCCCCCGTTCGGGGCGCCGATACCGACCCAGGAGTGGCTGCGCTTCCGCCTCTCGCTGATCGCCGCGATCGAGCAGTTCACGGCGGTCCTGGGCGACTGGGTACTGCACGCCGAAGCCCTCGACCGGGCCGGCTGCGACCCCGTCATGCTCGACCTGCTGCGCTGGCACGGCGCCGAGGAGGTCGAACACCGCGCCGTCGCCTTCGACATGTACCAGCACTGCGGCGGCGAGGGCCTGCCCCTGTACGCCCGCCGCGTCTACGGGATGGCCTGGGCCGCCCCGGTCCTGCTCTGGCTCTGGGTCTGGGGCGCCCACTACCTCATCCGCCACGACCCCCAACTCGCCGGCCGGCTGCGCTACTCACTGCGTGAGCACAACCGGGCCGTCCACAAGGGTCTGCTGCCCAGCTGGAAGGAGCTCGGCACGGCCATACCCCGCTACTTCCGGCGGTCGTACCATCCCTCGCAGGAGGGCTCCCTGCGCAAGGCCGTCGAATATCTCGCGACCTCGCCGGCGGCCCGCGCGGCGGCGGGTGCGGTGGGCCGTGCCGCCCTGGGGTAAGGGAGACGGTGTGTCCGGACAGCCAGCAGTACAGTCGTCCGCGTCGTCGGTCCATCTGCCGGTCCAGGTGACGGCCCAGTCGCCGGTCGAGCCTTCGGGTCAGCCGTCGCTCCACCCTTCGGTTCAGTCCTCGTCTCAGCCCTCCGTCCAGTCGTCCGCCGAGTACCGGATCGAGGATCTGGCCCACGCGAGCGGCGCCACGGTCCGTACGATCCGCGCCTACCAGGACCGGGGTCTGCTGCCCCGGCCCGAGCGGCGCGGCCGGTCCAATGTGTACGGCGACACGCATCTGGCCCGGCTGCGCCAGATCGCCGATCTGCTGGACCGCGGCTACACCCTCGCCTCCATCAAGGAGCTCCTGGAGGCCTGGGACGCGGGACGCGGTCTCGGCGGTGTCCTCGGCCTGGTCGCCGAGGTCAGCGGCCCCTGGACCGACGAGGAGGCCGCCCGGATCTCCCGCGCCGATCTGGACGCCACCTTCGGCGGCGTGCCCGACGAGCAGGCCGTCCGCGACGCGGTCGAACTCGGCATCCTGGAACGCATCCCCGGCAACGACAGCGAGTTCCTGGTCCCCAGCCCCCAGGAGCTCGCGGTGGCCGCCGAGCTCTATGCCGCCGGTGTCCCCCTGGGCGCCATCTCCGGGCATCTGCGCGAACTGCGCGGCCAGGTCGAGCACATCGCGGCCCGCTTCCTCGACTTCACCACGGAACACGTCTTCGCCCGCTATCTGGGCCACCGCCCGCCGACCGACGCCGACGCCGCCGAGGCCGCCGGGCTCGTACGTCGGCTTCGCCCCCTGGCCCAGCAGACCGTGGACGCCGAACTCGCCCGCGCCATGCGCCTGTTCGCCACGCGCCATCTCCAGCGCCACCTCGGCGCCGCGGACCCGATCGCCCCAAGCGGCCCCGACCCCCGGCCGGTCGCCCTTCCGGCGGACACCGTCAGCGCGGTCGAGTCCCTGGTCGGCTCGGAGAACGTCACGGCGTTCATCTCCGCCGCGGCCCAACGCGAGGTTCAGGCCCGCACGTTGGATGCCCTCACAGCCCACCACTTGTCCACAGATTAGCCACAAGCCCTGTGGATAACCGCACTTGTCTGTGGATCAAACCTAACTGACCGTCATCGAGACGTGATTGGCGTCACTTGGCAGGCCACACGGCAGCTCCGGCGCGCTCCGGGTACTTGGCGGTAATGAAGGCGGGCACGGCGAACCCGGCGTGGGCCGTAGCGCCCGGCTCACGCGGGAAATTGGCGTGCCTGGGCTCCGCCGCCCCGGCACCCTGGCCGCATGAGCGAAACACCGGACAGAACACTGGACGTAACGCCGGACAGGACATCGGACCGGACGTCGGACCGGACGTCGGACCGGACGGACAACGACAGACGCACCGTGAAGGTGTCCAAGTACCTGTCGAAACACCTGCGCCACCGGCCCGAGCGGATCGGGATCACTCTCGATCCGCACGGCTGGGTGGAGATCGACACCCTGTTGCGCGCGGCGGCGGCGCACCACTTCCCCATCACCCGCGCCGAGCTCGACCACGTCGTGGCCGTCAACGACAAGCGCCGGTTCGCGGTCGAGGGCGACCGGATCAGGGCCAGCCAGGGGCACACCGTCGAGGTCGACCTGGATCTCCCGGACGCCGAGCCGCCCGCGTACCTCTATCACGGCACCGTGCCCCGCAGTCTGGACGCGATCCGGGCCGAGGGGCTGCGGCCCATGGCCCGCCACCATGTCCATCTCTCGGCCGACCGCGAGACCGCGACCCGGGTCGGTGCCCGGCGCGGCCGTCCGGTCGTACTGAGCGTGGACGCCGCGGCGATGCGCCGGGACGGCCATGTCTTCCGGGTCAGCGCCAACGGGGTCTGGCTCACCGGCTCCGTACCGCCGAGGTATCTCCGCTTCCCCGGCTGACCCTGGTCGGCGCACCGAGCTGACGCGATCGACTCCCCTGCCGCCGACCGCAGGCGCATCCGCGGGCACCCGCAGGCGCCGGCTGACATGATCGACCGCATGGCCCATCCGCATCTGCCCAGCACCGAGAGCGCGGTCACCGCGATCCGCGAGATCGCGAGCGCGTACAACCTCGCCGTCGAGGTCACCGACGACATCGGCGCCGACCGCTCCTCGCGCCGCACGTCGTCCGGCGCCTTCGCCGTGCTGGACCCGGACGGCTCGCTGCCGCACGAGGCGTTCGTGGAGCTCGGCGGCTCGCCCGCCGTCACCGTGCAGGTCTTCGCCGAGGACGACGCGAAGATCACCGTCGACGGTGTGGAGTTCAACGACGTACCGCGCGACGCGGTCCCCGCCTTCCTCCGCTCGGTCTACGGCGGCCTCGCCTACGTCAAGGGCCGCTTCTTCCCGCCGGGCTGGTGGCTGGTCGTGCCGCTGCCCGGCGACGAGACGTACAAGGAGATCGTTCTCGGCGGCACGCTCACGCCCTGGCTGAGCGGACGCGTACGCGCGAAGAGCTGAGCGGGGGCGAGCACGCGAGGAGAGCCGCCCGGGGGCTCCGGCGTCAGCGCAGCTGCGCCAGCCCCTCCAGGGCGATCTGCTCGAACACCTTCCGGTCGGCGGCGAAGTCCGAGTCCGGGATCGGCGCGTGCAGGACGATCTCCGTGATGCCGAGCTCGAAGTGCCGGCCCGCGAAGTCGACGAAGGAGTCGAGCGACTCCAGGACCCGGCCGGGCTCCGGCGTGAAGCCGGTGAGCAGGATCTTGTCCAGCTCGTCCACCTCACGGCCGATGTCGTCGCAGGCCTCACCGAGCTTCTTGATCTGGCCGCGGACGGCCTCGACCGACTGCTCGGGCGTGCCCGACTCGAAGAGCTTCGGGTCGCCCGTCGTCACCCACGCCTGGCCGTGCCGCGCCGCCAGCTTCAGCCCGCGCGGACCGGTCGCCGCCACCGCGAACGGCAGCCGCGGCCGCTGCACACAGCCCGGGATGTTGCGCGCCTCGACCGCCGAGTACAGGGCGCCCTCGTGCGTCACCGCGTCCTCGGTGAGCAGCCGGTCCAGGAGCGGCACGAACTCGGCGAAGCGGTCGGCCCGCTCGCGCGGCGTCCACGCCTCCTGCCCGAGCGCGGTGGCGTCGAAGCCGTTGCCGCCCGCCCCGATGCCGAGCGTGATCCGGCCGTTCGACACGTCGTCGAGGGTGATCAGGTCCTTGGCGAGGGTCACGGGGTGCCGGAAGTTCGGCGAGGTGACCAGCGTGCCGAGCCGCATCCGGGAGGTCGCGGCGGCAGCGGCGGTCAGCGTCGGCACCGCGCCGAACCACGGCCCGTCGCGGAACGTCCGCCAGGACAGGTGGTCGTAGGTGTACGCGGTGTGGAAGCCCAGCTCCTCGGCTCGCAGCCACTCGTCGCGACCGCCGTCGTGCCAGCGGCGTACCGGAAGAATCACAGTGCTCAGACGCATACGTACGACACTAACGTCTCCCTCCGACACTCATGGAGCCGTGATGTGCCACTCAGGGAGCCGTCACGATGCTCATACGGCCGCGGGCCGCCGACCACTGGACGGCTGCTGACGGCCGGGGCCGGGAGACAGTCGAGGCGGCGACGCCCCCCGAGCGCCCACCCGTACGCCTCATGCGCCCCCTACGCCCCATCCGACCCGGCGCATGCACTCAGATGTGCGCTGTGTCGCACGCCCGTGCGCTCGTGTACGTGACAATGAACCTGTGACCTCAGCTACCGAGCCTGCCCCTGCCGAGCGCCCCGCCCCCGCCGTCCCCCGCCTCATCGCGACCGATCTCGACGGCACCCTGCTGCGCGACGACAAGACCGTCTCGGACCGTACGATCGCCGCGCTCGCGGCGGCCGAGAAGGCGGGGATCGAGGTCTTCTTCGTCACCGGCCGGCCCGCCCGGTGGATGGACGTCGTCAGTGCCCATGTGCACGGCCACGGCCTGGCCATCTGCGGCAACGGCGCGGCCGTCGTCGATCTGCACGGCGGGCCGGGCGAGCACCGGTTCGTCAAGGTCCGCCCGCTGGAGCGCGCCACCGCCCGGGAGGTCGTCGAGATTCTGCGCGCCGCCGCCCCCGGCGCCTCCTTCGCCGTCGAGCAGACCGGCGGGATACACCATGAGCCCGCCTATCCGCCGATGTTCATGGACGCGGCCACCAGCATCGGGCCCGCGGAGAAGCTGCTGGCCGAGGACGCCGACGCGGCCGACGACCACATCCTCAAGGTCCTCGCCCACCACCCCGAGCTCACGCCCGACGACTTCCTCGCCCTGGCCCGTACGGCCGTGGGCTCCCGCGCCGAGATCACCCGGTCCAGCCCGACCGCGCTCCTGGAGATCAGCGGCCCGGGCGTCTCCAAGGCGTCCACGCTCGAACTGTGCTGCGCGGAGCGCGGCATCACGCCCGCCGAGGTCGTCGCCTTCGGCGACATGCCCAATGACGTCGAGATGCTGACCTGGGCGGGCACGTCGTACGCCATGGGCAACGCCCACCCGGACGTGCTCGCCGCCGCCTCCGGGCGCACCGTCGCCAACAACGACGACGGCGTGGCGGTCGTCATCGAGCGGATCATCGACTCGCTCTGAGCCGCCCCGGCCTCACGACTCGTCCGGTTCCCCCTCGGCCGGGGTGCTTCGCAGTGTCACACCGCGCTCGCTCAGCCACGGGACCGGATCGACCGCCGAGCCCATTTCCGGGGTGAGCCGGATCTCGAAGTGGAGGTGCGGCCCGGTCGAGTTGCCGGTGGTGCCCGCCTGGCCGATGCACTGGCCGGTGCTCACCCGGTCGCCCTGGTCCACGGTCACCGCCGCCAGATGGGCGTACTGGGAGTAGTAGCCGCCGGGGTGAGCGATGATCACCTCGATCCCGAAGCCGCCGCCACAGGAGACCGAGACGACCCGGCCCGCGCCGACCGCCCGCACCGGCGTCCCGATGTCCACCGCGAAGTCCTGGCCGGTGTGGCGGTGCGCCCAGTGGTCGCCCGCGCTGTCGAAGCCCGCCGAGAGCCGGTACGTCTGGACCGGGGCCACCCACGCACCGGTGGGGCGGGTCTCGGGCGGGTCCTCAAGGCGTACCGCACCACGGCACTGACCTGCCGCGACGCTTCGGTCGGCCTCGCCCTGAAGCTCCCAGCGCGCCTCCTCCAAGCGTGCGGCGACCGACCTCTTGATGCGTTCGAGCTGATCCCTGCGGTCGGTCAGGTCGCGCCAGGCGGCCTGCGCCCGCCGCTCCGCCGAGGTGAGACGGACCTCCGCCCGCCGCGCCTTCCCGTAGAGCCGGGTCACGGCCAGTTCCGCCTGCCAGGCCAGCCGCTGACCGCGCATCAGCTCCTCCGGGTCGTCGGCGAGCAGCAGCTGCGCGGTGTACGCGATGGTGCCGCCGGTCCGGTACTGGGCGCGGGCCACCCGGCCCATGTCCGCGTGAAGCCGGTCGAGATCGTGCCGCCGCTCCGCGAGGAGCCGGTCGAAGTGCTCCGCCTTCGTCCGCTGCGCCTCGGCGGCCCGTCTGCCCTGTTCGTACGCGGTGGTCGCGTTGGCGGCATCCATGTACAGCCGCGCCACGGCCGCGCTCGTGCTGGGCACATCGGGTCCGTCGTCGGCCGTGGCGGCGGAGGTGAGCGGCCCGCCGAGGACACACAGGACCAGCGCGAGGGCCCTGCACCGGTGTCCGAGACGCATGTCCGGATCGTCGCGCGGCCGGGGCATGTTTCACGTGAAACACACCTCTCGTCCCGAGTGGCGCCCCCAAGTGGCCTACAGGCACCGGGCTTACCGGGCTTGCGGCCAAGCCGCGGCCCGCACCGAAGGCGGCCTGCTGATCCACCGGACAGCACCCTAGAGCGGGGCCTCCCACACCACCGTCGTGCCCCGGCCGTCCTCCCCGATGCCGGGTCCGTGGGTACTCGATCCGCCCAGCGCCTCGGCACGCCGCGCGAGGTTCCGCAGTCCGCTGCGGCGGCCGCCCTCCGGGATGCCGATGCCGTCGTCGGCGACCGTCAGACGTACGCCCGTTGTGCCGTCCGGCAGCTCGGCGGTGGCATCCACGACGACCTCGATACGGGATGCCCCGGCGTGCCGGAAGGCGTTGGACAGGGCCTCGCGCAGGGCCGCGATGAGGTTCTTGCCGGTGAGCTCGCCCACCAGGGCGTCGACCGGCCCGACGAAGCGGTGTGCGGGCTTGAAGCCGAGCGGCACGGCGGCCATGTTGATCTCGCGCAGCACCCGGGTGCGCAGACCGGACGGCGCCTCGGCGGGTCCCTGCTGGAGCGCGAAGATCGCCGTGCGGATCTCCTGGATGGTGACGTCCAGTTCGTCGACGGCCTTGCCGACGCCGACCTGCACCTCGGGCACGACCGACTTGCGCTGGGCGCCCTCCAGCATCATTCCGGTGGCGAACAGCCGCTGGATGACGAGGTCGTGGAGGTCGCGGGCGATCCGGTCGCGGTCCTCGTAGACCGCGAGCCGCTCCCGGTCGCGCTGTGCCTCCGCCATCATCAGCGCGAGCGCCGCCTGCGAGGCGAACTGGGTGGCCAGCGTCCGTTCGGCCTCGGTGAACGGACGGCCACCACGCGCGCGGGGCGTGGCCAGCGCACCCAGCACCCGACCCCCGCTGTGCAGCGGCAGCATCATGCTCGGCCCGTACCGCTGGGCCAGCTTGGTGATCATCCGGGGGTCGGTGGCCGCGTCGTCCACGAAGACGGCCTCGCCGTCCAGGAGAGTCGACACGACCGGGCTCTCCGGGGGGATCACGACGCCCAGCGACGTGCCGGGGTCGTCCGAGGAGACCGCGACGATCTCCAGACCGCCCTCCTCGGAGGGCAGCAGGACGATCCCGGCGGCCGAGTCGGCGAGGTGGCGGGCCTGCTCGGCGACGACCTCCAAGGCGTCGTCCGCGTCACCGCCGGAGAGCAGTGCGGTGGTGACGGCGACCGAACCGTCGATCCACCGCTCGCGCTGGCGCGCCGCCTCGTACAGCCGGGCGTTGCCGATCGCGATGCCCGCCTCGGTGGCGAGCACCCGCACCATGTGCAGGTCGTAGTCGTTGAACTCGGCGCCGTTCTTCTTCTCCGTCAGATAGAGGTTGCCGAAGATCTCGCCCTGCACCCGGATGGGGACGCCCAGGAAGGTCCGCATCGGCGGATGGTTCGGGGGGAAGCCCGCCGAGCGCGGATCGGCGGAGATCTCGGCGAGCCGCAGCGGCTCGGGGTGATGGATCAGCCAGCCGAGCAACCCCCGATGCCCGTCGGGGCGACGGCCGATCGCCGCCGCGTCCTCGGGCGCGATGCCGTACGTCACGAAGTCCGACAGGCCCTGCCGCGTCTCGTCGACGACGCCGATCGCGGCGTACCGGGCGTCCGCCAGCTCGGCGGCCGTCCCGCAGATCCGGTCGAGCGTGGAGTGCAGTTCCAGGCCGGTGCCGACGGAACGCATCGCCTCCAGAAGCTGCGGCACGCGCGCGGTGAGCTCGGTGGACAGGCCCTGCAGACTTCGGGTGGCCCGGGTCGCCGCTTCGAGCGCGTCATGGTCCTCGATGTCCTGGGGGTCCTTCGGATCCGGCACTGACATGCCCTTGAGCCTAGTAAGTCCCATTTGACGGGGAAAGTCGGGCCACGCGGCGGACGTGCCGGGCGAAGGGCTCGTACCCCGAAAAGCCCATGCCCGTACGGGAGACGGCACTCAGGCCGTCCTGGCCTCCTGAAGGAGGTCGCTCTCGCGTTCCCGCTCCAGCATCCGCCGCAGCGCCCCGTCGACCAGTGCGAGATCGTCGTACGCCCCACGCTGCGCGATGCGGCCCCCGTCGAGCACGACGACCTCGTCGACAGCCTCCAGGCCGCGCAGCCGGTGGGTGATCAGCACGGTCGTCCGGCCTTGAGTGGCGCGCAGCAGGTCCGCGCTGAGCGCGTCGGCCGTCGCCAGGTCCAGATGCTCGGCGGGTTCGTCCAGAACGAGCACGGGGAAGTCGGCGAGCAGCGCGCGAGCCAGCGCGAGCCGTTGACGCTGGCCTCCGGAGAGCCGTGCGCCGTGTTCCCCGACGAGCGTGTCGAGGCCGTCGGGCAGACCGTCCACCCAGTCGAGCAGCCGGGCCGCCGCCAGCGCCTCCCGCATCTCCTCCTCCCCGGCCCCGGTGTTGGCGAGCCGCAGGTTCTCCCGTACGGAGCTGTCGAAGATGTGGGCGTCCTGGGCGCACAGCCCGACGACACGGCGCACGTCGTCGCCCGCCAGCGCCGTCGCGTCCGTGCCGCCGATCCGGTACGTGCCCTGCCGCGCGTCCAGGAAGCGCAGGAGCACCTGGGCGAGGGTGGTCTTGCCGGAGCCGGACGGCCCGACGACGGCGACGCGCTTTCCCGGGGTGAGCGTCAGGGCGAAGTCGCCGAGCGCGTCCCGGTTCTGTCCTTCGTAGCGGGCACTCAGCCCGCGCACCTCCAGCGGGAACGGCGACGTCGGCGCGGTGGCCGGCACCTCCGGCTCCCGTACGGGCACGGGAGCGTCGAGCACTTCGTAGACACGTTCCGCGCTCCGCCGCACGCGCTGGCGCGCCTGTACGGCCAGGGGCAGGCCGCTGACGGCCTCGAACGCGGCGAGGGGCACCAGCACCACGACGGCGAGCCGCACCCCGTCCAGCCGTCCGGCGCCGACCGCCTGCACGCCGACCAGGGCGGCGCAGGCCACGGTCAGCCCGCAGACCAGCGCGGACAGCCCGCTGCCGAGCGCGGTGGCGGCGGCGCCCCGCGACGCGATCCGGGTCAGCGCCGAGTCGGCGTCCTTGACCTCCCGAGTGCGGCGGCCGAGCGCACCCGCCACCGCCAACTCACCTGTTCCGGTGAGCAGATCGACCACCCGTGTCGCCAGCAGGCCGCGCGCGGGCGCCAGTTGACGCTCGGCCCGTCGCGCACAGGCACCGCTGACCATCGGCACCGCGACCCCGGCGACCAGCAGCCCGGCCGCCAGCACGGCCCCCGCCTCCGGCAGCAGCCAGGCGGTGAAGCCCGAGGCGGCCACCGAGACGACGACCGCCACTGCGGCGGGCAGCGCCCAGCGGAGCCAGTAGTCCTGCAACTCGTCGACGTCCGCGACCAGTCGGGACAGCAGATCGCCGCGCCGAGTGGTGCGCAGCCCGGCCGGGGCGATCCGCTCCAGCCTGCGGTAGACCGCGACCCGCACCTCGGCGAGCATCCGCAGCACCGCGTCGTGGGACACCAGCCGCTCGGCGTACCGGAACACCGCCCGACCGATGCCGAACGCCCTCGTCGCCGTCACGGCCACCATCAGATAGAGCACCGGCGGCTGTTCGGAGGCTCGCGAGATGAGCCACCCGGACACGGCCATCAGCCCCACGGCCGACCCGAGCGCCAGCGCCCCCAGCAGCAGCGCGAGGGCGAGGCGCCCGCGCAGCCCACGGGCGGTTTCGCGCACCCGCGCGAGCACGTTCCGGGAGACGCCTTCCCGGCTGGGATCCGGCACCGGCCCGTCGTCCGAAGCCTTCGGGACTGCCACAGGCGCCCGCTCCCCGGCCGGACCGGACACCGCGGCCCGCGCCGACGTGCTTTCCACGCCCGCCACGGGCCGCAGCTCGACCACCCGGTCCGCGACCGCGAGCAGCGCCGGCCGGTGCACCACGAGCAGTACCGTGCGGCCCGCCGACAGCCTCCGTACCGCCTCGACGATGCCCGCCTCGGTCTCGCCGTCCAGCGCCGCCGTCGGCTCGTCGAGCAGCAGGACCGGCCGGTCCGCGAGGAACGCCCGTGCCAGCGCGAGGCGTTGGCGCTGGCCGGCCGACAGTCCCGCGCCGCCTTCCCCGAGCTCCGTCCCGGCGCCTTCGGGCAGCGCCGTGACGAACTCCAGCGCGCCGGCCTCACGCAGGGCGTCCCGGACCGCCGCGTCGTCCGCGTCGGGCCGGGCCAGCCGTACGTTCTCAGCGATGGTCCCCGCGAACAGGTGCGGCCGCTGGGGGACCCAGGCCACCCGCTCCCGCCACCGCTCCAGCGAGAGCCCCGCGAGATCGGTACCGGCGATCCGCACCCGGCCCTCGTCCGGCGTCACGAACCCCAGCACCGCACTGAGCAGCGTCGACTTCCCGACCCCGCTCGGCCCCGTCAGGGCGACCGTCTCGCCCGGCTCCACCACCAGCGTTGCCGCATCCAACGACGGCTGCGTACGGCCCGGATGGCGAACCGTCACCCCGTCGACCTCGATCCGTACGGGACCGGCCGGTACCGCCCCCGTACCGCCCTCGGGCAGCGGGGTCTCCAGCACCTCGAAGATCTCCTCGGCGGCCGCAAGTCCCTCCGCCGCCGCGTGGTACTGCGCCCCGACCTGCCGCAGCGGCAGATACGCCTCGGGCGCGAGGACCAGGATCACCAGGCCCGTGTAGAGGTCCATGTCCCCGTGTACCAGTCGCATGCCGATGCCGACGGCGACCAGCGCCACCGACAGGGTCGCGAGGAGCTCAAGGGCGAACGACGACAGGAACGCGATCCGCAGGGTCTTCAGCGTGGCCCGGCGGTACTGCGAGGTGATCGTGCGGATCGACTCGGCCTGCGCCTTGGCCCGGCCGAACACCTTCAGCGTCGGCAGTCCGGCGACCACGTCCAGGAAGTGCCCCGACAAACGTGAGAGCAGCCTCCACTGGCGGTCCGTCTGTGCCTGGGTCGCCCAGCCGATGAGCGCCATGAACAGGGGGATCAGCGGGAGGGTGACCACGATGGTCGCGGCCGACACCCAGTCCTCGGTGACGATCCTCGCCAGCACCGCCACGGGTACCACCACCGCGAGGCCCAGCTGCGGCAGATAGCGCGCGAAGTAGTCGTCGAGCGCGTCCACTCCCCGGGTGGCCAGCGCGACCAGCGAACCGGTGCGCTGTCCGCTCAGCCACTCCGGCCCCAGCTGTGCCGCCCGCTCAAGGAGCCGCCCGCGCAGCTCCGACTTGACCGCCGCGCTCGCCCGGTGCGCGGCGAGTTCGGTCAGCCATGACACCAGCCCCCGTCCGACCGCGACCCCCGCGAGAAGCAGCAGGGGAGTCCGCAGCCCGGCCGCGTCGAGGTCGTGCTGGAACGCCCCCACCACCACTTCGGCGATGAGCATCGCCTGCGCGACGACCAGCCCGGCCCCGACCAGACCGAGGCCGACGACGGCCCCGAGGAAGAGGCGGGTGGCACGGGCGTATCGGAGCAGCCGCGGATCGATCGGTTTCACGTGAAACATCCCCTCGAAGGGCCAGGGGGCCATGTTTCACGTGAAACATGGCCCCCTTTCAGACTCAGTGCGCGTCGGCGATGTGCTGGGTGCCGATCCGCTTGCGGAACACCCAGTACGTCCAGCCCTGGTAGAGCAGCACGACCGGCGTCGCGATGCCCGCACACCAGGTCATGATCTTCAGGGTGTACGGACTGGACGAGGCGTTGGAGACCGTGAGGTTCCATCCGTCGTTCAGCGAGGACGGCATGACGTTCGGGAAGAGCGTCAGGAACAGCATCGCCACGGCGGCGGCGATGGTGATGCCCGACAGCGCGAACGACCAGCCCTCGCGGCCCGCCTTGATCGTCCCGATCGCGCCGACCAGGGCGACAACCGCCACGACCATCGCGACCAGGCTCTTGGTGTCCCCGCGTGAGACCTGCGTCCAGATCAGGAACCCGAGGGCCAGCACGGCTGTCACCAGGCCGAGCTTCAGCGCCAGTGCCCGCGACCGCTCCCGGATGTCACCGACGGTCTTCAGAGAAGCGAAGACCGAGCCGTGGAAGGTGAACAGGAACAGCGTCACCAGTCCGCCGAGGATCGCGTACGGGTTCAGCAGGTCCCAGAAGGTGCCCACGTACTCCTTGTGCGCGTCGATCTTGACGCCGTGCACGATGTTGCCGAAGGCCACGCCCCAGAGGAACGCCGGGATCAGCGAGGTCCAGAAGATGGCCTCTTCCCAGTTGCGCTGCCACTTGTCCTCCGGCCGCTTCGCCCGGTACTCGAAGGCGACTCCGCGCACGATCAGGCAGACCAGGATGATCAGCAGCGGCAGATAGAAGCCGGAGAAGAGTGTGGCGTACCACTCGGGGAACGCGGCGAACGTGGCGCCGCCGGCCGTGAGCAGCCACACCTCGTTGCCGTCCCAGACGGGCCCGATCGTGTTGATCAGGACCCGCTTCTCCTTGCGGTCGCGGGCCAGCAGCTTCGTCAGGATCCCGATCCCGAAGTCGAAGCCCTCCAGGAAGAAGTAGCCGGTCCACAGGACGGCGATGAGTACGAACCAGACGTCGTGGAGTTCCATGCCTCGATCTCCTCAGCCTCAGTACGAGAAGGCCATCGGCCGGTCGGGGTCGTGGTCGTCCCCGCCGATCTTGGTGGGCGGGTTGAGGTCGGACTCGGTGAGCTCGGGCGGTCCGGCCTTGACGTACTTCACGAGCAGCCGGACCTCGATCACCGCGAGGACGGCGTAGAGCAGCGTGAAGACGATCATCGAGGTGAGGACCTCGCCCTGCGAGACACCGGGGGAGACCGCGTCCTTGGTGCGCAGGACGCCGTAGACGACCCAGGGCTGACGGCCCATCTCGGTGAAGATCCAGCCCCAGGAGTTGGCGATCAGCGGGAAGCCGAGCGTCCAGACGGCGGCGAACCAGTACCACCGGGTCAGCCGGGAGCCGAGCGCCTTGTTCCGGAAGAGGACCAGATGCGGCACTTCGTCGTCGCCGGTCCTCAGCCCGGGCGCCAGCATGAACTTCTTGCGGGTGAGCCAGAGGCCCACGGCGCCGATCGCGAAGGACGTCATGCCGAAGCCGATCATCCAGCGGAAACCCCAGAAGGTGACCGGGATGTTGGGCCGGTAGTCGCCGGGCCCGTACTTCTGCTGCTCCTGCTTGTTCACGTCGTTGATGCCGGGAACGTACGAGGAGAAGTTGTTGTCGGCGAGGAAGGACAGCAGACCCGGGACCGAGATCTCGACGCTGTTGTGGCCCTTGGCCACGTCTCCGTAGGCGAATATCGAGAAGGGCGCCGACGTGTCGCCGTCCCATAGCGCCTCGGCCGCGGCCATCTTCATGGGCTGCTGCTTGAACATCACCTTGCCGAGCTGGTCACCGCTGACGGCCGTGAGGATCCCGCCGATCACCAGGGTGACCAGGCCGAGCCGGAGCGATGTACGCATCAC
Organism: Streptomyces sp. NPDC048696; assembly: GCF_043198895.1. NCBI lineage: Bacteria > Bacillati > Actinomycetota > Actinomycetes > Kitasatosporales > Streptomycetaceae > Streptomyces > Streptomyces sp. NPDC048696. The sequence continues at coordinate 477,293 of NZ_JBICVJ010000003.1, read as the reverse complement.
CGGGATGTGCTTCTTGCGGCGCAGATGGATGGCGGAGACGCCGACCATGAACGCGCCGCCGGTGAGGAAGGCCGCCGTGAGCGTGTGGAAGACGACGACCAGGGTGGTGTCCTGGGTCAGGACGTGCCAGAAGTCGGTGAGCTCCGCGCGCCCGGTGGCCTTGTTGAGCTTGTAGCCGACCGGGTGCTGCATCCAGGAGTTGGCGGCCAGGATGAAGTACGCGGAGAGGATGGTGCCGATCGAGACCATCCAGATGCAGGCGAGGTGGATCTTCTTGGGGAGCTTGTCCCAGCCGAAGATCCACAGCCCGATGAAGGTGGACTCGAAGAAGAACGCGATCAGCGCCTCGAAGGCGAGCGGCGCACCGAAGACGTCGCCGACGAACCGCGAGTAGTCGGACCAGTTCATGCCGAACTGGAACTCCTGGACGATGCCGGTGACGACACCCATCGCGATGTTGATCAGGAAGAGCTTGCCCCAGAACTTGGTCGCTCTGAGGTACTTCTCGTTCTCCGTGCGCACCCAGGCGGTCTGCAGGCCCGCGGTGAGCGCGGCGAGCGAGATCGTCAGGGGGACGAAGAGGAAGTGATAGACGGTGGTGATGCCGAACTGCCATCGCGCCAGGGTTTCCGGCGCCAGAGCCAGATCCACGTCGCTTCTCCTTACATCGCCGTCACAGCGGCAGCCTGCCCCTCCAATCCCACTGATTACGGGATCAATCAGGGCGCGCTTGTGAACGCGTTCACATTCACAAGCAATTATGGCGCACACGCTTTCGCGACCTTGAAGCGGGGGTACCCCTTTTGACTCCGCAGGCTCGGCAGGTGTCGGCCAGGCGCCTGGACGCCCTGTGAGACGCCTCTTCCCAGCGCTTTCAACATATTGTTGAATCCTGGGCCATGCAGATACGGATCTCGTGGCCCGCCGGCCGGCTGACCGCCACCCTCGACGAAACCCCCACGAGCGCGGCGCTCGCGGGGGTGCTCCCGATCGCCTCCACCGCCCGCACCTGGGGCGAGGAGGTCTACTTCGACACGCCGGTCTCCCCCGCGCTGGAGGCGGACGCGCGACAGGTGGTGGAGGCGGGCACGGTCGCGTTCTGGACCGAGGGCGACGCGCTCGCGCTGCCCTTCGGCCCGACGCCCGTCTCACGCGGCGAGGAGTGCCGGCTGGCGAGCCCGTGCAATGTCGTCGGCCGGATCGACGGAGATCCCCGGCTGCTCGCCACGGTCCGCCCGGGCGACCCGATCCGGGTGGACCGGGTCTAGGGCCTGTCCGGTGGATCTGGCTGCTTTCGGTCCAGGACGCCGTTTCGGTGCGTCCCAGGCAAGATCCACCGGACAGGCCCTAGGGCTTGATCCGCCCGGCTGAGCAGCCCTGTGGAAGTCCGGGGCGGTACCGGACGCCCGACAAGGGGCGCGGGGAACTGCGCGACCAGCCACAGATGACCCGCAGCCGAAAGTCACCGCACTTCCAGCGAAGCGCTCAGTTCGCCTTGCGGAAGCCCTCGGCGACCTTCAGGAAGAGGTCGTTGGCCTCGGTCTCGCCGATCGTGACGCGTACGCCCTCGCCCGCGAACGGCCGGACCACCACACCGGCCGCCTCGCACGCCGCGGCGAAGTCGACCGTACGCTCGCCCAGGCGCAGCCAGACGAAGTTCGCCTGCGTCTCGGGCACGGTCCAGCCCTGGCCGACCAGGCCCTCGTACACCCGGGCGCGCTCGCCCACCAACGCGCCGACACGGCCGAGCAGTTCGTCCTCGGCCCGCAGCGACGCGACCGCCGCGTCCTGGGCGAGCTGGCTCACGCCGAACGGGACGGCGGTCTTGCGCAGCGCCGCCGCCACCGGCTCGTGGGCGACGGCGAAGCCGACCCGCAGCCCGGCGAGCCCGTACGCCTTGGAGAAGGTGCGCAGCACCGCCACATTCGGGCGGTCCCGGTAGATCTCGATCCCGTCCGGCACATCGGCGTCGCGGATGAACTCCCGGTACGCCTCGTCCAGGACCACCAGCACGTCCGACGGCACGCGGTCGAGGAATCGTTCCAGCTCGGCCCGGCGGACCACCGTGCCGGTCGGGTTGTTGGGGTTGCAGACGAAGATCAGCCGGGTCTTGTCGGTGATCGCGTCGGCCATCGCGTCGAGGTCGTGCACCTCGCCGGAGGTCAGCGGCACCCGGACGGAGGTGGCGCCACTGATCTGGGTGATGATCGGGTACGCCTCGAAGGAACGCCAGGCGTAGATGACCTCGTCGCCGGGGCCCGATGTGGACTGGAGCAGGGACTGGGCGACACCGACCGACCCCGTGCCGGTGGCGAGGTGGGAGACCGGCACGCCGAACCGGTCGGCCAGCTCGTTCATCAGTCCGGTGCACGCCATGTCGGGGTAGCGGTTGAAGCTCCCGGCGGCGGCGATCGCGCTCTCCATCACACCCGGCAGCGGCGGGTACGGGTTCTCGTTGGAGGACAGCTTGTACGCGACCGGGCCACCGGCGGCCGCGGGCTTGCCGGGCTTGTAGGTGGGGATGCCGTCCAGCTCGGCGCGCAGCTTGGGGCTCGTCTCGCTCACCGCAGGGTCCTCCTCGACCATTTCCGTCCATCCGAATACTGCTCACCTTATGAGGATTCGGCGCCCCTGCGAAGAGCCATGGGCATCCGTCCGGCACAGCCCCCGCACCTGCGCGGATGGGGCGACCCACCGGCGCACGCGGAGGGGGAGCGCTCCCCGCCAGGCCGCGCGCCGGTGGCTCGCGCCGTGGCGCGCATCCCTCGTGCAGGTGAGTTGAGACCTCTTCGAAACTTCGGGCATTCGGCAGCCGCCCGCCAATCGACAACCCTCACCACAACGCGATGGCCACCAATTCCCTTGCAAACCAAGGGCATTAACGATTTACGATCATGCAGAAACGTACCTGTCAACGCGTGCATATGCACCCGAGCCAACTGTCTCGCCTCGCCCTACTATCGGCTCGCCATGACAGCAGCAGGGAAGCACCAGGTGAGCCGGTCGACCGGTCGCCGGCTGGGGCGGGCGGGCATTCGGGACGTGGCCGCCGCCGCCGGTGTCTCCATCACGACCGTCTCCGACGCGCTCAACGGCAAGGGCCGGCTCCCCGACGCCACCCGCCGCCACGTCCGCGAGGTCGCAGACCGGCTGGGCTACCGCCCATCCGCAGCGGCCCGCACGCTCCGTACCGGGAAGTCCGGCTTGATCGGACTCACCGTGACGACGTACGGGGATGAACCTTTCACCTTCACCGAGTTCGCCTATTTCGCCGAGATGGCGAGGGCCGCGACGTCCGCGGCCCTCGCCCGGGGCTACGCCCTAGTCATCCTGCCCGCCACCTCACGCCGCAGCCCCGCGGACGTCTGGTCGAACGTCGCGCTCGACGGCACCGTCGTGATCGACCCCTCCGACCAGGACCCCGTCGTCACCGAGCTCGTCCGCCAAGGACTGCCGGTGGTCTCCGACGGCCGCCCGGCGGGTTCGCTGCCGGTGACCGCCTGGGTCGACAACGACCACGAGGCCGCCGTACTGGAACTGCTCGACCATCTCGCCGCCGCCGGCGCCCGCCGGATCGGTCTGCTCACCGGCACCACCACCGACACCTATACCCGGCTCTCCACCGAGGCGTACCTCAGCTGGTGCGAGCGGGTCGGGCAGGACCCCGTCTACGAGTCCTATCCCGCCCACGACCCGTGCGCGGGCGCCGTCGCGGCCGACCGGCTGCTCGCCCGCCCCGACCGCCCCGACGCCGTGTACGGCCTGTTCGACCCCAACGGCACCGATCTGCTCGCCGCCGCCCGGCGGTACGGGCTGCGCGTGCCCGAGGACCTGCTGCTCGTCTGCTGCAGCGAATCCACCGTGTACGCGACGACCGAGCCGCCCATCACCACCCTCTCGCTCAAACCCCGCCGTATCGGCACCGCCGTGGTCCAACTGCTCATCGACGCCATCGAAGGCATCGACCACGGTCACCCGATCGAGCAGGTGATACCGACCGAACTCATCATCCGTACGTCGTCGCAGCGCCGTCCGCCGCGTACGACCGTCAGCCCGCCGCGCTCACCCGTGGCGGAGCCCCGAAGGGGCCATGGCCAGGACCCGAACGTGCCGGACAGGAGCACAGACACCGATGCGGACAAGGACTAGACCAACACATTGGGGACATAACAACCGGTGAACTCCGGCCGCGCCCCGATTCACCACCCCTGGTGCGTCACACAGCACGAGCCGCATTCCTATGATGGGCGCACGACACCACGGATCCCTGCCCGACCAGGGGGGTCCCCCGGTGTACGGCGGCGCGACGGTGGTGGAGGGGTCGATGACTCAGGGGGCCGGTCAGGGACCCGTGCGGACGGAGACGTTGCGTGATTTCCGGGTGCCTCCGTACGCGCAGAATCCTGCGCATCCGGCGCAGGCTCCCGCGCCGCCCCCGCCTGTCGACATCCACTCGCCCGACGGCTTCCACCCGCCGGTGGAGGCGCACCCCGTCGTGGCCACGCACCCGGCCGAGGCGTACCCCGCGGACATCCACCCGGGGAACGCCTTCGGGGACGACGAGCCGCCGGAGGGGTACACCCCGACCGCACGCGACCTCCCGGTGATCAACCGGGGGGACACCGTGCAGGTGCGGGTGGAGACGGACCCGGCCCCGGCACCCGTCGCCGACGGTCTCGGGCCGCTCTTCGTCGTGGGCGACGTCCACGGCTACCTCGACGAACTCCTGGCCGCCCTGCGCGAGCAGGGGCTGATCGACATCGACGGGAACTGGGCCGCGGGCAACGCCCGCCTCTGGTTCCTCGGCGACTTCACCGACCGCGGCCCCGACGGCATCGGCGTCATCGACCTGGTGATGCGGCTGTCCGCCGAGGCCGCGGCCGCCGGTGGCTACTGCAAGGCCCTCATGGGCAACCACGAGCTGCTGCTGATCGGCGCCAAGCGGTTCGGCGACACCCCGGTCAACTCCGGCGCGGGCACCGCCACCTTCCAGGCCGCCTGGCTGCTCAACGGCGGCCAGAAGGCCGACATGGACCGCCTCCAGGACGTCCACCTCCAGTGGATGTCCCGCCTCGACGCGATCGAGCAGGAGGACGGGCATCTGCTGATGCACTCCGACACCACCGCTTATCTGGAGTACGGCGACTCCATCGAGGCCGTGAACGACACCGTCCACGCGCTGCTCACCCGCAACGACGCCGACGAGTGCTGGGATCTGTTCCGGAAATTCACCAAGCGCTTCGCGTTCCGGGACGAGTCCGGCCCCCAGGCCGCCCGCGAACTGCTCTCGGCGTACGGCGGACAGCGCGTGGTCCATGGCCACAGCCCGATCCCGTATCTGCTGGGCGAGGTGGGCACCGAGGACGGCGAGGACGACTCGCGTCCGGTCGTGGAGGGTCCGCACGTGTACGCGGACGGCTTGGCCATCGCGATGGACGGTGGGGTGACCATGGCCGGAAAACTGCTGGTCGTGCAGTTGCCTCTGCATGACTGACGCGTAATCGGGAAAGCGTGGGCTCGGGCGGTAGCAAGGTGATTTCGGAAACACCCTGTCACCCCGTGCCGTAACCGCTCTACCATCGGCTTATCCGTAGCAGGCTCTCCTCCGTTTCCGCCCAATTGCCCGTTCGTCAGGCGGGCTTCGCGGCTACGGAGCATCGGGGGATGCACATGAACAGCGCTCCGCACCTGCTGACCGAGGACCGCCCGGAGTTCGAGCGGATCCTCGACGACGCACTGCGCACCGCGCCCGACCGGCCGGAGCTGGCCGGCGTAGGAGTACGGCTCAACACCGAGCAGCTGCGCACCATGGTGCTCAACGCCGGTGCCCTCGTCTCGGCGGCCGCGGCGGCCGAGTACGACCACTACGTCAGGGTGCGCGAGGAGATGCGCGCGCCTTCCACCACCGCGCTCGCGTCCGACCGCGGCTCGGTTCTCGCACCGCCGGTGGTCGACAGCCCGGACTCCACCTCGGGCGCGGGCATCGGCGCGGTCGTCGCGGTGCTGGCACCGGTCCTCGCGGGGACCGCCGCCGCCATCTTCCTGCTGGTGGGCTACATCCTGAAGATGCTCAACCCGGAGCCGGCCTTCGCCGACACTATGCTCACCGCGGGCTGGTTCTTCGGTGCGCTGACCGCTGCCGCGATACTCGCCGCCGCGATCGGCCTGCTGCTCACCGCGCTGCGCAACGGCGCGACCCAGGTCGTCGCCGAACCCGAGGAGGGCGAGGAGGGCGACGAGCGGGCGCAGGAGGTCTCCAGAGCCCGCGAGGCATGGCGCCATGCCCTGACGGAGCGGGGTATCTACCCGTTCCTGCGGGAGGCACTGGCCGATCCGAGCACCGACCCGGGTGCGCCGGCCCGGCGCCCGGCACGCCGGATCCCGACGCTCGGCTACGACCGGCCCGACTTCGACAGCCCCGGCGACCCGTCCTCGGACACCCGCCCGAGCTTCACCAGCCCGGACTTCACCAGTCCCGACTTCGGGGGCCCCGAGCACCAGCCGGAGTGAGAGACATCGCGGCCGCCTGTTTCACGTGAAACATGCGTACGTTTCACGTGAAACAGGCGGTCCGTAGGTCACTCCGCGATCGGCAGATAGACCCGGTTGCCGGACGCGGCGAACTCCTTGGACTTCTCCGCCATCCCGGCCTCGATGTCATCGGTCGCCAGATCGCCGCCGTGCTCGCGCCGGATGTCCTGCGAGATCTTCATCGAGCAGAACTTCGGACCGCACATCGAGCAGAAGTGGGCGGTCTTCGCGGGCTCGGCGGGCAGCGTCTCGTCGTGGAACTCCCTGGCGGTGTCCGGGTCGAGGGCCAGGTTGAACTGGTCCTCCCAGCGGAACTCGAAGCGGGCGTCCGACAGCGCGTCGTCCCACTCCTGCGCGCCCGGGTGCCCCTTGGCGAGGTCGGCCGCGTGCGCCGCGATCTTGTACGTGATGACGCCGGTCTTCACGTCGTCGCGGTTGGGCAGCCCCAGGTGCTCCTTGGGCGTGACGTAGCAGAGCATCGCGGTGCCCCACCAGGCGATCATCGCCGCGCCGATACCGGAAGTGATGTGGTCGTACGCCGGGGCAACGTCCGTGGTCAGCGGCCCGAGCGTGTAGAACGGGGCCTCCTCGCAGATCTCCTGCTGGAGGTCGATGTTCTCCTTGATCTTGTGCATCGGGACATGTCCCGGGCCCTCGATCATCGTCTGCACGTTGTGGCGCTTGGCGATGGTGTTGAGCTCGCCGAGCGTGCGCAGCTCCGCGAACTGCGCCTCGTCGTTGGCGTCCGCGATGGAGCCGGGGCGCAGGCCGTCACCGAGGGAGTACGTCACGTCGTACGACGCGAGGATCTCGCAGAGCTCCTCGAAGTTCTCGTACAGGAACGACTCCTTGTGGTGCGCCAGACACCACGCCGCCATGATCGAACCGCCGCGCGAGACGATGCCCGTCTTGCGGCGGGCGGTCAGCGGCACGTACCGCAGCAGCACACCGGCGTGGACGGTCATGTAGTCGACGCCCTGCTCGGCCTGCTCGATGACCGTGTCCTTGTAGACCTCCCAGGTCAGCTCCTCGGCCCTGCCGTCGACCTTCTCCAGGGCCTGGTAGAGCGGCACCGTGCCGATCGGGACGGGGGAGTTGCGCAGCACCCACTCGCGGGTGGTGTGGATGTTGCGGCCGGTGGAGAGGTCCATGACCGTGTCCGCGCCCCAGCGGGTCGCCCAGGTCATCTTGTCGACCTCCTCCTCGATGGAGGAGGTGACGGCGGAGTTGCCGATGTTGGCGTTGACCTTCACCAGGAACCGCTTGCCGATGATCATCGGCTCGATCTCCGGGTGGTTGACGTTCGCGGGCAGCACCGCGCGCCCGGCCGCGATCTCCTCGCGGACGACCTCGGGCGAGACGTTCTCGCGGATCGCCACGTACTCCATCTCCGGGGTGATCTCGCCCCGGCGGGCGTACGCGAGCTGGGTGACCGCCTGGCCGCCCCGGCCCCGGCGCGGCTGGCGCGGGCGGCCCGGGAAGACCGCGTCGAGGTTCTTCAGGCCCCCGCGCGGCGAGGTGTGCTTGATGCCGTCGTCCTCGGGGCGGACCGGCCGCCCCGCGTACTCCTCGGTGTCACCGCGCGCGATGATCCAGTTCTCCCGGAGCGGGGCGAGACCGCGGCGGACGTCCGTCTCGACGTTCGGGTCGGTGTACGGCCCGGACGTGTCGTACAGCGTGACGTCCTTGCCGTTGGTGAGGTGCACCTGGCGGACCGGCACCCGGAGGTCGGGGCGCGAGCCCTCGACGTATCCCTTGTGCCAGCCGATGGACTTCCCGGCCTCGTTCTGGTTCGAGGCAGGCGTGCGTGCGTCCTGATTGGTCATGAGACCTACTCCCTACGCCGGCATTACCCGGTAACAGGTTCAGCGGTCGGCGCAGCCGTTTCCGTACCGTTCGTACGGATTTCAGCGCCCTCTCAGCCCGGTGCTCCGAGCTCCCGCGTGTGCAAAGGTGTCACCACGCTAGCGTCATATCGAGCGCGCTGAACAGAGGGGACCCCCTGTTCTTGCGATGATCGGGCGGTGACGTCAACAGAGCACCCACCGGAAGACGCCCACGGACATCCGCACGGACAGAGCCATGGGCACTCGCACAGCCATGGCCCGGCGGCCCCTGTCTCGAAGCACCTCCGCAAGGTGATCGCCGCTGTGCTGATCCCGTTCTCGGTGGCGGTCGTGGTCGGTCTGGCCGTCCTGTGGCCCGGCGGCACCCCGTCGCACCAGCGCACCGGAGTCGGATTCGACCGCCAGACCCAGCAGGCGAAGGTCGTCGGCATTCAGAAGGTCGACTGCAAGACGGTCAACGCCGGTCAGACTCCGTCCAACGGCGACACGTCGACCGCCGAGGGCCAGGAGGCCAAGCGCGCCCAGCAGGGCCAGTGCGCGAAGGCCAAGATCGAGGTCACGACCGGCAAGGAGAAGGGGCGCACCTTCACCGAGATCATCCAGCCCGACGCGCCGCGCCAACTCCACCAGGGAGAGGACGTGATCGTCGCCTACGCCCCCGACGCGCCCCACGATCTCCAGTACTCGGTGACCGATGTGAACCGCCGGTTCCCGATGGCGCTGCTCGCGGGGATCTTCGCCGTCGCCGTCGTGGTCGTCGGCCGACTGCGCGGGGTGATGGCGCTGATCGCGCTGGTCGTCTCGTTCGCGGTGCTGACGCTGTTCATCCTCCCGGCGATCCTGCAGGGCGCGAATCCGCTGCTGGTGGCGGTGGTCGGGGCGAGCGCCATCATGCTGATCGCGCTCTATATGTGCCATGGTCTCTCGGCCCGTACCTCGGTCGCCGTCCTCGGCACCCTGGTCTCGCTGGTCCTGATCGGACTGCTCGGCTCGATCTTCATCGGCTGGGCCTCGCTGACCGGCAACACCGACGACAACACCGGGCTCATCCACGGCCTCTACCCGCACATCGACATGTCCGGCCTGCTCCTCGCCGGGGTGATCATCGGTTCGCTCGGTGTGCTCGACGATGTGACGGTCACCCAGACCTCGGCGGTGTGGGAGCTGCACGACGCGAACCCGACGATGGGGCCGCGCGGCCTGTACCGGGCGGGCATCCGGATCGGCCGCGACCACATCGCGTCCGTGGTGAACACCCTGGTCCTGGCGTACGCGGGCGCGGCGCTGCCGCTGCTGCTGCTCTTCTCGATCGCGCAGAGCAGCGTGGGGACGGTGGCCAACAGCGAGCTCGTCGCCGAGGAGATCGTGCGCACGCTCGTGGGCTCGATCGGTCTGGTGGCCTCGGTCCCGGTGACCACCGTGCTGGCCGCCCTCGTCGTCTCGGCGGACCGCCCGGCGGCCTCGGCCGGCAAGTCCGTGCGCGGTGGCCCGGTGCGCGGCGGGAGCGGGCGCCGCCGCAAGAAGTAGCGCAAGAGGAGGCGGGGCGAGAAGCGTGCCCTCAGCCCGCGTTCTGCTCCTCGGCCAGGATCCGGCCCAGCGCCTCGTCGAGATTCCCGTCGAAGTCGCCGAGCGCGCGCTCCTGCCCGAGCGGCACCAGCTTGTCGGTACGGTCGAGGAAGGCCACCAGGGGCGCCGCGCCGGCCCGGAACAGCGCCCGCTCGCCGCCGACCTGGAGCCGGATGTGGACGTCGGAGAGCTCCTCGGGGCGGGTCGGCGCGATGTGCACATCCCCGTCGCCACTCGGCGCGTTGATGCCGTCCAGCAGCAGCTCCCGCCCGAATGCCCAGGTCACGGGCGCGTCGCCGGGCAGATGGAACGTCATCCGGATCGCGTACGGATCGACCGCGCGATAGGTGAGCTCCACCGGGATCCTGAACGCGAGCTCCTCGGAGACGAGGAACTTCATCATGACCTCTGCCTCGACCGACTCACGCATCATGTACCCCGCTGTATCCGAATATGGCCAGGAATGATCCCCCTGGCCCTCTTGACGTAATCGTGCTGTAAGGGCTAGCAGATCACAAGGAGTGATATTTCAGATACTGATAGGGAACGCGAGGGAGCCGAGCAGTCTCCCCACCTCGCCGCGCAGTTGCTCGATCGCCGGGAGAAGGCGTTCTTGCTGGTCAAGGGGGAGGGAGATGGCCATGGTGGCGGCGCCGGAACCTGCCGTGATCGGGATCGCCGCGCACACCGTGCCCAGCGCGTACTCCTGCCGTTCGACCACCGGGCGCATACGCTCCGTAGCCGCGAGGCGGTCCAGCAGGGCCCGGCGGTCCCGTACGGAGTAGGGGGTGATGGCGTGGACCGGATGCCGGTCCAGATGGTCCTCGCGGGCCTTCTCGTCGAGCTGGCTCAGCAGACACTGCCCGATCGCGTGCGCATGGCCCGTCTCGCGGAAGTCGGCCCACTCCTCGACGGCGGGCGCCGACGGCGTGTCGGCCACCCCGGCGATCTCGATCTCGCCGTCGCGGTAGACGGCGAAGTAGACGGGGACGCCGATGGCGTCGCGCCACTCCGCGAGCGACCGGCTGATCTTGCTGCGACGATTCTGCAGAGCTCCGCCGTCCGCCAGCCGCTCGGCCGCCTCGCCGAACACGAACACCCCGTTCTCCCGGCGCAGATAACCCTCATGGGTGAGCGTGCGCAGCAGGTGGTACGCGGTGGGCAGCGGCAGCCCCGCCTCGCGCGCCAGCTGTTTGGCGGGAGCGCCGTCCATATGGGCGCCCACGGCCTCCAGCAGGCGCAACGCCCGCTGGACCGAGCCGATCAGGGTAGGGACAGCGGCGTTCGCAGCCGTGGCCACGGGTCACCCCCAGGCGTGCTGACGGGCAGGAGGCCCGCCCGAGGCAGCAGAGGTTTTCACCTTAACGGCCGCCTCCGGCGCCACGGGGGTCCGAACGGATCCGTTCCCTCAGCCGGGCTAATCCCTGTGCCTGTTGTACGAGCGCTGTGCCCGGCGCACCCGTGCCCGTACGCACTCGGCCGGCTGTCTACCAGTCGCCCCGCGAGGACGAGGAGGACATGAACCTGCGGACGACGTAGATCAGACCGCCGACCAGGGCCACGAAGATCAGCACCTTGAAGAGCAGCCCGAACAGGAAGCCGACCACGCTGGCGATCAGACCGCCGAACACGACCAGAGCGATGACGGGCACGGCGACCCACTTCACCCACCAGGGCATCCCCGCGAATATCTCCCGTGCGGCCATCGTCCTTACCTCTTTCGCTCTTCGGAACTCCTGGAGTCTTGGGCTGCTGCCCTTCGACACATCCGATGCTAGGGGCGAGGGGGTACCGAACGGGGGCCTCGCAGCCCTTGGACTCCCCTGACCGGACCCCTAGGGAAGACCGGGGTCGACCCTCAGCTCTCAGGGGGAGAGAAGACGACGAGAACCCGCAGGTCCTCGGCGACATGGTGGAACCGGTGGGCCACTCCGGCGGGTACGTAGACGACGCTGCCGCGCGCCACCTGGGTGGTCTCCAGGCCCACGGTGATCGAGGCGCGGCCGCTCACCACGAAGTAGATCTCGTCCTGGGCATGCGGCGTCTGCGGGTCGTGGGCCCCCGCGTCCAGGGCGTACAGCCCCGCCGACATGTTCCGCTCGCGCAGGAACCGCAGATACGCGCCGTCGTTGGCGGCGCGCTCCGCCTCCAGTTCGTCAAGCCGGAATTCCTTCATCGCCGTCCGCCCCTGCCTGGTACCGATCACGTCTGCCACGATCAGACACATGAAGAATTTCGTAGTCAAGACGATCGCCAACGCGGCGGCCCTGGCCGTCGCCATCTGGCTGGTTAAGGACATCACCCTGACCGGCGACAACACGGGCAAGAAGGCCCTGACGCTGGTCCTGGTCGCGCTGCTGTTCGGCGTGGTGAACTTCGTCGTCAAGCCCGTGGTGAAGTTCCTGTCGTTCCCGCTGTTCATCCTCACGCTCGGCCTGATCACCTTCGTGATCAACGCCCTGATGCTGCTGCTCACCTCGTGGCTGGCCGGAAAGCTCAACCTGAGCTTCCACGTCCACGGGTTCTGGACGGCCGTGCTCGGCGGCCTGATCATCTCGATCGTGTCGTGGGCCATGCACGTCGTCCTGCCCGACGACAAGGACTGATCCGTGAGCGCGGGTGTGAGCCCTGCCGACGCGCCGGGCGACGGCACCAGAGCGGTGCGAGCGGGCCTTCCCGATCCGGTGGCGTACGAACCCTCGCTGCCCGGACCGGTGTTCGCCGCCCACTTCCACCTCCCGGGCGAGGCGGTGGGTCCCTACACCTACGGCCGTGACACCAACCCGACCTGGACCCATCTGGAGCGGGCCCTCGCCGAGCTGGAGTCGCCGCACGAGAGCGCCGAGGCGATCGTCTTCGCCTCCGGCATGGCGGCCGTCTCGGCGGTACTGCTCTCCCACGCGCGCGTGGGCGACGCCGTGGTGCTGCCGGACGACGGCTATCAGGCGCTGCCGCTGGTGCGCGAGCAGCTGGCGGCGTACGGCGTGGAGGTGCGCACCGCGCCGACCGCCGACGACGCCCAGCTGGAAGTCCTGGACGGCGCCGCGCTCTTGTGGATCGAGACGCCGTCCAACCCGGGCCTGGACGTCTGCGACATCCGCCGGCTCGCCCGGGCCGCACACGAGACGGGCGCGCTGGTCGCGGTCGACAACACCCTGGCCACCCCGCTCGGCCAGCGCCCGCTGGAACTGGGCGCGGACTTCGCGGTGGCCAGCGGCACCAAGGGCCTGACCGGCCACGGCGATCTGCTGCTGGGCTATGTGGTGTGCCGCGATCCCGAACTCGCCGCGCGCGTACGGAAATGGCGCAAGGTCGTCGGTGCCATCCCCGGGCCGATGGAGGCCTGGCTGGCCCATCGCTCGCTGGCCACCCTCCAGCTGCGCGCCGACCGCCAGTCGGCGAACGCGCTGGCCGTCGCCCGGGCGCTGGCCGAGCGGGCCGAGGTCTTCGGGGTGCGCCATCCCGGGCTTCCGAGCGACCCGGCGCACCGCCTGGCCGCCGCGCAGATGCGCCGCTTCGGCTGCGTCGTCTCCTTCGACCTGCCCGACCGCGCGCACGCCGAGCGGTTCCTCGCGGCCCTGCGGCTGGTGGACGACGCCACGAGCTTCGGAGGGGTGCGCTCCACCGCCGAGCGGCGCGGCCGCTGGGGTGGCGACAAGGTCGCGGAGGGCTTCGTCCGCTTCTCCGCGGGGGCCGAGGACACCGCCGACCTGGTCGCGGACGTACGCCGCGCCCTGGACGAGGCGGCTGCCTCGTAGTGGCCCCGCGCCGGGCGGCGGGCGGTCCGAGCCTCCCCCCTCCTGGCTCGGACCGCCCCGGTTCCACGCGCGAAGAACCGCGCCACCAAGGCTAGTTGACTCTGTGTCAGTGTCCAATCACGGTAGCGACAGAGACCTATCGACATATTTATAGTTGTGTCCGGCCGGGGACGGTGTGAGGCAGTCCGGGACGGGAGGGCATCCATGGACCTCGCCCTGCTGCGTACGTTCGTGACGGTGCACCGGGCGGGTTCCTTCACCCGGGCCGCAGCCCTGCTCGGCCTCTCGCAGCCCGCCGTGACCAGCCAGATCCGCACGCTGGAGCGGCAGTTGGGCCGACCCCTCTTCCTGCGCCAGGCCCGGGGCGTGACCCCCACGACCATCGGCGACGAACTGGCTCAGCGGGCCGCCCCGCATCTGGACGCGCTGGTCGAGATCGCCGAGTCGGGGCTGTACGAGGACTCGGGCATACGCACGCTGCACCTCGCGGGGCCGCCCGAGTTCACCTCGCTGCGCGCACTGCCCGCGCTGACCGCGCTCGTACCGCAGGGGCTGGCGCTGCGCGCCTCCTTCGGGAACGCCGAGGAGACCCTGGAGGGGCTGGCCGCGGGCCATCACGACCTGGCCATCGCCACCGCCCGCCCGCGCGGCCGGCTGCTCAGCGCCACCCCGCTGTGCGACGAGGAGCATGTGCTGGTCGCGGGCGTGCGCTGGGCCGGCCGGCTCGCGCCGGGTGCGCTGCGGCGCGGGGGCCCCGGCGTACTGGAGCACATTCCAGTGGTGGAGGTGCATGAGTCGCTGCCGCTGGTGTCGCGCTACTGGCACGCCGTCTTCGACACCAAACCGACCACCGTGGGCACGGTCGTCGCACCCGATCTGAGGGCGGTCCTGGAGACGGTGATCGCGGGCGCGGGGCTGGCCGTACTGCCGCGCTATCTGTGCGAGGGGGCGCTGGAGCGGGGCGAGCTCGTGGCGCTGCTCGACCCGCCGGTGCCACCGCTGCGGACGTACTTCCTGGCGGTGCGCGCGGGCACACCGGCCCGGCCGCACATCGCCCGGGCGCAGGAGTGGCTGCTGCGTGCCGCGGTCGACTGGAGCTGAGCACGTGCCGACCTGGGCCGAGCAAGTTTCGGGGCCGCCGCCACGGGCCACATTCCTCCCATGACCGTCCGACCCGTGGTCAAGCGCACCGCACGAGCCGTCCTCCTGGACGGCGACGACCTGATCCTGATCAAGCGCACCAAGCCCGGCGTGGATCCGTACTGGCTCACCCCCGGTGGCGGCGTCGAGCCGGAGGACTCCACCGTCGTCGAGGCCCTGCACCGCGAGGTGCACGAGGAGCTCGGCGCGAAGATCACCGATGTGGTGCCCTGTTTCGTCGACACGGTCGAGCACATCGGCGCCGACGGCGGGGCCACCGGGGTGAAGGTGCAGCACTTCTTCGTCTGCCGGCTCGAATCCATGGACACATCCCTGCGGCACGGCCCCGAAGTGGACGAGCCGTGCGGCGAGTACGAGATCGTACGGATCCCGTTCACCCGCGTCGGGATTGCCTCCGTCCACCTCGTACCGCTGTCGCTGCGGCACTACCTCGACGCAAACATCGAGGGCGTACGGGCGATGCACGCCCCCGACCTGGGCTGATCCTGGACCGCGCGCCGCTCAGCCGTTGGCCGCGACCAGTTCCTCGACCGAGTCGTGCCGGATGCGGTCCGACGGGATCCCGATGTCCCGCAGGGTGGTCACCCCGCTGCGGATCAGCCCGGGCGGCCCCGACACGAAGGCGTCGTAGGAGTTCCACGGCCCGTATTCGCGCACCGCGTCCGGCAGCCGCCCGGTCAGCCCCCGGCTGGGGCTGTCGGAGACCACCGGCCGCACCGACAGCCAGGAGTGCGCCTGCTGCATCCGCAGCAGGGTGTCGATGTCGTACAGGTCGTGGTTGCTGCGGGCGCCGTAGAAGACCTCGACCGGCCTGCGCTCCCCGTACCGGGCGACGTCCTCGACCAGCGCCTTGATCGGCGCTATGCCGGTGCCGCCACCGAGGCACAGCATGCCGTTGTCGGTGCTGTGATCGACGACCATCGACCCGGCGGGCGGCCCCAGGCGCAGGGTGTCGCCGGGCCGGGCACGGTGGACCAGGGCGCCGGAGACCCAGCCGGCCGGGACCGCCTTGACGTGCAGCGACAGCAGCCCGTCGGAGCGCGGCGCGGAGGCCAGCGAGTAGTGCCGCCATATGCGCGGCCACCAGGGCGTCTCCAGCGTCGTGTACTGGCCCGCCAGAAAGGGGTAGGGCTGATCCGGGCGGAGCGTGACCACCGCGATGTCCGGGGTCCGCAGATCGTGCGAGACGACTTCCGCGTACCACCAGGCGGGAGCCCGACGCTCGTCCTCGTCGGCCGCGTCGATCATGATCTGGGACATCGCGGTGTACGCGCGGATCCAGGCCTCCTGGGTCGCGTCGTCCCAGGTCTTCTCGGCGTACCGGATCAGCGCGCCGATCAGCGCCTCTCCGACGGCGGGGTAATGCTCGGGCCGGGTCCCGTACTTGCGGTGGCCCCGGCCCAGGTGTCGCAGATATTCCGTGAGTGTGGCGGTGTTCTCCAGGTGCTCGGCGGCCGTGAGCAGCGCCTTGAGCAGCCGGTCGCGCTGGGCGTCCATCGCTGCGGGGAAAAGCGTGCGCAGCTCCGGGTCGCCTATGAACAGCAGAGCGTAGAAGTACGACGTGACCTTGTCCGCTAACGGTGCGATCTCCGCGAGTGTGCGGCGTATCAGCACAGCGTCGGTGGTGGTCGGAGCGTTCATCCCTTGTCTCGCCTCGAACCTCTGGCCGTAGGAACCGACGTCCGGGAGTACCGTCCCTCCCGTAACGGAGCATGTCAGGTGCACGGCCCGGGCGGGGACAAATAGCAGGAATCCCGGGTATCCGAACCGGCTTTCCCGTTAGGCTCGTTTGATCTGTGCGAGTGCGTAGGCCTCCCGGAGGTCGCCGCCCGTGTACGTGTGGGTGGCGAGTCCGGCGAGATGGTGGTCCGCGTTCACCGCTACGGATACCGGCACGGCGGCGAAGAGCTCCACGTCCGACATGGAGTCCCCGTACGCGACACAGTCCGCCCGGCCGACGCCGAACTCGGCGCGCAGCCGCTCCGCGACACCCACCTTCGCGGACGCGTTCAGGATCCCGGCCGGGTCCACGGGCCGGGTGAACGGCACCTCGGGGAAGACAGAACCGTGTGCGGCATGGGCTCCCCAGCCCAGCAGCCGCTCCACGAAGAACGACGGCGAGAGCGAGATGACCGCGCAGTAGTCGCCGCGTTCCCGGATGTCCCGCCACACCTCCTGGATCCCGAAGAGCCAGGGCGCCGACGCGAAGGCCGCCGCCACATGGGCCTCGGTCAGCCCGGACCACAGGCCGTGCACGCGCACCGCGTACTCGGGCGGGCCGATCCTGCCTCCGGCCAGGTCCCGCTCCAACTCGCCGATCTCGTCCAGCAGCCCGAGCTGCCGGGATATCTCGACGGGCGCGGCGGACCCCTTGATGAGGGTGCCGTCGAGGTCGAAGAGATGAAGTCTCGCCATGTACACCGAGGCTAGTACCCATGGTTACGTGCCAGCACCGGGCACCCGGTCGGCGCCCGGAGAGGTACGCCCGCTCCATGTTTCACGTGAAACAACGCGCTCGGTCCATGTTTCACGTGAAACATCCGCAGCGGGAGCTGACAGAGCGTGGCCGAAAGCAACGTCCCGTATCCGCAAACCGGTGGACGCGGCAAGGGTTTATCGGACAGCCTGATCTCCATGCCCTCACCGCTCGCCGAGCTGCCGATCCGCCGTCTGACCATTGACGACCTCGTTTCCTGCGCCGACCTCTCCGAGAACCGCGGCTGGCCGCGCGAGGAGCACAAGTGGGGCCTGCTGCTCACGGCGGGAACCGGTTACGGAATCGACGACCCGGAAGACAAGGGGCTGATCACCGTCTGCGTGGTCACCTCCTACACGCCGGATCTGGCCGCCATCGGCATGGTCCTGGTGGCCGAGAAATACGCCCGGCAGGGCGTGGGGCGACGGCTGATGCGGCACGTCCTGGCGGAGCTCGGGGACCAGCCCGTCACCCTGCACGCCACACCGAACGGGCAACCTCTCTACGAGCAGCTGGGCTTCGAGGTCACCGGCCGCGCCGAGATGGTCCGCGGTCACTTCCGCCCGTCGGGCCCCGCGCCCACGGTGGCCACCCGCCCCGCGAACGCCGAGGATCTGAGCGCCATGCTGCGGCTGGACGCCGAGGTCTTCGGCCGCGATCGCACCCATGTACTCACCAGGCTGCCCGCCTTCGCCGACCAGCTGCGGGTCGCGGAGGACTCGGGCGGCCTGATCGGTTACGCGGCGGCCTGGCCGAACATGGAGACCCATGTCGTGGGCCCGCTGGTCGCCCGGGACACGGAGACCGCGAAAGCCCTGGTCGCCTCGCTCGCGGCGGGCACGGACCGCCCGCTGCGCACCGACATCGACGTACGCCACGAAGAGCTGCTGGACTGGCTGAAGGCGAACGGCCTGGAGCCGGTCGGCTTCAACGCGGTGATGACGCGCAACATGCCGGGCCTGCCCGGCGACTGGACCCGCCGCTTCGCTCCCCTGACGGTCGCGGCGGGCTGATCGGACGGCGGCGCCGTCACGGAGCTGTCCTGCCCGTATGGAGGCCGCGTCGTGCCGTTGTGGGGGCTGTCGTGCCGTTACGGAGGCCCGTGGTCAGCCACCGAGGCCGAGGCGGCGCACCGCCTCCGTGGCGAAGCCGTGGTCCTGTTCCGGGGCGCCGCCACCCACGCCGATGGCCCCGATGAGCCGGCCGTCGCGGTGGACGGGGACACCGCCCGCGATGAAGAGCAGCGGCCGGTCGAGCGCGGTCGGCAGGGTGTGGAACAGCCCGCCCGGCTGCACCGCGTCGACCAGGTCGGCGGTCGCGGCGTTGAGCTGGAGCGCGGTGTACGCCTTGCGGGTGCTGGTCTCGCCCGCGATCAGCACGGCACGGTCGTCCCGGCGGAAGGCCAGCAGATGACCGCCCGCGTCCAGCACGGTGACGGCGACCGGGACTGCGGCGTCCTCGGCGGCGGCCCGCGCCGCCTCGACGAGGGCTTCGGCGTCCCGGGTGGTGAGCGGGGCGACGGCGGCGGGGGTGGCGGTGACGGTCATGAGGGGTAACTCCTTGGTGCGGTGGTGCGGTTGAGGCAGTGGTGCGGTTCGGGCTGTCGACCTGTGGGGCGTTCGCCCGTCGGGCGGTGACAGCCCCAGTGGGCGGTCAGCGGCGACCGGCGGGGACAGGAGCCGGTGCGGGAGCGGCGCTCGCGACGATCCGACCGCCCTCCTTCGCCGTACGCCGTTCCAGGCCGCTGGAGACGACGGCGAGGACGACCGCCGAGGCGGCGAGCGCGGCGCCGACCCAGTTCGGAGCGGTGTAGCCGAGTCCGGCCGAGATCACGAGTCCGCCCAGCCAGGCGGAGAGCGCGTTGCCGAGGTTGAAGGCGCCGATGTTCATGGCGGAGGCGAGGGTGGGGGCACCCGCGGCCTGGTCGAGGACCCGCTTCTGCAGCGGCGGCACGCTCGCGAACCCGAGAGCGCCGATCAGGAAGACGGTGACGGCCGAGGCCGTCTTGTCGTGCGCGGTGAGGGTGAACAGCGCGAGCACGACGGCGAGCCCGCTGAGCGACACATAGAGCATCGGCATCAGGGCCCGGTCCGCGAACCGGCCGCCGATCAGGTTCCCGGCGACCATGCCGAGTCCGAACAGGACGAGGAGCCAGGTGACGGAGGTGTCGGCATAGCCGGTGACGTGGGTCATCATCGGGGTGACGTAGGTGATCGCGGCGAAGACCCCGCCGAAGCCGAGCACGGTCATCGCCATCGCGAGCAGCACCTGCACATTGCGGAACGCGGCGATCTCATGGCGCAGCCGGACACCCTCGGCCTTCGGCATGTCGGGGACGAGCTTGGCGACGCCGAGCAGCCCGAGCACACCGAGCGCGGCCACGATGAAGAACGTCGTGCGCCAGCCGATCTGCTGGCCGACGAGGGTGCCCAGGGGGACGCCGACCACATTGGCGACGGTCAGACCGGTGAACATCATCGCGATGGCTCCGGCCTTCTTCTGCGGCGCGACCAGGTCGGCCGCGACGACCGATCCGATGCCGAAGAACGCGCCGTGGGCGAGGGAGGCGACGATCCGTCCGGCCAGCATCAGCCCGAAGACGGGGGCGACGGCGGAGAGCACATTGCCGACGATGAAGAAGCCCATCAGCAGCATCAGCATGCGCTTGCGGGAGATCTTGGTGCCCAGCACGGTCATCAGCGGGGCGCCGAGCACCACGCCCAGCGCGTATCCGGTGACCAGGTAGCCCGCGGTGGGGATGGTGACGTCGAAGGTGTCGGCAACCTCGGGGAGCAATCCCATGATCACGAATTCGGTGGTGCCGATCCCGAACGCCCCGATGGCGAGGGCTAGGAGCGCGAGTGGCATGGATTCACCTTTCCAGGAGATTGCACGTGCGCCTTACAAGCGTCCACAATAATTGCAGACGCTGACTAATTGCAAGCGCGGGCTATTGCGCTCGTGGCCTATCCTGGTCTCAAGCCGCTCCGGACGGAGGACAGACGCATGACAGCGACGGACCCCGCGCTCACCGCCCTCTCCCAGGGCTGGTGCGCCCTCTCCCTGCTGCACGGGAGGATCGAGGCCCATATCGAGCGGGCCCTGCAGTCCGGGCACGGGCTGAGCGTGCGTGAGTACTCGCTGCTCGACGTCCTCAGCCGCCAGCACAGCGGCCCCGGCGGCCATCTTCAGATGAAGCAGGTCGCGGACGCCGTCGTGCTGAGCCAGTCCGCCACCACCCGGCTGGTCACCCGCCTGGAGGACCGAGGGCTGCTCACCCGGTACCTCTGCGACACCGACCGTCGGGGCATCTACACCGATGTCACGGAGTCCGGTCAGGAACTGCTCGCCGCGGCCCGGCCCACCAACGACCGGGCTTTGCGCGAGGCGCTGGACGAGGCCGCGCTGAACCCGGAGCTCGCCCCGCTGGTCACAGCCGTCGAGGAACTCCGGGTCCCGGCGTAGTCTCCGGGGCATGAGTGATCTTGCGATACGGCGGGCGGAGCCGGCGGACATCCCGGCGATCGTCGCGATGCTCGCGGACGATCCACTGGGCGCCCGGCGCGAGTCGCCGGACGACCTCACCCCGTATCTCGCCGCCTTCGAGCGGCTGGCCGAAGACCCCCACCAGCACCTGGTCGTCGCCGTACGCGGCGAACGGGTCGTCGGCACACTCCAGTTGACGGTCATCCCGGGCCTGTCCCGGCGAGGCGCCACCCGCTCGATCATCGAGGGCGTAAGGATCCACGCCGACGAGCGCGGCAGCGGCCTCGGCACGCGGCTCATCGAGTGGGCGGTCGATGAATCCGGGCGCCAGGGATGCCAGTTGGTCCAGCTGACATCGGACGTCACTCGGACCGATGCCCATCGCTTCTATACGCGGCTGGGGTTCGAGGCATCCCATCTGGGCTTCAAGAAAGCCCTCTGAGCGCTCGGCGGCACGCCGCGCGCCACATGGCGCGCGGCGGGACCTGTTTCACACGGAGACAGGGCCATGTTTCACGTGAAACATCACACCCCGCGCCAGCCCTCGGGGTCCACGCCTCCCGGCACCGCGTCCCCCGGCCCGTACGGCTCGCGGGTGAAGGCGAACGAGCCGAGGTCGAGATGGCTCACCGTGCCGTCGGGGCGGCGCACCACCCGAAGAATCTCCCCCTGGTAGTAGCCGTTGAGCCCCACCCAGGTGCCGTCGGCCAGCGCTTCGAATCGCGCCGCGCGCCCGCTTCCTCGCAGCGGCTCCAGCGCCACCCCACGCTCCTTGGTCAGGCGCAGGCCATAGGCGTAAGTACCCCAGTACCAGAGGCCGGTGAGCTCCAGCAATGCATGGTCGACCTCGGGCAGGGGGCACCAGGGCTCGGGGAGCCTCGGCTCGGCCTCGACCACGATCCGTACGAGATCGGCGGCGACGGCGGCGGGCGTCCCCGAGGTGGCGTTGACGAGCGTGACCGCTCCGACACCGTCCTCCACGCTGATCCAAAGCCCGGCGACGAACCCGGGCAGCGAGCCGGTGTGCCCGACGAGCGTGCGGCTGTCGTCCTGCCGGGTCACCTGCATGCCCAGCCCGTAGCCGTTCCGCCAGTCCCCCGCCTCGGGCGGCGCGGACGGAGTGCGCATCTCCCGTACGCTCGCGGCACTCAGCACCCGGTCGTCGCCCTCGGCGAGAAAGACGGCGAAGCGGGAGAGGTCGGCAGCGGTCGACCACAGCTGGCCGGCGGGCGCCATGACGCCCAGGTCCTCGGACGGCTCGGGGAGCAGCACATCGGCCCAGGGGTGCACGGCCCAGCCGCCCGCGTGCGGGGCCACCGGCTGCGCGCTCGTGCGGTCCAGTCCCAGGGTCTCAAGGACCTCGGTGCGCAGCGCCTCCTCCCAGGACACCCCACGTACCGCCTCGACCAGCGAACCGAGCAGCGTGTAACCGGGGTTGGAGTAATGGTGCAGCCTGCCGACCGGGTGCAGCAGCGGCTTGTCCCCCAGTACGTCACTGAGCTCCGGCCGCAGCGACGCCGAACTCCGCTCCCACCAGGGAGCAGGCGTCTCGGCCGCCAACCCGGCGCTGTGGCTCAGAAGTTGGGCGATGGTCACGTCACCGACCCCGGTGCCGGGCAGATGCTTCTCCAGCGGGTCATTGAGGTCGAGCAGCCCTTCGTCGCGCAGCCTCATCACCAGAACGGCCGTGAACGTCTTGGTGATCGAGCCGATGCGGTACTGGACGTCGGCGTCCGGACCGTGTCCCTCGACCGAGGTGCGCGAGCCCGTCCAGACGATCCGGCCGTCCCGCACCACGGCGGCGACGACCGAAGGAGCCCGGCCCTCGGACTGGGCGACGGCGAGGCGGTGAATCAGAGCACGCCGCGTACTGGGCAGCAGGTCATCGGGGGCCGTGGTCATGAGGGGGACGATCGGCGCGTGCGGTGATGAGGTCATGGCCCAGGTGTATCCCCGCGCCATGTCATCGTCGACCGGTTTTCTCCCGACACGCGTGGGCCCGTCGGGAGCCGTCCGTCAGGACCCGATCAGGTCTGCGCCATGTCGACGAAGCGCGAGTAGTGGCCCTGGAACGCGACCGTGATCGTCGCGGTCGGACCGTTACGGTGCTTGCCCACGATGATGTCGGCCTCGCCGGCCCGCGGTGACTCCTTTTCATAGGCGTCCTCGCGGTGCAGCAGGATGACCATGTCGGCGTCCTGCTCGATGGAGCCGGACTCACGCAGGTCGGAGACCATCGGCTTCTTGTCCGTGCGCTGCTCGGGACCACGGTTGAGCTGCGAGAGCGCGATGACCGGGACCTCCAGCTCCTTGGCCAGCAGCTTGAGGTTTCGGGACATGTCCGAGACCTCCTGCTGACGGCTCTCGGAGCGCTTGGAACCGCCGGACTGCATCAGCTGCAGATAGTCGATGATCACGAGCTTGATGTCGTTGCGCTGCTTCAGCCGACGGCACTTCGCGCGGATCTCCATCATCGACAGGTTCGGGGAGTCGTCGATGTAGAGCGGCGCGGACGAGACCTCGGGCATCCGGCGGGCCAGACGGGTCCAGTCCTCGTCTGTCATGGTGCCCGAGCGCATGTGGTGCAGGGCCACGCGCGCCTCGGCCGACAGCAGACGCATCGCGATCTCGTTGCGCCCCATTTCGAGGGAGAAGATGACGCTGGCCAGGTTGTGCTTGATCGACGCGGCACGCGCGAAGTCCAGCGCGAGCGTGGACTTACCCATGGCGGGACGG
Source organism: Streptomyces sp. NPDC048696 (assembly GCF_043198895.1). Classification (NCBI taxonomy): domain Bacteria; kingdom Bacillati; phylum Actinomycetota; class Actinomycetes; order Kitasatosporales; family Streptomycetaceae; genus Streptomyces; species Streptomyces sp. NPDC048696. Next base: position 453,732 of record NZ_JBICVJ010000003.1, on the reverse strand, counting down.
GCCGCGATGACGATCATCTGGCCCGGGTGCAGACCGTTGGTCAGCGAGTCGAGGTCGGTGAAGCCGGTGGGCACCCCGGTCATCTCGCCGCTGCGGGAGCCGATCGCCTCGATCTCGTCGAGCGCGCCCTCCATGATGTCGCCGAGCGGCAGATAGTCCTCGCTGGTGCGCTGCTCGGTGACGGCGTAGATCTCGGCCTGGGCGGAGTTGACGATCTCGTCGACGTCGCCGTCGGCCGCGTATCCCATCTGCGTGATCTTGGTACCCGCCTCGACGAGCCGACGGAGCACGGCCCGCTCGTGGACGATCTCCGCGTAGTACGAGGCGTTGGCCGCGGTCGGCACCGACTGGACCAGCGTGTGCAGATACGAGGCGCCGCCGACGCGGGTGATCTCGCCCCGCTTGACCAGCTCGGCCGCGACGGTGATCGGGTCGGCCGGCTCGCCCTTGGCGTACAGATCGAGGATCGCCGTGTAGACGGTCTCGTGGGCGGGCCGGTAGAAGTCATGACCCTTGATGATCTCGACGACGTCCGCGATGGCGTCCTTGGACAGCAGCATGCCGCCGAGGACGGACTGCTCGGCGTCGATGTCCTGCGGGGGGACGCGCTCGAAGGCCGCCGAAGAGCCGCCGTCCCACGAGTCGCCCTCGCGGCCCCGGTCGTGCTGGTCGTCGCGGCCGCGGCCCCGTCCTTCGGCTCGGCGGGGGCGGGAGACGGGCAGACGGTCACCCGGACCGCTGTCGGCCCAGGGGTCGTCCAAGGGCTCGGGAATGCTCACCGGGCCACCTCCTCCCGTCCGCTCCGCGGACCTAGCCATGCCACTCTTTGTACGGCACGACACTGACAAAACGAGAAGCCCGACTCCGGTTCCGGCGCGTCGGGCGCCGGTCCACGTTAGGCCCGTCGGCACCGTCAGCCAATCTGGTTATCCACAGGCCATGTGGACGACCGACCAGATGCTGTGGAGAACCCCGCAGAACCTGTGCACGGACCGGGGGACAGCACTGTGGACAAAGTCATAGCACCCCCGAAGTCACCACCCTGACCTGCGGTTTTTCCATCCACCGGCTGTGGGGGAGAAAAACTTTCCCGGCTGGCCCAAGATCACGACAAACGGCGCACAGCCGAACCGCGCTCCACCCTCCAGGTAAGGACTCAAAGTCCATTGCATCTCTTACCTGTGGAAGATTAGATTGAGTCCATGACACAGGCCCCAGTGGCACCGAAGGACACTCGGCGCCGACACGACCGCGAGATCGTCTCCCTCGCCGTGCCCGCCTTCGGCGCACTCGTCGCCGAACCGCTCTTCGTCATGGCCGACAGCGCGATCGTCGGCCACCTCGGCACCCCGCAACTGGCCGGTCTCGGCATCGCCGCCGCGCTCCTCACCACCGCCGTGAGCGTCTTCGTCTTCCTCGCCTACGCCACCACCGCAGCCGTCGCACGCCGCGTCGGCGCGGGAGATCTGCCCGCCGCCATCCGCCAGGGCATGGACGGCATCTGGCTCGCCCTGCTGCTCGGCGCCGCCGTCATCGCCGTCGTCCTGCCCGCGGCCCCCTGGTTCGTCGACGTCTTCGGCGCCTCGCACACGGCCGCCCCGTACGCCATCACCTATCTGCGCATCTCGGCGCTCGGCATCCCGGCCATGCTCGTCGTGCTCGCGGCCACCGGTGTCCTGCGCGGCCTCCAGGACACCCGGACGCCGCTGTATGTGGCCATCGGCGGATTCGCCATGAACGCCGCGCTCAATGTGGGGCTCGTCTACGGCGCCGGACTGGGGATCGCCGGCTCGGCGTGGGGCACTGTGATCGCCCAGTTCGCCATGGCCGCCGTCTACCTCTCGGTGGTCGTGCGGGGAGCACGGCGCCACGGCGCCTCGCTGCGCCCCGACGCGGCGGGCATACGCGCCAGCGCCCAGGCCGGAGTGCCGCTGCTCATCCGTACGCTCTCGCTGCGGGCCGTACTGATGATCGCCACCGCGGTGGCCGCCCGGCTCGGCGACGCCGACATCGCCGCCCATCAGATCATCCTGTCCCTGTGGAGCCTGATGGCCTTCGCCCTCGACGCGATCGCCATAGCCGGGCAGGCCATCATCGGCCGCTATCTCGGGGCGGAGGACACCGAAGGCGCACGGCAGGCGTGCCGCCGCATGGTGGAGTGGGGCATCGCCGCAGGTGTGGGGCTCGGCGTGCTGATCGCCGTCACCCGGCCCCTGTTCATGCCGCTGTTCACCAGCGACCACACCGTCCAGGACGCGCTCGTGCCCGCCCTCCTGGTGGTGGCGCTCTCCCAGCCGCTCTCCGGCGTCGTCTTCGTCCTGGACGGCGTCCTGATGGGCGCGGGCGATGGCCCGTACCTCGCCCGGGCCATGCTGCTCACGCTCGCCGTCTTCGCCCCCGTGGCGCTGCTGGTCCCGACGCTCGGCGGCGGGCTCACCGCACTGTGGTGGGCGATGACCCTGATGATGGCCGTCCGGATGCTGACGCTGTGGCTCCGCGCCCGCTCGGGCCGCTGGCTGGTGACCGGCGCGACGCGCTGAACCGCGTACGCCAAGGCGTCGTGTTTCACGTGAAACATCGGCCGTTTCACGTGAAACATCGGTCGGCGCGCCAACGGCAAAGGGCCACACCCCAGGGGGTGCGGCCCTTCACATGCTCTACCGAGCGCAACGCTTAGGCGGAGACGACCTCGACGCCGACCTTCGCGGAGACGTCGGCGTGCAGACGCACGGACACCTGGTGGGCGCCCAGGGTCTTGATCGGCGAGCCGAGCTCGACGCGGCGCTTGTCCACGTCCGGGCCACCGGCGGCCTTGATCGCCGCAGCGACGTCGGCCTGGGTGACGGAGCCGAAGAGACGGCCGGCGTCGCCGGAGCGAACGGCCAGACGGACCTTCGTACCTTCGAGGCGAGCCTTGATCTCGTTGGCCTGCTCGATGGTGGCGATCTCGTGGATCTTGCGGGCGCGGCGGATCTGCGCCACGTCCTTCTCGCCACCCTTGGTCCAGCGGATCGCGAAACCACGCGGGACCAGGTAGTTGCGAGCGTAACCGTCCTTGACGTCGACGACATCGCCGGCGGTGCCGAGGCCAGAGACCTCGTGGGTCAGGATGATCTTCATTAGTCGGTCACCCTTTCCTTATCGCGCGGTGGACGTGTAGGGCAGCAGCGCCATCTCACGGCTGTTCTTCACGGCCGTGGCGACGTCACGCTGGTGCTGCGTGCAGTTGCCGGTAACGCGGCGGGCACGGATCTTGCCACGGTCGGAAATGAACTTCCGCAGCATGTTCGTGTCCTTGTAGTCCACGTAAGCGGTCTTGTCCTTGCAGAAAGCGCAGACCTTCTTCTTAGGCTTGCGCACAGGCGGCTTCGCCATGGTGTTTCTCCTGTGTGATCAAGAAGTGGGGGTACGGGCTGCCCTAGAAGGGCGGCTCGTCCGAGTAGCCGCCGCCGGAGCCGCCGGAGCTTCCGCCCCAGCCGCCACCGCCGCCACCCTGCTGCTGGCCGCCGCCGGCCGGCGCGCTGGAGGCCCAGGGGTCGTCGGCGGGAGCGCCGCCGCCCTGCGGGCCGCCGCTGGGGGCTCCGCCCCAGTTGCCGCCGCCCTGCTGCTGACCGCCGCCGCCGTAGCCACCCTGGCCGCCTCGACCGGTGGTCTTGGTGACCTTGGCCGTGGCGTTCTTGAGGCTGGGGCCGACTTCCTCGACGTCCAGCTCGTAGACCGTGCGCTTGACGCCCTCGCGGTCCTCGTAGGACCGCTGCCTCAGCCGGCCCTGCACGATGACGCGCATGCCTCGCTGAAGCGACTCGGCGACGTTCTCCGCCGCCTGACGCCAGACCGAGCAGGTCAGGAACAGGCTCTCGCCGTCCTTCCACTCATTGGTCTGACGGTCGAAGGTGCGGGGAGTCGACGCGACACGGAACTTCGCGACGGCCGCACCGGACGGGGTGAAGCGCAGCTCGGGGTCGTCGACGAGATTGCCGACGACCGTGATGACGGTCTCGCCTGCCATGGGTGAACCTCTCGGCGGGGATTGCTGCTGGCTGCTGTGTTGCTACTCGGAACCCGATGACTTCTGAGCGGAAGCTCAGTGGGTCTCGGGACGGAGGACCTTGGTCCGGAGGACCGACTCGTTCAGGTTCATCTGACGGTCGAGCTCCTTGACGACCGCAGGCTCGGCCTGGAGGTCGATGACCGTGTAGATGCCCTCGGGCTTCTTCTTGATCTCGTAGGAGAGACGACGACGGCCCCAGGTGTCGACCTTCTCGACCTTTCCGTTGCCCTCACGGACGACGGAGAGGAAGTTCTCGATCAGGGGGGAGACAGCGCGCTCCTCCAGATCGGGGTCGAGGATGACCATCACCTCGTAGTGACGCATGTGGAACCCACCTCCTTTGGACTCAGCGGCCACGGTCGTTCCGTGGCAGGAGGGTCGTGATGCGTACGCAACGGTATCCGCGACCACTGACAATCCCGATCCGAAGAGGGGGACCGCGTACTGGCCAGGGCAGACACCGGTGCAGACCGTACAGAGTACCCGCACATCCGCTTCCGGTTGAAATCCGGCCGGGAGGGGACGCAATCTGTACACATCGGGTGTGCGCGGCGCTACCCTTCGCCGCGTTCCGCTTCCGCCAGGAGGTGCCCCATGGCACAGGCAATGCGATCGAACTCGTCCGTCGTCTCCCTCTTCGCCACGGACGGCAAGCCCCACCCCCTTCAGGACGCCTTCATGGCGGTGACCGTGGTGCTCGGCGCAGTGGCCTTCACCACGGCCTTCTTCCACAACCTGCATCTGATCAGCTCGTGGGCGGGCCTCGTCGGCATCCTCACCGGTGCGTACGGACAGTTCATCTCGGCGACGACCCGGGAGCGTTTCCTGCTGATCCTCGGCCTCGGCGCCTCCGCCGTGGGCTTCTTCCTTGGCATGGCGCACGGCGGCCTGTTCGGCGGTGTGATCGGCGGCTGAGACCTCCTCGCACCCCCAGGGCCCGTACGGCCAGTCGGGGCGCTCCCCGGGCGCAGTAGGCTTCGGCGCGAGAGCCGGAGCCCCTGTACCCATGGGGACACACCTGCCGAGGAGCGCCCCGCATGAGCCTGACCCTGAGGACCATCAGCCGAGAGCAGCATCTGGCATACATCCAGAGCCTGCCCGCGGCCAGCCACTGCCAGGTCCCGGCATGGGCCGATGTGAAGACGGAGTGGCGCTCGGAGAACCTCGGTTGGTTCGACGCGAACGGCCAGATGGTCGGCGCGGGCCTGGTGCTCTACCGGCAGCTCCCGAAGATCAAGCGGTACCTCGCGTACCTGCCCGAGGGGCCGGTCATCAACTGGTACGCCCCGAACCTCGACGACTGGCTCCAGCCGATGCTGGCGCACCTGAAGCACCAGGGCGCCTTCTCGGTGAAGATGGGCCCGCCGGTCGTCATCCGCCGCTGGGACTCGACCGCCATCAAGTCCGGCATCCAGGACCCCGACGTCAAGCGTCTGCGGGACGTCGAGGCCAGCCACATCGAGCCGCGCGCCTTCGAAGTCGCGGACCGGCTGCGGAAGATGGGCTGGCAGCAGGGCGAGGACGGCGGCGCCGGCTTCGGCGACGTGCAGCCGCGCTACGTCTTCCAGGTGCCGCTCGCCAACCGCTCGCTCGACGACGTCCTCAAGGGCTTCAACCAGCTGTGGCGCCGCAACATCAAGAAGGCCGAGAAGGCCGGCGTCGAGGTCGTCCAGGGCGGCTACCACGACCTTGAGGAGTGGCAGCGGCTGTACGAGATCACCGCCGTGCGCGACCACTTCCGGCCGCGCCCGCTCTCGTACTTCCAGCGCATGTGGACGGTCCTCAACAACGAGGACCCCAACCGCATGCGGCTCTACTTCGCGCGGCACAACGGTGTGAACCTGTCCGCGGCGACGATGCTCGTCGTCGGCGGGCACGTCTGGTACTCCTACGGCGCCTCCGACAACATCGGCCGTGAGGTCCGGCCCTCGAACGCGATGCAGTGGCGGATGCTGCGCGACGCGTACGCCATGGGCGCGACCGTCTACGACCTGCGCGGCATCTCCGACTCGCTGGACGAGACCGACCACCTCTTCGGCCTCATCCAGTTCAAGGTGGGCACCGGCGGCGAGGCCGCCGAGTACCTCGGCGAGTGGGACTTCCCGCTCAACAAGCTGCTGCACAAGGCTCTCGACATCTACATGTCGCGTCGCTGATGGTTGCGTAACCTCGTCTCTCACACCTCCGCTACACCGCAGCCACCAGAAAGGTTCCGGATCGTCCATGGCGCTCTCCCTGTACGTCGACACCGCTCGCTGGCGGGCGCACCAGAAGTCCGTGGTCGATCAGTTCCCGGGCATCGTCCCGGTCTGCAAGGGCAACGGGTACGGCTTCGGCCATGAGCGGCTGGCCGAGGAGGTGAGCCGCTTCGGCTCGGACGTCCTGGCCGTCGGCACCACGTACGAGGCGGCCCGCATCAAGGACTGGTTCGGCGGGGACCTGCTGGTGCTCACGCCGTTCCGCCGGGGCGAGGAGCCGGTGCCGCTGCCGGACCGCGTCATCCGCTCCGTGTCGTCCGTCGACGGGGTGCACGCCCTGGTCGGCGCGCGCGTGGTCATCGAGTGCATGAGCTCGATGAAGCGTCACGGCATCAAGGAGGAGGAGCTCGGCATGCTCCACTCCGCCATCGACGACGTGCGCCTGGAGGGCTTCGCCCTGCACCTCCCGCTCGACCGCACCGACGGCTCGGACGCGGTCGAGGAGGTCATCGCCTGGATGGACCGGCTGCGCGCGGCCCGGCTGCCGCTGCACACCATGTTCGTCAGCCACCTGCGGGCCGAGGAACAGGCAAGGCTCCAGCAGCAGTTCCCGCAGACCCGCTTCCGCGCCCGCATCGGTACGCGGCTGTGGCTCGGCGACCACGAGGCGACCGAGTACCGGGGCGCCGTCCTGGACGTCACCAGGGTCGCGAAGGGGGATCGTTTCGGCTACCGCCAGCAGAAGGCGGCCTCCGACGGCTGGCTGGTCGTGGTCGCGGGCGGCACCTCGCACGGTGTGGGCCTCGAAGCCCCGAAGGCGCTGCACGGTGTGATGCCGCGCGCCAAGGGCGTCGCCCGGGCCGGCCTCGCCACGGTCAACCGCAATCTGTCGCCGTTCGTCTGGGACGGCAAGCAGCGCTGGTTCGCCGAGCCGCCGCACATGCAGGTGTCGATCCTGTTCGTCCCCTCGGACTCCCAGGAGCCGCGGGTGGGTGACGAGCTGGTGGCCCATCTGCGGCACACCACCACGCAGTTCGACCGCCTGGTCGACCGCTAAGCGCTGCACGAAGGGGCCCCGCCGATTGACGGCAGGGGCCCCTTCGTCGTTTCTCCTACACGCCCGGCTGGCGCGTTCCCCACTCCACCCGAGGGCCCTCGGTCAGCTGCGCCGCGTGCCGGGGCGGATGCGCCGCCTGCCCCAGGACGAAGACGTCCGGGGCGCCGTCGAGCACCCCGCCGGACGGATCGTCCGCGCCGTCACGCCGTACGACGTCCCGCTCGGGCATCAGGATGTCCCGGACGATCACCGCGCACAGATACAGCGTCGCCAGCAGATGGGCGGCGATGGCCAGTTGATAGCCCTCCGGCGGCAGCCCTTGGTGCTTGTCGCCGCTCATCGTGTACGCCAGGTACATCCAGATCCCGAGGAAGTAGACCACCTCGCCGGCCTGCCAGATCAGGAAGTCCCGCCAGCGCGGCCGGGCCAGCGCGGCGAGCGGGATCAGCCACAGCACGTACTGCGGCGAGTAGACCTTGTTGGTGAGGATGAACGCGGCGACGACCAGGAAGGCGAGCTGTGCGAACCGCGGGCGCCGCGGCGCGGTGAGGGTGAGCGCCGCGATCCCCGCGCACAGCACGAGCATCAGCAGCGTCGCCAGGTTGTTCACCATGTCGACGTCCAGGGACTTGCCCGTACGCTGCGAGATGATCAGCCAGAACGACCCGAAGTCGACGGACCGCTCCTGGCTGAAGGTGTAGAACTTCTTCCACCCCTCGGGCGCGAGCAGCATCACCGGCAGGTTCACCACCAGCCAGGCCCCCGCCGCGCCGAGCACGGCGGCCCCGTACTCCCGCCACTTGCCGGCCCGCCAGCACAGGAACAGCAGCGGTCCGAGGAGCAGGAACGGATAGAGCTTGGCGGCTGTCGCCAGCCCGATGAGGATGCCGAAGGCGAGGGAGCGGCCGCGCGACCACATCAGCATCGCGGCGGCCGTGAGGGCGACGGCGAAGAGGTCCCAGTTGATCGTCGCGGTGAGCGCGAACGCGGGCGCCAGGGCGACCAGCAGGGCGTCCCAGGGGCGACGGCGGTGGGTGCGCGCGACACAGACGGCGATGACGGCCGTGCAGGCCATCAGCATGCCCGCGTTGACCATCCAGTACATCTGCTCGCGGTGCTGCATGGATCCGCCGACAGGGCCGGTGATCCAGGCAGCCACCTCCATGAACAACCCCGTCAGAACGGGGTATTCGAGGTAGTCCATGTCGCCGTTGAGACGGTCGAAGTACGGGACGAGGTTGTCGGCGAAGCCACGCCCCGCATACAGGTGCGGGATGTCGGAGTAGCAGGCATGGGTGTACTGGGAGTTCGCTCCCCGGAACCAGGCCCAGTCGTAGCACGGCGCCTTCTGCGCCATCCCGAGGGCGAACATGCCGAGCGCGACGAGGACGATCACCCGGACCGGCGTGAGCCAGTGACCGGCTCCCCAGGCCCAGCGGCCCACCGGACCGCCCAGCACCTCACTGCCCGCCGCGGCGACCTCGTCCTGCTCCGTGGGCCGTACGACGGGTTCGGCGGGATCTTCCCGCCGGTCCTCGCCGACGCGGGCACTGGTCTCGCTCGTCATGCCGCACATCCTGCCGTACACCTCTGTGGAAAAGCCGAGGGGCGGTGTTTCACGTGAAACATCGCCCCTGACTTTCAGCCCTGTGCGCCGGACCCGTTAGCCGCCGCCCGGCCCGCCGAAGATATTTCCTTGAGGTCCGTTACCCGGTTTGGAGCTGCTGGGTGACGGGCTGCCGCTGGGACCGCCGACGTTGCCGGTCGTGGTGCCCTGGTCGGCTCCGGCGTTGGTACCGCCGGGTCCGCCGCTGCAGTTCCAGTCCCACTTGCCGCAGGACTTGGTGGGCTTCGGCGACTTCGACGGAGTCACCGACGGAGTAGGCGACGGGCTGTCGGACGGCTTCGGGGAGTCCGAGGGCGACGGGGGCGCGCTCGGGCTGGGCGACATGCCGCCGCCGTACACCTTGTCGCCGATCGGCTCGGGCGTCGGGAAGGCGGCGGCCGGGACGCCGTTCAGCGCCTGCTCCATGTAGTCGTGCCAGATGGTGGCCGGGAACGAGGCACCATGGATCTTCTCCTGGCCGCCCGTCCCGAACATCTTCAGGAACTCGCGCTTCTTGTTGGTCTCGTTGTCGTCGAGCCGGTACATGCTGACCGCGGTCGACAGCTGGGGCGTGTAGCCGACGAACCAGGCCGACCGGTTGCCGTCGGTCGTACCGGTCTTACCGGCCACGTCACGGCCGCTGAGCTGGGCGTTGGTACCGGTGCCCTTCTCCACGACGTTCTTCAGCACGTCGGTGACGTTGTCCGCGATCGCGGCGGAGAAGGCGCGGGTCGCCTTGTCGTCGTGCTGGTAGACGACCCGGCCCTGCTTGTCGACCTTGTCGACCGAGTAAGGGTCGTGGTGCATCCCGCTGGTGGCGAAGGTGGCGTACGCACCCGCCATCCGGATCGCGCTGGGGGAGGAGGTACCGATGGAGAACGAGGGCACGCTCGACGAGGCCAGGCTGTCCTTGCGCAGACCCGCCGCGAGGGCGACGTCCTTCACCTTGTCGGTGCCGACGTCCATGCCGAGCTGCACATAGGGCGTGTTCGCCGACTCCTGCATCGCGTACCGCAGGTCTATGGCGTAGCTGGGCGGGTTGTAGGACTCATCGCCGTCGTTGGTCTGCAGCCACTGCCCGCCGTCCTTGTCGGTCCAGATGGTCCCGTCGTAGTTCTTGATCTTCAGCTTGTTCATACCGCTGTAGATGCTCTTGGGCGAGACCGGCGTCCGCTCCGAGTCGCCCTGGTCGGCGGGCCCCTTGGGGTCGCGCTTGCCGTACTCCATGGCGGCGGCCAGCACGAAGGGCTTGAAGGTCGAGCCGACCTGCGCACCGGTCTGGTCGGCGTTGTTGGTGAAGTGCTTGGTGGCGTCCTCGCCGCCGTACAGCGCCTTGATGGCGCCACTCTTGGTGTCCACCGACGCGGCGCCGAACTGTACGAACGTGTCGTACTTGGGCCGCTTCTTCGGGTCGATGTTCTCCTTGCGGACCTTCTTCACCACGTCTTCGAGTGCCTGGACCTTCTTCTTGTCGAAGGTCGTGTGGATCTCGTAGCCGCCCTGGTCGAGGTCGGCGGCGGTGATGCCCTGGGTGTTGTTGTTCACGAAGTACGCCTTGGCCAGGCTGACCAGATAGCCGATCTGGCCGCTGAGCTGCGCGTTCTTCTTGGGCTTGTCCGGCATCGGGAACTGCTTGTACTTCGCGCGGTCCGCCGCGGACAGATGGTCGTCCTTGACCTCCTGGTCCAGGATCCAGGCCCAGCGGTTCATCGCGTTCTTGGTGTTCTGCTCGGGCGTGGCGGCCGGGTCGATCTCTGTGGCACCGGCCGGGTCGAAGTACGTGGCGCCCTTGAGCAGCGAGGCCAGGAAGGCGCACTGGCTCGGATCGAGGTCCTTGGCGTCCTTGCTGTAGTACGTGCGGGCGGCGGCCTGCAGACCGTAGGCGCCGCGACCGTAGTAGGCGGTGTTCAGATAGCCCGCCATGATCTCGCTCTTCTTCTTGGTCGCACCGACCTTGATCGAGATGAAGAGCTCTTTGAACTTACGGGTGATCGTCTGCGACTGGTCGTCGAGCCGGGCGTTCTTCACATACTGCTGGGTGATCGTGGAGCCACCCTGCGTGTGGCCGCCCTTGGCCATGTTCAGCAGGGCGCGCGCGATGCCCTGCGGGTCCACGCCGGAGTCGGTCTCGAACGTCTTGTTCTCCGCGGAGATCACCGCGTACCGCATGGCCGCGGGGATCTTCTCGTACGGGATGATCTGGCGGTTGACCTCACCGCCGGTGGCGACCATCTGGGAGCCGTCGGCCCAGAAGTAGACGTTGTTCTGGGCCTGGGCCGCCTGGGCCACGTTCGGGACGCTCACCATCCAGTACGCGATGGCGATCACCGCCACCAGCGTGCCGAGGAAGCCGACGCACAGCCCGCTCACAAGTTTCCAGGACGGCATCCAGCGCCGCCACCCGCGCTTGTTGTAGCGCGGGTAGTCGATGATGCGCTTCTTGCCGGGCCGCCGGTTGCCGGGACCCGCACCGCCGCGCCGTCCGCCGGGGCCCGCCGGACCGCCGCCACCGGACTCGGCCCCGCGTCTGCGCCCGCCTCGCTGGGCGGCTCGCCGCGCCTCGGCGCGCCCACCGGCCGGGCGCGGCTCCCCGTGGGGAGCGGAGGGCGACCCTGCGACGGCGTCCCGGGCCGGGGCCGCGCGGCGGCCGGACGGCTGCTGCGCGGCTCGCCGGGCGGCAGCCCGGCCGCCGCCTTGCGACTCCGGCGGTTTGCGACGGTGCTCGCTCATCGAACGACTACTCCTCGGGCAGGCGAGAGCGCCTGAAAACGACTGGTGAGTTCCGGTCCCCCCGATACACGGACCAGCGCTGCGAGGAGCGCGTCCGCTGTGCACCCGGTATGCCGATGGCGCTGTACGCGCCGACGCCCCCTGACGTCATTCGGCCACCGGTGGTCTGCATGCCGCACAGACTACGCACGGTCAAAACCCACCTAGGGCCGAAGTTCACCCCAAATCAGGCAAGTTGCTTCCCATGAATTGACGATGTGACGCCGTTCACGATGGCCCCTCTTGTCGCAGGGGCGACACCGTTCTATCGTCAGGATGTATCGAGTCGATACATCAGCACGGCATAAAGGTCCGCGGCGACAGAGGAGGCGAAGGGTGAGCAGACGCTCCGGCATCCTCGAATTCGCCGTACTCGGTCTGCTTCGCGAGGCCCCGATGCACGGGTACGAGCTGCGCAAGCGGCTCAACACCTCACTGGGGATCTTCCGGGCCTTCAGTTACGGGACCCTCTACCCCTGCCTCAAGACGCTGGTCGCGAGCGGCTGGTTGATCGAGGAACCGGGCAGCGCTCCCGAGGACGCGCTGGCCGCTTCACTCGCAGGGCGCCGGGCCAAGATCGTCTACCGGTTGACGGCCGAGGGGAAGGAGCATTTCGAAGAACTGCTCTCCCACACCGGCCCCGACACCTGGGAGGACGAGCACTTCGCCGCCCGTTTCGCCTTCTTCGGGCAGACGGAGCGCGAGGTGCGGATGCGCGTGCTGGAAGGTCGTCGCAGCCGGCTGGAGGAGCGCCTGGAGAAGATGCGCGCCTCCCTGGCCCGTACGCGCGAGCGCCTGGACGACTACACGCTTGAGCTCCAGCGTCACGGCATGGAGTCCGTGGAGCGCGAGGTGCGCTGGCTGAACGAGCTCATCGAGAGCGAGCGGGCAGGGCGGGATCAGCGATCCGGCCCGGCCACCGGCTCCGCTCAGCAGGACCACACATCAGGAGAGACGGGCGGCCTGCCCCGGCATCGGGACAGTACCCGGCCGGATCCGTCCGAGGACACCGCCAACTGAAGGCCCTGCGTCCGCAGGACTTCGTCGAGAACACACAGGGAGCAACCGGAATGGGTTCGGTTCGCGTAGCCATCGTCGGCGTGGGCAACTGCGCCGCCTCGCTGGTGCAGGGCGTCGAGTACTACAAGGACGCCGACCCGGCCGGCAAGGTGCCGGGTCTGATGCACGTCCAGTTCGGCGACTACCACGTCAAGGACGTGGAGTTCGTGGCCGCGTTCGACGTGGACGCCAAGAAGGTCGGCCTCGACCTCGCGGACGCCATCGGTGCGAGCGAGAACAACACCATCAAGATCGCGGACGTGCCCTCCACGGGCGTCACCGTCCAGCGCGGTCACACCCACGACGGTCTGGGCAAGTACTACCGCCAGACCATCGAGGAGTCCGCCGAGGCCCCGGTCGACATCGTCCAGGTCCTCAAGGACAAGCAGGTCGACGTTCTGGTCTGCTACCTCCCCGTCGGTTCCGAGGTCGCCGCGAAGTTCTACGCGCAGTGCGCCATCGACGCCAAGGTCGCGTTCGTCAACGCCCTCCCGGTCTTCATCGCCGGTACCAAGGAGTGGGCGGACAAGTTCACCGAGGCCGGTGTGCCGATCGTCGGTGACGACATCAAGTCGCAGGTCGGCGCCACCATCACGCACCGCGTCATGGCGAAGCTGTTCGAGGACCGGGGTGTCATCCTGGACCGCACGATGCAGCTGAACGTCGGCGGCAACATGGACTTCAAGAACATGCTCGAGCGCGAGCGCCTGGAGTCCAAGAAGATCTCCAAGACGCAGGCCGTCACCTCCCAGATCCGCGACCGCGAGCTGGGCGAGGACAACGTCCACATCGGCCCGTCCGACTACGTCGCGTGGCTCGACGACCGCAAGTGGGCGTACGTGCGCCTTGAGGGCCGCGCCTTCGGTGACGTTCCGCTGAACCTTGAGTACAAGCTCGAGGTGTGGGACTCCCCGAACTCCGCGGGTGTCATCATCGACGCCGTCCGCGCCGCGAAGATCGCCAAGGACCGCGGCATCGGCGGCCCGATCCTCTCCGCGTCCTCGTACTTCATGAAGTCCCCGCCGGTCCAGTACTTCGACGACGAGGCCCGCGAGAACGTCGAGAAGTTCATCAAGGGCGAGGTCGAGCGCTAAGTCTCGGCTTCCGTGCCACTGTTGAGGGTCCCTGTGCCGCACCGGCACAGGGACCCTCTTCATATGTGACGCTTGCACACATGCCCGTCGTGCGTGATCTGCGCGTACTCCTGCGCCTGATGAATTTCCGGCATCTGCTGGCCGTACGGCTGCTGTCCCAGGCGGCGGACGGCGTCTACCAGGTCGCGCTCGCCACGCATGTCGTCTTCTCCCCCGAGAAACAGGCCTCGCCCACCGCGATCGCCTCGGCCATGGCCGTCCTGCTGCTGCCCTACTCCGTGGTCGGCCCCTTCGCGGGCGTCCTGCTCGACCGCTGGCAGCGGCGCCAGGTCTTTCTGTACGGCAATCTGCTGCGCGCCCTGCTGGCCGGCTGCACCGCGCTGCTCCTGGTCGCCGCCGCGCCCGACCCGCTCTTCTACGCCTCCGCGCTCTGTGTCACGGCCGTCAACCGCTTCGTCCTGGCCGGGCTGTCGGCCGCGCTGCCGAGGGTCGTGGACGCGGACCGGCTCATCATGGCCAACTCCCTCTCCCCGACAGCCGGAACGCTGGCCGCGACCGCCGGCGGCGGCCTCGCCTTCGGGGTGCGCCTGCTGGTTCCCGTCGACGCCGCGACCGTCCTGCTCGGGTCCCTCCTCTATCTCTGCGCGGCCCTGTGGTCGCTGCGGCTCGCGCCCGCGCTCCTCGGGCCCGACCCCGAGTCGGCACAGCCCGGTCTGGGCACGGCGATCCGTACGACGGCACGCGGGCTCGTCGACGGGCTGCGCCATCTGCGGCAACGCCCGTCGGCCGCCCGGGTCCTGGCCGCGATGACGCTCCTGCGCTTCTGTTACGGGGCCCTGACCGTCATGGTGCTGATGCTCTGCCGGTACGCCTGGGCCGACGGCACCTCCGACGGGCTGGCCCTGCTGGGGCTCGCGGTGGCCATCTCGGGCGCGGGGTTCTTCGCCGCGGCCGTCGTGACGCCCAGTGCGGTGGCGCGGCTGGGCCCCTATGGGTGGATGGCGGTGTGCGCGGCGGCAGCGGCGGTGCTGGAACCCGCTCTGGGGCTCTCGTTCGCTCCCGTACCCATCCTGATCGCCGCCTTCGTGCTGGGGCTGGTCACCCAGGGCGCGAAGATCTCCACGGACACGGTGGTGCAGTCCTCGGTGGACGACGGGTTCCGGGGCCGGATCTTCTCGCTCTACGACGTGCTCTTCAACGTGGCCTTCGTCGGTGCGGCGGCGGTTGCCGCGCTGATGCTGCCGCCTGACGGCAAGTCGGCCCCTCTGGTGGTCACGGTCTCCGTCATCTACGCGGCGGTTGCAGTGTTTA
This sequence comes from Streptomyces sp. NPDC048696, assembly GCF_043198895.1. NCBI lineage: Bacteria > Bacillati > Actinomycetota > Actinomycetes > Kitasatosporales > Streptomycetaceae > Streptomyces > Streptomyces sp. NPDC048696. Next base: position 438,587 of record NZ_JBICVJ010000003.1, on the reverse strand, counting down.
TGACCCGCTTTCAGCGCGGCCAGTGTCACATGAGGGCCACAGAGTCCCCTCCGGTATCGGGGTTGTCGTAGCGGACCGCTACCTTACGGGCGTCATACATCGCCTGTTTTTCACCAAGGGGGAACCCCGAAGTGTCCACTCCGCCGCCCCAGGGCCAGAACCCGTACGCGCCGCAGCCCAACGCTCCCTACGGCCAGCCGCAGGGCGCAGGGCCGTACGGGCCGCCGCAGGGAGGCGCTCCGTACGGTCAGCAGCCGGGCCAGCCCGGGGTCCCGCAGCAGCCGTCGCCCTACTTCAACCAGGGCGCCCCGATACCGCACGCGCCCGCGCCGGCCCCGCCGCGCCGCAACGTCAAGAAGATCGTGCGGATCGTCGTCGCGGTGAGCGTCGTCATCGCCGCGGCCGTGGGCTGGTACACCAGCCGTCATGACGCCGACACCGCCAAGGTGGGCGACTGCATGAGCATCGGCAACCCGACCAGCAGCACGCACCCGGACCTGAAGGTCGTGAGCTGCGACGACTCCAAGGCCAAGTACAAGGTCGTCGAGAAGAAGGACGACAACAGCGGCTGCGACCGCACCAAGTACTCGGAGTACACGCAGACGGGCGGCAGCAAGGACTTCACCCTCTGCCTGGAGGACTACAAGAAGTAGTCCGAGGCAGACGCGAGGGGCGATGTTTCACGTGAAACATCGCCCCTCGTCGTACCACCGTGCCACCGTGTTTCACGTGAAACGCCGCCATGTTTCACGTGAAACATGGCCTCAGCCCTGCGCGGCCCACCACTCCTTGAGCGCCGCGATGGCCGCGTCGTGCTCCATCGGCCCGTGCTCCAGCCGCAGCTCCAGCATGTGCTTGTACGCCTGCCCGATCGCCGGACCGGGGCCGATCCCCAGGATCTCCATGATCTGGTTGCCATCCAGGTCCGGGCGGATCGAGTCGAGCTCCTCCTGCTCCTGAAGCTGCGCGATCCGCTCCTCAAGGCCGTCATAGGCTCGCGAGAGCGCGCCGGCCTTGCGCTTGTTCCGCGTGGTGCAGTCCGAGCGGGTCAGCTTGTGCAGCCGGTCGAGAAGCGGGCCGCCGTCGCGTACGTACCGGCGCACCGCCGAGTCGGTCCACTCGCCCGTGCCGTAGCCGTGGAAGCGCAGATGCAGCTCCACCAGCCGCGAGACATCCTTGACCATCTCGTTGGAGTACTTCAGCGCGGTCATGCGCTTCTTGGTCATCTTCGCGCCGACCACCTCGTGGTGGTGGAAGGAGACCCGGCCGTCCTGCTCGAAGCGGCGCGTGCGCGGCTTGCCGATGTCGTGGAGCAGCGCGGCCAGACGAAGCACCAGGTCGGGCCCGTCCTTCTCCAGCGCGATGGCCTGGTCGAGCACCGTCAGCGAGTGCTCGTAGACGTCCTTGTGCCGGTGGTGCTCGTCGCTCTCCAGCCGCAGCGCGGGCAGCTCGGGCAGGACGTGGTCCGCGATCCCGGTGTCGACGAGCAGCCGCAGCCCCTTGCGCGGGTGCGCGGAGACAAGCAGCTTGTTCAGCTCGTCGCGCACCCGCTCGGCGGAGACGATCTCGATCCGGTCGGCCATCGCCTTCATCGCGGCGACGACCTCGGGGGCCACCTCGAAGTCGAGCTGCGCGGCGAAGCGCGCGGCCCGCATCATGCGCAGCGGATCGTCCGAGAACGACTCCTCGGGGGTACCGGGGGTGCGTAGCACCCGCTCCGCCAGGTCCTCCAGGCCGCCGTGCGGGTCGATGAACTCCTTCTCGGGGAGCGCCACGGCCATCGCGTTGACGGTGAAGTCGCGGCGGACCAGGTCCTGCTCGATGGAGTCGCCGTAGGACACCTCGGGCTTGCGCGAGGTCCGGTCGTACGCCTCGGAGCGGTACGTCGTCACCTCGATGAGGTAGCCGTCCTTCTGGCAGCCGACGGTCCCGAAGGCGATCCCGACCTCCCAGACCGCGTCCGACCACGGGCGCACGATCTTCAGCACGTCCTCGGGGCGGGCGTCCGTCGTGAAGTCCAGGTCGTTCCCGAGCCGGCCAAGGAGCGCGTCCCGCACCGAGCCGCCGACCAGGGCGAGCGAGAACCCGGCGTCCTGGAAGCGGCGGGCGAGGTCGTCGGCGACAGGGGACACCCTCAGCAGTTCACTGACCGCGCGGCGCTGCACCTGGCTCAGTGCGCTGGGATTGTCTTCATTGGCGTTCGGCACAACTGAAAAGGGTACGTGCCCCGGCCGACCGGAGCGTCCCCGTTTCCGCCCGCCCCGCGCGCACAGGCTCCCCAGACGTCCCCGGCGGCTTGAAATGGCGCCTCGCGCGCCGCCTTGTCACACTCTTCCGATCATGTGGAGCAGTCCACGGCACTTCGCCACAGTCCACCTCGTTACCATGCGGGGACGCAGAAACCGACAACCACCGACACAGCTGACGACGACGAGGGACGGGCGAACGCGTGGCCGAGGCGGCAGATTCTCAGGGGACGGGCCACTCTCCTGCCCGCCGGTGGCTGCGCCGCACCGCGGCGCTGCTGGTCGGCGCGCCCCTGCTCGCCGGTCTGCTCTCCGGGACGGCCGCCACGCCGGTGGCCCACGCCGCTGAGAAGGCCGCCGCGGGCAAGGCCGGGACCGGAACGCGCACCGTCCAGGTGACGCTCGACTCGATGACCCCGAGCGCCCCCGTCAAGAGCGACACGCTGACCATCTCGGGGACAGTCACCAACACGGGCAAGCAGCCCGTCACGAGCGCCCATGTGGGGCTGCGGGTCGGCGGGCGCCTCCAGGGCCGCACCACGATCGACGACGCCTCCCAGCGCACCGGCTTCACCCCCGGCGTCGACGCCGCCGAGCTCGGTGACGGGCCCACGGTCAAGTTCCCGAAGCTGGCCCCGGGGATCAGCCGGGACTTCACCCTCTCCCTGCCGGTGAGCAAGCTGGGCTTGGACGGGGACGGCGTGTACCAGCTCGGCGTCTCCCTCTCGGGCCAGACCCCGAACCAGCCGTACGACCAGGTCCTGGGCATCCAGCGGACCTTCCTGCCGTGGCAGCCGGAGGCCGTCGACGGCAAGAAGTCGCAGCTCACCTACATGTGGCCGCTGATCTCCTCGACCCACCTCACCGCGCAGACGGGCTCGGACGAGCAGCAGACACCGGTGTTCGCCGACGACTCGCTGGCCGCCGAGCTCGCCCCCGGCGGGCGCCTGGAGCGGATGGTCTCGCTCGGCAGCCAGCTGCCGGTGACCTGGGTGATAGACCCCGATCTGCTGGCCGCCGTCGACGCGATGACCCGGAACTACAAGGTCAACTCCGGCGACACCAATGTGCCGGGCACCAATCAGGAAGTGGCCAAGCAGTGGCTGAGCTCGCTTGAGGAAGCGGTGCAGGGCGACAAGGTCGTCGCGCTGCCCTTCGCCGACCCGGACCTGGCCTCGCTCGCCCACCGGGGCAAGGACGTCTCCGGCTCGCTGAGCCATCTGCAGGGCGCCACCGAGGTCGCCGAGAAGACCGTCGACACGATCCTGCACGTGACCCCGTCGGTCGACTTCGCCTGGCCGGTGGACGGCGCGATCGACCCGTCGATCGTGGATGTCGCCACCTCGGCCGGCGCGCACAACGTGATCGCCCGCAGCGACAGCCTCCGGGAGACCGGCAACCTGTCGTACTCGCCGACGGCCGCCCGGCCGATCGGCGGCGGCACCACCGCCGTGGTCGCCGACGCCCGGCTCTCCACGGCCTTCGAGGGCGACATGTCGAGAGCCGGCAGCTCCACCCTGGCGGTCCAGGAGTTCCTCGCCCAGACGCTGGCCGTCACGCTCCAGAACACCGACACCCAGCGCAGCATCGTCGTCGCGCCGCAGCGGATGCCCACCTCCAGCCAGGCCCAGACGATGGCGAGCGCCATCCGCGCCCTGAGCGGACAGCGCTGGACCCAGCCCCTCGGCCTCGACGCCGCCGCCTCGGCCAAGCCGGACTCCCACGCCACCACCCGGGTCCCCGGCTCCTCCTCGTACCCGGGAGATCTGCGCAAGGACGAGCTGCCGCCGCAGGCGTTCCAGGACATGCGCAGCACCCAGGGCACCCTGGACAAGTTCAAGGTCATCCTGACCGCCCCCGACCGGGTGGTCACCCCCTTCGGCAACGCCATCAACCGCGAGATCTCCACGTCCTGGCGCACCAACCGGGAAGGCGCGGTGGTCTACCGGGCCGGCGTCCAGAGCTATCTGGACAGCCTCACCGACAAGGTCCGGCTCATCCAGAAGTCCACGGCCACCATGTCGGGGCGCAGCGCCACCCTCGCGGTCACGGTGCAGAACCAGCTGGTCCAGCCCGTCGACAACCTGGTGCTTCGGCTGGAGCCGGGCAGCCCCACCCGCCTCAAGGTGACCACCAACGACGACACGGGCGGCGGCCAGCAGGTCAAGGTCGACGGCGGCCACACCCAGTCGGTGAAGTTCACCGCCACGGCGAACGCGAACGGCCCCGTTCAGGTGACCGCGCGGCTGTACACCCAGGACGGCACGCCGTACGGCGACCCCATGGAGTTCACGGTCCAGGTCTCCGAGATCACCCCGACGGTGATGCTGGTGATCGCCGGCGGTGTCCTGCTGCTCGTGCTCGCGGGCATCAGGATGTACACCCAGCGCAAGCGCTCGACGGCCCGGAAGGAGAACGGCGAGGAGAACGGGGACGGCGACGGCGCCGAGCCCGGACACGGTGACGATCCCGAGCAGCCGAGTGACCCGACACCGGACACCGGTCCGGAAAGCGGGGCCTCGCCCGGCCCGGGTGAGAAAGTGGAGCATTGAGCTATCGCTATGCCGTGGCCGGCCAGGCCGGGGACGATGAGGTGGGGTATCCATGAACGCGCCGTACGACGGTGACCGCGGGCAGGGCGCGGGCGGCGGCTCCGCGTCTTCCGGGGGCACGCCCCCGGTGCCTCCCTACGCCGGACAGGTGCCTGCGCCGCAGCAGCCCGTACCGCCGGACCCGTATCAGCCGCAGCAGCCCGTGCCAGACCCGTACCAGCAGCAGCCCGCGGCCGACCCGTACCTCCAGGACGCCTACGGCTACGACCCGTACCGGGCGCAGGACCTGTCCGCCCAGGACCCGGTGGGCGAGGCGCTGTACGACCGCGCCGCGCACCCGCCGCCGCCCCCGGGCACCTACGCCGAGCCGCAGCCGCTCTACCAGCAGCCGCCCGCGCAGCAGTACGCGCCGGACCCCCGGATCTGGGCCCAGACCCCGCCGCCCGAGCCGGACGGGCCGTCGCGTCATCTGCCGTACGGCGACACGGCGGGCACCACGCAGTTCGTGGGCGTCGACGACCTGGTGACCTACTCGGGCGAGGAGCCGCCCGAGCAGGACGCCTTCGCGTACCTCTACCGGGACCAGCAGGCGGCGGGCCCGGCACCGGCCGGTCCGGAGCCCGAGCCGCTGCCTCCCGTGCCGCCGAAGGAGTCGGGCGGCCGGGCCTCCAACCTGCTCAAGTCGAGCGCCGTGATGGCCGCGGGCACGCTCGTGTCCCGGCTCACCGGCTTCGTCCGCAGCCTGGTCATCACCGTGGCGCTGGGCACCTCGCTGCTCGGCGACACCTACACCGTCGCGTACACGCTGCCGACGATGATCTACATCCTCACCGTCGGCGGCGGTCTGAACTCGGTGTTCGTGCCGCAGCTGGTGCGGTCCATGAAGGACGACGAGGACGGCGGCGAGGCGTACGCCAACCGCCTGCTGACCCTCGTCATGGTGGCGCTCGGCGCGATCGTCACCCTCGTGGTCCTCACGGCCCCGCTGCTCATCAAGCTGATGTCGAGCACCATCTCGGACGACACGGCCGCCAACAGCGTCGCCGTCACCTTCGCCCGCTACTGCCTGCCCACGATCTTCTTCATGGGTGTGCACGTGGTGCTGGGGCAGATCCTCAACGCGCGCGGCAAGTTCGGCGCGATGATGTGGACGCCGGTACTCAACAACATCGTCATGATCGGCACGTTCGGCCTGTTCATCTGGGTGTACGGCACCTCGGGCGAGTCCCACATGGGGGTGCAGACCATCCCGGCGGACGGCATCCGGCTGCTGGGCATCGGCACGCTGCTCGGCCTGGTCGTCCAGGCCCTGGCGATGATCCCCTACCTGCGGGAGACCGGCTTCCGGTTCCGGCCGCGCTTCGACTGGAAGGGCCACGGCCTCGGCAAGACGGTCAAGCTCGCCAAGTGGACCGTGCTGTTCGTGCTCGCCAACCAGGCCGGCGTACTCGTCGTCACCCAGCTCGCCACGGCCGCCGGAAAGGCGTCGGGCGCTCACGGGGCGGGCTTCCTCGCCTACTCCAACGCCCAGCTGATCTGGGGCATGCCGCAGGCCATCATCACCGTCTCGGTGATGGCCGCGCTGCTGCCGCGCATCTCCCGCGCCGCGCACGACAACGACCCGGGCGCGGTGCGCGACGACATCTCACAGGGCCTGCGCAACTCGGCCGTCGCGATCGTCCCGATCGCCTTCGCGTTCCTGGCGCTCGGCGTCCCGATGTGCAGCCTGCTGTACGCCAACACCAGCACCGAGGCCGCGCGGTCCATGGGCTTCATCCTGATGGCGTTCGCGCTGGGGCTGATCCCGTACTCGGTCCAGTACGTCGTGCTGCGCGGCTTCTACGCGTACGAGGACACCCGCACGCCGTTCTACAACACCGTCATCGTGGCCGCGGTGAACGCCGCCGCATCGGCCGCCTGCTATGCGCTGCTGCCCGCCCAGTGGGCGGTCGTGGGCATGGCGGGTGCGTACGGGCTGGCCTACGCGGTAGGTGTGGGAGTGGCCTGGCGCCGACTGCGCAACCGGCTGGGCGGCGACCTGGACGGCGCGCACGTCCTGCGTACCTACGCGAGGCTGTGCCTGGCGTCCGTACCGGCGGCGGCGATCGGCGGCGCGGTGGCCTTCGCGTCGCTCAAGGGCCTTGGCCAGGGGGTACTCGGCTCGCTCGTGGCGCTGATCGTGGGCGGGGCAGTCCTGCTCGGAGTCTTCTTCGTCTCGGCGAAGAAGATGCGGATCGAGGAGCTGAACTCCATGGTCGGAATGGTGCGGGGACGCCTCGGGCGCTGAGCCCGCTGCCCGAGCACAACCATCGTCCGCCGCCGTGTGTCGTGCATAGCGCCGGACTGTGGGCACAATTGGCATGACTTTGCATGGCTGGCCGACAGCACGCAACGGATGGGGAGGCAGGAACGACGGTGGCGGAACGTAGCACGGCTGCCGTCGACGTGGCCGACAACAGCGGCGACAACCCGCTGACCGCCAAGGCGGACGCGGCCACGACCGACGGGGTGGCGGAATCCATCGATACGGCAGACACGGCGGAGCAGGGCGCCGGCGACACGGGCGGTGAGCGGAAGGCCGCGGAGCCCTCCATCGCCACACCGGAGCTGCACAGCGGCCACAAGCTCGCCAGACGCTACCGACTCGAAGAGTGCGTCACCCGTCTGGACGGTTTCAGCAGCTGGCGGGCGGTCGACGAAAAGCTCCGCCGCGCCGTCGGGGTCCATCTGCTCCCCGCGGACCATCCGCGGGCGCGCTCGGTGCTGGCCGCGGCCCGCTCGTCCGCGCTCCTCGGGGACCCCCGCTTCGTCCAGGTCCTGGACGCGGTGGAGGAGAACGACCTCGTCTACGTGGTCCACGAGTGGCTGCCGGACGCCACCGAGCTGACCGCGCTGCTGGCCCTGGGCCCGCTGGAGGCGCACGACGCCTACCAGATGGTCACCCAGGTCTCCCAGGCCATGGCTGCGGCCCACCGCGAGGGCCTGGCGCACCTGCGGCTGACCCCCGGCGCGATCCTTCGCACGTCGTCCGGGCAGTACCGCATCCGCGGGCTCGCGGTGAACGCCGCCCTGCGCGGCATCGCCTCCGACACCCCGCAGCGGACCGACACGGAGGCGATCGGCGCGCTCCTGTACGCCGCGCTCACCCAGCGCTGGCCGTACAACAGCGACGCGTACGGCCTGCACGGCCTGCCCAAGGGGGTCGGCCTGATCGCCCCCGACCAGGTACGGGCGGGAGTCCACCGGGGCCTGTCGGAGCTCGCCATGCGGGCGCTGGTCAACGACGGCGCCACCGCGTCGCGCCAGGAACCGGCCTGCACCACCCCGGACGAGCTCGTCAAGGCCATCTCGGCGATGCCGCGCATCCGCCCGCCGGAGCCCGCGTTCACGGCGCCGCCGGAGTACCAGCGCACCACCTACCAGCAGGGCACCTACGGCCGCCCGCCCGCCGGGCCGCGCCCGCAGGTCACCCAGGCCGTGCCCGTCCCGCCGCCGACGCTTCAGGGCCGTACCGGCAAGGTCATCAAGTGGGGTGTCTCGGCGCTGCTGATCGCCGCGCTGGGCCTCGGCAGCTGGCAGCTCGCGGACACGCTCCTGGGCCACGACAAGGGCGGCTCCGGCGAGTCCGGCACGTCCCAGCAGACGACCAAGACCGACGGCGACAAGCCGAAGGTGCCGGTGCCGCTGCGGATCCAGGGCGCCGAGGAGTACGCGCCGGACGGCAATCCGCAGGACGCCAGGGACGTGGGCAAGACGTACGACGGCGATGCCTCCACGTACTGGCGCTCCAAGAGCTACAACGACGGCCCCAAGCTCGCGCCCTTCAAGCAGGGCGTGGGCATCGTCTACGACCTCGGGTCCGAGAAGGACGTCTCGGCGGCTTCGATAGCGCTCCGGTACGGCGGCGACCACACCACACTGGCGCTGTACGCGGCGGACTCCATGTCGCCGGGGCCGGTCGGCTCGATGCAGCAGATCGCCACCACGACGACCAAGGGCACCACGGTCGATCTGAAGGCGAAGAAGCCGGTGAAGACCCGCTATGTCCTCCTGTGGATCACGGCGGCGCCGTACGCGTCCGGCGACGAGTTCAGTGTCTCCGGCTACAAGCAGGCCATAACAGACGTCAAGTTCACCGGCTGATCAGAGATCCGACAGCAGGGGGAGGGGGTTCACCGTTGGACGACGCCACGCGCGGCGCGAGCGACCAGGAGCTCCTGGCCCGCCATGTCGACGGTGACCCCGACGCCTTCGGTGAGCTCGTGCGGCGCCACCGCGACAGACTCTGGGCGGTCGCCCTGCGGACGCTCGGCGACCGCGAGGAGGCCGCCGACGCGGTACAGGACGCCCTGGTGTCCGCCTACCGGGCCGCCCACACCTTCCGCGGCCAGTCGGCCGTCACGACGTGGCTGCACCGCATCACCGTGAACGCCTGCCTGGACCGGGCCCGCAAGGCGGCCTCCCGCAAGACCTCGCCCGTGGACGACGCGGAGCGCCTGGAGCAGCTTCTGGAGCCCCATGAGTCCGCCGAGGCTCCCGCGGAGCGCTCCGACCTCCACAGGCAGCTGGTGAAGGCCCTGGGGACGCTCCCGCCCGAGCAGCGCGCCGCCCTGGTCCTGGTGGACATGCAGGGCTATCCGGTGGCGGAGGCGGCGCAGATCCTCGATGTGCCGGTGGGAACCGTGAAAAGCCGCTGTGCCCGGGGCCGGGCGCGGCTACTGCCCCTGCTCGGGCATCTGCGCGGCGATGCGGGCGAGACCAGGGGCGGCAGAGATGGCGGGGATAGCAACGAGCAAGCCGGGGGAAGGAACCGGACGCCGGGGACATCCGTCCCACCTGCGTCGGGACCAAGGGACGCAGGACCGAATGATCCTGCTGCTGTGAAGGGCGGAGGTGGGCGCGCGTGACATCCACGGCCGACACGACTCAGCACCCGGACGTCTCGGAGATCTCCGACCTCCACGAGGGCGTTCTGCCGCCCTCCCGCACGGCCGCTGTCCGGCGGCATCTGGACTCCTGTGACCTCTGCGCCGACGTGCACGCCTCCCTGACGGAGATCCGTGAGCTGCTGGGCACCCTGCCGGGCCCCCCGCGCATGCCTGCCGATGTCGCAGGCCGTATCGACGCCGCGCTCGCCGCCGAGGCTCTTCTCGACGCGACGGCCCCCGCCGACAACGAAGCGCCCGTCAGCGTCGCGGCGACCGCTGAAGCAGCGCATGTTTCACGTGAAACATCGCCCCAGGCCGTCCCGGCGGAAGCACCCACGGTGGACCGTCCGGCCGGGCGCCCCCGGGCCGCGACAGGACCCGGCCGCCCCCGGATGACCAGGCGTCGTCGTACGGCCGTGCTCGGCGCCGTCTTCGGCGCGGCGGCGATCGGCTTCGGGGTCCTGCTGGTGCAGACCGTCCACACGTCCGACGACCACAGCACCCAGGCGACCGATACGACCACGCACAAGCCGCAGGGAGCCGAATTCTCAACCGCCTCCCTCCCGGGGCAGGTGCAGACCCTGCTCTCCTCCGCTCACCCGTCCCTGGAGAGCGCCCCGAACGCCACGTCGGGCAGGAAGCCTTTCGAGGCCGCGTCCGGCGACTCCTCGAAGACCGGAAGCGCCGTCACCGTGCCACCGTGTGTCCTGGCGGGCACCGGCCGTACCGCCGAGGCTCCCTTGGCGGCGGAGACCGGCGAGTACCAGGGGACCCGGGCGTACCTTGTCGTCCTTCCGCACGCCACGGACAACTCCCAGGTCCAGGCGTACATCGTCGACGCGTCCTGCGAGAGCGCGGCGCCCAATGACAAGGGCAAGCTGCTGCTGACCCACGCCTATCCCCATCGGTGAGACTCCTCGGGAATGCTCGCCCCGTAGGATCCGTTGGGTGGGGTGAGAGTCCTGGACCGGGCCCCGGTAGGCAGCAGGCAGTCCGCAGAGACGAGGAAGAAACCCGTGAGCGACGTCCGTAACGTGATCATCATTGGCTCCGGGCCGGCCGGGTACACGGCCGCGCTCTACACCGCGCGTGCGTCGCTTCAGCCGCTGGTGTTCGAGGGCGCCGTCACCGCCGGCGGCGCGCTGATGAACACCACCGAGGTGGAGAACTTCCCCGGCTTCCGCGACGGCATCATGGGTCCGGACCTCATGGACAACATGCGCGCGCAGGCGGAGCGCTTCGGCGCAGAGCTGCTCCCGGACGACGTCGTCGCCGTCGACCTCTCCGGTGACATCAAGACCGTCACGGACACCGCGGGCACCGTCCACCGCGCCAAGGCCGTCATCGTCACCACCGGCTCCCAGCACCGCAAGCTCGGCCTGCCCAACGAGGACAAGCTCTCCGGGCGCGGTGTCTCCTGGTGCGCCACCTGCGACGGCTTCTTCTTCAAGGACCAGGACATCGCCGTGGTCGGCGGCGGTGACACCGCGATGGAGGAGGCGACCTTCCTCTCCCGCTTCGCCAAGTCGGTCACCATCGTCCACCGCCGTGACAGCCTGCGCGCCTCCAAGGCGATGCAGGAGCGCGCCTTCGCCGACCCGAAGATCAAGTTCGCCTGGGACAGCGAGGTCGCCGAGATCCACGGCGACCAGAAGCTCTCCGGTCTGACCCTGCGCAACACCAAGACCGGCGAGACCTCGGAGCTGGCGGTCACCGGCCTGTTCATCGCCGTGGGCCACGACCCGCGCACCGAGCTCTTCAAGGGCCAGCTGGACCTGGACGACGAGGGCTACCTCAAGGTCGCCGCGCCCTCCACCCGCACCAACCTGACCGGTGTCTTCGGCGCCGGCGACGTGGTGGACCACACCTACCGGCAGGCCATCACCGCCGCCGGTACCGGCTGCTCCGCCGCCCTCGACGCCGAGCGCTTCCTCGCCGCGCTCGCCGACGACGAGAAGGCCGCCGCGGCCGCCGTCTGACCTCTTTCCCCACCCCCCAACCCACACCCCGCAAGGAGGATGCCGTGGCCGGCACCCTGAAGACCGTGACCGACGCCGACTTCGACGAGGTCGTCCTCAAGAGCGACAAGCCCGTACTGGTGGACTTCTGGGCCGAGTGGTGCGGCCCGTGCCGTCAGATCGCCCCGTCCCTGGAGGCCATCGCGGCGGAGCACGGCGACCAGATCGAGATCGTCAAGCTCAACATCGACGAGAACCCGGGCACCGCGGCGAAGTACGGCGTCATGTCGATCCCGACCCTGAACGTCTACCAGGGCGGCGAGGTCGCCAAGACGATCGTCGGCGCCAAGCCGAAGGCCGCGCTCCTGCGCGACCTCGACGTCTTCCTCGGCGAGTAAGTCACAGCCGCGCTGTTTCACGTGAAACAGCGACACGGGCCCGGTCCTCTTGGGGACCGGGCCCGTTCGCGTACAACGGTATGGATGCGGCGGCGCGCTACAGCGGCCGCAGGGCCGGTTCCTTCTGAACGGCTCCCAGCAGCCGGTCCAGGGCCAGCTCGACGTCTTCCTTCCAGGAGAGCGTCGTCCTCAGCTCCAGCCGCAGCCGGGGATGGCGAGGATGCGGCCGGACCGTCTTGAAGCCCACCGCCAGAAGATGGTCCGCGGGCAGCACACAGGCCGGCTCCCGCCAACGGGCGTCCCCGAACGCCTCGATAGCCTTGAAACCGCGCCGCAGCAGATCCTTCGCGACGGTCTGCACCATCACTCTGCCCAGCCCCTGCCCCTGGTAGCCGGGCATGATCCACGCCGTCATGAGCTGCACCGCGTCGGGTGACACCGGGCTCGTGGGAAAGGCGGTGGAGCGCGGCACATAGGCGGGCGGGGCATAGAGCACGTAGCCCACCGGCACGTCGTCGACATAGACGACCCGGCCGCAGGAGCCCCATTCCAGGAGCACGGCCGATATCCAGGCTTCTTTTTCGAGCTCGGGCGTCCCGGCCTTTATCGCGGCTTCTCCGCTGACCGGGTCAAGCTCCCAGAAGACACAGGAGCGACAGCGCTTGGGAAGGTCCGGAAGGTTGTCCAGCGTGAGCGGTACAAGCCGACGCCCCATGAAGGCTGTTCCTCGCTTCCCTCGCCTGCCGCTCCCTGGGCGGCCGACAGCGCGCTCCGTTCCCGGAGGAGACTGCCGACGAAGCCGCCGACCGCCCCGAGGCCAAGCCCCGCTGTCACCAGTTGGGTACGGCTCACCGTACGCATGGCTCCCCGCCCTCCCTTTGAAGTGGCTCAAGGTGGATGTGCCATACCAGAACGCATCGTATCCACCCAACGCCGACGCGCATACCGCGTGAAAGCAAAGGGCGGGCTGTGTTCCGTATGCATCGGAACACAGCCCGCCCGCTACGACAACTACCCTGGCCGCGACGACGAGAACATCATCGGGTCAGGCTTCGTCGCCCTCCGCCGACTCCTCGGCCAGGCCCTTGTTGAGGACCCGTCCCTCGCCGGGGGCGAGCGTGCCGAGGATCCGCTCCAGATCGTCTATCGACGCGAACTCGACGACGATCTTTCCCTTCTTCTGGCCCAGATCGACCTTCACCCGGGTCTCGAAGCGGTCCGAGAGGCGGGTGGCCAGATCGGTGAGCGCGGGCGCCAGCCGGGTCCCGGCACGCGGGCCCTTGGCCTTCGTGGCGCTCTTGGGCTCCGAGTTCAGCAGCGTCACGATCTCCTCGACCGCACGCACCGACAACCCCTCGGCCACGATGCGATGCGCCAGCCGGTCCTGCTCGTCCGAGTCGTCGACCGAGAGCAGGGCCCGGGCATGGCCCGCCGAGAGAACTCCGGCCGCCACCCTGCGCTGAACGGGTGGCGAAAGGCGCAGCAGGCGCAGCGTGTTGGAGACCTGCGGGCGCGACCGGCCGATGCGGTCCGCCAGCTGGTCGTGCGTGCAGCTGAAGTCCTTCAGCAACTGGTCGTAGGCGGCCGCCTCTTCCAGCGGGTTCAGCTGAGCCCGGTGCAGGTTCTCCAGAAGGGCGTCCAGGAGCAGCTTCTCGTCGTCCGTGTCCCGGACGATCGCGGGGATCCGCTCCAGGCCCGCCTCACGGCAGGCCCGCCAGCGCCGCTCACCCATGATGAGCTCGTAGCGCTCGGGGGCCAGCTGGCGTACGACGACGGGCTGGAGGAGCCCGACTTCCTTGATGGACGTGATGAGTTCGGCGAGCGCGTCCTCGTCGAACACCTCACGCGGCTGCCTCGGGTTGGGCGTGATCGAACCCAGCGGCACCTCGGCGAAGTACGCCCCGGCGGGCTCCTTCAGCTCCGGTACGGCCTCCGGCTCGGGCGCCTGAACCGGCAGCGATGTTTCACGTGAAACAGGAGGCGCGGCCAGCGTGGCCACCTTGGCCGCCGCCACCCCCCGCTCCGCGGTCAGTACCGGCACCGCCGCCGGGGACGTGGAAGCCGTCCCCTGCGAGGGCGCGGACTTCTCCTGCGGGGCGGCGGGGATCAGCGCACCGAGCCCGCGCCCCAGACCTCTACGTCGCTCACTCACTGGATCCCCTCCGACATGCTGTGCTGGTTGTTCTGACTGCCCACGGGGATGTGCGTCGTCGGGTCGTAGTTGATGCCGACCCCGCGCAGTGCGATCTCGCGGGCGGCTTCGAGATACGAGAGCGAGCCGCTGGAGCCCGGGTCATAGGTGAGCACCGTCTGGCCGTAGCTCGGAGCCTCCGAGATGCGGACCGACCGCGGGATGCTCGTCCGCAGGACTTCCTGCCCGAAGTGACTGCGTACTTCGTCCGCCACCTGGGAGGCGAGCCTGGTCCTGCCGTCGTACATGGTGAGCAGGATCGTCGACACATGCAGGGTCGGGTTCAGATGGGCGCGCACCAGATCGACGTTCCGCAGCAGCTGCCCCAGACCCTCCAGCGCGTAGTACTCGCACTGGATCGGGATGAGGACTTCGGCTCCGGCGACCAGCGCGTTGACCGTCAGGAGCCCAAGCGACGGCGGGCAGTCGATCAGGATGTAGTCCAGCGGCTGCTCGTATGCCTGGATGGCACGCTGCAACCGGCTCTCCCGCGCCACCAGGGACACCAGCTCGATCTCCGCGCCGGCCAGGTCGATCGTGGCGGGGGCGCAGAAAAGGCCCTCGACGTCATGAACCGGCTGGACGACGTCGGAGAGCGGCTTGCTCTCCACCAGGACGTCGTAGATCGAGGGGACTTCGGCGTGGTGGTCTATCCCCAGCGCGGTGGAGGCATTGCCCTGGGGGTCGAGGTCGACGACCAGGACCCGGGCGCCATGCAGGGCCAGCGAGGCGGCGAGATTGACCGTCGTCGTGGTCTTGCCGACGCCGCCCTTCTGGTTGGCGACCACCATGATGCGTGTCTGCTCCGGCCGGGGCAGTCCCTCGCCGGCACGGCCGAGAGCTTCCACCGCCAGCTGGGCAGCACGACCGATGGGGGTGTCGTCCATCGGGGGCGGTGTTTCACGTGAAACATCCTCCCCCGTTGACTCGGTACGGGGACCGGGGACCGGATCGGTCATCGGTCCCGCGATGTTGGCGTCGGACCGCAAGGATTCACTCTCCTCGACTTCAGGCTCGCAATGCACAGAGCCTGCCATGCCTTCGGGGTGGTGAACCAGCGAGGCCCGGTCTTCTGTGGATGAATCCACCGTTGTGGACAACTCCGTAGCCCCCAAGGGGGACTCCAGGGCCCCGCCGAAGGGCTTGCGGTCGCGTGGCGCGGCGGAACGGCCGCGGCTGATGATTCCATGCAGCAGAGAGCGACGTTTCACGTGAAACACGATGCACGCGCCCTGCGGTCAGATGGTTACGACACTCCGAAATGCGTACGTATCGCACCTTCTATGGAGCATCCACCCCGCGGCGGGTCCGACAGCGCAGGTCCGACACCTCAGCGACGGCGCCTGGTGCGGCCGGTCCTGGCAGCCTTGGCGCGCTTGGCGGCGAACCGGACACCGCCCGGGCTCTCGCCGACCTCGACCCGTACGACCGTGGAGAGCGGGTCCACGACGCCCTCACCGACGTGGAGCACTGAGGCGTTCACCACACCGAGCTTGCTCAGCGCGGCCCGCGCCCCCTGGATCTCCTCCTCGGCGGTGTCGCCCTTGAGGGCCAGCATCTCGCCGTACGGGCGCAGCAGCGGGACACCCCAGCCGGCCAGCCGGTCCAGCGGGGCCACGGCGCGCGCCGTCACCACATGCACGGGCTGGAGCTTGCCCAGCACCTCCTCGGCCCGGCCGCGCACCACGGTCACATGGTCCAGGCCCAGCAGTTCCACCACTTCCTGGAGGAAATTGGTGCGGCGCAGCAGCGGCTCAAGCAGCGTGATCTTCAGATCCGGGCGCACCAGCGCCAGCGGGATACCGGGCAGCCCCGCGCCGGAGCCGACATCGCAGACCGTGACGCCCTCGGGGACGACCTCGGAGAGCACCGCGCAATTGAGCAGATGCCGCTCCCAGAGGCGAGGAACCTCACGGGGCCCGATCAGGCCGCGCTTGACTCCCGCGTCCGCGAGCAGCTCGGCGTACCGGACGGCTTCCGGGAAGTACTCGCCGAATACCGCGCGCGCCTCTTCGGGCGCCTGGGGAAGCTCTGCTGCTGCCTCCGTCACGGGGACCGTCCTTCCGTACCGCGCTTCCCGCGCTGGGGTGGCTGACTATCAGGCTGACAAAGATCGGCCCCGCCTGCGAACAGACGGGGCCGAGAAAGCGATGAACCGCTCAGGCGGGGAGCACGACGACGAAGCGCTGCGGCTCCTCGCCCTCGGACTCACTGCGCAGACCGGCGGCCGCGACCGCGTCGTGCACGACCTTGCGCTCGAACGGCGTCATGGGCTGGAGCTTCACCGGCTCGCCGGAGTTCTTGACCTCGTCCGCGGTCTTGGCACCCAGCTCGGCGAGTTCCGTGCGCTTCTTGGCCCGGAAGCCCGCGATGTCCAGCATCAGGCGGCTGCGGTCCCCGGTCTCCCGGTGCACGGCCAGCCGCGTCAGCTCCTGGAGCGCCTCCAGCACCTCACCGTCACGGCCGACGAGCTTCTGGAGATCGCGGCTGTTGGCGTCGCTGATGATCGAAACCGCGGCACGGTCCGCCTCGACGTCCATGTCGATGTCGCCGTCGAGATCGGCGATGTCGAGCAGACCCTCAAGGTAGTCGGCGGCGATCTCCCCCTCCTGTTCCAGGCGGGACAGGGTGTCGACACCCTCGGCGGCCGGGGTGGTGCCTTCCGTCACGGATGGACTCCTTCTTACTTCTTGGACGGGTGCTTGGGCCGCTGCTGACCCTTGCGCTGTCCGGACTGGGCCTTGCTGCGTGCGGTACCGGAGGCGGGCTTGGCCGCCTGCTTGGCCTTGGCGTTCTGCGGCGCGTCCTGCTTCGCCTCGGACTCCTCGTCCGACGTGCCCTTGTCCAGCGAGGTCTTCGGCTCGTCCTCGGTGTCGACCGTGCCCTGCGCGGCACCCGCCTGGCGCTGGGCCTTGGTCTGGCGCTTGGGCTGCTGGCGCTTGGGCGCGGCGCCCTCCGCCTCGGCGACGGCGACGTCGCTCTTCGTCACGCTGCCGTCGGCCTGGGCCGCGAAGCCCTGCTTGGCCAGGCCGGTGATGAACTTGCGCTCGTTGTCGTTGCGGTCCGGGCCCTTGGCCACGATCGCCTGGACGACAGCGCGCCGGCGCTTGCCCCGCACCTCGCCGTGGGCGGCGACGCTCTTGCTCAGTCGCTCCAGGTAGCTGGCCTGCGCCTTCGAGCCCGGCGTCGGGTTCTGGTTGATCACGAACATCTGCTGGCCCATGGTCCACACGTTGGTGGTCAGCCAGTAGACGAGGACACCGACGGGGAAGTTGACACCCATCACGGCGAACATGACCGGGAAGACGTACATCAGCATCTTCTGCTGCTGCATGAACGGCGTCTTCACCGACAGGTCCACGTTCTTCGTCATCAGCTGGCGCTGCGTGAAGAACTGCGACGCGGACATCATCACGATCATGATCGCGGTGATCACGCGGACGTCGGTGAGCGTGGCACCCAGGCTCTCGACCTTGTGGGCGCTGTCCGTGAACTTGGCCGCCAGCGGGGCGCCGAAGATGTGGGCCTTCTGGGCGCTCTCCAGCAGCGGCTGGTTGATGACGCCGATGGTCTTGCCGCTCGCGATGCCCGACAGCACGTGGTACAGCGCGAAGAAGAAGGGCGACTGCGCCAGGATGGGAAGGCACGAGGAGAGCGGGTTGGTGCCCGTCTCCTTGTACAGCTTCATCATCTCTTCGGACTGACGCTGCTTGTCGCTCTTGTAGCGCTCCTGGATCGCCTTCATCTTCGGCTGGAGCGCCTGCATGTTCCGGGTCGACTTGATCTGCTTCACGAAGAGCGGGATCAGACAGATCCGGATCAGCACCACCAGGGACACGATGGACAGTCCCCAGGCCCAGCCCGTGTCCGGCCCGAAGATCGCGCCGTACAACTTGTGGAACTGGACGATGACCCAGGAAACAGGCCAGGTGATAAAGCTGAACAGACTGGCAATCGTGTCCACTAATCAGGCTCCTTGAGCATTGGGCGAGGTCTCTGCGGCCGGGCTGGGCTCGGTCTCAGCGGCGGAGTGCCCGCCCTTGCTGCCGCGCCAGGCGTTGCGCAGCGCCTCGTGCCAACGAGGGCGCTTGCGTTCGGGGACGTAGTCCACGCCGCCCGGCGACCACGGATTGCACCGCAGAATGCGCCAGGCGGTCAGTGCCGTGCCCTTCACCGCGCCATGCCGGTCAATGGCCGTGTACCCGTAGTGGGAGCACGACGGGTAGTACCTGCAGACGGGCCCGAGCAGCGGGCTGATCGTCCACTGGTACAGCTTGATCAGGGCCAGCAGCGGGTACTTCATCGCGCACCCCCTCCCAGCAGCCGCTGAAGGGCGGCGTCCAGGTCTCGGGCCAGCTGTGCATGATCGGCATCGCCCGCGCCGGGCAATGCTCGTACGACAACCAGGCTACCGGGGGGCAGCTGGGGCAGCCGATCGCGCATCAGATGGCGAAGCCTGCGCTTCACCAGGTTGCGCACGACCGCGACTCCCACGGCCTTGCTGACGACGAAACCCGCACGCGTCGGGGGAGCGCTCTCCCCAGGCGCGTGCGGGTCCGTTGCACCGCTGCGTAGATGGACGACGAGAAGCGGGCGACCGGCCCGGCGTCCTCGGCGTACCGCGGTCGCGAAGTCTTCGCGCCGCCTCAGCCGATTCTCGGTAGGCAGCACGTCATGACCTGATTACGCGATTACGCGGACAGGCTGGCGCGACCCTTGCCACGACGGCTCGCGAGAATCGCGCGGCCGGCACGGGTGCGCATCCGCAGGCGGAAGCCGTGGGTCTTGGCGCGACGACGGTTGTTCGGCTGGAAGGTGCGCTTGCTCACTCGGGGGCTCCAGAAGTGTTTCGGTGGTGGCGGGACATCGCCTGGCTGTCACCGTGCGCCCACGAGAAGCTCGCAATACGCCCGAGTGCACCGCTTCACGATCACAGACCGTGATCTTTGCCCATCGGAGGCAGGCGGCAGCAGCCATCGACAACTCGACCTGGTTACGGTACGCGCGACTACGCCATCCGGTCAAACCAGCATCTCGACGGGCCCCACTGTGCACAGGCTGTGGACAACAACTTGAACCACGTCAGCCGCCCCGACTACCGTGACTCGACCCCGACTTTTTCCTTCTGTCCTTTCCCAGCCCTTCCATCCCGTCCCGAGAACCACACATTCGTGGGACCTGCGAGAGAGCGTGCCTTGTGGCTGACGTACCTGCCGATCTTGCCGCAGTGTGGCCACGAGTGCTGGAGCAGCTCCTCGCGGAGGGCCAGCAGGGCATCGAGCCCAAGGACAAGCAGTGGATCGAGCGCTGCCAGCCGCTCGCCCTGGTCGCCGACACGGCGCTGCTCGCCGTCCCCAACGAGTGGGGCAAGCGCGTCCTGGAGGGCCGCCTGGCCCCGCTGATCAGCGAGACGCTCAGCCGTGAGTGCGGCCGCCAGATCCGGATCGCGATCACCGTCGACGACTCCGTGGGCGAGCCCCTCGGCGGCCCGCAGCCCGCGCCGCCCACCCCGCAGCAGCCCCCGCGCTACCAGGACGACGCCTATGGGCGCCCGGTCGACGACGGTCTGCCGAACGTGCGGCCCGCCTACCCGGACTACCAGCAGCAGCGCCCCGAGCCCGGCGCCTGGCCGCGCGCCCAGGAGGACCTCTCCTGGCAGCAGCCCCGCCTCGGCGGCTTCCAGGAGCGCGACCCGTACGCGACCGCCCGCCCCCAGCCGCAGCACGACTACCGCCAGCCGCAGATGCCCGAGCGGCCGCAGTACGAGCAGCAGCCCCAGGCGTACGAGCAGCAGCGGCCGGAGCGGCACGAGTTGCCCGAGCCGCAGGCCCAGCAGCACCACGGCGGACCGCAGGGCGGCGGTGCCCCGCGCCCGATGGGCGGCCCCTCGTCGTCCTCCGCGGCCCAGCCCGGCGGTCCCGGCGAGCCGCACGCGCGCCTGAACCCCAAGTACCTCTTCGACACCTTCGTCATCGGCTCGTCGAACCGGTTCGCGCACGCGGCCGCGGTCGCCGTCGCCGAGGCGCCGGCCAAGGCGTACAACCCGCTCTTCATCTACGGGGAGTCGGGCCTGGGCAAAACGCATCTGCTGCACGCGATCGGGCACTACGCCCGCAGCCTGTACCCCGGCACGCGCGTGCGGTACGTGAGCTCCGAGGAGTTCACCAACGAGTTCATCAACTCGATCCGCGACGGCAAGGGCGACACCTTCCGCAAGCGGTACCGCGATGTGGACATCCTGCTCGTCGACGACATCCAGTTCCTGGCGAGCAAGGAGTCGACGCAGGAGGAGTTCTTCCACACGTTCAACACGCTCCACAACGCCAACAAGCAGATCGTGCTCTCCTCGGACCGGCCGCCCAAGCAGCTGATGACGCTTGAGGACCGGCTGCGGAACCGTTTCGAGTGGGGTCTGACCACCGACGTGCAGCCGCCCGAGCTGGAGACGCGTATCGCGATCCTCCGTAAGAAGGCGGTGCAGGAGCAGCTCAACGCCCCGCCGGAGGTGCTGGAGTTCATCGCGTCCCGGATCTCGCGGAACATCCGTGAGCTGGAGGGCGCGCTGATCCGGGTGACGGCGTTCGCGTCGCTCAACCGGCAGCCGGTGGACCTCGGGCTCACCGAGATCGTGCTGAAGGACCTGATCCCCGGCGGCGAGGACTCGGCGCCGGAGATCACCGCGGGCGCCATCATGGCGGCGACCGCCGACTACTTCGGGCTGACGGTCGAGGACCTGTGCGGATCCTCGCGCAGCCGCGTCCTGGTGACGGCCCGCCAGATCGCCATGTACCTGTGCCGTGAGCTCACGGACCTCTCGCTGCCGAAGATCGGGGCGCAGTTCGGCGGCCGCGACCATACGACGGTGATGCACGCCGACCGCAAGATCCGCGCGCTGATGGCCGAGCGCCGCTCGATCTACAACCAGGTCACCGAGCTCACCAACCGCATCAAGAACGGCTGAACGAGCCGCTGAGCAGAGCCTCCAAAGGCGCCCGGGACACCCGTCCCGGGCGCCTTTGTCGTGCCGTGGCGGCCTCTCGCCGAGCGCTGTGAGGGCCCTTGCCGAGCGCCGTGAGGGCCCTTGCCGAGCGCCGTGAGGGCGTCTCGTCGAGCGCTGTGAGCCCTCTCGGCGCATGCCGTGGGGGCCTCTCACCACCGGTTCGTACGGACCTCCGAGCCCACCGGTGTTCGAATACCCGCTGGTCGGTGGGGGTTCTCCACAGATCGGGGGACATTTTCCCGTCCACACCCTGGGGACTGTTCAGTTGTCCAGATTGCATCCACAGGCCGACACCCTGATACTCCATCACCCCAGGTCAGCCGCCTGTGGATTTGTGCGCGAGCGGCCTCCACAGGCTGTGGACAAAATCTTCGTCCACAGCCTGTGATCAAAGTTGTCCACCGGCGGCCCACAGGCTGGGCCCTGTTGCCCACAGCTTCTCCACACCCCTGTCCACTGTTCGGCAACGAAACACCCCCGATCACCGTGTCGAGTGAAAGGCGTCACACCAAGGAGGTCGGTTGGGCTGTGGGGAACGTGGGTAAAGCTGGGGACAGCTCTGGGGAGAAGTACCCCCTGCCTGTGCATCGGGTGTGCAGAACTTTCGGATGTCCACAGAACCGGTGAGTTGTCCACCGGCTCCACCCACAGGCGCAGTGGACAAAAAAATGGGTCTGACCTGCGAAAACGGGGTTATCCACGGTTTCCACAGGCCCTACTACTACTGCCACTTAGAGTTAGCTCGGATTCCGCTTCGAAGTGGGGCCTGTGCACAACTCGGGCTCGGCGGCTCCGTGACCCGTCGGCGCGACTTGACCCCGACTCGCACCGAGTGTCAGCGGCGTACGTCAGACTGGTCCCCGGCGATACAGCCGACGACGAATGCCAGCAGGGCGAGCCAGCAACAGCAGGAGGCGGTTCCGGTGAAGATCCGGGTGGAGCGCGATGTTCTCGCGGAGGCGGTGGCGTGGGTGGCCCGCAGCCTCCCGGCCCGTCCGCCCGCGCCCGTCCTCGCGGGCCTTCTTCTGAAGGCGGAGGACGGCGCCCTCAGCTTCTCCAGCTTCGACTACGAGGTCTCGGCGCGGGTCTCCGTCGAGGCCGAGGTCGACGAGGACGGCACGGTGCTCGTCTCCGGCCGCCTGCTCGCCGACATCTGCCGCGCCCTGCCCAACCGCCCGGTGGAGATTTCCACAGACGGTGTACGGGCGACGGTCGTCTGCGGCTCCTCCCGCTTCACCCTCCACACCCTGCCTGTGGAGGAGTACCCGGCGCTGCCGCAGATGCCGACCGCGACCGGCACCGTTCCCGGTGAGGTCTTCGCCTCCGCCGCCGCCCAGGTCGCCATCGCCGCCGGTCGCGACGACACGCTGCCCGTCCTGACCGGCGTACGGATCGAGATCGAGGGCGACACGGTCACGCTGGCCTCGACCGACCGCTACCGCTTCGCGGTCCGCGAGTTCCTGTGGAAGCCGGAGAACCCGGACGCCTCCGCGGTCGCCCTGGTGCCCGCCAAGACACTCCTGGACACCGCCAAGGCGCTGACCAGCGGTGACACGGTCACCCTCGCCCTGTCGGGCTCGGGCGCCGGAGAGGGCCTGATCGGCTTCGAGGGCGCCGGACGGCGTACCACCACGCGGCTGCTCGAAGGCGACCTGCCGAAGTACCGCACGCTGTTCCCCACCGAGTTCAACTCGGTCGCGGTGATCGAGACCGCCCCGTTCGTCGAGGCCGTCAAGCGTGTCTCCCTGGTGGCCGAGCGGAACACGCCGGTCCGCCTCAGCTTCGAGCAGGGCGTGCTCATCCTGGAAGCCGGTTCCAGCGACGACGCACAGGCTGTGGAAAGGGTCGACGCCAACCTGGAGGGCGACGACATCTCGATCGCCTTCAACCCGACCTTCCTGCTCGACGGCCTGAGCGCCATCGACTCCCCGGTCGCCCAGCTCTCCTTCACCACCTCGACCAAGCCGGCGCTGCTGAGCGGCAAGCCCGCGCTCGACGCCGAGGCGGACGACGCGTACAAGTACCTGATCATGCCGGTGCGCCTGTCCGGCTGACCTGCGCGGGGCGTACGTCTGAGCGGCCGACCCCACAGGTGTGTGCCCGTGTCCGGGCGTAGTCTCGGACGCGGGTACGAAAGCCACAACGTCAAAGGATCATGTGATGGAGCTCGGTCTCGTCGGCCTCGGCAAGATGGGCGGCAACATGCGCGAGCGGATCCGCCGCGCAGGCCACACCGTCATCGGTTACGACCGCAACCCGGACGTCGCCGATGTCCACAGCCTGGAAGAGCTGGTGGGCAAGCTCAAGGGCCCGCGCGTGGTCTGGGTGATGGTTCCGGCCGGTGCCGCGACCCAGTCCACCATCGACGAGCTCGCCGAGCTGCTCTCCCCCGGCGACGTGGTCGTCGACGGCGGCAACTCGCGCTGGACCGACGACGAGAAGCACGCCGTCGAGCTGGGCATCAAGGGCATCGGCTTCGTCGACTGCGGCGTCTCCGGCGGCGTCTGGGGCCTGGAGAACGGCTACGCGCTGATGTACGGCGGCGACGCCGAGAACGTCGAGAAGGTCCAGCCGATCTTCGACGCGCTCAAGCCCGAGGGCCAGTTCGGCTCGGTCCACGCGGGCAAGGTCGGCGCCGGCCACTTCGCCAAGATGGTCCACAACGGCATCGAGTACGCGATGATGCAGGCGTACGCCGAGGGCTGGGAGCTCCTGGAGAAGGTCGACTCCGTCACCGACGTCCGCGAGGTCTTCCGCAGCTGGCAGGAGGGCACGGTCATCCGTTCCTGGCTGCTCGACCTGGCGGTCAACGCCCTCGACGAGGACGAGCACCTGGATCAGCTGCGCGGCTTCGCGGCGGACTCCGGCGAGGGCCGGTGGACCGTGGAGGCCGCCATCGACAACGCCGTGCCGCTGCCCGCGATCACCGCGTCGCTCTTCGCGCGGTTCGCGTCCCGGCAGGACGACTCCCCGCAGATGAAGATGATCGCGGCGCTGCGCAACCAGTTCGGCGGCCACGCGGTCGAGTCCAAGAAGTAATCCACAGGCTGTTGGCAGGGCCGGGGGAGGTCGGCGCACCACCATGCACGTCACGCATCTCTCGCTGGCCGACTTCCGCTCCTACGCCCGGGTCGAGGTCCCGCTCGACCCGGGCGTCACCGCTTTCGTGGGGGCCAACGGCCAGGGCAAGACCAATCTGGTCGAGGCGGTCGGCTATCTCGCGAGCCTCGGCAGCCACCGGGTGTCCTCGGACGCGCCGCTGGTGCGCATGGGCGCCGAGCGGGCGGTCATCCGCGCGGCCGTCACCCAGGGCGAGCGGTCCCAGCTGATCGAGCTGGAGCTCAACCCGGGCCGCGCGAACCGGGCCCGTATCAATCGATCCTCGCAGGTCAGACCGCGTGACGTGCTGGGGATAGTACGC
Organism: Streptomyces sp. NPDC048696; assembly: GCF_043198895.1. Classification (NCBI taxonomy): domain Bacteria; kingdom Bacillati; phylum Actinomycetota; class Actinomycetes; order Kitasatosporales; family Streptomycetaceae; genus Streptomyces; species Streptomyces sp. NPDC048696. The sequence goes on along the minus strand of NZ_JBICVJ010000003.1, from coordinate 413,893 downwards.
ACCGTGCTGTTCGCGCCCGAGGACTTGGCGCTGGTCAAGGGCGACCCCGGCGAGCGGCGCCGCTTCCTCGACGAGCTGGTCACCGCGCGCTCGCCGCGCATGGCGGCGGTCCGCTCCGACTACGACCGGGTCCTCAAACAGCGCAACACCTTGCTGAAGTCGGCGGCGATGGCCCGGCGGCACGGCGGCCGCGGCATGGACCTGTCGACCCTGGACGTGTGGGACCAGCATCTGGCGCGGGTCGGCGCGGAGCTGCTGGCGCAGCGCCTCGACCTCATCGCGACCCTCCAGCCGCTCGCGGACAAGGCGTACGAGCAGCTGGCGCCCGGCGGCGGCCCGGTGGCGCTTGAGTACAAGCCGTCGGCGCAGGGCCCGGCCGTCTCCCGCGAGGACCTGTACGAGCAGCTGATGGCCGCGCTCGCGGAGGTGCGCAAGCAGGAGATCGAGCGCGGTGTCACCCTCGTCGGCCCGCACCGCGACGACCTGCTCCTGAAGCTGGGCCAGCTGCCCGCCAAGGGGTACGCCAGCCACGGCGAGTCCTGGTCGTACGCGCTGGCGCTGCGGCTCGCCTCGTACGACCTGCTGCGCGCCGAGGGCAACGAGCCGGTGCTCGTCCTGGACGACGTCTTCGCGGAGCTGGACGCCCGGCGCCGCGAACGGCTGGCGGAGCTGGTGGCTCCGGGCGAGCAGGTGCTGGTGACGGCGGCCGTGGACGACGACGTCCCGGGCGTCCTCGCGGGGGTGCGGTACGAGGTCGCCGGGGGCGAGGTGAGGCGGGTATGAGCGAGCACTCCGGTAACGAGACGCCGCAGCCGAAGGTTCCCGAGTCCTCCGGCATCGACCTCGCGCGCGTGGCGCTGCGCGCCGCCAAGGAGCAGGCCAAGGCGAGGGGCGCCGCCGCGCAGCAGAAGAAGCAGGCCCGGCGGGGCGGCGGCCTGCGCTCGGGCGCGCGCGCGGACGGCCGCGACCCGCAGCCGCTGGGCGCCGCCATCAACCGGCTGATCACCGAGCGCGGCTGGGAGACCCCGGCCGCGGTGGGCGGTGTGATGGGCCGCTGGCCGCAGATCGTCGGCGACGACCTGGCCAAGCACTGCGTACCGCTGCGCTACGACGAGGACCCCGACGAGCGCGTACTCACCGTGCAGTGCGACTCCACGGCGTGGGCCACGCAGCTGCGTCTGCTCGCGCCCCAGCTGGTGGCGCGGCTGAACGCGGACCTGGGCCATGGCACGGTCCGGATGATCAAGGTCCTCGGGCCGGGCGGCCCGCCCACGCGGTACGGGCGCCTGCGGGCGCCGGGCAGCACGGGGCCGGGCGACACGTACGGGTGAGGGCGGCACTTCACGCCGTCGGCCGCGCCTTCGTCGGCCGGCCACGACCTCGCCCGGTCCGCACGCGCGCGCGTGCGCGGAGTGCGTCGCGGGCGCGAAGAAGGCGGCCCGCACCGCCTGTTGGCGGCCCCCGCGAGCCAGGAAACCGGGCGGTACGGGTGAGGCGTCCCTCACGGTAGCCGGAGGTTGACAGGCCGAAGCGCTGAACGCCCGCGTGAGGCTCTTAGAGCCCCTGCCTGGATATGGGGAGTCGGTAGCCGCCCGCTCAGGGCGGCACATGCGGACTCAGGTACCGGCAAACCCCCATTCATGTCGGCGCTACCGGTAGACTGGTCAATAATCCCGCCCTCCTCGCGGGACCCACCGAATGACGCGGTCGGGATGTGCCCACCACGGCGCCCCCCGACGCTGACCATCGCTGAACGACGCAGCTGCTCCTGTCTGCCCAGGGGAAGGCTGTGCTGTGCCAGAAAGGGCGCTTCGTGGCCGATTCCGGCAACCCCAACGAGAACACCCCGTCCGCTGCCGCCGGTGAGAACGGCGAGGTCACCGCCTCGTACGACGCCAGCGCCATCACCGTCCTCGAAGGTCTGGACGCGGTCCGCAAGCGACCCGGCATGTACATCGGCTCGACCGGTGAGCGCGGCCTGCACCACCTGGTGCAAGAGGTCGTCGACAACTCCGTCGACGAGGCCCTCGCCGGTCACGCGGACACGATCGACGTCACGATCCTGGCCGACGGCGGCGTGCGCGTGGTCGACAACGGCCGAGGCATCCCCGTCGACCTCCACCCCGTGGAGAAGAAGCCGGCCGTCGAGGTCGTGCTCACCGTGCTGCACGCGGGCGGCAAGTTCGGCGGCGGCGGCTACGCCGTCTCCGGTGGTTTGCACGGCGTCGGCGTCTCCGTCGTGAACGCCCTCTCGACCAGGCTCGCGGTCGACATCAAGCGCGACGGCTACCGCTGGACCCAGGACTACAAGCTCGGCGTCCCCACCGCCCCGCTCGCCAAGCACGAGCAGGTCGAGGAGAGCGGGACGACGGTCACCTTCTGGGCCGACCCGGACGTCTTCGAGACCACCGAGTACTCCTTCGAGACGCTCGCGCGGCGCTTCCAGGAGATGGCCTTCCTCAACAAGGGTCTGACGATCAAGCTGACGGACGAGCGCGAGTCGGCGAAGGCCGTCTCCGGCGCGGACTCGGCGGAGGAGTCGGAGGACCAGCAGGCGCTCTCGGTGTCGTACCACTACGAGGGCGGCATCGTCGACTTCGTGAAGTACCTCAACTCGCGCAAGGGCGACCTGATCCACCCGACCGTCATCGACGTCGAGGCCGAGGACAAGGAGCGCATGCTCTCGGCCGAGATCGCGATGCAGTGGAACTCTCAGTACAGCGAGGGCGTTTACTCCTTTGCGAACACCATCCACACGCATGAGGGGGGTACGCATGAGGAGGGATTCCGCGCCGCGCTCACGGGTCTGGTCAACCGGTACGCCCGGGACAAGAAGCTGCTGCGCGAGAAGGACGACAACCTTTCCGGCGAGGATATCCGCGAGGGTCTGACGGCGATCATCTCCGTCAAGCTGGGCGAGCCGCAGTTCGAGGGCCAGACCAAGACCAAGCTGGGCAACACCGAGGCGAAGACGTTCGTCCAGAAGGTGGTGCACGAGCACCTGACCGACTGGTTCGACCGGAACCCCAACGAGGCCGCGGACATCATCCGCAAGGCCATCCAGGCGCAGACGGCCCGTGTCGCCGCCCGCAAGGCGCGTGACCTGACCCGCCGCAAGGGTCTGCTGGAGAGCGCCTCTCTGCCCGGCAAGCTCTCGGACTGCCAGTCCAACGACCCGACGAAGTGCGAGATCTTCATCGTCGAGGGTGACTCCGCCGGTGGTTCGGCGAAGTCCGGCCGCAACCCGATGTACCAGGCCATCCTGCCGATCCGCGGCAAGATCCTGAACGTCGAGAAGGCCCGTATCGACAAGATCCTGCAGAACACCGAGGTCCAGGCGCTGATCTCGGCCTTCGGCACCGGGGTCCACGAGGACTTCGACATCGAGAAGCTCCGCTATCACAAGATCATCCTGATGGCGGACGCCGATGTCGACGGCCAGCACATCAACACCCTGCTGCTGACCTTCCTCTTCCGCTTCATGCGGCCGCTGGTCGAGGCCGGGCACGTGTACCTGTCGCGCCCGCCGCTCTACAAGATCAAGTGGGGCCGGGACGACTTCGAGTACGCGTACTCGGACCGTGAGCGCGACGCGCTCGTGGAGCTCGGCAAGCAGTCGGGCAAGCGGATCCGCGAGGACTCGATCCAGCGCTTCAAGGGTCTGGGCGAGATGAACGCCGAGGAGCTGCGCGTCACCACCATGGACGTCGACCACCGCGTGCTCGGCCAGGTCACCCTGGACGACGCGGCCCAGGCTGACGACCTGTTCTCGGTGCTGATGGGCGAGGACGTCGAGGCACGGCGCTCGTTCATCCAGCGCAACGCCAAGGACGTCCGCTTCCTCGACATCTGAGTCGGTCCCTCGCTGACCGCTTCGAAAGGACTTGAGAACCAGCAATGGCCGACGAGAACACTCCCGCGACCACTGAACCCACCGAGGAAGAACCTGTACTGCGCATCGAGCCCGTCGGGCTCGAAACGGAGATGCAGCGCTCCTACCTCGACTACGCGATGTCCGTCATCGTCTCGCGTGCGCTGCCCGACGTACGGGACGGCCTGAAGCCCGTCCACCGCCGGGTGCTGTACGCGATGTACGACGGCGGGTACCGGCCCGAGAAGGGCTTCTACAAGTGCGCCCGTGTCGTCGGTGACGTCATGGGTACGTACCACCCGCACGGCGACTCCTCGATCTACGACGCGCTCGTCCGCCTCGCCCAGCCCTGGTCGATGCGGATGCCGCTGGTGGACTCCAACGGCAACTTCGGTTCCCCGGGCAACGACCCGGCCGCCGCCATGCGGTACACCGAGTGCAAGATGATGCCGCTGTCCATGGAGATGGTCCGCGACATCGACGAGGAGACCGTCGACTTCCAGGACAACTACGACGGCCGCAACCAGGAGCCGACCGTTCTGCCGGCCCGGTTCCCGAACCTGCTGGTCAACGGCTCCGCCGGTATCGCCGTCGGTATGGCCACCAACATCCCGCCGCACAACCTGCGCGAGGTCGCGGACGGCGCCCAGTGGTTCCTGCAGCACCCGGAGGCCTCGCACGAGGAGCTCCTGGACGCGCTGATCGAGCGCATCAAGGGCCCCGACTTCCCGACCGGCGCCCTCGTCGTCGGCCGCAAGGGCATCGAGGAGGCGTACCGCACCGGGCGCGGCTCCATCACGATGCGCGCGGTGGTCGCGGTCGAGGAGATCCAGAACCGCCAGTGCCTGGTCGTCACCGAGCTTCCGTACCAGGTGAACCCGGACAACCTGGCGCAGAAGATCGCCGACCTGGTCAAGGACGGCAAGGTCGGCGGCATCGCCGACGTCCGCGACGAGACGAGCTCGCGCACCGGCCAGCGTCTGGTCATCGTGCTGAAGCGGGACGCGGTCGCCAAGGTCGTCCTGAACAACCTGTACAAGCACACCGACCTGCAGACGAACTTCGGCGCCAACATGCTGGCGCTCGTCGACGGCGTGCCGCGCACCCTCTCGCTGGACGCGTTCATCCGCCACTGGGTGACGCACCAGATCGAGGTCATCGTCCGGCGCACCAGGTTCCGGCTGCGCAAGGCCGAGGAGCGGGCCCACATCCTGCGTGGTCTGCTCAAGGCGCTCGACGCGATCGACGAGGTCATCGCGCTGATCCGGCGCAGCGACACCGTCGAGGTCGCGCGCGAGGGCCTGATGGGCCTGCTCCAGATCGACGAGATCCAGGCCAACGCGATCCTGGAGATGCAGCTCCGCCGGCTCGCCGCCCTGGAGCGCCAGAAGATCGTCGCCGAGCACGACGAGCTCCAGGCGAAGATCAACGAGTACAACGCGATCCTCGCCTCGCCGGAGCGCCAGCGCCAGATCATCAGCGAGGAGCTGGCCGCCATCGTCGAGAAGTTCGGCGACGACCGGCGCTCCAAGCTGGTGCCCTTCGACGGTGACATGTCCATCGAGGACCTGATCGCCGAAGAGGACATCGTCGTCACCATCACCAACGGTGGCTACGTCAAGCGCACCAAGACCGAGGACTACCGCTCGCAGAAGCGCGGCGGCAAGGGCGTGCGCGGCACGAAGCTGAAGCAGGACGACATCGTCGACCACTTCTTCGTCTCCACCACGCACCACTGGCTGCTGTTCTTCACCAACAAGGGCCGCGTCTACCGGGCCAAGGCGTACGAGCTGCCGGACGCCGGCCGGGACGCGCGCGGCCAGCACGTGGCCAACCTGCTGGCCTTCCAGCCGGACGAGAAGATCGCCCAGATCCTCGCCATCCGCGACTACGAGGCGGCGCCCTACCTGGTCCTCGCCACCAAGTCCGGCCTGGTGAAGAAGACCTCGCTGAAGGACTACGACTCGCCCCGTTCGGGTGGTGTCATCGCCATCAACCTCCGTGAGACGGAGGCCGGTGGCGAGGACGAGCTGATCGGCGCCGAGCTGGTCTCGGCCGAGGACGATCTGCTGCTCATCAGCAAGAAGGCGCAGTCCATCCGCTTCACGGCGACGGACGACGCGCTGCGCCCGATGGGACGCGCGACGTCGGGTGTCAAGGGGATGAGTTTCCGCGAGGGCGACGAACTCCTCTCGATGAATGTCGTCCGGCCCGGTACTTTCGTGTTCACCGCCACCGACGGCGGGTACGCGAAGCGCACCCCCGTCGACGAGTACCGCGTCCAGGGTCGCGGTGGCCTCGGCATCAAGGCCGCCAAGATCGTCGAGGACCGGGGCTCGCTGGTCGGCGCGCTGGTGGTCGAGGAAACAGATGAAATCCTCGCCATCACGCTCGGCGGTGGTGTGATTCGTACGCGAGTCAACGAGGTCAGGGAGACGGGCCGTGACACCATGGGCGTCCAACTGATCAACCTGGGCAAGCGCGATGCCGTGGTCGGTATCGCTCGTAACGCCGAGGCCGGTCGCGAGGCTGAAGAGGTCGACGGTCCCGAAGGGGCCGAGATCGACGCGGCCGAGGGCGAGTCTGCCGAGGCCGCAGCCGAGGGCATCGAGCCCTCGGCCGGGGAGCACGAGGAGTAAAGCGTGAGTGGAGCCACGGGCGCCGGATCGGCCAGTTCCGGAGCGAACGGTGCCCGTGGCCCTGCCGCGGACTCCCAGGGGGTAACGGTGACCGACACCCGCGGGCCGAAGGCCCGGTCCGACGAGGGGTACGCGGCCGGGCCGCTGCCCGGCGAGCGCGAGAAGCCCGCTTCGGGCCCCTCGCAGCCGTATCACCCGCCGCAGGCCTACCCGACGCCCCAGAACGGGTCGCAGGGCGGTCAGCAGCGCGGTGGCGGCCCGGCGTCCGCCACCATCCGCCGGCCCCGTACCGGTGGACGTACGACGCCGCGTACCCGCAAGGCGCGGCTGCGGGTGGCCAAGGCCGACCCGTGGTCGGTGATGAAGGTCAGCTTCCTGCTCTCCATCGCGCTCGGCGTGTGCACGGTGGTGGCGGCCGCGGTGCTGTGGATGGTCATGGACGCCATGGGCGTCTTCTCGTCGGTCGGCGGCACCATCAGCGAGGCCACCGGCTCCAACGAGTCCAACGGCTTTGACCTGCAGTCGTTCCTGTCGCTGCCGCACGTGCTGATCTTCACCTCGGTGATCGCCGTCATCGACGTGGTGCTCGCCACCGCGCTGGCGACGCTCGGCGCGTTCATCTACAACCTCTCGGCCGGTTTCGTGGGCGGCATCGAGCTCACGCTGGCCGAGGACGAGTAAGCGCCTTTCCCGCACGTCGGACGGGGGCCGGTCATCGATTTTGGGACTGGCCCCCACGTGCGCTAATCTTCAGAGGTCAGCGCGCGGGGGACACCCCCGAAGAGCGCGGCGGGGCTATAGCTCAGTTGGTTAGAGCGCATCCCTGATAAGGATGAGGCCACAGGTTCAAATCCTGTTAGCCCCACAGTGGCATGATGCCAGGTCAGAAGGCCGGTAGATCCCCAGGATCTACCGGCCTTCTACATGTGTTGATCTTGGTTTGCCCGAATCCTGCCCAAACTGGGAGATCATCCGGGAGATGTAACTTCCTGCTCTCGCGTCCCCGACGGCCACACGTCTACTGTGTGCAGCGCGCCCCCCTGCCGGTTCATGCGGCAGGGGGGCGCGTCCGTTCCCGGCTGGGGCCTCCCGAGCACCCAGCCGGAGTCTGAGCAACTTGGGGCTAACCCCAACCGACATCCCCGGCTACGACCGGAACGGGCTGCGCGAGGGCACCAGTGGGCGGCTGAGCAGTCCCGGCATCCTCGGCCTGGATGGTTGGGTGGGGGTCGGACGGGCTGGCGACGGCAGGCGCAACAGCGGCGCCAAGCGCGAGCAGCAGGGAAACCATGGCGATGCGTGCTTTGGTCATGCCCATTCCTCCAGTCCCCCCGTTGTCGAACAGGCTTCCGTTTAGTGCGTTACTCAACGTAGGTTCGCATGCGGGCCTAGTGAGATCCAAGAGGCTGATCGTGCACAAAGGTGCACGTGCACGAAATGCACCCACACAACAGGGGGCGAATATGGGTGAGTCCGGCGGGGCCAGAGAGAGGCTTCCTCTGTCCGCAGAGGAGTTCGACACCTACAAGATCATTGCGGCTGGTGGAAAGCTTCCCCCGGGCCGTCGCGTAGACCGCCTCATCGCGCTCGGCCTGATCGGCGACGACCCATACGGCAGCAGTGGGCAGATCGCCCATGACCCCAGGGCAGTCGCTCAGCGACTCATGACCACCTTCCAGGCTGAGCTGGCCGGGATCGTCGATTGCATGACAGAGCACGTTCCGGCTCTCGAAGCTCTCGCCGCCCACTTTGACCCCCACCGCTACTACGGCGGCCCCGGATCCGAGTTCCTGCCCACCAAAGAGCAGATGAACGCCCGCATCGGAGATCTCACCGCAAAGGCCACAGCGGAGATCTGCACGGCTCAGCCAGGCGAGCCGACCGACCGCGACCCCGAGATCGTCAAGCTCGGCACGGCGCGTACCAAGGCCGCCATCGAACGCGGGGTACAGGTGTGGTCTCTGTACAACACCGTTGCCCACTCGCATGAGCAGACCCGGGCAGCTGTAGGGGAAATCGCCGCCGCAGGTGCGGACGTCCGTGCCTTCAGCGACCGGTTCCCCCGAATGGTGCTCATCGACCGCCAGCACCTCTTCGTCGACAACCACGTGATCGAAGGAGCGGAAGGCAACAGCGGCTGGTACATCACGGATCGCAGCGCCGTCATGTGGGCCCGCTTCGTGTTCATGCTCTTCTGGCAGCTCGGAACTCGCTGGCAGGACCTCAGCCAACCGGAGGATGAGCCAGTCACAGAGCGCCAGAGGGGCATCCTTGAGGCGCTGCGGACGGGGTGCCAAGTGCAGCAGATCGGAGCGAAGGTCGGCTTGGCCACGAGGACGGTGAAGAAGGAGCTGAATGCGCTGAAAGAAAGGTTGGGATTCCAGACGCTCTACCAGCTGGCCGATTGGTGGGGTGCTGAGCGGACGAGGCGTGCCATCGATGGTGGCGTGCTGCTCGGTGAACCTGGCCCAGCGGCGGCCGCGTAGAAGTCGCTGTGTGGAATGGAGGTGCACCGAGAGGATGAGCCTCCCGAGGCAGGGCCATGCCTCAGATCCACGTGACCACCGCGCTGCGGCCGCCGCCAGCGACTGGCAGCGACCGAGACGGAAACACAAGCCTGCCCCCGGAAAACGGCCGGGGGCAGGCAGTCATGCGGAGAGCGCGGTCACTTGGCGACGGCCGGCGCGTCGTCGGATTCGTGCGCGTGCTGCGTCTCGGCTCGGCCGACGGACCGGGCGCCGACGCGTTCGAGGTGGTGGGCGAAGATCTTCCCCGCCTCGGGGGTGATGGTGCGCAGGGCGACCATGGCGGTCAGGATGACGTCGCACAGTTCCTTCTCGACGTCGTCCCAGGTGTGGGACTGGCCTTTGCGGGGGTTGTAGCCGACGGCTCCGATCACGGCTTGTGCCGCTTCGCCGACCTCTTCCTGAAGCTTGAGGATGCGCATCATGCGCGCCGTCTCCTCGGGGGCGGGGCTCTCCCGGTCGAGCCAGTCGACGATGCCGTCGATCGTGTCCCAGGTGGCGTCAGCCATGGGTCTCTCCCATCCGTAGGTCGTTCACTTCGTCCGCGATCCGCGCCGCGACGTCTTTGGGTGTCAGCTCGGTGCAGTCCAGTTCCATCACCAGGAAGCCCCGGGCCCGCAGAAAGCTAGCGGCCTCCTCATACAGGCGGGCCTCGATCCGAGTGCTGTCCTCCATAAGCTCGAATCTGCTGTGCGCGCCCCGGTTGGCGAGCCGCTTCGCGGTCACCTCGGGGTCGGCACCGAGGAGGACGGTCAGGTCCGGCCGGAGTACCGGCCGGTTGAGGTCCCACACGGTGTCCAGGGGAATGCCGTCGATGCGCTGAAGGACCAGGGAGGAGGCGATGAACCGGTCACAGAGCACGAGTTGGCCTTGGGTGAGGGCAGGCTGGATTTCGCGGGCGACGTGGTGGCGGCGGTCGCGGGCGATCATGCGGGCCAGCGTCATCCCCCGGTACTCGGTGGTGCCCTGGCGGATGAGGTTACCGAGCGGGGTGCGGGAGGGCTCGGCTGTGGCGTGCACCGGGCTGTACTCGGCCGTGAGCAGGCGGGCCAGGGCGGCGGCGGTGGTGGACTTGCCGACTCCGCCGGGTCCGTCGATTGCCACGAACAGACCCGGTCTGCGGCCGGTCATGACACGCCTACCACGGGAAGGACCCGGGTTTTCTTGGGCACGATCGGGCACTGCTCGGTGTCGACCGTGCCGATCCGTTCCCCGTTCGCGACGACGGCGGCCGGACAGCCTTTGCCGCAGTCGGCTGCCAGACCACACGATCCGCAGGTGGGGTTGGCGCCGACGGTGAACCGCTCATGGAACCTGTAGGCGTCGAGCCGGGCCGCGATGTCGTCGTGCTCCCACACGTTACCGACGATGAAGTCCGTGTCCGGGTGCTGGGAGACGCGGGTCCGGGCGGCGAAGACGAGGTAGGGACAGACGGCGACCTCGCCTTTGGTGAAGACATAGATGATCGTCCCGGCTTCGCATCCGGACAGCGGCTTGTCGTCGTTGGGGAAGCGGATGTGGACGAGGTCGAGGTCATCGGCGAACGGCATGGTCAGCTCGCGTATGTGCCGCATGTGCGTGTCCGGACTGCGCAGCTTGCGCATGGAGTTTTCACCCCGGCCCATCGAGCCGAGCGGGTTCATCAAGACGTACTTCGCGCCCTGGTCTACCGCGAACCGGCACAACTCGGCGTACTCGGTGTCCTCGGCCAGATTGTTCGGCGTGCACAGCAGCCCTTGCAGGATTCCGGCCGCCGCGAAGCGCTTGACCGTCTCCACGGTCTCCTCGAAGCCCTCGGGGCGGCCTCGGAACCGGCCGTGAGAGTGTGCGGAGAACCCGTCGAGGCTGACGTTCATGTGGACATCGCCGATCTCCACCAGATCTTTGATCTGCTGACCGGTGACGATCGTCGCGTTGGTGCAGATCCCCACCCCCATGCCCGCTTCACGGAACAGGGCGGCGATCTCGATCAGGTCGGGGTGTACGAACGGTTCGCCACCGGTCAGCGTGACGCGCGTGACCCGTGCCTTCACGAGCTGCGGCAGAAGCCGCGTACGGATACCGTCCAGGGGCATTGACTCCCCGCGCTTGGTGGCGGATACGAAGCAGTGCGCGCACTTCTCGTTGCACCGCTCGTCGATCTGGATCAGGGCCTTGCGGTGGGGGTGATCCACGGTGGTGCGGAAGTAGCAGGACGCGGCCTTTTCCTTCGTGATGATCGGTCGAGTCGTCACGTTGGAACTCCTTCCGGGAAGAGTGGGTCCGCCGCTGTCGGCGGCCCCGGCGGCGGGGTGCCGGCCAGCCTCGGGGGAAACCGTCCGACACCCCTGTTCCGCCTGCGGTCGACTGCCCAAGGTGCGGTGCGCAGGCGGAGTTTGGGGGTGGTTCAGTGTTGTGGTGGTGGCTGGTCGGGGGCGCTGATCGAGACGGGCAGCCAGTCACGCGACAGGGTCGGAATGTGGTGGCGCAGCACGAACACGGGCGGGACCAGACCGACGGCGAGGAGCAGCGCGAGGGGCCGCGCGAGAAGTAAGTGGTCCGCGTCGTCTCTGCTGCGGTGCTGGCCGCTCACCGCTTGCCCCCGGGTTCGGTTGCCAGGTCCAGGAGCCGGTCGGTCATGGCGGCGAGTCGCTGGGCGTGGACGGTGCTGGCGGCCAGGTGCGTGCCGGGGCCTTTGTCGAGCTCGGCCCGCACCTCGGTGACGGCCTTCTTCCAGCCGTCGGGCTGGTAGTCCTCGACGATCGGCACCAGGACCGCGATCTGACCGCGCAGGCGCTCCAGCCACTCCTCGATGATCTCGGCGACCGGAAGACCGGCCCGGGGAGCGAGGATGTGGGCCAGAAGGTCGCCGATGCCGTCCGGGTCCGTACGGCGCTCAAGGCTCACTGCGACCCCCGGCGGTTGCGTAGCGGGTGAGGATTTCCACGGATTTCGCGAGCAGGCGGAGCGTGGCGGCCGGGTCGCCGCCGGTACTCGTGGAGCGGGCCAGGTCCTTCGCGTGCCGCACAGTGGCGACTGCCACGTCCTTGGCCCGTCCCTCTTCCAAATGCTGGGCGTGCTGATCGGCCTGGTCTTCCAAGCCGACGATGTAGTTCCGCAGACGTCCGCGTACGGCAACGGCCTGGACGCTGGTCGGGCAGTGCGCGGACAGCGTCAGGGCAAGGTCCACCTCCCTGCGCAGATCGACAACAGTCGGCGCGGCGTGGGGTCTGGGCGGGGTGTTCACGAAGGTCACCACGTCTCGGGTTTGGGTCGTTGCGCATAGTGAACGGTGGGAGTGGTGGTGATCGGCATGAAAAAGTGCACGCCACTCGGGTCGCGGCCGACCGGAAAAACTGACCGCCCTTTGACCCCCGCTCTACAGCCAACGTCAATCACGCGGCTACGGTGAGCGCGTGGCGGTGAACCGCAACCTCAAAGAGGGCATGAGCGAACTCGGCCTCAAACAGGAAGAGTTGGCCGAGCGGATGAACGATGCGATCGAGCAGATGACCGGTAAGCGGGGCACGGTCTCCACTCGCACGATCCACAATCTGGTCACCGGAAAAACTCTGTGGCCGCAGTTGAAGCAACGCCTCGCCCTGGAGGCAGTATTTGGATGTAGCGCCATCGAGCTCGGCTTCGTCCCGCGTGGCCACATCGCGGCGCTCGACGACCCGCAGCACGACCAGCCGGAGGACCACGTGCTCCGCCGAACTTTCTTCACCTCCACAACCGGCACCGTCCTTGCCGTCACCTCCTCGGCCGCCGCTACCAGCCCACCTCACCGCGTCGGCATTTCCGACGTGAGGCGGCTGAACGCGCACTTCGCACGCATCATCGCCACCGACAACTCCCAAGGCGGCACCGATGACGTCGAACACTCCGCGCTCGACTACGCCCACAAGGCCCTCGGCCTGCAACAGGCAGGTAGCGCCTCCCAACGGGTACGCGCGCAGCTCTACTCCCTGGCCGCCGCCTTCACCGGCTCCGCCATGTGGGCCGCGATCGACGGCGGACGCCTCCACGGAGCCGAGACGCACCTGGACCGGGCCGTGAAACTCGCCGGTCTCTCCGGCGACCCAGCCGTCCAGTTCCGCGTCTGGGGCCACGCCGGAGCCCTCTACCGGCACCTTGGCCAGTACGACATGGCTCTCGCCGCCGATGAGGCCGCGAAATCCTCCCGCGTCGCCCGCGACCCGATGTACGCCTCACTAGCCCATGCCCGCACCGCCGTGCACCACGCCGAACGGCGGGAAACGGCAGCCACCCTGCGCTCCCTCGGCTACGCACAAGCAGCTCTCGACCGCGCAGACCCCACCACGCCCCGGCCGCCGTGGATGGCGTTCTACGACCGCGCCGAACTCCACCTTCTGGCCCTCACCGCCACCACGACCCTCGGCCGCTGGGAGGAAGCCGAAGCGCACGCCCACCAGGCCCTCACACGGCTGCGTCCGGAGATGAAACGCAACCACGCCCTAGCCCTAGCCCTACTCGCTCACGCCCAACTCGGACAGCGTGAATCGGAACTCGCCGTCACCACCGCCGCCAAGATCCCCGCCCAGGCGAGGCACGGCCGCACCGCCCGCCTCCTCAACGCCTTCGGGCACCGCCTCCACGTTCTGGCACCCACCAGCCCGGCCACCCGCAACTGGTTCGAGAAGGAGCCCCTGTGAGCATCGAGCTACGGCACCACACCGATGTCGAGCCCGTGAGGCAGACCGTCATCGACATCCACATCGAGGTCAGGCAGCGCGACCTTGGCCTCAGCGGCTCCTTCTACACCGCCGACAGCTTCAACACCCGCCTGACCGGACACAGCTCCCGCCCCGGGTGGGAGACCGTGATCGCCTACGACGGCACCGAGCCCGCAGGGTTCGCCTACGCCGTCCCCCTCGGCCCCGACACCCGCTGGTGGGACCACATGACCAGCCCGCTGCCCGACGAGTACACCGTGGAGAACGGCAAACGCACGCTGGCCCTGAACGAGATCGTGGTCCGCCGCCCATGGCGCGGGACCGGCCTCGCCCACCGCATCCACGAGGAACTGCTTGCCGCACGGCACGAAGAACGGGTCACGCTACTGGTCAACCCGAAGGCGGGAGACGGCAAGGTCCAAGCCGTCTACGAGCGGTGGGGCTACGAGAAGATCGGAGAACAGCAGCCCTTCCCTGACTCCCCCGTCTTCGTCGCCATGATGCGCCCCCTGACTGGGGTTGCCGAGTAACACAGACCGCGAGATGTCGAGGCCCGTCTCGCACAGCCGGAGCTCCAGGCATGACGAAAGCGCCCCCTGCCCGCCCGAAGGCGAGAGGGGGCGTCGTGCGGTCCAGGCCGGGGCCTTGGCGCCAGGGCGCGGCCCTCGATCTACACTCGAACATGTGAACGAGTCGGAGTCGTCGAGGCTTGCCGCCCTCCTCTTCCTGGAGCGCGTGCAGCGGGCCGACCTCGCCCGGACACGGCGCTGGATCGACCAGGAGCGCCAGCGCGCCGCCGAGGAAGCCGCCCGGCGACCACTCCCACCCCCACCGGACTGGGTTCTCGCCTACCAGCGCACCGGCCGCGGTCCGACCCCGGAAGCCGTACACGTCGGCGGATGCAGCATGGCGCCCGGTCAGCCCAAGGCGATCACCCGCGAGCAGGCCCTCGCCGCGCTCGCCGACGGCGTCTCAGCGTGCGAGTACTGCCGCCCCGACACAGAGCTCGGCGTGCTGGAGTGACCAGCCCGGAGCACCCTGGAGACATGGACGCGGCGCCGATAATCGTCCACCGGCCGCGCGGCACCGGCGGCCGGCGCGTAACAGTGCGAGGCCAGATCATCGGCCTGGCGCACAGTGATCGCGACCTGATCGAGTTCCTGCGCCAGTCCGGCCTGGACGAAACGACTGCTGAGGAAATGGTCGGCAGTAATTCGGCAATGATCGAGTGGCGCGGTGGCCGACCGCACGACTACGCCGCCGCGTAGCGATGGCCTCCCGATCCTCGCGCCTTCCGACTTCGCCCGCGCTCCGTCCGGGGGTGCGCTACAGCCATTCGATCAGAACCGGCACCACCAGGAGGAGGATCAAGAAATAGGCGATCCAGAAGAAGGCGAGCTTGTCGCTTCCTGGCTGCATGCTGGCAGGAAGCATCGGGTCAAGTTCTGACCGGTAGCGGCTTTCCGGTGTATCAATCGGCTCCGGCTTAACCCGACCGAGGCGCTTCAACAGCTCCGGATTGATGTGCTCATCCATCGCCCCTCCCAGAGGCGGCGGCGCTATGGAAGACCGACACTGGACGGCTTCCTATTCTGTTGTCAAGGCTTGTCGCGCAACGCGAAAAAGGCCCCTGCCCTCCCCGAAGGGAGAGCAGGGGCAACCTCAACGTGCAAGCGACTGCCAGACGCTCACCACGAGTGCAGCGCAGCCGGTCAGCGCAGCCACGGAGGGTAGCGGCCACCGCGCCCGCTCCAGCGCATCGAGCCGCTTCTCGTGCTCGTCGAGTGTCTTGTCCGTCTGATCGCCGCGCTGGACCAGGAGCGCCAGCTGTCCGCGCTGCTCGGCGAACCCGACCTCCATGGTCCGCCGCAGCTCGGCCAGCTCCAGGGCGACGCTCTGGGACTCGGGCGGCGTCACCGGCGGCGCACCGTCTCCGTGATCCCCGGCCCCTCTGCCCCACCAGAGGTGGCTATCGCCGTGAGCACGGCCAGCAGTCCCGCACCGGCTGCGAGCGACAGTCCGTCACCCCAGTCGGCATGCAGAACCCCCGCCGAGTCGAGCCCAAGCGCAGCCACGAGGGTCTGCGCGGCCGTGCGTACTGCTCGCTCGCCGGTCGCCTTCCAGAACGCAAGAGTGCCCATGTGATCAGTCCTCCACGGTGAAGCCATGGGCAGCGCCCAGGCGGGTGAGAGATGCCTTGCCGGGGATGCCGTCGGCATCGCTGCCGCTGTAGCCGTACCGGCGCTGAAGCGCGGCGTACGCGCTCACGGTGAGGGTTCCGAACGAGCCGTCCACGTAAGCGGAGTCGAGCAGCCCCTCCGCCTGGAGCGCCCGCTCGACGAGCAGCACCTCAGCCCGATAGGTCGTGTGGCCCTGGGGTGCCGGCGGGTCCTGGTGGGCCGCCGCCACGATGTGAGCCAGCGACACTGACTGCGGGGTCGGGGTGCTCGGCCCGGACGGCTTGCTACCGAGCCTGCGGGCGATCCGGGCCCGCATGTCCGGCATCGCGAAGCCGCGCGGATCGTTCTTCCAGTCGGACCACTCCAGGTGCCCGATCACCGACTTCGCCGACCAGTTGTGTCCACGGCAAATCGCGGCCGACACGCGCTCGATCGCGTCGAGCTGGGCGGCAGGCCACGGGTCGGAGCCGTCGCCCAGGTTCTCGCACTCGAAACCGTAGAAGTGGCTGTTGCCGTCGATCGCCCCGGAGCTGCCTTCGTGCTCGTGGCTGGCTGGTGGGCGCTCGTCGTAGTCCTCGGCCACGACTGCGGCCAGGACGCGGGGGTCGCCGCCGCCTGCGTGGTTGGCGCGGCCCCAGCCGACCAGGTGCACGACGCCGTCCTTGGCGATCATGCCGTGGCACAGTGGACCAGGCAGGCCGTCATAGCCGTTGTTGACGATGCGGACGGTGGAGTCGGTGCCACGGGACACTGTGTGGTGGATGATCACCCCGTTCACAGGGCCCCAGCCGCCGTGTCCGGCTCGGTTGTGGGTCTGCCAGTTGCCGACCTCGACGACGCGCACGCCTTCGGCGCGCAGTGCTGTGAGGAACTGGTCAGCGGTCATGGGTGTGGCCATAGGGGCCTCCAGACAGGGAAGAGGCCCCCGGCCGTATGGCTCGGGCCCGTGAATTGATTTGTGGGTTACGCCAGCGGATTGGTGATGCGTACGCCGTCCAGCCAGACGACGCTCGTGGTGGTGCCTGCGGCGCTGGGCACGCTGCCGGTTACGGCGCCGCTGCTGAGGAAGCCGAGTCGGACGGGGTAGTGGGCGCTGGTGCTCGCGTAAACAGTGAATCCACGCTCGCTTGCCACTCGGTACCCGGTGTTGAGGGTGAACATGGTCAACGTGGTCGCGGCGGCGAAAGACGAGGTGTTGATCCGCCCTTCGAACCACCACTCCTCGACGCCCCCCAACCTGACCTTCCGCATCCGGGGAGTGGGGGCGCCAGCGGAGAAGTTCGTCCCGAAGCTCCCTATCGTCGAAAGCGGAGTCCAGGGCAGCAACTCTTGAAAGGTCGCGAGGCTGCCGTCCCTGACTTCCTGGTTCATGAGCGCGGCTGTGACGACTTCGCCGACCACCCACGTCCTTGGAGTGAACGCCATCAGGCATCGACCTCCTCGGACGCGGAGTTCGGGTTGAGTGGATCACCGGCGTGCCACCAGTTCCGCAGATGTGGCAACTGATCGGCGAGGGTGGCCTCGACCGCCTCGGGGTCGGCCGGGAAGATCAGGCGGACCCAGCCGTAGCCACACTCGGTGCATGCGGCCCGTGCATCGCTCGGGCTGACCACCTGCGCCGAACCACACGGGCAGTCGACGACCCACCGATTGTGATTGATCCGCGCGAACACCTGATGCCCCACGATGGGCGCCTCGGGCGGGACGACTCGGCGCTGGGCCCGGTACTCGACCCAGCGGAACACCCGCTCAGCCGCCGGTACGAGATCCCACGCGGTCGTAGGCTCCGTCGGGGGCGGCAGATAGAAGGTCTCCGCGCGCTGAACAGGAACCAACACGGAACCTCCCAGCAATGCTTTGTGATTTATGTCGATCTTGTCTGTCGCGCAACCGTCGCCCTCGGTCTGAGCATGTACGGGGGCATGAACCGCACCCTCGAACAGCGCCGCGCCTGGGCACGCCGGAGAAGCCTGGCGCGCCGCGCCGGGACATGGCTCCTGATCACGGTGGCTGGGGTGGTGTTATGCGCGGGCCTGCCTTGGCTCGTATGGAAAGGCCCCTACGTCCTGGACGCGAAGTACATCGACAAGACGACCATCGGTAACGGAACCGGATCGGCCGCCCTGGTCACCGGCCTACGTACAGCCTTGGTGGCCTGCGTCGCCGCACTAGGCGCCGCGATCGCCCTTCTCTACACTGCCCGCAACTACCGCCTCACCCATCGCGGTCAGGTCACCGATCGCTTCACGAAGGCGCTGGAGCGCCTTGGCTCAACGGAGGTCTACGTGCGGATCGGAGGCATCCTTGCCTTGGAGCAGATCGTCCAGGATGCCCCCGAACAGGCAACCGATGCTGCCCGGGTCCTTGGCCACTTCCTACGCGAGCGCGCGCCCCGCGCACGAACCATCGCAGAATCAGCCAGCCCGCCCGAGGTCGGGAAATCCGCTAACCCACTTCCTTCAGAACCCGCTGGAGATATCCAGGTCGCCCTCACGGCATTGACCCGGCCGGAATCCCGCACCCACGTTGACCGTCGCGAAGGAATCGATCTCCACGGCCTCCATCTCATGGGTGCCAACCTGGGCGGGGCAGACCTCACCGGCGCCAACCTGGGCGGGGCGACGCTCACCATCGCTGACCTGGGCGGGGCGACGCTCACCAGAGCCAACCTGGGCGGGGCGACGCTCACTGGTGCTGACTTGCGTGGGGTGACGCTCACTGGCGCTGACCTGGGCGGGGCGACGCTCACGAGAGCCACCCTGCGTGGGGCGACGCTCACCGACACAAACCTGGGCGGGGCGACGCTCATTGGCGCTGACTTGCGTGGGGTGACGCTCACTGACACGAACCTGGGCATGGCGACGCTCACCGACGCTGACCTTGACGGGGCAGACCTCACTAGGGCCTATCTGGGCGACGCGACGCTCACCGGTGCTGACCTGGGCGGGGCGACGCTCACCAGAGCCACCCTGCGTGGGGCGACGCTCACCGACGCCAAGCTGGGCGGGGCGACGCTTACCGATGCTGACTTGCGTGGGGCGACGCTCACCGATGCTTACTTGCGTGGGGCGACGCTCACTGGCGCCAACCTGGGCGGGGCGACGCTCACCAGAGCCAACCTAAGGCGCGCCCGACTCATCGGCGCCCACAACCTCACCCAAGACCAGATCGATGCCGCGACAGTGGACGCAGAGACGACCCTTCCCGAAAGCCTCTCAGGGAAGCCTTCTAAGAAGACGTAGGGCTTAACCCGTCGAATCGACTGAGTGCGCGAGATGACATGGCCTTCCGCTGTCGGCGTTCGAAGGCCCCAATCACTCGGCACGTAGCTAAGCGGACTTGTGGAAGTCCGATGCGGTTCAAGGGGCGCGGAGAACTGCCAGACCAGCCACGCACGGTCCGCAGCCGAGTGACCGCACTTCCAGCGGGGCGCTTAGTAGGCGAGTCGGGTGGTGGTGCCGAGCACCGCGTACGTCGGATCATCGAGCACCCACACAGAGTCCGTTGCGGTGCGGGAGGTGTAGAAGTCGATCCGGTGGTTCTCCATCCCGATCGTCTCCACGTAGCCCTCTACCGTTGCCGTGACGGTCGGGGCGGCGGCCTGGGCGGGCATGCTGGTGATGGTCAGGAGGGTGGAGACGTCCGCGTCGAGCAGGCTCCGGTAGGTGGCCAGCGGCATCGTGTACGCCTCCACCGGGATATTTCTCAGCTCGGGCTGCGGGTCGGCGTACCGGTAGACGAGCCACGACATCGCATCGACGACCTCGTTATCCGTCGTCTTCAGAACCGTGAGGTCCTTCGGGTACCGGCCGTACGCCGCGATCGACGCATCCGACTTCACACGCTGAGTTGCCCCGCCCGGGCGCACCCCAGTGACGTCGTTGACGAGCTTCTGATCGTCGACGGGCATCTCGACATCGCCGGTCTCCAGATCAGCGAACGAGATCACCACCGACGGCGGGGCGTTGTAGCGAATGCTCCTTGCCTGGAAGACGAGACTGCCACTCCCGCGATCAGCCATGAACTTTCCGCCCTCGGTGGCCTCAACGGTCCGCATCATTTCCAGGGCGTTAGATCCACCTCCCCCCTGGCTCCCAACGGGCCTGAAGCTGCCAGAGCTGATCACGCTGGTGATGCCGGCGTACCCGGCGAGTCGCTTCATGCGCTGATCGGCCAGTTCTCCCGAGAACCCGAGGGCGCCCGCGGCGAAGTGCGCGGTGATCCAGCCCGGAGCGAGGTCGCCGGTCGGCCGAGTGTGCATCGCGATGTGGGCGATCTGCCCGGACCAGAGCCGGGTTCCAGCCCAGCCACCCACGATGAGCTGTCTGAGCGACATCATCGAGGCCGTGAAGACCGGGAGGGCTGACCCGCCGTCCAGATAGAGATTGTGGTTCCACTCGTCGTAGAAGAAGTGGTGCCACCGCCCGTCCGCCCAGGCGGCACCGGAGGGAGTCTCGGTGAGGCGGCTCGTACCGTTGTCGGTGTACTCGATGATGAACTGGCCACTTGCGTTGAGGGCGAACACGAGTTGGTACTGGCTGCTGCTGGACGCGAAGCCGCAGATGACCCGGTCCGGGATGCTGGTGCAGAACCAGCCCTCGATCCAGTTGAAGTAGCGACGGGACAGAGCCTCAACCTGTGGGCCCAGATCCGCCGACAGATACTGGCCTGCACTGGCCGACACGGGCGTGAACCATG
This sequence comes from Streptomyces sp. NPDC048696, assembly GCF_043198895.1. NCBI lineage: Bacteria > Bacillati > Actinomycetota > Actinomycetes > Kitasatosporales > Streptomycetaceae > Streptomyces > Streptomyces sp. NPDC048696. Next base: position 393,304 of record NZ_JBICVJ010000003.1, on the reverse strand, counting down.
CAGCGGTCCGGCCTGTCGCGGCCGGGCCGGTGGCTTGGCCGACTACGAGGGTGCCGCCCGATCCGATCTGTACGGACGAGAGGGAAGTGGCACCGGACCCAGAGAGATCGCCTGCGGTGGCGGAGCCGTCGGGCTCGGTGAGCGGATAGTAGACCGAGGGCTGAAGCTGCAAGATCTCCTCGGCCAGCAGTGGCTCCAACTGCGGCAGACTGGCCAGGGACTTGAGGAGATCAGTGGCCGTGATACGGACGGTGGAGTGGAGGCCGGTCCACTTCGCCGGCCACTCGCCGACTGCCCCATAAAACCGGGCGTGCAGACGCGCGAACGTGCTGTCGAACGCGGTCGGCGATGTCCCCTCCTCGACCTGGACCTCGTCGAGCCACACCGACCCGCCAGGGGTGGTGACCGCAATGGTGGTCAGCTGAAGGATGTGGGAAGGGGCGGTCGCCGTCCAGACCACGGTGATCCGCTGCCAGGCTCCGGTGACCGTGGAAGGACCGCCGAGAACGGCGCCGCCGTCGATCTGCCAGCGAACCGCCGGAGACCCGGTCGATACCCATACCCAGCCCGACGCGACGTACGTTCGATCGATCTCCAGGCCGTACACGATGGTCTGCTCGATGCCTGAGTATCCGATGGAGCTGTCGTTCCACTGGGTCAGCAGTGATGCTGAGCCCTGGTGAGCGCGGGTCAGGTCGACCAACGAGCTCAGGGGCGGCTGCGTGCTGTTGTCCTCCCAGCCGGTGTTGGCATACAGGCCGCTGCCGGGGCTGGTCTCCTCGAACGTTCCTTCCCGTACGAGGTTCTTGGCGGCGGTCAGTTCCATCACGCGGAGGGGGCAGTTCGGCCGCACGTATGGGTAGTACGGAGAGGCGGCGGTGCCCGCGCTGAAGCGGCCACCGTCGTTGTCGAGCGTCAGCGAGCATGTCCCCGGCTGAATCTGGGACAGCTCGTCGGCGGCGCCGCGCGTGATCCGAATCCCGGCCTTGAGGTCTACCCACGGAGTGATGTCCGTCCAGGTGACGGACGATGCCGTGGGAGCGAAGCCGAACCCGGCTTGGACCACGATCCTCATCGCATGATCACCCCCTTCACCCCGAGGTTTCGCTGAAGCTTGAGGAGCATGGTGCGGATCTGTTCGGCGACGGCCACGGGGTCCAAGGCCCCGTTCACGGTGATCTGAACCACCTGCTGGGTGCCACCTGAAACGGTCGCGGATCGCCCCGCCACAGGCCGTGCGGACGTGGCTGCGGCGGTCCCCAGACGCCCCGCGTTGAGATCGTCAAGGAAGCCCACCCCGTACCGAGCCACAGCGGCAGCCCGGACGACGAACTCGCCGTCGCTCAGGCGCGTCAGGATGCTGTCGGAGGTGCTCGTGCCCGGACCACGCACGTAGCCGCCACGCGGGAATCCGACGAGCCCACCGGTCGCGCGTGATTCGATCGCGTCCGGGATGCCGTTGGCGTTCTGGTCCCACGATGAGGCGGCGATGTACACGCTGATTGGGATCATGCGTCCGCGGATGCCGTTGATCGCGTTCTGGGCCTCTCGGACCTTGGCCTCCAGGTCCGAGATCTGCGCACGGATCGCGGCTTTTCGGCTGTCCGGTACGCGGGCCAGCTGGCGCTTCGCGGAATCCAGCTTGGCCTGAAGATCTTCCAAATTTCCGCGCAGCCGAGCGGTCTTGTCGGGAGTCTGGAGAATCTGGTCTGCGAGGCGCCGGGCCTCGATCCGGTTCAGCCCCATCTGCTGGGCGTAGGCGATCAGCCGGTCCCGGCCCCGGTCGTAGATCGCGTTGACCTGCTCCCACGACTGCCCGGACTGCCGGGCCTGCGCGGCGGCCTCGTCGGTCTTGGCAGCGAGATCATTCAGCGCCGTGGCCGCGCTGCGGGCCTTCTCACTGTCCAGGTCAAGCTGCCCGTTGTGCATCCGTAGGGCATCGGCGTTCTTCCTCGCTGCCTCGGCGGCCTTGTCGATTGCGTCCTCGAAGGCGATCATCCCGCCGAGACCGGAGCGCTGCGTGTCGTTCAGCGCTGCGATTGACTGCCGCAGGCCATCAGCGGACGCCTTCTGGGCATCGAGCTTCGCCTGGACACTCTGCGCCTGCTGGCCAAACAGCCCCTGCGACTGCGCCGCCAGCTGCTGCTCGAACGCTGCGTCATCCAGTGCCGACTGGTACTTGCCCAGATGATCGGTCAGATCCGAGACGTCCCGGCCGCTGCTGGCGTACTTGCCCTTCAGCATCTCCAGGGCGGCGGCGGCCTGATCAGCGTGGCCGTTTTTGACGAGGTTGGCGAGCGCCTGGTCGATCGCGTCGAGAGCCTGCTTGGCTTCCTTCGTGGGGGTCGAGTCCGCGAGACCGAGCGAGAACACTTTGACCAGGCCCTGCTGGATCTTGTCCACCGTCGCCGGGTCCGTCACGGCCCGCACTTTGTCGTACAGGCCATCGAGATCCTTGCCGAGGACGCGGGCCGCCTCGCCGGATACCTTGCCGGTAGAGCCCAGCTTGCCGAGCGCCGTGGTCATCTTGTCCACGTCCGGCGGCGCCGTCTTGCCGATCGAGGACAGCTTGGTCAGTGCCAGCGCCACGAGCCCCAGCCCGCCCGCGATGATGCCGAACTTTGCCGCGCTGCTCAGCGCGGCGAACGCAGCCCGTAGTGCCGCCAGCTTCCCGGTCGCCCCAGCCGCCGCCACCGTGGAGGCGCCGATCTGCGTGCCGACCGCAGCCAACGCCGCCTTCACCACGTCGAGTCCAGCGCCCGCGAGCCGCACCGCCTTGATTGCGATGGCCAGCTGGAACAGATTCGTCAGCGTGCTCGTGGGAACTGCGGTTACGAGCTTGGCCAGCGCGTTGACCACGGTGAGCATGCCGACGCCCACGTCCGCACCGGCCTCCAGCAGGTGCGCCACGGCGCGGGCGATGTTCTGGACGGTGTTGACGACGGCCGGGCCCTGCCGCTGTGCGTACGCCATGAACTTGCCGAGCCCGCCGCCGGTGATGTCGCCGGTCGACAGCTCGCGGCTGAGGTGGACGACCCAGTCCACGGCCGTACGGACCGTCCTGGTGGCGAAGTTGTCCATACGGTTGAAGGCGGCGTCGAAGCCGGGCGTGGTGATGGCGCCGCCGAGCAGTGTCATCAGCCGGGATGTCTGCTCGCCCGTGCCCTTGACCAGCGGAGTCAGCCGCGGAAAAAGCGCCTCCAGAATCCCGAAGCTCTTGATCGCGGTGGGCATGGTGTCGCCCGCAAGCGAGTCCGACCAGTTGTTGTAGGCACGGCTCAGACTGGCCAGCGCGACGGACGCCTGCTGGGTGGCGGGAGGCATGCCGGCCAGCTGACGCTGGTACTCCGCCTGTGCCGTGATCGACTTCTTGCTCTGCGCGCCGGACTTGGCAACGGAGTCCTCGTACTTCTTCTGCGCCTTCGCGGCCTCCCCGAGCGAGCCGATCTGTCCGCCTAAGGCGACGCCGAAGGCCGCGAGCGCCAGCGCGCCTGCTCCGGCCTGGACCACGAGCGGGGCGAGCGACGCGGCCGCCGGGATCGCCGCCGGGGCCAGCGAGATCAGGCTGGCCTTCAGCTTCTCTGTGAACTTCGAGCTCTTGTCCGCCAGGTCGTTCAGTTTGGCCATGGGGTCGTACGTGGTGCGGACCCCGTCACTCATCTGCCGGGCGGCCGCGTCCGCCGCAACGAACCGTCCGCGCAGGTCGTGCAACCTGCCGTTTGCGTCCCGGGTGAACTGGGTCAGCGCCCGGTTGCTGTCGTCACTACTGGCGTTGAGGCGGCGACGCATTCGCTCGGCGGCATCGCCCGCACGATCCAGAACGTTGGAAAGGCGGTCGCGGCCCTCGATGATGAAGTTGAAGACGTCCGCCACCTGCGCTCACCCCTCGGACTGCCGAGCCTGATGGGCGTCCATCCAGGCGATGAGCGAGTAGAAGTCCTCGACGATCAGGTCATCGACGGCTCCGGGAGAGATGTGGAGGAGGTAGGCGAAGAGTCCGAGATAGCTGCCTCGGGCGGCGATGATGTCTGGCTCGGGCTCGGGTCCGTCGCCTGCGGGCGGGGGGACCGCGCTTCGTCTTTTGGGGCCTCAGTCATTTCCTTGATCGTGGCTTCGGCGTGTGCCGGATCGGCGGCGGCCGCGATGGCCTTGCGCCACGCTTCGTCCAGGTCATCGCGCGTCACCTCGGGATCGCTGTCCGCCAGTGCGATGGCGCGCCGTACGAAGTCGGCAGTCTCGTCCTGGTCCCAGCGGGTGACCATCTCCTCGATGCCTGGGTCGAAGTCTCCGAGCCGTAGACCTGGGTGGGAGCGCTTCTTGATCACCCACACCACGGCGCGCATCGCGTCAAGGTCCTCGTCCTGGAGCCCCTGCACAACGTCTTTCCACTTCTGGCCGGTCGTCCTGGACACGATCGACGCCTCCGAGACACGCAGCGATCGCGCGTCGTACTGCTCCGGCTCGCCATCCGGCGGCGTGTACACAACGATCACGGTGGCTCCTTCTAGCTGAGGCGCTGACGCACGTCGTCAAGGACGCGCTCGACCTCGGCGCTCATGCGGGACTGGTGTCGGCGGACCGTGTTGGTCCACCACAGAGGGGTTGCGGTCTGGGTCGCCCAACGACGTCGGTTACCAAAGACGGGATGGCGGATGCGGCCGGTGTTGATCACATCGGGCATGCGCCGTAGATCTGGCGGTAGCAGGCCCTTGTCGATCCACACGCGAGCCCCGGCGCCCGAGCTGGTGGTGCGCACCGAGATGCGGATGGCGTCCGCGATCGTGGCGCGCAGCGGCCGGGTGGTCGGCGAAGGTCCGCCGGGACGGGTGCGGCCGGGCGAGCGGATGTCCAGGCCGCGGATCGCGGACTGGAGATCGTTGCGCAGCGGCTCGGCCGCGCGTCGGATGCGGCGCTGCACGGAACTGCGGAGGCTCTCGTGACCGGCTGCCCGAAGGCGCCGCTGCATCTCCAGCAGGCTGCCGGTGTTCATGATCCGGACCGATTCCACGGCTCACCTCACACGGTGGTGTCGGTACTCATGTACTCGATGGCGGGCTGATTCGTGCCGTCGAACAAGCCCTCGAAGCTGAACGACGGCCGGACGACGTCGGGGCCGTCCACGGTCGGTGGGGCGTCGTTGATGCGGATCACCGGGAGTTTGATCCGGAACGTCTCGAAATAGGTACTCGCGATATTCGCCCCGATGAATTCCCACACCAAGGCTGTGGCTCCGTCACTGGTGTGCAGGTCATCCAGGGTGGTGGCCACGTAATCCGTCTCCAGCGACCCACTGATCTTGACCTGGTCATTCGAGATCGGTTCCTTCTTCAGCCCGGCCTGCCCGGCATAGAAACGGTCCACGGCCTGCGGCCTCTCGATCTTCACCGACACCTTGCGAATGCCATCGAGGGCGACCTCTCCGCCGTAGGTACCGGTCTTGAGAGCCATCTGACCGAAGTGAAACGGTGCCATCGCCGGGTAGCTAGCCACGGCGAGAGTCTGCGTCTCGTCGCAGTCCTTGGCGTCGACGTCGAACGAGGCCATGAGCATGCCGCCGACCGTGCATGAGAATTCCGCCGCGATGATCTTGCAGCCGAGGAACGACTTGTCGGTGACCGTGCCCGTGGTGAGGGGCACGCCCTTCTGGATGGTCAGGCTCTTGCCCGCGACGTCCGCCAGAGTGTGCGTCTGGAGGTAGGCCGCCGTCGTGCCCTGCTGTACCGGCGTCACCGTCGTGCCCATCAGCGCTTGGAGCAGCAGCCCCATGGCCTTGGTTGTGACCTCCATATCGAGGCTGCCCGCGACCTGGCGCTGAGTGACCACACGCCGCGATGAAAGCGCTAGGAGCCGCCCAGCCGCGACGCCCGCCGACTGCGCCGTGGTCTTCTTGAGATGCAGCCCTTCCTTCGTGAACTCAACGAACCGCGTGGGTGCCTGGTAGGTGCCGTAGCCGTTCTCGGCCGCAATGCCCATCTGGGCACCGAGCCCGGACCCGATCGCCATCAGTCCTCAGCTCCCTTCCATACGGTCTTGGCCGTGGTCTTCGTGGGGGCCGGAAGCTCCACGAAGGCCCCGTTACCGCCCCCGGATTCGTTCCAGCCCTGCGGCTCCTCCACCGCCTCCCACGTGCCGGGCTGGCAGACGTACCCGCCGAACCGGTCGTCAGGGACCTCCACCACCTCGTCGAGCTCAACTTGCCGGCCGAGCTCCGGCACGGTGACCGGCTCCAGGCCGATGAAGCGCACACGCGCCATCGCGTTCCTCCATGGATGTTGATCAGATACGGGCCCGGCACGTGATCGTGAAGGCGATCCCCGCCCGGACGCCTCGGTCCGTAGCCATCTGCTGGAACACGCCCCGGGTCAGGTGCGCCCACAGCACAGTGCCGCCCAGCGTCGGCGCTTGCTGGTTGGTGTCCGTCGCGCGCAGCGCCGCCTCAATGGCGGCCAGGAGCTCGAACGCGCGTCGGCGCCTCGCGGCGACGTCGGTGTCCCCGGTCCACGACTCGGCCCATCCCGTGATCGAGATGTCTTCGTCCCGGGTACGGGCGCCAGCCGCGTTGAAGCTCTGCGTGAACTCCGCTGCCAGATCGCTGGTGGGGTCCCAGCCGATAGCGATCAGGTCCGCATCCGCCATGTCGCCCAAAGGCGGGCCGTCGATCACCTGCACACCGGTCAGGCTGGGAACTGCCCGGAACAAGGCCACCAGGGCATCCACCACACGGGGAACAGCTGAGGTCGCCATCTACCCCACCCCCGGCGGCAGACGGTATGGATCTAGAAGCTGGAGGGCACGGTGCGGGATGGCGTAGCCCAGCCCCGGAATCGGCTCGCTGACCGCATAGTCGTCCACCCCCAGCTGCGGGCGCCCTGGGCCCTGCTGAGTGCGCCACAGGTGTTGAAGGATGATCTTGGAGGCGGATGAGACCGCCGCTGGCACGATTCTTCGCCCTGCGCTGTAGGTAGCCCGTAGCGGCCCGTACAGCCACCCGCCGTCTTTGCGCCTCACCACACCGCTCGCGGCGTCTAGATCAAGATCGACTACCGCGTACGACGGCCGCCCCGTCACGACGGCGTCCACAGCGGTGAGCGCGAGCACCGGGGGCTGGAGCAGGGCAAGGGTGTCCATCCGACCGGCGCTGTGGGTCTCGGTCACTGTGCGCACAACTACCGGGCCGACGAACCATTCCACTGCCGCGGTAACCGATTCCACCCAACCGCGCAGCTCGTCATCGTGCTGCGGGCCGGTGATGTTCAGATGAGTTCTCGCGTCCTTCAGCGAGAGGAGCCCCAGGGGAGCCTGCGGGCGGACGTCGAACTGATCGGTGTAGGCATGCGCTGGCCCGGTGAACAGCCAGCGCACCATGTGCCTGCCGGCCACCGTGGTCGCGTAGTCCGCCTGGTAGGTCCCAGGGCCGACGGGGGCAACCGCCGGTATCGCGGTCGTCCCATCTGGAAGGGTGATGGTGAGGGTGGCCGAAGCTGCGGTGGCTAGGGCGCCGCCGGGGTCCCGGCATTCTGCGGTGAGACGGGCAGTCGCGCCGAGGTCGTAGGGCATTTCTCACCCCGCTTCAGTCTGCCCCGAGCTCAGTTCGCCGACCGCGCCCCCGCGATGCAGCAGCTCCCTTCGGTGCGGTGAACCCGAACTCGGCATCGCGCTTCGCGGTCCCTGCGGCCAGTTCAGCCCGGACCCCATCGGCCCACAGGGATGCCTGCTCCTCGTCGAGCTCGATCACATCCCCCGGTGCCCAGGAGAAGTCGGGACTGGCGATGGACTGGAGAATCCGAATGTGCGGCACAGCGGTGTCCTCCTTGGGTCAGCTGGCCGGGTGGGCGTAGACGCGGAACGCGGCGGCATCGTCGGGCTTGGCGTCCAGGCGCAGGAACCCGAAGAAGCCGACCTGAAGCATTTCCGCGTACCGCTCGGCGAGCCTCAGCATCTGCCCACCCGCGACCTGGCGGACGACGTACGCGGCGTTCACGTCGCCGAAGCCGACCGACTTCGCAGAGGCAGCCGGAGCCGGGATGCCGTTGTCGACGGTGACCGCGTAGCCGAGCAGGGTAGACGGAACGCCCGACTGAACCGAGGGTTCCCACAGCGGGCGGCCCTGGGCGTCCTTCAGCTTGCGGATCATCTTCAGGGCCTGGTCACCCATGACGAATCGGGAGATGTCCCGGTACGCCGGGTCAACCGAGTGGATCAGGTCGATGAGGTCGTCGTACGTAATGCTGTTGACCTGCCCAGCGGCTCCGGCCTTGCCGACGACGGCGTTGGTGAACAGGCCCTCGGGCTGCCCGGTACCGGTGCCGGTGGTCAGGTGCGCGGCGACAGCGCGGCCGATGCGCTCGCCGAGCTTCTTGGGCAGCCATGTCTCCAGGTCGAATGCTGAGTCCTGGAGCAGCTGGAGAGACAGCCTCACCAACTTCGACGTGTACATGTACGCCCCGATGGACTTCTGGCCGAACGCCACGTCCTGCTCGGTGATCGGCTGGTTCTCCGCGAGGATCGCGCCCACACTCGCTGTCTCGTCCGACGTCGGCCAGTTCAGCGGGTTGCCACTGGCCGTGGTGATGACGTTCGCCAGGCCCAGCAAGCCCCCGTACGCCTTCATCGCCTCCGTCATCGTGGCGAGGAGTTCGGTCGGGATCAGGAACCCGCCGGCCGTGTTCGGTGACGTGGCGCCCGCCCGGATCTCTTCCTCGTTGGCCATCATCAGCGAGCGGTGCTCGTCGCTGAGGGCACTCATGCCGCGCCGGGCCCAAGCCTTGAAGGCACCCCGGTATGCAGCTGCCTGCGCCTGCTCGTCGGCCCGCTCATCCTGCTCGCCAGTGACGACGATCTCCGTACGGTCAACGGCAGCAAGGCGAGCCATCCGCTCCAGCCGCTCTACGTCCTCGGACGCGGCGGTCAGCTCGGCCTCGGCCGCGTCCCACGCGGCGCGCTCCTCAGCGCTCAGATCCCGGCCGTCGCGCTCGGCGCGCTCGGTGATCTCCTGCATCTGAGACCACGTCCGGGCACGGGTGTCGAGCGCCCTTTCCAGCAGTGTGGGCATCGTGTCGTTGTCCTTTCACAGCACGACGTGTGGCCCACACAGAGGGCCCAGGGAATGAGATTGGTGGTCAGCGCGGCAGCCGGTAGCGGGCCGCGAGCGCCCGCATGCGTAGCTCGATCGCCCGCGCGGAGGCGGCTGGGTCCTGCTTCGTTCGGGCGGTGGTGGCTGGGGTGCGGTCGAGGTGGACCAGGTCGAGGAGTTCAGGACGGTAACGGGCGCGGGCCTCGACAGCTTCCCGGTCGCCGCGGTGGTCTAGGGCGCGCGCCACGGCCTTCAGCTCGGCCTCGGTCTCCGAATAGGCGGGGAATGTGACGGCTGACACCTCGACCAGGCGGACCTCCTGGATCACCCGGACATCGACCTCGACCGGGTCGGCCCCCTCTATCTCGATGGTCTCGGTGGTCCACTCGTCCTTGAGAACGTAGAACCCGAAGCTCATGCCGCTGACATTGCCGTTGCGGACGTTGGCCTTCAGGTCGTTCACGTACGACAGGCCCATGTCGAGGGCCGAGTCGACGGACAGGCCCCGCTCGTCCTCGGTCAGGTCGAGTGTCCCGGCGGAGACCCGGCTGACGACGTAATACGAGTCATGGTCGATCAGCATCCGGGCGTCGCCATCGGTGAGGGTCTGGGTGAACGCGCCGGGCGCGATCTCCTCGTAGAAGCCCCATCGCAGGGGGTTCCCGATCGCCGTACGGCTGTTGAAGATCGCGGCGTATCCGGCGAACCGCTCGGTCTCTGCGTCGGCGTGCGCGCGGATCGTCACGCCAGCAGCGGCAAGCGAGAGACGGCGACGCTCTTCAGAGCTGGTCGTGATCTGCGTCATCGTCCCCTCCCAGATTGAGGCTGATTCTGTGGGTGTCCAGGAGGCGGCTGACGACCTCCGGCCCGACCAGACGTTGCGCCTCGGCGAGCAGACCGGCAGCCCGCCCCAGGACCTGACCGCCGTCGTTGGCCAGCGGATTGGTGCCCAGCGGCGCCATGTAGGTCGGCTGCAGGTAGACGTCGCCTTCCGGGCCGGTGATAGGCGGAAGTTCTTCCAGGGCCCGGATGTCGTTCGCGGACATAACGCCGGTGTCGCGCATCGCCCGGTAGAAGGTGGCGCGGGCCGAGGAATCACCGCGAAGCAGCCCCTGGAGGGCGTACTTCGCGTACTGCCCAGACGGCAGAAGCTCCTTGGTGATGCGCTGTTCAGTGGGGCCGAGCCAGGTCGGGCCGAGGTCGAACTTCACCCAGCCCTGCGCTTGTTGCTCCAGCCCCGTTCCCCAGGACGTGCTCTTCGCGGTCTCCATAAGGAGGAACAGCGGCACGCCGAACATGCGGGCAATCTCGGTGATCTGGAACTGGCGAGACTCCAAGAACTGGGCGTCCCGGTTGGGCATGGTCACGGGGTGGAACGATGCCCCGGAGTCCAGGACAGCGACTTCGTGGCTGTTCGCGATGCCCGCCATCTTGGCCTGCCACCGGGACTTGAGTGCGGCGGCCTGATCAGGAGTAAGTCGCTGCTCAGTCTGGAGAACTCCGCCCAGGATGTTGCCGGAGCCGAAGAGGCGTGCGGCCCCGATTTCCGCAGCCTGCGCCAGGCCGATGCCCTCGGCCGCAAGGCGTACCGGCGAGCAGCCAGTGAGCCCGTCGTAGCCAAGGCCAGGGATGTGCAGAATCTCGCGCGAGGTCAATGCGTGGTGGGTACCCCAGTCGTCTGTGACGTCGAAGACCTTGCCGGAGGGAAGCTCGGCAGCCGGGCGCACACGGCCGACCTGGACCCGGTCGGGCGTGATCGGCCAGAGCTCGGCCACCGCGCCCGCCCTGTTGCGCACCTTCTGGAGGTAGGCGTTCCCCCACAACACACGGTGCACGTAGGCGAGGCGCCAGACCTCCAGCGGCGTGAATTCGGGGTGTGGATCGTCCAGGAGCGGCGACAGAGCCTTGTCCTTCGTACCCGCCCTATAGACGTGCAGCGGCAGCGCCGCTGACACACCGGCGATCACCGCGACCGACCGCCACACGGCCGGCATGTGGAGCGACGTGCGCTCCGACACCGCGACACCCGCGTCCGTACGACGTCCGCCGAGCCATTCCAGCAGGGAGGCATTGGTGAGCGGCGTGGCCGGACTCTCCAGGGAAGCACGGCGCTCGAACAGGCCGAAAAGGCTCACGGGTCCGTCTCCTTTGCCTGGTCATCCGGCTGCGCAAGGGCTGCCCGCTCGACCACCAGGACCCCGATGACGCCGCCGGTGATCAGCCCGAGCGGGAAGCAGATGAGGGCTACGCCGAGAAGGGCGAGGAGGACGAACAGCACCTCGGCCGTCAGCAACAGAGCCTCACGGGTCACCACAGGTTCGGCGCTCCTTCGGGCTCGATGTGGGCGCGCTCGGCGTGGCCCCAGGCCGCGAAGGTGGCGGCAACCAGTGGGCTGATGTCGACGTTCACGCCTCGTCGGGCCCAGGCCCACCCGTCGCCAACGGGGCGCTTGTCCGTCCCGGCCAGTGCTGTGGCGAGCGGCGCCTGGTCCAGATGCACGATCTGCTGCTCGGAGACCGCGTCGAAGAACTGGCCGCATGCTGCGGCGACTTCCCGAGTCCTCGGCTCCAGGAGGAGATCCTCCAGACCCAACTCCGCCAGCGCCTTCTTCACCGCTGGAATCAAAGAGGCGGCCGGTCCGCCCGCGTCGATGACGAGAGCGCACGGACGCCACTTCTCCACCAGCTCGACGAGCCGTTCCACGACCCAGCCGGTACCGGGGCGGTGGTCGACGACCTCGACGTGCACGGCATCGCCGCTCGCACCGGCCGCGCAGATCGCGCTGTGGGTCCGCTCGGGTGTTGTGTCGACGGCGAACGCCACGGGATCGGACATCGTCGACGTACCGTCGCCCAGCGCCCGCCAGGCGTCCTCACCGATCACCGACCAGGTGTCGGCCGAGTCGCTGGGGTAGTCACCGACCCCTAGCCGTTCCCGGGCGAAGATCTCGGGGGACATCGTCAGCCGCTCCCGTTCCGTGTGCTCCAGCGTCAGCCGATAGCCGAGCGCAGGGTTCGCCTTGGCCACCGAGAACGGCGACAGCGGGTCGTCGTGGTCCGTACAGCCTGGCCGGCACTCCTCAACGTGGGGATCGATCGACCACTCCAGATAGGCGAGGCTGGGATCTGGTACGCCGGATTCCATAGCCTCCAAGGCCCGCTTGCGCAGCCGCGCCAGCTGCATGGACGGCGACCCGATCCCCGCGCTGCCGAAGTACCAGACCTGCGGGTTATCGATGGCGGCCATGGTCGGCATGAGAGCGCCCATGGCGTCATCGCCGAGGATCATGTCCTCGTCCAGCATGTTGGCGTTTCCGGTGAACCCTCGCCCGCTGCCGCCGGACCGGGCCAGGAAGCGCAGCCGCTCGCCGGTCAGGAGCTCGATGGCTTCCTCGCCCGTCGTGCGCCGCACGGCCTTGACCCGCTTGCGGAGTGAGTCGGTGTTCACGATCAGCGACTCGATGCGCAGGAACGCTTCCTTGGCCGTCTTGAACTCATGGGCCGAATGCAAGATCAACCGCTCGCCGAGGAGGAACAGGCCCGCCAGCTCGCGGGCCTCGATGATCGCGCCCTTCCCGTTCTGCCGCGCCACGTTGATCGCGACTTCGAACGCGGACCACCGGCCGTCCGGCCGCTCCCCGAGCCCGACATGGAGGGCAAATTGCTGCCACTCGTCGAGCAGCAGACCGGCGACCGCAGCCAGTTCAACGGCTTCCTGGCCCGAGCTGGAGGTGTACGGCGGAGCGGTGAAGACCCGCGGCCGTTGCACGCCGCGAGCAGCCGAAGGCTGATCAGGCGCCCCGTCGTGCTGCTCTTCGGGAAGCGAGGTCATCTAGCGCGTCCCCCTTCGCGGCAGGCGGCGCCAGCTTCCTCAGCTCGGTCATGGTAGCCCGCAGCTCGCGCGCGGCTACAGCCATCGCGGTGGGGGCGTCGCTCTCGTCGATCGCAGTAGCCAGCTCAAGGGCAAGAGCGGCCAAGCCAGGGGCGACCATCTCCACACCGAGCTGCTCGATCTCAGCCCTTGTCGCACTCTCAACCACAGAGAGCACCTTTCTTGAGTGGGCAAACCAGCGCCGAACGCCGCGTGTTACAGGCAGACTTGATAGATGGCTGACAATGTTGCGCGGATCATCGCGGGAGCTAGCGCAAGTTTCACAGCCTCCAGCATGGCTGTTTCGTACGCCACTTACCGCCGCGGTAGGCCGAGGCTGAAGGCGTCAGGGCACTTCATGACCAGGGAGCGGACGGACGGAGGCGACAGCGAGGTCACCTATCTACTCGTCATGAGGGTCCGCAACCACGGGCAGACTGCCGTCAAGCTCGTTCGACCCCATGTGCAGTTCCGTGACAGCGGCCGTCAGCGAATTCTTGGCCTGTGGTCGAGGCGACGGCCAGGGGCTGGAATGACGTGGTTTCCACAACCACCTGAAGGATCGGTCATGGTCGCCGAGCCGTTCGGCGGAGTGCGTTGGGAAATGACGCTTAACAGCAGGGAGCTTCGCACTGTGCACCTGGGCGGCCCCTACTTGCGCCTAGGTGTTGAGATTTCTTCAGGGGCCGTCGTTCGTGATCGCTGGTGTGCGAACTGGTTTGCCCGCCGTGAGGTGATAGAGAACGGTCTAGACCCTCAGCAGCTCTCATTCGACGATCTCAACGTTGATGACTACTTCGAAGAGAGACAGTAGGCGTCGAGCCGTTAAATAGTTGAGGTCGATGGGTGGAGACGGCGGCCAGCCATCCGATATGTGACTCAAAGTGACGACTCTAATTGGGCTGGAACGTGGTTAGGCGCCAAGATCGTCTTCATGTGAGGTCGCGCAAAAAACCGGGCGACAAGGGCGTTTGGGTCGCCCACTCGCGTTCTGAACTTTTGATCCACTCTCCGGCCTCGACCGCCCGAATCGAACCTTCGAGTGATCATTTCGCTGGTTCATTGATCGCTGAACGTGATCACCAGGAGCGGGATGCCTGTGTGGTCACTGCTCGTGAGCCGCCCTTGCGCCGGTCGCGGTACCAGCGTGTGACGACGGCCTCCATGGCGGGCTGCCGCATGTCGCGTACGCGGCGGCGGACGATGTCCTCGCCTGGATCGATGACCACGATGCGGGCGCCGAGTCGCGTGTAGCGTGCGCGTGCCTTGGCCTGCGGCATGGTGTGGATGAGGTAGGCGTCGACCTCGGCAAGGTGGTGCTCGACCTCGTGGATGGCGGCCTGTCGGGCTCGGTGGACCACCTTCAGCAGGGCCGGGTGGTGGTTGTGGTGGTCGGCGCCCGGACCGGCCATGGCCAGTGCCATGAGATCGAGGTCGATCACGATGTCCGTGGGCTGGGCGTGCGCTTTGATCCAGCTGGATTTTCCTGCGGCTGGGGGGCCGCTGACGACGATCAGACCCATGGTCACCACCTTCGCGAAGCTCGGGGTTGTTTGACCGTCGTGCGGTTGCCGCGCGCGCTGTTGCATCTGCGGTGCGCGGTACGCGCGTTGGCGGGGTCGAGCAGGCTGCCGCCTCGCGAGAGAGGGGTGAGGTGGTCAAGGGTGAAGGAGAGCGGATGGCGTGGGTCCAGGCCCTCCGGGATGTCGTGGCCGCAGATCCAGCAGGGGAGCCCGAGAGCCTTCTGACTGGCGACGAGGCGGCGGTACGGGCGCCCGGTACGAGGGTTGCCGGCCACGAGCCCCCTTCGTCTACGTCTTGGGCACGGTCCATTCCAGGGGCCGGCTGTTGAGGCTGCGCGGCTTGTAGACGATGCGGGCGGGCCGCTGTTTGGGAGGCACAGGCAGCATGATCAGGCCGCGTACGCACTGGCCGGGAGAGATCGTCCCGTCGTAGGGGAACTCCGGCTTGGGGATGTCGCCGCCGGTTAGGCCCGTGGGTTCTGCCTGGGTGCCGTCGGAGAAGCTCAGATGCCAGTCAGCTGCGCTAACAGAGATCGGTTGGCCGGTTCCATTGGGGCTGGTGCTGCAGACCTTGGCGTCCAGGCGTGCCCAGATGGATCCCTCAGCCATGCCGAGGCTGGCGCCGGGTGGGTCCATGGTCTTGTCGGGCTGCCGGTAGCTCACGGCTATGGCGTTGAGGGTGGCGGCCTTGTCGGCGAGCCGTGCCTTTTGGCTGGCGCCAAGGGCTACGGGACCGCTCGGTGTGGGGGCGGAGCTGGCTGGTTCGGTGGTGGCCTTGACCGGCCTGACGTCCTTGGTGCCGGAGTCGCAGGCCGTGAGGGCGAGGGTTAAGACGGTGGTGCCGACGACGGCCGTGGTGGTGCGGGTGCGCATGGTCCCCCCTGGGCGGGTACGTGTGGGGGCCATCATGCGCGGTGTGGGTGGTGTGGGTGGGTGGTGTGGCCGAGCCGTGACATGCGTAAGGCCCGCACGAAGGCGAGCCATCGGTGTCCGGGCACGGCGGACTTAGGGACCAATTTAGATCATCAACGGCGGGAAAACCATCCATCTTTCGATGGAAGGTCGTTCCTGTGCTGACGTCGCGTACTTCCTGGTTGTCGGTCTACTGGGTTGCGTGGTGCGGGTTTTGGCTGTTGGGAAGGGCCGTTGCCAACAGCATTGAGGCTCGTATGCTTGTCCTGCTCACTCGCTCCTCCTCTTCAACTTCGTGGACCTGTTCGCGGGTTGCGGAGGTCCTGACATTCGTCAGGGCGACTTGGAGGAGAAGGAGGAGACGGTGGTGAACCCCGAGATGGGTAAGCCAGGCAGGAAGTGGACCCAGCCGGAGAAGTGGCAGTTGGGCATCGGACTGTTGGGGCTGCTCTTGGCGATCATCGCCACAGTGGGGCAGTTCGTCCGCTAGGGCGATCCACACACGGGTGCGGTCGGAGCCGTGGCTACGCAGTCAGCGAGCCCGGTCTCATGCACCGCGACCGGGCTCGTGAACTGCGCAGGAGGGCCTGACTGGTGCCAGCCGGTCGGGCCTTCCGCTTGCCACCTGTAGGCAGCTCTACACAACATTCTTCTCCAACCCTAGAACGTTGCATCACGTGAGTCGAGCTTGCAAGAACGGGCGTTTTTGCACTCGTACAACCTGGTGGGCTCGGCTTATGGGTTACGCCGGTAGCTCCGTCGCTTGATTACGGCCTGGGTGATCTTCTCCCCGTACCAGCGGTGCGCAGGGCCGGTGACGTCGTCTGGGGCGGGCCACCGGCCCTTAGAGCGGTCGGCGCGGATCGTGGCCGCTGTGATGCCGGTGGCGGCTTCGATCTCGCGGGCCGTGTAGAGCTTCCGGGGTTCGAGGTCGGTTGCGTGGCGCGCGAAGTGTTCCGTGATCACTGCGTCTACGGCGGCTGGGTCGTAGATGTACGAGCGTCCCCGCTTGCCGATCGGGGCGGGCCAAGCGGGGTGGCGGGACCACTGGGCCCGCAGGGTGTTGTAGGCCCGGCCATGGCGTTCGGCGATCTCGCGGAGGGTTTCGCCCTCGGGTGTGCGGTCTACCATGGGGGTCTCCGGTCCTTTCGAGACTGGTTGGTGACCGGCGGGGGCTTTGCGGCGGGCGCCCTTGGCGCCCGTGGGCTTCGGCCCGGCCCCCGTCGGTCGTCTGATCTTGATACGAGGATGCCCCCGGCTGGCTGCCGGGGGCATCTCGTCTCTTACTCGTCCAGTTCGTCGATCATGAGCATGAGCTCAGCGGCTGCGTCGATGATTGCGTCACCGGCGGCGACCAGGTTGATCTGGACTTCCAGCGTCGTCACGTGTTCCTGGGTCTTCAGCCATCGGTCGAAGAGGTGTGCTGCCGCGATCCAGTGGAGGCATCCGCCCCAGATCAGGACTTGCAGGTCTTGAGGGATGGGCTGCTCTTCGATGATCTCGGTGACCCGGATGGTGGCGGGGACGATTTCGGTGCTGTCGTAAACCGGGCCGCCGGGGAGGGCGATCGGGATCGGCAGCTTGGAGACGACCTTGGCGATCAGGCGGTAGACCCGGGCGAGTGCGAGCCCAAGGTTCTCCTTGTCCTGCTCGAATTCGTCAGACACGGTGTCTGGTCCTCTCTTGAGTTGTTCTGGTTGGGAGGTTCGGGGTTTGCGGCCCCTTCCCTCTGGTCTTAAGTATGGCAGCTTGATGTATTGGATTGCAACATCACCCGCCAAGAAGATGGCCCCAAATCCCGGAAGATCTGGGGCCGTTGACCGGCTACGCCAGTGCCCAACCACTAAGCCGTTCTCGGCTGTCCACCTCAGCCGTGAGCTTCTTGCCGGGCAGCTCTCGCTCGCTCAGGCCGACCGCTGCCGCGATTTCGGCAGCCGGGTACCGGACGGGCGTCGCCGCGTCCGTAGCGTCCGCGATGACCTCGGCCTCGGCCCCTACGAGCAGTAGCACCTTCACTTGTACACGCATGATTCGTCCTCTCTTGATCAACTCGGGTAGTAGTCGTTGAAACTGTCGGCCAGCTGTCGCAGAGCAAGAACATGCTCCTCCAGCGTGGTGCGCCACTGGTGGGCGACAGCGTCGGGCACGATCACGTACCCGGGCCGCGCCGAGACGACCGATGAGACAGCCGTCGCAAGCTGTCGCATCGCTGCCTCGGCTTCGGACGCGCGCTTCTCCACACCCGTCACCTGATCTGTGATGGCATCTCGGTGGGCCGCAAGGTCGCGGCGGGCGGTGTCCTTCGAGATGCCCAGCTGCGCCGCAATCTGCCGGAGGGAAGCCCCGTCGTCCGCCAGTCGCGCGACGACGGCGCGCCGGGCAACGATCTCGGGCGCCGCCTGGTTCATGCCGCGTACTCGTGCAGCGTCCAGGCCCGTTGGCAGTCGGAACACCGGACGGCTGGGGGCTGCCCATCTCCACCCTCGACCTTGAGCGCGCCGTCGCAGTGCGGGCAGGGGTGCGGTGTGGTGAGTACGCGGCGGGCGATACCCAGGGCTCGCTCGGCGCGTGCCGCGCATTGAGCGGCCACGTGGTCGAGACGAGCCTGTTCGCCCTCGGTCAGTGCCCGGAACGGTCCGTCGTCTGCGCGGGCGCGGCTGGCGAGCCACCGTGCGGCGGTGACGGTGTCGCGGTTTCCAACGAAGCGCCAGCGTCGGCCGTCCGCGCCGTCCTTCGTTGCGAGCATGACGGCCTGGCGGTGGATGTCGTCGCTCCAGCCGCGCCCGGTGACGCCCCTGAGCGCGGGGCGCTGAATCCGTTCGGCAAGCTGGTCAGCGAGCTCGACGAGGTCCCGCTCGATCGCCCGCATGACGTCGAAGATGTCCACAGCAAGTGGAGTCGGTCGGGGGCCCGGGGCGTCGGGGCTGCTGTCGGCCCGTTCGTCGAGCACGGCTTCCCGCTCCTGCTCGTCGAGGAGGCGGGTTACTCCCATGGCGGGAGGCCATCCTGTGTTCTGGCGGGCGGCGAGGGCGTCCTGGAGATCGGCCCAGGAGTCGACGACAGTGTCGAGGTGGTCGATGGCGCTGGTCACGGTGATTGCTCCGGGGAGGCCGGGGCGGGCCCTCGTGTGGGCCCCTTGGGGCACGGCGGCGGGGTTAGAAGGGCGGTTCGGCCGGGGCGGGTTCGGTCGCCCAGGGGTCGTCGGCAGGCGTGGCCGGTCGTGTAGGGGCGGGATGCCCAGCGTTCGTGGTGGTGCCGGTGGACCTGGTGACCGTGGCCGTGGCGTACGCGAGCGAGGGGCCGATCGAGCGGATCAGCAGGGTGGTTGCCTGGTGCTTTTGGCCGTCCTTCTCCCACGACTCGGTGCGGACTTCGCCGGAGACGAGGACTTCCATCCCCTTGGCCAGGGTCTCGGCAACGTGTTCGGCAAGGCGTTCCCAGGCGGTGCCGCGTACCCAGAAGGTGTCGCCGTCGACCCACTCGCCGCGATCGTTCTTGCGGCGGGAGTTGAAGGCGAGCCTGATGCGGGCAACGGCTTTGCCGCTTTGGGTGAAGGAGAGTTCGGGGTCAGCGACGATGCGGCCGACGCCGGTCAGGGTGGGCAGAGACAAGGATCTTCCTCTCGGTGGTGGGGTCAGCCGGTGGCGCCGGTGGCGGAGCGGCCGGTGTAGGGGTCGGCATCGATGGGGGTGTACGGGACCCAGGGCCAGCCGCCCTTGGCGCCCTGGCGTAGATACGGCGGGAACTGGCGGTCGTCGCGCAGGCCGCGCCATGGCACGAGCTGGCGGGCGCGGTCCTCCTCGGCGCTCCGCTCGTCGGCGACGGGCCGGAGGCCGAAACCGAACTCAGGCCAGCGCAACCACAGCGAGGACCCGGCCGGACGCAGGGCACGGGGGCCGAAGCCATTGCCGTGGGGCGCGTGTGCTTCCAGGACCATGGCGCAGTCCGCCGTGATCCGCGCTTCGTTCAGAGCGACGGTGACGCGCCGGGCGTGCTCCTCGGACGAGGGGTCGCCGGTGTGGAGCTGATAGATCGGGCCGATCACGAGGAGATCGGGCATGACGGTCTCGACCCGGCGCATGAGCCATGCGCGCCCGGCGCCGGTGGTGAGGTCTACGCCTTCGGGACGGACGTCTATGTGGAGGCGACCGCGCTTTACCGGCTGGTGAACACGCTCGGCCGCGTTCATCAAGGCGCGGTAGTGCCGACGGGACTGGGGCGCGCTGTTCTCGCAGTCGAGGACGAGGGTGGTCTGCGGGCCGTACTCGCTCGGCTGGATCGTGAAGGGGTTCACTCCGGCAGCCGTGGCTACGGCGATCTGCCGCAGCAGCACGGACTTACCGCCCCCCTCTCCTGCCGTGAGGATCAGACGGTCGCCGTGCTCCAGGAGCCCGGGGATCACCCAGCGGTAAGTGTCCTCGACGGTGAGGAAGTCGTGCATGTCCTGGATCGGGGCGTCCTCGGCGGCGCGGCCTGCGTCCCGTACGTCTCGCGTCATTGCCACGGCTTGCTCGGCAAGGTCGGCGGGCTCACCGGCCTCGGGGTCGTAGCCGAGCTGGACGATGCGCGCGCCGGTAGTGATGAGGGCGCGGCGCTGGGCCAGGGTGCGTATGCGCTCGGCATACCAGTCGGCGTTGGCCGGAGTGGGCATGGCCTGGGCGAGGGTGTGGAGGTACGCGGCGCCGCCGACTCGCGCGAGGGTGCCGGCGGAGTGGAGGGCGGCGCCGAGGGTGATCGGGTCGACGGGCTCGCCGTGGTCGATCAGAGTTCCGGCGGAGGCGTGGATGGTGGTGTGGGCGGGCCGGTAGAAGTCGCTGCTGGCGACGAGCTGGTGGATACGGCGGATGTCGCGGCCCGCGAAGCAGAGGGCGCCGAGGTATGCCTGTTCGGCGTCGGGGTCGTGGGGCTGAGTGCGTGTGAGGAGTTCGTCGGTCGTCGCGGCGGGGTCGGGAGTGGTCATCAGAAGATCCCTCGCTCCGTGGGGTCGGTGTAGCGCTGAGGCGTGCCGGGTCTGGGGGGCTGGGCGTGTGGCGGGAGGGGTTCGGGGGCGTCGTCGTAGCGGTCGCCGTTGAGCCAGGTCGCCGGATACGGGATGAAGCGGAGTTCGGTGCGGGCGGCGTGCCACTGCGCGGCGTGCCGGGCGGCGGCCGCGGCGATGAGGGCAGGGTCGGCGCCGCGCTTGAGTGCTTTGGTCCAGGCGGTGCGCGCGGTGCCCTTGGCGACCTTGCGGGGGTAGACGGCCCAGAAGGAGTCGAAGGCGTCGTCTGGGGCGGGAGTGTTTGTTCTTTCTCTTGGGGGTTGAGGGGTAGGCGTCTGGGATTCCCTGACACTGAGGTCCGGGATTTGCGGACACTGAGCCGCGTCAGTGTCCGCGATTTCCGGATGCTGACGCGGGCGCTCAGTGTCTGGGTTTCGCGGACGCTGAGGCTGGTCAGTGTCCGCAGAATCCGGACGCTGAACCGGGGCGTCAGTGTCCGGGATATCGACACACTGAGCAGGTGCGAGGGGCAGGAGTGCGTACTTCGCGACAGCGTTCTTCTGGCCCGCTGAGACTCGCTTCAGCACGCCCTTCGTGATCAGTGCCTTGATCACGGCGTACATCTGCGGGCGGGACACGCGCGCCCGGCGCAGGATGCGCGGCGCCTCGATGCTCGACCACGTCGTCCGGGTCTCGTCGCGGGCATCCTCCGCCAGCACCCCGAGGACCCATGCCTCGCGGTGCGTCAACGTCGTCGGGGCATGGTCCATGACCTCGACGATCAGGCGGATACCCACAGCCACAGGAGCCCTTCGATAGGTGCGGATCGGCACTGCGCCGGTGTCCGGCCGGAGGCATCGTCACGGCCGGAACCGGGGTCACGGCACGGCGGAACGCGTCATCCCGATACCGCCTTGATGCCGTCAACCCAAGCCAGCGCGCGGTTATCGAGCTCCAGCCGGGCCCGGGTCACGGCGACGTACGCGAGACGGGCCTCTTCGCGGCGGATCGTCACCAACCCGGTGGCGGGGTCAGGGGATGGCGCCCGGAAATCGCTGTGGATGCGGACCCGGTCCCACTCGCGGCCCTTCGACCGGTGCGCTGTCGACACCACGAGCTCCGCCCGGTCCTCAGCCACCAGCTGCTCGGTAGCCGTGATGATCACGGCCGGACCGTGCTCGTCGACCAGCTTCACCAGCACCCGCAGGTCTGCGCCGTCCGCCTCTTCCTCGGCGTACTGGCGAACCTGGTCCCACGTGGAGAACCCGGCGAGTTCGGGGTGATCGGTGTCGCGGCCGGACTGAAGGGCGGCGGCGGCCTCGGCGAGGCGCCGCATGTCCGAGCCGCCACCGACCAGCGCCACCCGCGTGCCACGGGCGAGCGCGTCCATGACGATTTCCATCGCTCCGGCGTTCGTTCGGCACAGGACCGCGTTGGGATCGGGAAGTTCGCCGAGCCGGGACGGAACGGGGTCGAATCCCTTCAGGCGCAGCTCAGTGCCGACGATGTACAGCCACTGATTCGCTGCCTCAGCGATCGCCGGGCCGAACCGGAAGGACTGGCTGAGGGTGCACTGCTGCGCCCCGTCGGCCGCAAACTTGTTCAGCGCGTCTGCGGCACCACGCCACTCGTAGATCTGCTGAGCCGAGTCCCCAACGACGATCCGCTGGGCGTGCTCCTGGCGGCGGATGACGTCGTACAGAACATCGTTGGTGTCCTGTGCCTCATCGAGAAGGATCACCTCGGCGTCCAGCTTGGGCTCGCCAAGCTGCCACGCCTTCATGTAGTGGTCGTGCTGGTACTTCAGAACGCCGTCCGGGCGCGTCAGGTCCCGCCAAGCGGCGTGGGCTACGGGCAGCACGAGCTCGCCGAGCTGGGTGATTGTCGCGGGCTGCTTCAGGTTCGGCTTGCGGGGTATGTGCCGCAGCTCGATCTCCGCGTCTGCCGAGTAGCACCATCGCGTGATGGTCTCCAGGGCGTAGCGCATGATCCGCTTCGACGGCATCGCGATCTTCTCGCCGATGTCGCTCACCACGCTGGGGACGCCGACGGGGTGGCCGAGGATGGCCGGTACGCCGAGAGCCTGCGCTGCCTGGTGGGCGGTCTGGCGGGTGCCGCCGAGCCGGTGGGCGTACTGCTTGCCGATGCCGTGGAAGGCGAGGCTGTGGCCGGTCGAGCAGACAGCGTTGCCGGGGAATGACTGCTGCGCGTCCCGCGCGATCGTCTTGTTGTAGGCGATGTACATCATGCAGGCGCGCGGGTCGGCTTTCGCGATCAGCTTCAGCGTGCTCGACTTGCCGCACCCGGCGCCGGCCTGGAGGACGAGGTCTGTGCCGTCGCCGTACGCGGCCATCGCCTCGCGCTGTTCTGGGGTGGGGTCCACCATTGGGGTGCACCTCCTTCCGGGGAGGTGCGGGGTCCCGCCGAGGGGAGGCGGCGGGACCCCGCAGTTCAGTGGTGGATCAGGCGGCTGCCTGCGAGAGGCCGTCGAGCATGGCGGCGAAGTCGGCGGCGGCGGTCTCGCGCTCCGTGTAGGCCGTGAGGGTGTCGAGCAGCGTCGCGGCCTCGGCGGTCGTGAGGTCGTTCGCGGACGAGATGGCGCGGCCGACGATCAGCGACGTCGCCCGAAGCCGTCCCTCGCGGTCGCCCTCCAGGCCCACCCCCTTGAACAGGGCATGCATCGCACGCATCTGCGGCGGCGTCGCCCGGTTGCTGACGCGCCCCGGTTCAGGCGCCGCAGCATGAGCCGTC
The DNA here is from genome assembly GCF_043198895.1 of Streptomyces sp. NPDC048696. Lineage (NCBI taxonomy): Bacteria > Bacillati > Actinomycetota > Actinomycetes > Kitasatosporales > Streptomycetaceae > Streptomyces > Streptomyces sp. NPDC048696. Next base: position 370,197 of record NZ_JBICVJ010000003.1, on the reverse strand, counting down.
GCAGGGGCCTTCGTCGTGCCAGATCCGACCGTGGAGACCGGGGGCGTAGGGCCCGCCGTCGGCGCCGAGCCGGGCTTAACGGCCTGCCCGTACTCACGGATCAAGTCCCCCAGCGTCGTCGGCTCACCCGAGGACGGGTGCAGCTGTCCGACGGCGAGGATGCCCCGGCTCTTGGCCCTCGCATGCAGCGCCAGCGCCTGCTCGTACGCCAGCCCCTCGGCGGTCAGCTCGTCCACGATCGCCTGCACCGGATCCACGCCCTGGCCCAGCTGTTCCAGGATCGTCTCAGCCACGTCCTCACCAGGGTGGTGAATGACCATGCCGTCGAGCGGCGCATACCGAGTCTTCGTGACCGTGGCAGTGCCCTCGACCATGTCCATCACCACGTCGAGCTCGTATTCGGCGCCCTCGCGCTGCACGGCCCGCACGCCGACCTTCGTGACCTTCTTGCCCTCGATCACGTAGTCACCCTTGGTGCGCATCGTGACGATGAGATGGCCCCGGAAGTTCAGGAGTGCGTCCAGCATCTCCTGCTCGATCGGGTTGCCGGTGCGCCAGCCACCGAAGGTGCCGCCCGCTCCCTTCTGGGCTCCGGCCTGCTCAACGATCTCCAGGAGCCCGCCCCTCCCATTCCAGAAGTGCGACCAGGAGTCGACGACCAGCACCGCGACGCTGGCCGCCTCGGCGGCCTTCACAGCCTGGATGAGGTGACGAGGGTCGTGGGTGTCCATCGGCATGTGACCGAAAGCGTGTCCGCCGAGGTCCGGGCGGCCAGGTACAGGGGCGTACTTGAGAGCAGAGCCCCGTTCGGTGTCGACGACTCCGATCGGCTTGCCCTGCGCCAGGCCCTCGGCGAGGCGCAGCGCGGACTTGGTCTTGCCGGACCCGGCCGGGCCCTGAAGCCCGATCCGGGCTCGGGCCGTCTCACGGGTGGCGGGAGTGAACGAGAACGTCATGTCGCCCTCCTGGGCTGAGATCGGGCGATGGCGTCGAGAATCCGGATGGAGGCCATGACGGCTCCGTACCGGGCCCGCTTCTTCCGAGCCGTCGCCGCTGTGTCCGACGGCGTGATTGCGTGCGTCTCCGCGTGCCGGGCGAGAGCAGCCGTGGCCTCGTGGACCGCCTCCCCTCGTACCCTGGCGAGGAGGGCAGCGGTCTCGGCCGCCGAAAGGGCGTGCCCAGACATAAGCGCTCGGTATGCGTCGGAGTAGGCGGTCATTGGGCACCACCGATCGCGCGCCGCCTGCCGTTGAGGCCCGTCTGCCCGATGTTCGCGGTGCGCCCGGCCGCGCGACCGGCTCCAGCGCCGGAGCCGCTGTACCTGGTACGCCCGCTCCTTGTGCGCGGGTACTGCTCTGCAAACTTCTGCTGGATGATCGCTTTGCGGTCGGCGAGTACAAGGGCCGTGGACCGACCCCCCTCAGCCGGGGCGGACTCACCTTGGGCAGCGGCCCGCGCCTCGGCCGCCTTCACTCGCTCCACCACTTCATCGGTGAAGCCGATCAGCCACGACCGCCGGTACGGGCGCGGCTTCTCCCACGAGGGCACCTTGGCCTTCGCCAGAGCATTCGTCATCTGGAGCAGAATCGACGTGAACAGCAACTCGACGCGCTGAATGTCGGAGTCGAACCCGAAGACGTGGACACGCGCGGCCCCATCGCCGTCACTGAGCAGCAAGGGGCGGCAGCGCATCGCATCAGCCAGCCAGTACAGCAGCCTGGCCTTCTCCCGCCCCCAAGGGTTATCGACCGCGATGACACGGTCCTCCGGCTTGTCGGAGTTCGGCACCCGGTCGCCGAGCAGGGCCTGCTCAATCCCGTACTTCGCCATGAGCTCGGTTGCCTTGGACGTGAACACCTCGGCTTCGGCGGGCGTTGCGGCCGGGTCCTCAGCCTTGGCGAGCAGAGCCCGGATCCGGCCCAACAGAGCGTCAGTCGGCTGGTCGCTCATGCTGCTTCACCACCCGGCAGTGCGGGCAGCACGGCGTCTCGGACGGCGAGCAGCGGGCCAACGAAGTCGATCACGTGGGCGAGGGAGCAGCGCTCCGGACGGCCGACCTGGGACAGCAGCGGCATCCCCTCAGCCGTCTTGCCGCAGGCGACCCAGACGTTTCCGTTGATATCGCGATGCGGCAATGCCAGGTCGTAGACCACAGCTCCGTGCCGGTGCGGACGCTGCGCTACCTCCATCGCCCGCTGCTCCAGCTGCGGGCCGTCGTAGCCGAGCAGCCACACGGAGATGCCGTCGCGGTGGCCGGAGCCACCGTAAGTGTGAGGCAGCGCACCGGATCGGTAGTCGGTGACCGAGAAGTACTCGACCCACTCCGCCCAGACGTGCAGATCGGTCACGTGCACGGAGACGATCAGCCGGTCCTGGTCGACGCGCACGCCCTGGAGCCCGTGCGTCTCGCCGTACAGTGCTTCGATCTGGGCCGCGAGGGTTCGTGCCCGGCCGCAAGTGGCGTCCCAGGCGATGGCCTGCTCTTCCAGTTCGGTCAGGTTCTGGGGCGACGGCTTGGGGCGCCGCATGTAGATCATTTCTGGCGGCTCGTTGTCGGGGGCCCGCTCGGGGCTAGCCTGTGTCATGGCCTGCTCCACTGATGGATGACGTGGGGGTGAAGGGCTGGGGGCGTCCCGGGCTTGGTAGGTGCGGGACGCCCCGTCTACGCGGCGGTGCGCTGCTGCCGCATGTGATCGAGCACGACGGCCGGATTGAAGCGGCGGCTCCGGCCGACGTAGATCAGTCCAGGCCAGGTTTCGCCCTCTGCCTGTGCTGCCTGGATCTGCTTGTCGATCCAGCTCATCGACTTCCGCAGGAAACGGGCGAGCTCGGACTGATCCATAAGACGGTCCGGCAGCGCCGGAGACGGCACTGGCACCTGCGATATGCGTGTAGATGTAGATTCTTTGAGAGTGAGAACGACCGGCTCGAAGAGCTCGTCGACCTCCCGATTGAGGGCGGCCGCGATCAGGTCGGCGGCGCGGTCGCTGCACTCTTCGCGGGCACTCTTGCCGCCGCCCGCGATGAAGCCAACCAGGGCCCGGGATAGGCCCTCGCCTGCTGGGTCGACCTCTTTCGTCCGGGCGGCGAGGCGGGGGATGTCCAGCCCGGTCGCCTGCATGGCGCGCCGGAGCGGTGCTCCCTTGTCCAGTCGTCGCATGGTGAACCTCTGCTGTGCAGCCGAATAGGGGTCGCGCTGGTCGCCCTGACCTGCGCTATCTACAATCTACTTGTAGATAGCTGATAGGTCAAGAGTGATGCACAGGGGTGTGGATAAGCTGTGGAAGGGGCTAGCGGGGTGAATGTAGACGCGTAGATCCCGTAAATTCAGGTCACAGCATCTCGGATCTACTTGCGAATGTAGATGGCGATGCCCGATCCTGACCGCGTGACAACCGCCCAGCACCCCCCCGGCGAGACCGACCACCCCGCCGAGGACCCCGCCGCAGGCGAGGACCTGGCGGCACTACTCGAACGCGCCCTCGCTGACGTCGGCCGCAACCAGAAAGAACTGGCGGAAGAGGCTGGCATCAAATACCCCACCCTCAACGCGTGGATGAACCGCACGCGCGGGTGGGGCCGCGTAGACCCCGAAGTCTGGCGGTCCGTAGCCGCCGCGCTGAAGAAGTGGGGGTCCAATGTGACCACCGCAGACGTCTTCCGCGCGGCCGGCAGGGCCGTCCCGGGCCCAGCCGAGGGCGAGCGAGAAACGCGACTGTTGGAGCTCTACCGCCGACTGCCGGTCACGTCGCAGCGCGCTCTGATCGCCTGCGCCGAGGCCATGGTCCGGGGAGTAAGCCCATGAGGAGGGATAACGCGGGCTGTTGAGACCTGAAGCATTTTCGGTCATATGCCCAACCCACATGCACAAGAGCCACGAGCGGGGTTAGGATCGTCCTCCCGCTGTCCTCCCGTAGCGGACTCAACCATGCCGCATCCATGGGGGACATCCGTGTGCATCCGCATCTGCACCGCCGAGACTGACGATCTGCCGGAGATCGCCACTTGGGACCCGGACGAAGTGTCCATCCTCGTCCGAACGGGCACCCACCACACCGACCTGATCAGAGAACTTCACGCGCTCCTGGCTGACCTCGGCGCACCGACACGCGGCGCTGGCCTTACGTGCTTCTGCGGCGATCCCGTCGACCTTCCGTCCGGGACGTCCGCGCCGAAGGCCGACGCCTCCACTCTCTGATCAAGGGGAATCACTGTGGGGCGCCCGACCACCAACAATCCGAGGCCCATCCCCAGCCGCACCTGCGGCTGCGACGGCTGCCTAGCCAAATACCCCGGCGACCGCGCTGCGGTCGAGGAGCACGAGGGGAGTTGGCAGGCCCGTTACACCGCACCCGGCGGCCATCGCATCCATGTCACCTGCGAAACGGAAGACGAAGGCATCGCCGCCTTGGAGCGGGCGCGGACCCAGATCCGTGACCGCACCTGGATCGACCCCAAGCGCGCCGAGATCACCCTGTGCGCTTGGCATGGCCTGTGGTGGCCGACCCAGGCCGCGAGGCTCGACGACAACACCGAGGACCGGGACAGCCGGGCCTGGCGCAATCACATCGAGCCCGCGTTCGGCAGTTGGCGGCTCTATGAGCTCGGCTGGCTGGAGATTCAGAACTGGGTCAATTCTCTGTGGGACCAGAACGGCGGCCCACTCGCGGCGAGTTCGGTCCCCAAGACCTTCCAGATCCTCGACCGCATGCTCGAAGCCGCCAAGCTGGACAGAAGAATCCCCTTCAACCCGGCCGATGGCGTCAAGCTGCCGAAGATCGCAAAGAAGCACCCCGAGGACCGGCGGCCCCCGACGTACGACATGCTGGCCAGCATCCGAAAGCACCTCCCGATCTACATGCGGGCCCTTCAGATCGTCGCCCAGGAGACCGGCCTGCGGTGGGGAGAGCTCGCGGGTCTCCGATGGTGCCGAGTCGATTTCAAGAACCGGCTTCTCCACGTCCGGGAGGTGCTGACCGAGGTTCGCGGCAAGATCAGGCGCAAGGCGTACCCGAAGAGCGACGCCGGCCTGCGTACAGTGCCGCTCACGCGGCTCGCCGTCCGCGCACTGCGCTGGCTGCTCGACCGCGAACCGGACGCGAGTCTGAATGAGTCGGCGCCTGAAGATGGCTTGTGCGAGAACGAGCTCATCTTCCATGGCAGAAACCGCAAGAACCGGCAGGGCGAGCCCTACCGGGCGCCCTTGCGAAGGTCCGCGTTCCGGCGGTTGTGGATCGCGGCGATCGAGGCAGCCGGGGTAGCGCGGAAGACGATCAAGAAGGTCGTCGAGACGGTCAAGGACAAGGTGACCGGGCGTCTGCGGCAGGCGATCAAGGAGCGGATCGACTGGTGGCCGGACTTCCATGATCAGCGCCACAGCTACGCCTCCCGGCTCCACGATCGCGGCGTGCCGGAGGCCATCGTTCAGGAGATCCTGGGGCACGAGCGCGCGGGTACGGTCACGTGGCTGTACACCCACGCGGCGACGAACTACGCGGGTCAAGTGCTTGCGGCGTTGGACGAGCAAGAAGAGGTCACCCAAGACGCTCTGGATCTTGTCGCGTGATGCCCAGCCGATGCCCAAACGCTGCCCATTGGATGGCGCCCTCTCTATATAGGGGAGAGGGGTGGAGCGGCAGCGGGGGATGTAGACGGACGTAGGCGCAGGTCAGGCGGGGTGTTCCGTGACCTGCGAGGGCTCAGTTTCAGGACTGAGTGCTGATAAGGATGAGGCCACAGGTTCAAATCCTGTTAGCCCCACAGTGACGAAGACCCCCGGACAGTGAGTCCGGGGGTCTTCGCGTTGTCGGCCGACGGACGGGCGGGCGGACGGGTGTCCGTGGTCTTGCCGGTTCCGGGGCGGGCGTCCTCTACGTACTACGTACGTACGGGAGAAGTCGCGCACGGACGAGACGGCGCGGCCATGACGACATCCCGCAGCCGTACCGGCATGAAGAAGCCCGGCAACTCGGGGAGTTGCCGGGCTCGTGCGCTCGGGCGGGCGCTGGGAGGTTCGGGCGGATCAGGGGGACAGGGCCGTGGCGCCGGGGGCGGCGGCGTCCGTGCTGTCGTCGGCCTCGCTGCCGTCCGCGCCGTTGCCGCTCTCGCTGTCCTCATGGGCGGCCGGCAGGTGCCGGGTCGAGGGCGAGGAGCCATGGGCCTCGGCGCGGATGCGCTGCTTCATCGTGGGCGGCAGTGCCGAGAGGCCGGGCAGGGCCCAGGGCGCGATCGGCGTACGGGCGGTGGGGATTTCGCTGCGGTTGTGCGCGGCGGCCTGCTGCGGTACGGAAGCGGCGGCCGAGGCCTCGGAGGCGAAGCCGAGGGAGGCGAGGAGGGCGACGAGCACGCCGATGAATGCGGTCCACCAGGTCGTGAGCTTGCTGGTTGCCATGACTTCCTCGCTTCTGTGCGCTTCTGGGTTGCCCGATTTGCGATGTACCTCATGATGTGTACGGGCGGGGCAGAGCGAGGGGTCGACGCACCGTTATGGGCGGATGTTCCGATGAACTGCACTCGGATGGACCATCACCGATTGATATCGATCGGTGTGTATAGTCGGGCGACAGAGGTCCCTTACGTCAAGGAAAGACGAGGTCGCGCGGTGAAGAAGCTCCTCCTGGTCGCACTGGCCGCCATCGGCGGGCTCCTCGTGTACCGCCAGATCCAGGCGGATCGCGCCGAGCAGGACCTGTGGACGGAGGCGACCGACTCCGTGCCCGCAGGTTCGGGTGTGTGAGCCCCACAGAGTCCAGTTGCAGAGCCCCGGCCGCCGACGCGGCCGGGGCTCTGTGCTGTCATGTGCCCGGGGCAGCGGCCCCCATGGGTTCACCTGCGCAAATCAATAGCTTGCACAAGCAAAATTGAAGGGGGCGCGGCGGCATGACGAACCAGCGGGGAAAGGCCCTGGCCGCAGCCGCCGTGGCCGCGTTGTGCGCGCTGGCGGCGTTACCGGGCCAGGGGCGGGCCCAGGCCGCCAACGGGCAGGCGCAGGCGCGGGACACACAGGCGCGGAGCAGCTCGTACCGCTATGACCCGGGCGCCCAGCCGGTCACCGGCGCCGCGAGCGGCCAGGACGGCCCCCGTCTCGATGCCGGCCGGATCTACCGGTCCACGATCGGGCCGGGCGCCAGGATCTCCTTCCAGATCGCCCTCGACGGCAGCGGCGACGCCTATGTGTCGGCCGTGGCCGTGCCGAAGCCGGACGAGAAGGTCTCCTCGACCGACGGCATCCAGCTGAGCCTGCGGGACCGCGACGGCAACACCTGCGACTCCGGCAGCGCCCTCTTCGGCTCCCCCGAGTACCCGAGGCCGATCGCCGCGTACGTCTCCCGGGGCCTCAGCCGCCATCAGACGTCCTGTCAGGCGGCGGGCACCTACTCCGTGTTGATCGAACGGGTCGGCGACCAGGCCGCCGCTCACGGCGCCTGGGGCCTTGAGCTGCGCCAGGCACGGGAGCGCAGGACCGCTCCCGGCGGCCCGAGCACCGCGCCGACGCACTGGTCCACCGCGTCGCCGCCCGCGCCCACCGGCGGCGGGCGCGAGATCCACGGCGGTGCGGGCTTCACCGACGCGCCCTCGATGCCCCAGGGCGAGTGGCGGGACAGGCTGCGGCCGGGCGACACGCTCTTCTACCGGGTGCCGGTCGGCTGGGACCAGCAGCTGTCCGTCACCGCCGTGCTGGCCCGCTCCGGCGGCAACCGGTACGTGCGGGAGGCGCTCGACCTCCAGCTCTACAACCCGGCGCTCGGCCCCGTCGTCTACGCCTACATCGGGTACGACGGCAGCAGCGCGGCCTCCACCGGCTTCCAGCCGCTGGCGCCGGTGAAGTACGAGAACCGGTACTCCACTTCCGACGTGTCCGCCGCCATGCGCTTCGAGGGCGACTACTACCTGGCGGTGAGCCTCAGCCCCGGCCTCGCCGACGCTCTCGGCAGCGAGGCGTACGGGGTGACGCTGCGGGTCGACGTGCGCGGCAAGGCGGGGCCCGGGCCCGCGTACGTGGGGTCCTCGCCCGGTTTCGGGATCACCGGTACGGGCCCCGCTCCGGGCGCTGCGGCGGGCACGGACGCCTCCGCCACCCGCCACGACGACGGCTCGGCCGGGATGCGGCTGCTCGCGGCCGCCGGGATCGGCACGGGCACGCTGCTGGTGGTGGGGCTCGGCGTGTGGACGCTGGTGGCCCGGCGCCGGGCGCTGCCGGTCAGGCCCGGCTGAGCGCCCAGAACCCGACGGCGAAGCAGAGCAGCGCGAGCAGCAGCACCGGGACGGCGACCCTGCGGGGCGGGCCGGTGAGGGGCCGCTTTCCGGGCTGAACCGGGGGCTCGGGCGAGGGCTGGACCGCGGGCGGGACCGGATCGGGAACCAGCTGAACCGGATCGGGAACCAGCTGAACCGGATGGTGAACCGGCGGGACCGGCTCGTGAACCGGCGGGGCCGGAGCGGGAACTTGTGGGCTCTGCCAGTCGTAGCTCTTGGTGACAGGTGTGGGTGCGTAGGAGGGCGGATACGGGGGTGGGGTGAGATGGAAGCCGTCGGCCGTCGGCGGGGTGGGCAACTGTTGTGCGGGCAGCTGTTGTTGCTGCCAGTCGTGCTGCTCGTGCTCCAGCTCCTGCCGCGGGTCCGGTTCCTGCTCGTACTGGTACGGCGTGGCCTGCGAATCCCACGCATCCCGCGAGTTCCGCGAGTCCGGCGCGCGGTGCGCGCCCCGGGGCGCAGCGCGCGGAACGAAGCCCTCCGGAAGCGGGCCGATCTGGTCGAAGACCTCGACCGGCTCCTCGTCGGCCGCGGGCTCCGGCAGCAGCTCGACGGCCGTGGCGAGCGCCTTGCGCGCCCCCGTGGCCGTCCGGAACCTGGCGTGCGGGTCCGGTTGCAGCAGACCCGCCAGGACCTGCCACAGCGGCTCCGGGATCCCCTTGGGCGCCCCCGGTGTCCCGTACGCCGCGAAGTACTCCACCAGCGCCCGGGCGTCCGGCTTCTGACCCTCCAGCAGATACAGCGCGACGAGCCCCACGGCGAACAGGTCGGCCGGGAAGTCCGGCTCCGCGCCCATGACCTGCTCGGGGGCGAAATAGCCCGGCGTCCCCATCACGAAGTTGGTCTCGGTCAGGCGCGGCTCGCCCTTGCGCAGGGCGATGCCGAAGTCGGACAGCCGCAGATGCGGCCGCCCGGTCCCGGTGGCCTCCAGGAGGATGTTGGCCGGCTTGATGTCGCGGTGGACGACCCCCTCGGCGTGCACCGCGCCCAGTCCGGCGAGCAGCTGGTCGAGCAGCACGCAGACGAAGCGCGGTGGCAGCGGGCCGTAGTCCCCGATCAGGTGGGCGAGCGAGCCGCCGGTCACCAGGTCCATGGTGAACAGGACCTTGTCGTCGTCGGCGGCCCAGCTCGCGGGGGCCAGCACATGAGGGTGGTCGATCCTCAGTGCCTGCTCGCGGACGAAGCGCAGCAGCGTGTGCGCGTCGCTCTGCTGGAGGACCTTCGCCGCCACACAGCGCCGGCGGCGGTGGTCCCAGGCGCGCCAGACGGCGCCGACTCCGCCGCGCCCGATCGGGTCGATGAGCTCATACCGACCGGCGAAGACCTCACCCACCTGCCACCCCCGCCCCCATCGGCTGTCAGCTCTGGTGCGCCTCGTAGTGGGCGACCGCCTCGGCGGTGCGTCCGGCGCCGTACACCCGGAGGAACTCTGCCAGTTCGGGGTGGGCCGGGGCGAGGGTGTCTGCGGCGTCGATGATGTCTCCGGCGGCGGCCACCGAGCGGAGCAGCGACTGGATCTCGCGCACCACCCGGCGTACGGTCGGCGCGCCCGAACTGGTCGTGGTCTGACCGGTGTTGGTGAGCACGGAGCCGCCCTGCGACTTCTTGATCTCGTCCATCCGGTCGGTGGCCTCGGCGGCGCTGACGCTGCCGTCCGCGACCTGGCCCGCCAGGTCCTGGAGGGCCTGGACGCGCTGCACGACGGCCGGATTGCCGATCTTGGCGCGCTGACCGCTCATCAGCTGGGACAGCATGGGAGCCGACAGGCCGAGGACGGCGGCGAGCCTGGCCTGGTTCAGGCCGAGATCGTCTATCAGCCGACGGAAGAGCGCCCCCAGCGGCTCCCCGTACCAGCTCCGCTGGAGCTCCCTGGCTCTTGCGGTCGCTTCCTGCTGTGCTGCGTCCATTGCGCGTCTCCCCATCGCTTCCCCTTGAGGCGCTTCGCTGTCGCGAACCCCGACGAGCATCTTACGGAGAGTGGTCGCCGACCGGGAGTCCCAATCCTTTTGCGGGATACCCCGTTCCACCCGGTACTCTGGTCTGCGCATCACCGTTTCGGGGCCTTAGCTCAGTTGGTAGAGCGCTGTCTTTGCATGGCAGATGTCAGGGGTTCGACTCCCCTAGGCTCCACAGCACGACGACGGCGGGTGGCGTAGACACAGGGTCTACGGCACCCGCCGTCGTCGTATGCGCGGCCGCCCGGGGCTTACGGCGGCCGGTCGCCGGGAGAGGTCAGTGCCTGCCGTCGCGGTCCTCGGAGCCGTACTCGGACTCCTCCTCGGCCTGCTTGGCCTCCACCTCGGGGTCCAGGACCGCGCGGTCGGCGCCGTCCACCGAGGAGAGCGGGGGGCGGTCGGCGACCTCGGTGGGGGCGGGGGGCTCGACCAGCCAGTCCGGGTTGGCCTGCTTGTCCCACCACTTCCAGGCGGCTACGGCGCCGCCCGCCAGGATGCCGAGCACCGCGAGGCCCTTGACCAGACGCCCGGCCCGGGCCCGGCGCTGCTGCTTCTTGGCCAGCTTCTCGATCTGGCGCGGGGAGACCTGGCCGCGCAGCGCCGCCAGGGCGGCCGTGGAGCGCGCGATCGCCTCCTCGCGCACCGGCTGGGCGGCGGCGACGGCCTGGCTGACGCGGGGCGCCGTGTAGTCGGCGGCCTGGCGTGCGGCCCGGCGGGAGCGGGCGGCGGCCTGCCGGGCCACCTCGTCGACCTTCGGCGGGACGTGCGGCGCGAGATACGCGTCGTACTGGAGGTGGGCCTGGTCGCGCGCCTGCTGGGCGGCCTTGGACACCTTGGGCGCGATGCGTACGCGCGCCTCGTGGGCATAGTGCGCGGCCTGGTTCCTGGCCGAGTCGGTGTAGGGCGCCACCACTTCCGCGGCGTGCACGATGCTGTCCTTCGCCGAGCCGGTCGCGGCGCGCACGCTCTCCATGCGGGTCACGTGATCCTCCTCCTTGGTGGCGGGGTTCAGGGCGGTGCGGGGCGCTCCAGGGAGATAGCCCCGGAATGAGCACTGTGTCGCCTTTCCACCCATCTCGAAATCATGCCTGTCGGACGAGTACCCGGCATGCGCGCTATGGCATCCGGGTCAAACGGGGCGGCTTCGGGTGACGCGCGGGCGAGAAGGCGCAACGGCGGTGCGAGGGGAGCTCGCGCTCGACAATGCCACGGTTCGCCCCGGGACGCGCCCGTTCTGCGGGGATCGACGGGCACTCGCGGCTTTTCCTTGCCGCGGGCCACTCCGTGCGAGGATCGTGGGACGTCAGCGCAGACCGAAGGAAGGCAGACCGTGGCCGAGCAGCTTTACGCCACCCTGAAGACCAACCAAGGGGACATCGAGATCCGGCTCCTGCCGAACCACGCCCCGAAGACGGTCAAGAACTTTGTGGAGCTCGCCAACGGCGAGCGCGAGTGGACGCACCCGGCTACCGGCAAGAAGTCCACGGACCGCCTCTACGACGGCACGGTCTTCCACCGGGTGATCAGCGGCTTCATGATCCAGGGCGGCGACCCGCTGGGCAACGGCACCGGCGGCCCGGGCTACGAGTTCGCCGACGAGTTCCACCCGGAGCTGGCGTTCGACAAGCCGTACCTGCTGGCCATGGCGAACGCCGGGCCGGCCACCAACGGCTCGCAGTTCTTCATCACGGTGTCCCCCACCGCGTGGCTGACCCGTAAGCACACGATCTTCGGCGAGGTCTCCAACGACGCCGGCCGCAAGGTCGTGGACACCATCGCGGGCACCCAGACCAACCCGCGCACCGACCGTCCGGTCAACGACGTGATCATCGAGTCGGTCGTCGTCGAGTCCCGCGAGGGCTGACGCCGGAAACGACCCGTTCGAGGGGAACAAAACCGCCCCGCCCGTCCGTATGACGTGACGAGCGGGGCGGCGCGATGCCGTACCGACCGCACCCGAATGCGCCGTACCCGCACCCGAGCACAAGGAGCCCGATGGACCAGGCGAGCCTGCCGAGCTGCTACCGGCACCCGGGCGTGCAGACGGGGATCACCTGCACCCGCTGCGAGCGCCCGATCTGCCCGGAGTGCATGGTCAGCGCCTCGGTCGGGTTCCAGTGCCCGGAGTGCGTGCGCGGCGGGTCCGGTACGGGGCACGCGCCGACGGCGAACCAGCCGCGCACGATGGCGGGAGCGGCGATCGCGCCGGGCGATCCGCATCTGCTCACCAAGGTCCTCATCGGGCTGAACATCGCCGTCTATCTGCTCCAGCAGTCGATCGGGGACAAGTTCACCGATGCGTACAGCCTGCTGGGGCAGGCCGTGGTGCCCGGGTTCGGCTCGGTGCAGGGCGTCGCCGAGGGGCAGTGGTACCGCCTGGTGACCGCGATGTTCCTGCACGGGGGCATCACCCACATCGCCTTCAACATGCTCAGCCTGTGGTGGATCGGCGGCCCGCTGGAGGCGGCGCTGGGGCGCGTGCGCTACCTGGCGCTGTACTTCGTCTCCGGGCTCGCCGGCAGCGCGCTGACGTACTGGCTGGCCGCCGCGAACCAGCCCTCGCTCGGTGCCTCCGGTGCGATCTTCGGACTGTTCGGCGCCACCGCCGTGCTGATGCGCAAGCTGAAGTACGACATGCGCCCGCTGGTCGCGCTGCTGGTGATCAACCTGGTGATCACCTTCAACCCCTGGGGCGGCATCGCCTGGCAGGCGCACATCGGCGGTCTCGTCGGCGGCACGGTGATCGCGTACGCCATGGTCCACGCGCCCCGCGAGCGCCGCGCGCTGGTGCAGTGGGGGACCTGTGGACTGGTCCTGCTGGCCGTGGTGGTCACGGTGATAGCCAGGACCGCCGAGCTCACCTGAGCCGCCGGACCCAAAGCCCTGCCCACCGGCCCCCGCCCGGCGCGACGACCTGGGCAACGACCTGGGCAGTGGCTTGGGCAGCGACCCGGACGGGCACACGGAGTCGGGCTTTCCCCCAAGGTTGTCCACAGTGTGTGCCGGATCTTGTGCATCCGGTGGGGAACAACTGTGCCCCTTGTCGCTGACCTGGGTTTTCCCAGCAGGGACAAGGGGCGGGCCGTGGGGCGGTGTGGAACAGTGGCAGTCACACCGGCGTCAACACGGCAGAGGTTATCCACAGATCGTCTGACCTTTTCCCCAGTGTGGATAGCGCTGTGGATAACCCGTGGGCAAGGCTTGACGAGGAGGCTGTGGAGAAGCTACTTCCCAGTGTGCGGAGCGGCTACTTCCACTGCGTGGAGACACCGAAGCCGCCGGCGATGAAGCCGAACCCGACCACGATGTTCCAGTTCCCGAAGGACTTCAGCGGCAGATCGCCCTCGGTCACATAGAAGAGGACGATCCAGGCGAGCCCGATCAGGAAGAACGCCAGCATGACCGGGGCCACCCAGCCCCGGCTGCCCAGTTTGATGGCGGTTGCCTGCTTGGCCGCCGGCGGCGGCGTGAAGTCGGCCTTCTTGCGGATACGTGACTTCGGCACGAGGAACTCTCCTGTCGATGCGCTGCGTGACCGCGCAGATAACTGTGGCTGGGCGCCGGGGGACGGGCAACGGGGGATCACTGCTGCCCCCGGGCGTCCGTTAGCGTAGTGCTTCCGTGGCGCCGAAGGAGATAAGGGTACGTTGAGCAATTCCGCCGACTCCCCCGAAGGGCTCCCCGGCCAGGCCGCCGGACCGGGCCGACGCACCTGGGCCCGCCCCGTGCGGCTGCTCTCCGCCGCCGTCTTCGCGCTGGCCGGGCTCATCTTCGTGACCAGCTTCAACACGGCCAAGGGCACCAACATCCGCACCGACGCCTCGCTGCTCAAGCTCTCCGACCTGATCCAGCAGCGCAGCCGCAAGAACGCCGAGCTCGACCAGTCCACCGCCACCGTCCGCGACGACGTCGACGCCCTCGCCCGGCGCGACAACGGCTCCACCAAGGCGCAGGACCAGCAGCTGGCCGCGCTCAAGGACGCGGCGGGCACCGAGAAGGTCGCGGGCAAGGCGCTCACCGTCACCCTCAACGACGCCCCGCCCAACGCCACGGCCGCCCCCGGCTACCCCGCCCCGCAACCCAACGACCTGGTCATCCACCAGCAGGACCTCCAGGCCGTGGTGAACGCCCTGTGGCAGGGCGGCGCCCGGGGCATCCAGGTCATGGACCAGCGCCTCATCTCGACCAGCGCCGTGCGCTGCGTCGGCAACACCCTGATCCTCCAGGGCCGCGTCTACTCGCCCCCGTACAAGGTGACCGCCGTCGGCGACACCGGGAAGCTGCGCCAGGCGCTCACCGCCTCCCCGGCGATCCAGAACTACCAGCTGTATGTGAAGGCGTACGGGCTCGGCTGGAAAGTCGACGAGCACAAGGCGATGACTCTGCCCGGTTACTCGGGCACAGTGGATCTCCACTACGCGAAGCCGGTGGGATAGCGCGGGGAGGGGGCGCTCGGGTGTCCGTTGTCTCGGTGCGGCTGGTCGTCAGGACGTTCAGCGAGCTGTGCATCACGGTCGGCGCCCTGATCGTCCTCTTCGTCGTGTACGTCCTGTACTGGACCGGGGTGAAGGCGGACAGCGCCGCCGCGAGTCAGATATCCGCCCTGCACCACCAGTGGGCGCGCACCCCCGCCGTGAGCGCGCCGCAGCACACTTCGCCGCCCGCCCCCGCCCCGTACACCGAGGGAAAGTCCTTCGCCGTCATGTACATCCCCCGGCTCGGCGAGGACTGGCACAAGCCCGTGCTTGAGGGCACCGGGGTGAAGGACCTCCAGAAGGGCCTCGGGCACTACGCCACGACCGCGCGCCTGGGCCAGCGGGGCAACTTCTCGGTCGCCGGGCACCGCCGCACCTACGGCGACCCGTTCAAGGACTTCCCCGAGCTGCGGCCCGGCGACGCGGTGGTGCTCACGGACGGGACGACCTGGTTCACCTACCGCCTCGACAACAAGCCGTACCGGACCCTGCCCGGCGATGTCGGGGTGATCGACGCGGTGCCCGCCGAGTCGCCGTTCCGCTCCCCGGGCAGCTATCTGACCCTCACCACCTGCGATCCCGAGTGGGGAAGCAGCCACCGGCTGATCGCCTGGGGCCACCTCGACTCCACCCGGCCCGTCGCCCAGGGCAAGCCCCAAGCTTTGACCAGCTGACCCCGCGCCGACAGCCGGGCCCCTTAGTCTGGTGCGGTAACGATCGTCGGAAGGGACAGCGCACAGCATGTACGTCTGGATCTGGCGGCATCTGCCGGGCAACGCGTGGGTACGGGCGTTCACTTCGCTCGTGCTCGTACTGGCGATTGTCTATGTGCTCTTCCAGTACGTCTTCCCGTGGGCGGAGCCGCTGCTGCCGTTCAACGACGTCACCGTCGACCAGGGGTTGGGAGCAGCCCGGTGAGCGCACGCGTTCTCGTCGTGGACAACTACGACAGCTTTGTCTTCAACCTGGTCCAGTACCTGTACCAGCTGGGCGCCGAGTGCGAGGTGGTACGCAACGACGAGGTGTCCCTGGAGCACGCCCAGGACGGCTTCGACGGCGTACTGCTCTCCCCCGGCCCCGGCGCGCCCGAGCAGGCAGGTGTCTGCGTCGACATGGTGCGCCACTGCGCGCGGACCGGGGTGCCGGTCTTCGGTGTCTGCCTCGGCATGCAGTCGATGATGGTCGCGTACGGGGGTGTGGTCGGCCGGGCGCCCGAGCTGCTGCACGGCAAGACCTCGCCGGTCCTGCACGAGGGCGCGGGCGTCTTCCAGGGTCTGCCCTCGCCGTTCACCGCGACCCGGTACCACTCGCTGGCCGCTGAGCCCGCCACGCTCCCCGCGGAGCTGGAGGTCACCGCCTGGACGGCCGATGGCATCGTGATGGGGCTGCGCCACCGTGAACTGCCCGTGGAGGGCGTCCAGTTCCACCCCGAGTCCGTTCTGACCGAGCACGGCCATCTGATGCTCGCCAACTGGCTGGTGCGGTGCGGGGACACGGGAGCCGTCGAGCGGTCGGCAGGCCTGGCACCGGTGGTGGGCAAGGCCGCGGCGTGACGGCGGTCCGGCCCGAGCACGAGTACGACCCGCTGACGGACCATCCGGCGGGTCGGCACGGGTCGCCGTGGTTCCGGGCCGACAACCTGCCCCGGACCGGGCCGGATCCGTACGCGTACGGGTATGCGCCGCAGGTGCCGGAAGCCGACGTCTACGCGCGCGTGCCGGAAGCGGTGCCGGAAGTGGTGCCAGAAGCCGACGTCTACGCGCGCGTGCCCGACATCGTGCCGGAGGCCGAGCCGGTGCTCGACGCGGGCTCCGCCCCCGCCCCGCCCGACGACTCGACCATGGCGCTGAAGCGCATAGCCGAGCCGCCCGCGCCGCCCACCGGGGGCCGGGCCGAGCGGCGGCGGGCCGCCAAGGGGCGGGGGCACCGGGCACCGGCCGCAGCCACGGGGCCCGCGGCCCCGGACCGGCCGCTGACCCGCGCCGAGGCCCGCCGCGCCGCCAAGGCGCGCAAGGACAGCGCGGCCGTCGTCGCCAGCCGTGTCATCGGCGAACTGTTCATCACGCTCGGCGTGGTGATGCTTTTGTTCGTCACGTACCAGCTGTGGTGGACGAACATCCGCGCCCATCAGCAGGCGGGCAGCGAGGCGAAGAAGATCGCGCACGACTGGGCGAGCGGCAAGGCACCCGGCGCGTTCGAGCCCGGCAAGGGCTTCGCCATCATGCACATCCCCACGCTGGACGTGGTCGTGCCGATCGCCGAGGGCACCAGCAAGACCAAGGTCCTCGACAAGGGCATGGTCGGCCACTACGGCCAGGGCAGCCTCAAGACGGCGATGCCGGGCGACCGGACGGGCAACTTCGCGCTCGCCGGGCACCGCAACACGCACGGCGAGCCGTTCCGCTACATCAACCGCCTCAAGCGGGGCGACCTCGTGATCGTCGAGACGCAGCAGGCGTACTACACGTACGCCATCACCAGCTCACTTCCGTCCACGAGCCCCAAGAACGTCTCGGTGCTCAAGCCGATCCCGGCCGGCTCCGGGTTCACGGCGCCGGGCCGCTACATCACCCTGACGACCTGCACCCCCGAATTCACGAGTACGTACCGAATGATCGTGTGGGGCAAGATGGTCGACGAACGACCGCGCAGCAAGGGCTTGCCCGACGCGCTCGCCGGCTGACTAGACGACAGACAGGTGCGGTGGCAGTGAGGACCGAGCACGACGAGCAGCAGACCGAAGCTCCCGCCCCGCCGCAGGCGCGCCGCCGCCGCGGCGTGGTCGCGGGGGTCGTCAGCGTCATCGGCGAGCTGCTGATCACGGCCGGGCTGGTGCTCGGCCTCTTCGTCGTCTACTCGCTGTGGTGGACCAACGTGATAGCGGACCGCGAGGCCGCCCGGCAGAGCAAGGACGTGCGCCGCGACTGGGCGAACAACGGCCCCGGCGCCCTCGACACCAAGGGCGGCATCGGCTTCCTGCACGTCCCCGCGATGCACAACGGCGAAGTCCTGGTCAAGAAGGGCACCGGCACCGACGTCCTCAACGGCGGTGTCGCGGGCTACTACACCGACCCGCTGAAGGCGGTCCTGCCGCAGGCGGGCGGCAACGGCAACTTCACGCTGGCCGCGCACCGGGACGGCCACGGGGCGAAGTTCCACAACATCGACAAGATAAAGACCGGCGATCCGATCGTCTTCGAGACGAAGGACACCTGGTACGTCTACAAGACGTTCGCGGAGCTGAAGGAGACGTCGAAGTACAACGTCGACGTGCTCCAGCCGGTGCCCAAGGAGTCCGGTGTGAAGAAGCCGGGCCACTACATCACGCTGACGACCTGCACGCCCGTCTACACCTCCGACTACCGCTACATCGTGTGGGGCGAGCTGGTCCGCACCCAGAAGGTCGACGACAAGCGCACCAAGCCGGCGGAGCTCCGTTAGAGCCCGGTCCCTGCTCGTACGTACGGGAAAGCCCCGGCCCCCTCGAAGGGGACCGGGGCTTCCTGCTGCCGGTGGGCGCGCGGCCCGTCAGCCGCCGGAGGGGCCGCCGAACGGGAAGCCGCCGCCCCCGTTCTGGTTCTGGCCGCCGATCGTCGTCAGGACGATCGCCGTGGTGGTCGGGTCGGACGGGGTGTTGGCCGCCGGGGTCTGCGAGGTGACCCTGGCCTTGTCGTCGTTCGAACTGCCGGGTGCGAACTGGATGTTGCTGAACCCGGCCGCGTTGAGCATCTCGGTGGCCTGCTTGACCGTCTTGCCGAACAGCTGCGGCACCGGGACCTGCTGGGGCGTCTGCGGGCCCTTGGAGACCTTCAGGACGATCTGGACGTCCTTCGTCTGGTTGGTGTTGCCCTTGGGGCTCTCGTCGACGACCTGGTTCGCGGGCTTGTCCGAGTCGACGTCCTGGCGGGAGACGCTGGTGAACCCGAGCCCGTTGAGCTGTGCCACGGCCGCGTTGTAGTCGGTGCCCACGACGTCGGGAATCTTCGTCGTCTTCTTCTTGGCGATCGAGAGGGTCACGGAGGTGCCCTTCTCGACCTGCTGGCCGCCCTGCGGGTCCTGCGAGACGACCGTGCCCTCCTCCTGGTCGGACTCGACCGTGGTGGTCTTCACGTCGAAGCCCTTGCCCGTGAGGATCTCCTTGGCGTTGTCCTGCTTCTTCTCCGTGACGTCCGGCACCTCGACCTTGGGCGCGCCGGTCGAGACGACGACCGAGACGGCGTCGCCCTTCTTCAGCTTGCCGCTGGTCGGACTCTGGCTGCAGACGTTGCCCTTGGGCTGGTCGGCGCAGGGCTCCGTCTTGGAGACGGTCAGCTTCAGACCGACGTTCGTCGTCAGGGTCTCGGCCGACTTCTGGGTCTCGCCGACCAGCTGCGGCACCGGCACCTGGCCGCTGTCGCCGCCTCCGCCGAAGACCGACTTGCCGATCAGGATCGCGCCGACCAGCACCAGGACGCCCGCGAGCACCAGCAGGATCGTCGAGGTGTGCGACTTCTTCTGGCGGCGGCGGTCCGGGCGGTCGTCGTAGCCGTAGCCGCCGTCGTCCGGGTTGACGGGGGGCAGCATGGAGGTCTGGCCCGCCGCGTCCGTCGCGCGCAGCGCGGTGGTCGGCTGGTCCGGGGGGCCCGAGGTGTACGCGTCGTAGCCGCCGTAGCCGACCGAGCCCATGGCGGCGGTCGCGGCGACCGGCTGGCCGTCCAGGCACGCCTCGATGTCGGCGCGCATCTCATCGGCCGACTGATAGCGGTAGTCCGGGTCCTTGACCAGCGCCTTCAGGACGATGGCGTCCATCTCGGGCGTGATCTCGGGGTCGAAGTTGCTCGGCGGCTGCGGCTCTTCCCGTACGTGCTGGTAGGCGACCGCGACCGGCGAGTCGCCGACGAAGGGCGGCCGCACCGTCAGCAGCTCGTACAGCAGGCAGCCGGTCGAGTACAGGTCGGAGCGGGCGTCGACCTGCTCGCCCTTGGCCTGCTCCGGGGAGAGGTACTGGGCGGTGCCGATGACGGCGGCGGTCTGCGTCATCGTCATGCCGGAGTCGCCCATGGCGCGGGCGATGCCGAAGTCCATGACCTTGACCTGGCCGGTGCGCGTCAGCATGACGTTCGCCGGCTTGATGTCGCGGTGGACGATGCCGGCGCGGTGGGAGTACTCCAGGGCCTGGAGGATGCCTACGGTCATCTCCAGCGTGCGCTCGGGCAGCAGCTTGCGCCCGGAGTGCAGCAGCTCACGCAGGGTGGACCCGTCGACGTACTCCATCACGATGTACGGGATGGAGATGTTGTCGACGTAGTCCTCGCCGGTGTCGTAGACAGCGACGATCGCCGGGTGGTTGAGCGAGGCGGCGGACTGGGCCTCACGGCGGAACCGGGCCTGGAAGGACGGGTCGCGGGCGAGGTCGGCCCGCAGCGTCTTCACGGCGACAGTGCGGCCGAGCCGGGTGTCGTGCGCGAGGTAGACCTCCGCCATGCCACCACGGCCGAGCACCTGGCCCAGCTCGTACCGGCCGCCGAGGCGACGCGGCTCTTCCATAACGTTCCAGCCCTCTCCGTCAGTCCCGACCGCACCCGTGTGTGTGGTCCGGCGGTGTGCTGTTCGCGCATACGCTACCGGGCAGCGGTGGCGGATCTGTCCCTGACCGTCAGCTGATACCGGACCGGTACAGGGCGCGAGCGACGTTTCACGTGAAACGAGGACCGTTTCACGTGAAACATCCCTCAGATCACTTCTTGAGCACCGCCTTCATCACGGCCTTGGCGATCGGGGCCGCCAGGCCGCCGCCGGAGATGTCGTCGCGATTGGCGTCGCCGTCCTCGACCACCACGGCGACCGCGACTGGGGAGCCCTGGTCGGTCTTGGCGTACGAGATGAACCAGGCGTACGGCTTCTCGCTGTTGTTGAGGCCGTGCTGGGCGGTACCGGTCTTGCCGCCGACGGTGACCCCGTCGATGGCGCCCTTCTTGCCCGTGCCGTCCGTGACGACGAACTCCATCATCTTCTGGATCTTCTGGGCGTTGGCCGCGGTCAGCGGCTGGCTCAGCTTCTGCGGCTGGGTCTTGGTCAGGACGTCCAGGTTCGGCGCCTGGAGCTGGTCCACCATGTACGGCTTCATCAGCTTGCCGTCGTTGGCGACGGCGGCGGCGACCATGGCCATCTGCAGCGGGGTGGCGCGGTTGGAGGCCTGGCCGATGCCCGCCATCGCGTTCTGCGGGCGGTTGTCCTTGGGGTAGATGCTGGCGTCGGCCCGGACCGGGGTGAAGATCTGGTCGTTGAAGCCGAACTTGTTGGCCTCGTCGATCATCTTCTGGTTGCCGAGGTCATCGCTGATCTTGCCGAAGACGGTGTTGCACGAGTACTGCAGAGCGACCTTGAGGGTGGCGTTCTCGCAGGGGATGTTGCCCTCGTTCTTCAGCTCGCTCGTCGACTGCGGCAGCTTGAAGGGCAGCGGCGAGCGGGTCGCCTCGTCCACGCTGGAGTACAGGTTGTTCTCCAGCGCGGCCGACGCGGTGACCACCTTGAACGTGGAGCCGGGCGGGTAGGTCTCGCGCAGCGCCCGGTTCAGCATGGGCTTGTCTTTGTCGTCGAGCAGCTTCTGGCGGGCGTCCGAGTCGGCCTTGGAGTTCCCCGCGAACACCGACGGGTCGTACGACGGGGTCGAGGCCAGGGCCAGGATCGCGCCGGTGCGCGGGTCCAGGGCCGCGACCGCGCCCTTCTTGTCGCCGAGCCCCTCGAACGCGGCCTTCTGGGCGGCGCTGTTGAGGGTGGTGACGACGTTGCCGCCCTGCTTCTTCTCGCCGGTGAACATCGACAGCGTCCGGTCGAAGAAGAGCCGGTCGTCGTTGCCCGAGAGGATCTTGTCCTCGATGTTCTCCAGCTGCGAGGAGTCGAAGGCCTGCGAGTTGTAGCCGGTGACCGGCGACCACATGGTGCCGTTGTTCCAGGCGCGCTTGAACTTGAAGTCGCTGCCCTGGGTCTCCTTGGAGGAGGTCATCGGCTGGCCGTCGGCCGTGATGATGTTGCCGCGCTCGTGGGCGAACCGCTCGATCTGGACCCGGCGGTTCTCCTTGCGCGAGTTCAGCTCGTCGGCGCGCACGTACTGGAGCCAGTTGTCACGGATCATCAGGGCCATGATCAGCAGCCCGCAGAAGATCGCGATCCGTCGCAGGGGCTTGTTCACGGTCGGACCACCTGGGTCATCTCGGCGTCGGGGGACGGGGCGGGGGCGGGCGCGGGACGCCGGGCGGTGTCGCTGATCCGGATGAGGATGCCGATCAGCGCCCAGTTGGCGATCACGGAGGAACCGCCCTGTGCGACGAACGGCATGGTCATACCGGTCAGCGGGATGAGCCCCATGACACCGCCGGCGACCACGAAGACCTGGAGCGCGAAGGCACCGGAGAGGCCGATCGCCAGCAGCTTGCCGAACGGGTCGCGGGCGGCGAGCGCGGTGCGCACGCCCCGCTCCACGATCAAGCCGTAGATCAGCAGGATCGCCATCATCCCGGCCAGGCCCAGCTCCTCGCCGACCGTGGAGAGGATGAAGTCGGCGTTGGCCGCGAAGCCGATCAGGTCGGAGTTGCCCTGGCCCAGGCCCGTGCCCATGGTGCCGCCCGAGCCGAACGACATGATCGCCTGGCCGATCTGCTCACAGGCGCCGGTGGTCTTGTAGCAGCCGAAGGGGTCCATCCAGGCGTCCACACGCAGCTTCACGTGCGGCTCGAAGGACGCCACCGCGACCGCGCCGATCGCCGACATCAGCAGACCGAACACGATCCAGCTGGTGCGCTCGGTCGCCACGTACAGCATGATCACGAACAGGCCGAAGAAGAGCAGCGAGGTGCCGAGGTCGGTCTCGAAGACCAGGATGAGGATCGAGACGCCCCACACCACGAGGATCGGACCGAGGTCACGGCCGCGCGGCAGATACATGCCCATGAAACGGCGGCTGGCCAGCGCCAGCGCGTCGCGTTTGACCATCAGGTAGCCGGAGAAGAACACCGCGATGATGATCTTCGCGAACTCGCCGGGCTGGATGGTGCCCATGCCGGGGATCGAGATCCAGATCTTCGCGCCGTTCACCGCCGGGAAGAACATCGGCAGGATCAGCAGGAACAGCGCCACCGCCATCGAGATGTAGGTGTAGCGCTGCAGGATCCGGTGGTCCTTGAGGAGCATCAGCACGGCGATGAACAGCGCCACGCCGATCGCCGTGTACAGCAGCTGCTTGGGGGCGTCCGGGCTGAACGCGCCGAACTGGTTCTTGGCCCGCTGGATCAGCCGCGGCGACTGGTCAAGGCGCCAGATCAGCACCAGACCGAGACCGTTGAGCAAGGTGGCCAGCGGCAGCAGCAGCGGGTCCGCGTACGGGGCGAACTTGCGCACCACGAGGTGTCCGACGCCCGCGAGCAGCCCGAGGCCCAGCCCGTAACCGAGCATGCCGGAAGGCAGTTTGCCGGTCATGGCCAGGCCCACGTTGGCGTACGCGAACACCGGGATGGCGACGGCGAAGACGAGCAGCGCGAGCTCGGTGTTGCGGCGGCTCGGTGCGTCGATCGCGCCGATGGTGGTCGTGTTGGTGACAACGCTCATGGTGTGGAAAGGCCCCCTACGGCTGCCTACTGCTTACCGCACTGCGGGACCAGCTTCTGCTCATCCTCCGAGAGGCTGGGGCCGGGCGTGGGAGTGGCGGTGGTCTTGGTGGAACCGGGCTTGCCGGACGGCGACGGTGTGGCCGTCGTACCGGTCTTCGGCGGGTTCTGGCTCTCGGCGGCGCGCCGCTGTTCGTCCTTCTTGCACGCCGACGCCTGCGTCGACAGCTCGGTGATCTTGGCCTGCGCCTTGGAGAGGCTGCTCTCCGCGATCGTCGACTCGACCTGCTTGCGCTGGTACGGCGGCAGGTACTTGAGTTCGATCTCCGGGTGGTCGGTCTCCACCTTCGACAGCTTCACCCAGGCGAGGTCCTGGCTGATGCCCTGGTAGAGAGCCACGTGCTCGTCCTTGGTGCCGACGAAGTACTGCGTCTGCGTCCAGCGGTAACCGCCGTACAGACCGCCGCCGACCACCGCCAGCGCGAGCACGATGTAGGCGGATCTGCGCAGCCACCTGCCGCGGCGCGGCTTCACGAAGTCGTCGTCCGTGTAGGCGCCGAAGGCGCCCTCGGGCGGGGCGCCGTAGCCGGAGTCGTCACCGCTGCCGGGCGGGCCGAAGCCCCCCTGCGGCGGGGTCGCACGGCCGAGCCCCGAGGCGCGGCCCGCGGGGGTCTGCATCGCCCCGCCGTCGTTGAGCTGAAGCTGGTTCTCGGCGACCGCGCCCACGATCACCGGGGTGTCGCTGAGCTGGCCGGCCAGGGTGTCGCCGGAGTCGACGTCCAGGACGTCGGCCACGATCACCGTGATGTTGTCCGGGCCGCCGCCGCGCAGCGCGAGCTGGATGAGCTCCTGCACCGTCTCCTGCGGGCCCTGGTAGCTGGCGAGGGTGTCCTCCATCGTCTGATGCGAGACCACCCCCGACAGGCCGTCGGAGCAGATCAGATAGCGGTCGCCCGCCCGCACCTCGCGGATCGACAGATCCGGCTCGACGTGGTCGCCGCTGCCCAGCGCGCGCATCAGCAGCGAGCGCTGCGGATGCGTGGTCGCCTCCTCCTCGGTGATGCGGCCCTCGTCGACGAGCCGCTGCACCCAGGTGTGGTCCTGCGTGATCTGGGTGAGCACACCGTCGCGCAGCAGATACGCGCGCGAGTCGCCCACGTGCACCAGGCCCAGGCGCTGGCCCGTCCACAGCAGAGCGGTGAGCGTGGTGCCCATCCCCTCCAGCTGGGGGTCCTCCTCGACCATCATGCGCAGCTGGTCGTTGGCGCGCTGCACCGCCGTACCGAGCGAGGTGAGGATGTCGGAGCCGGGCACATCGTCGTCGAGCGTGACCAGGGTGGAGATCACCTCGGACGAGGCGACCTCGCCGGCGGCCTGGCCGCCCATGCCGTCGGCGATCGCGAGCAGCCGCGGACCCGCGTAACCGGAGTCCTCGTTGCCCTCGCGGATCATGCCCTTGTGGGATCCGGCGGCGAAGCGCAGGGAGAGACTCATACGCACCTCGCCCGTCGGCTCGGGGTACAGCCGGTCTTGTCGAGCCACACTGCCCACCCTCCGGTCGGGAGCCCGCCCCGGTCCGTCGTCCGGACCGCCGCGGCTCGCTCGCTCCGCTCGCTCATTGTCGTACTACTTCCGCAGCTCGATGACGGTCTTGCCGATGCGGATCGGCGCGCCCAGCGGAATCGGGGTCGGGGTGGTGAGCCGGGTCCGGTCCAGGTAGGTGCCGTTGGTGGACCCGAGATCCTCGACGATCCAATTGCCGTCCCGGTCCGGGTAGATCCTGGCATGCCGGCTGGACGCGTAGTCGTCGTCGAGGACGATCGTCGAGTCGTGCGCCCGGCCCAGCGTGATGGTCTGGCCCTGCAGCGCCACCGTGGTGCCGGTCAGCGTGCCCTCGGAGACCACCAGCTTGGTGGGGGCTCCGCGGCGCTGGCGGCCGCCGGACGGCGGGGCCTGCTGGCCGCGCTGCTGCGGCGGCGCGGCGGCGGCGGCCTGCCGGCCGGTCTGCTGGCGGCCCGTGTCGCCGCCCCGGCGCGAACCGCGCTGGGTGACGCGCGTACCGAACAGGTCGCTGCGGATGACCTGGACGGCCACGATGACGAACAGCCACAGTACGGCGAGGAAACCCAACCGCATGACCGTGAGGGTCAGCTCTGACATTGCCCCCGCTTCACCCTTCGGCTTGCCGGTAAACGATGGTGGTGCTGCCCACGACGATCCGCGAGCCGTCGCGGAGCGTAGCGCGGGTGGTGTGCTGCCCGTCCACCACGATGCCGTTGGTGGACCCGAGATCCTGGATCGTCGAGGGCGTTCCGGTCCGGATCTCACAGTGCCGGCGCGAGACGCCGGGGTCGTCGATCCGCACATCGGCGTCGGTGCTGCGACCCAGCACCAGCGTCGGGCGGGAGATCTGGTGGCGGGTGCCGTTGATCTCGATCCAGCGCCGCACCGGGGAACCCGGCATGGGGCCCGGAGCCGCCGGACGGCGGTCCGCTCCCGGACGGCCGGGGCCGCCGTTCCCGCCGGGCGGCGGGGAGGCCGGCATCGGCGGCGCGGCGGCCGGCGGATAGCCGTAGCCGCCGCGGCCCTGGGGGGACTGCGGCGGTGCGGCGGGAGCGGGACGCGCGGGGCCCGGGGGCCGGCCGCCGAACTGCTCCTGCTGGCTGTGCAGGTCCTGCTGGTCGGTGCTGGAGGCGAGGGTGCGGCTGCGCACCCGGTACAGGCCGGTGTCGAGATCGTCGGCCTTCTCCAGGTGGACCTTGATCGGCCCCATGAACGTGTAGCGCTGCTGCTTGGCGTAGTCGCGGACCAGGCCGGACAGCTCGTCGCCCAGCTGGCCCGAGTACGGGCTGAGCCGCTCGTAGTCGGGCGCGCTCAGCTCGACGATGAAGTCGTTGGGGACGACGGTCCGCTCACGGTTCCAGATCGTCGCGTTGTTGTCGCACTCGCGCTGGAGGGCGCCGGCGATCTCGACGGGCTGGACCTCGGACTTGAAGACCTTCGCGAAGGTGCCGTTGACCAGGCCTTCGAGACGCTGCTCGAAACGCTTCAGGACTCCCATGGGGCACCTCCTCCGTCGATGTCGTCCTGGTACTGCTTACTGATCGTATCCACGCGTCGGGAAATCGGCTGGTTCCCCTTCTGTGACCGGTGGACGAGTGTCACCTCTCACACGGATCGTAGAGGTGGCCTCCGGACAGTGTCCCGCACCCGGGGTGCACCGTGGAGGAGTGGGTGGCGCCGGTATGGGTTGCCCCGAGGTCCCTGTGACGTTCCTGTGTGCCCCCCTTGTCGTCGCCCGCGCCCGTCTCCTCCCTTCCTCTTGTGCCCTCCAGGGGCGCCGGAAACAACGGATGTGAATCCACCCTGCGCAGCGTGCTAATCTTCTCGACGTCGCCAGGGAAACGGACCGAAACGGTTCGAAGAACTGGACACCACTCGGGCGAGTGGCGGAACGGCAGACGCGCTGGCTTCAGGTGCCAGTGTCCTTCGGGACGTGGGGGTTCAAATCCCCCCTCGCCCACAGAACGGAAGCCCCGCAGGTCATTGACCGGCGGGGCTTCCGCTTTTTCATGTGCGCGTTTCGCGCGTACGCGCGACTGTGTACGGGGTGATGTCCGCGTACGTACGAGTCGGCGCGGCGGATCGGCCGACGGTGCGGACCGGTGCGGACCGGTGCGGAGACTTTCGTCTCGGCGGGGCGCGACCAAAGAGAGCCGTCCGGGCACGGGTCCGCTGCCTAGGGTGCGGGCGTGGATGTGTCATCGAGAATCCGGGACGGCCTGCGGGACGCCCGACGCCGACTGGCCGGGCCGCAGCGCTGGACGCGCCGCAGGATCGTCGGCGAGTCGGCGCTCGCCCTCGGCCTCGCCGCCCCGGCCGCCGCGCTGAGCTCGGCGGTCCACGGCGGTGTGGTGCTGCCGGTCCTGGAGGCGGCCGCCGTCCTCGCCCTGTCACCGCTGCGCCGCCGCTTCCCCGCGGGTGTGCTGGTCGCCACATCGGCGCTGTCCGGGGTCAGCCCCGGGGCCACGCTGCTGCTGTTGATCGTGGCCTGCTCGTCCGGGCGCCGGATCATCGGGGCGGGGCGGGCGCTGCTCGCGTTCTGCGGCGCGTTCGCCGCGTATCTGGCGGTCACTGAGGTCGCCGAGCACGGGGAGGGGCCGCCGCTCCTCCTCGGCCTGTTCGCGGCGCTCTTCTTCGTGATGATGGTCGTCGTACCGGGCCTCGCCAGCCGTTACTGGTACCAGCGGCGCACCCTGCTGCAGACCATGCGGGAGCGCAACGTGCAGCTGCTGCGCGAGCGCGCGATTGTCGCCGGACAGGCGCGGCTGCGCGAGCGCCAGCGCATCGCCCAGGACATGCACGACAGCCTCGGCCACCAGCTGGCGCTGATTTCCGTGCACACCGGGGCGCTGGAAGTCGATCCCGCGCTGACGGGCCGCCAGCGCGAGGCCGTCGGCGTGCTGCGGGAGGCGTCGGTCGCCGCGATGCACGAACTGCGCGAGGTCGTCGGCATCCTGCGCGACGGCGTCGAGGCGCCGGACCAGGCCGACGAGGCGCAGCGCGCCGCCCGGGGCACCGCGGGCGTCGAGGCGCTGGTGGCGGCCGCGCGGGCGGCGGGCACCGCGGTGGAGCTGCGGGAGACGGGGGAGCCCCGGCAGCTGGCCGCCGCCTCCGACCACGCCGCGTACCGGATCGTCCAGGAGGCGCTCACCAACGCCTACAAGCACGCCCCCGGCGCCCCCATCGCGGTCGAACTGCGCTACGAGCCCGACTCCCTCGTCGTCGAGGTCGTCAACGGGCCGGTCGCCGAGCCGCCCGCGGACGAGGTGGTCAGCGGCGGCCAGGGCCTGACGGGGCTGCACGAGCGGGCCCGGCTGGTCGGCGGCATGGTCCACACCGGGCGCACCCACGAAGGCGGCTTCCGGGTGGCGGGCGTCCTGCCGTACGGGGCGGCGGAGTCGGCGACCTTCGTCGACGCGGCGGACGACTTCCGGCAGCAGTCGCGGGAGGTGCCGCTCGGCGACGGTGGTCCGGCCGGGCCGACGCGGACCGGCCGGCAAGGGGCCGGCTCGCGCGTCGGGTGGGACGTCGACCTGAAGGTCGCGGAGAGGGAGTTGGCCATGAGCAGCAGGAGCAGGGGCGGCGGCATCGCGCTGGGATGCGGGATCGCGTTCGCGGCGGTGGTCCTGCTGGTGGTGGCCGCGGGCGTCGGGCTCTTCTTCCTCGCCGGGTCGGCGGAGAAGGCCGTGATCGACCCGTCCGAGTACGAGAAGATCAAGGTGGGCACGGCCGAGCACGCCGTACGCGACCGGCTCCCGAAGGGCGACACCTTCCTGACGAGCGGTCTGTCCGGCAAGGGCCCGGCCGAGCCCGCCGGGTCGAAGTGCCTGGTGCTGATGTCCTCGGAGACCGGGGACAGCCTGAAGAGCGAGCCGGTTTTCCGGTTCTGCTTCAAGGACGGCAAGCTGATCGAGAAGAAGGCGTACGACGTCGAGCGGTAGCGCGGCGCCAGGACGGGAGCAGGAGTGACGGGTCCACAGACGGGTCCACTCGGTCCGGGCGGCGCGGGCGGCGGGGGTGGTGGGGGCGGCGTGCAGGGTGCGCGTGGGCCTCGGGGGCCGCGTATCAAGGTCGTGATCGCGGACGACGAGCCGCTGATCCGCGCGGGGATCAGGATGATTCTCACCTCGGACCCGGACATCGAGGTCGCGGCGGAGGCGGCGAACGGCCGCGAGGCCGTCGAGGCGGCGCGCGCCCACGCCGCCGACGTGGTGCTCCTCGACATCCAGATGCCGGTGATGGACGGGCTGACCGCGCTGACCGAGCTGCGCAGGACGGCCCCCTCGGTGCACGTGATCATCCTCACGACGTTCGGCGAACGCGAGAACGTGCTGCGTGCCCTGGAGCACGGGGGCGCCGGGTTCCTGCTGAAGGACACCGCCCCGGCCGAGCTGATCCGTGCGGTACGTGCGGCCGCGGCCGGGGACGCCTATCTGTCGCCCGCCGCGACCCGGCATGTCGTGGACCAGCTGGCCACGGGGCGCGCGGCGGCGCGGGGTGAGCAGGCGCGGCGCCGGGTGGCCGTCCTGTCCGAGCGGGAGCGGGACGTGCTGGCGCTGCTAGGCGAGGGCCTGTCCAACGCGGACGCCGGGAAGCGGCTCCATATGAGCGAGGCCACGGTGAAGACGTATGTGAGCCGGATCCTGGCGAAGCTGGAGTGCGAGAACCGGGTGCAGGCGGCGCTGCTGGCGCGGGACGCGGGGTTGTAGGGGAAGCCAGGCTGTCGGGGGGGGCATGTGGCTGTAGGGGGCGGAGGCTTTGGGGCGTTCCGGCGCTCGGCCGGTGGCGTGCTGTGCGTTGTTTCACGTGAAACGTCGGCAGTGGCGGCGGCGGTGGCAGTGGCGGGGTAGCGCCCGTGGCAGGCGGTGGCACGGGTAGCGCGGGTGGCAGCGGTGCGGCCGTTGGCCGATGACCGGCCGTGACGGCCGGGCGCAGGGGCTGATCTGGGCGTTCGCCCTTTCCCGAAAGTGGTTGTAGAGTACAACGTATCGCATGAGTTGTATAAACCAACCATTGGAGTCGTGGTGTCCGCCGGTACCGCTTCCAGCCCCCTGCGTCATGTGCTCGGCCATCTCCTCACCCCCCTGCTGATGTGCCTCGGAATGGGCCTCGCCTACCTGGGGGCCTTCCACAGCCCGCAGCCGCACGACCTGCGGGTCGACATCGTCGGGTCGGGCCCCAGCGCGCAGGTGCTCGCCCAGACCCTCCAGGGCAAGGGCGCGGGCGCGCTCGACGTCCGCACCGTGCCCGACCGGTCCACGGCCGTCCACGCTCTGGAACAGCAGCAGGTCTACGGCGCGTACCTCCCCGGCGCCAGGCCCGAACTGCTCGTCGCCTCCGCCTCCTCCGACACCAGCGCCACCGTCGTCGAGAAGGTCTTCACCAAGGTCGCGGCGGCGCAGAACGCGCCCCTCAAGGTGACCGACGTGACCGACCTCGCGAAGGGCGACCCCACCGGACAGGGCATCTTCTTCCTGCTGGTGGCGCTCAGCATCGGCTCGTACGCGTCCGTCGCGGTGATCGGCGGCGCCGGC
Organism: Streptomyces sp. NPDC048696; assembly: GCF_043198895.1. Lineage (NCBI taxonomy): Bacteria > Bacillati > Actinomycetota > Actinomycetes > Kitasatosporales > Streptomycetaceae > Streptomyces > Streptomyces sp. NPDC048696. The sequence goes on along the minus strand of NZ_JBICVJ010000003.1, from coordinate 339,835 downwards.
GCGGTGCTCGCGCTGCGCATCAGGGCGCTGCTGGCACTGGGCATGTCGCTCCTGGTCAGCGGCATCGGCGCGGTCTTCGCGGGCCCGATGTTCCACCTCGTCGAGCACGGTCTCGGCGGCGTGTGGGCCATGTCGTGGCTGTACTCGGCCGGGATCCTGCTCATCGGCGTCGGGCTGCACACGTTCTTGAAGCGGTGGACCACGCTCGGCGTGATGGTGCTCTTCGTGATGCTCAACTTCACCAGCTCCGGCGGCATCTTCCGCCCCGAACTCCAGCCCGGCTTCTTCGGCGCGCTGCACGCCTTCTGGAACGGCGCCGGATTCGTCGAAGGCACCCGCAGCCACGTGTACTTCGCGGGCCACGGCCTCGGCGGCCATGTGCTGGTCCTGACGCTGTGGCTGCTGGCGGGCATCGCGCTGCTGGGCATCGCGGCCGTGGCCGAGGCGCGAGCGCGGCGGGGCGCGGTGGCGGCGCCGGCTGGTGTGCCGACCGCGGGATCGGCTGCGGTGAGCGGTGACGCCGGTGGCCGGGACGAGGCTCGCGAAGGCCAAGGGGAGGACGACGAGGTGGAGGAAGAGCTGGAGGAAGCGGTCGCTGTCTGAGCGGCCGACTCAGTGGACGGATCGTGGATGGATCCAGGGACGGATCCGTGGACAGGTCGTGGACAGATCTGTGGACAACTCCCGCCGGTGGCCTGCGGTATGGCCGCCGACGGGAGTTATCCACAGGGGGAGACGCCCATCGTCCACCGCCTGTACGGTCATGGCAGTCGAGCTGTTGATGTTGTACGAGGACGGGGGAGGCGGCACGCGATGAGCGATGTCGAGGCGGTGATTCCGGTACTGCGAGCGGTGCCCGACGGCGGGCAGATCCGGATACCGCACGTACCGGGCTTCCGGCACCGCAACGGCCGGGGAGCGGACCGCGCGCCCGGCTCGCCGAAGGGCGACGGCAAGGCCCTGCGCGACCGCGTGCCCCGCGCCTCGCACAACGCGCTGGCGCTCTCCGCCGACCGGCCGGACGCCGTCCGCGCCGTCGAGGAGTCGAACCGGGGCCGGGTGGCCGAGCTCACCCCGATCCGGGTCGGCCGGATGGCCGCCTCCCCGTTCGCGTTCCTGCGCGGCGCCGCCGGACTCATGGCCCACGACCTGGTCGGCACCCCGACCACCGGCATCGGCGCCCAGCTCTGCGGCGACGCCCACGCGGCGAACTTCGGCCTCTACGGCGACGCGCGCGGCGGACTCGTCATCGACCTGAACGACTTCGACGAGACCGTGCCCGGCCCCTGGGAATGGGACCTCAAGCGCCTCGCGGCCTCGCTCGTCCTGGCCGGCCGGGCCGCGGGCGCCGACGAGGACACCTGCCGCGCCGCCGCGTACGACGCGGTCGGCGCCTACCGCCGGACCATGCGGCTGCTGGCGAAGCTGCCGGTGCTGGACGCGTGGAACGCGATAGCCGACGAGGAACTCGTCTCCCACACCGACGCCCGGGACCTGCTCGGCACCCTGGAGCGGGTGTCGGCCAAGGCCCGCAACAACACCAGTGCGCGCTTCGCCGCCAAGGCGACCCAGCAGAGCCCCGACGGCCACCGCCGCTTCCTCGACGCGCCGCCGGTCCTGCGCCGGGTGCCCGACGCGGAGGCCGCCGCGGTCGCCGCCTCGCTCGGCGAGTACCTGAAGACCCTGTCGGAAGACCGCCTGCCGCTGCTCGCGCGGTACGCGATACACGACGTGGCCTTCCGGGTCGTCGGCACCGGCAGCGTCGGAACACGGTCATATGTCGTGCTGCTCCTCGATCACCGGGGCGAGCCCCTGGTGCTTCAGGTGAAGGAGGCCCGGCCCTCGGCCCTGCTGCCGCACTTGGCCAAGGCGGGGGTCCACGCGCCGCACGTGAGCCACGAGGGCCAGCGCGTGGTCCTCGGTCAGAAGCGGATGCAGGTCGTCAGCGACATCCTGCTGGGCTGGACCACCGTCGACGAACGGCCCTACCAGGTACGCCAGTTCCGCAACCGCAAGGGCAGCGTGGACCCGGCCGCGCTCGCCCCGGACCAGCTGGACGACTACGGCCGTATGACGGGCGCGCTGCTCGCCCGCGCCCACGCACACAGCGCCGACCCCCGGCTGATAGCCGGGTACTGCGGCAAGAACGAAGAGCTCGACGAAGCCGTGGCCGGCTTCGCGGTCCAGTACGCCGACCGTACCGAGGCGGACCACGCGACCCTGCTGGCCGCGATCAGGGACGGGCGGGTGGCTGCGGAGCTGGGGGTGTGAGGCGGCGGTGTGAGCTGGGCGAGCTGTCGCACCGCCGTGAGCGGCGGGGTGAGCGGCGGGGGTGAGGTGGGGGCGGGGAGGGGTGGGGGAGGGGGAGGGAGGGCCCCCACCCCCCGCGCCCGTACGCTGGACCGGTGACGGACGAACCTGCCGAAGAGACGACCGCCCCGACCGCCCCCGCCGAGGCCCCGGAGAACGTGGCGGCCCCGGAGACCCCGGAGCGGCCCGAAGCCCGGCTGGACAGGGCTGTGCGGGCGGCCGAGCAGGCGTTGATCGAGTTCGAGATCGCGGTGGAGACCTTCCGGGTGGAGGTGGAGAACTTCTCCCGCCTGCACCACCAGAAGCTCGGCCCGATGTACGCCCGGCTCGACGAGCTCGACGCCCAGATCGCCGAGGCCAGGGCCGCACTCACCGGCGACCCCGAGGATCTGCGCAAGGCACGTGAGGCGCGGGCCGCGGTGCTGCCGATGCCCGGGGTCGAGGAACTGTTCCACGACTGGATGGACTCCGACGGGCTCTCCCCCGAGGCCGCCTCCATGCTCACCGACCAGCCGGTTCGGCCGCCGAAGCGGGTGCGGCCGAGCGAGGAGGCGCGCAGGCTCTACCGCGAGCTCGCCCGCAAGGCGCACCCCGACCTCGCGCAGGAGGACGGGGAACGCGCCCGGCGCGACGAGTTCATCGCCCGCGTCAACGCGGCCTATGGGCGCGGCGACGAAGCGCTGCTGCGGGAGCTCTCGGAGGAGTGGGCGGCCGGGCCGGTGCCGGAGGAGGTGCGGCCCAGCGAGAGCGAGGAGCTCTACGCCCGCCTTGAGTGGCTGGCCCAGCGCAAGGAACTGCTGGCCGTGCTGGCCAGGGAGCTGGAGGAGAGCGCGATCGGCTCGATGCTGCGGATGGCGCCCGACGACCCCGACCGGCTCCTCGATGAGATCGCTGAGCAGCTGCTGGCCGAGGTGGCCGGTCGTGAGGCGGAACTCGCGGAGCTGGTGCAGTAGCGTTCCAGGTGACCAGCCGGTAGGAGTGGCCTGTCGGTACAAGTGACCAGCCGGTGCGAGTGCCCTGTCGGCGCGCGTGCCCCGTCGGCACGAGTGACCTGCCGATACGTACGAGAGAAGGCATGACCCATGAATTTCGCCCAGCTGCCGTCGGTGGATGTCGCTGCCGTGCCGGCCGACGCCCTGGTGCTGGATGTCCGTGAGGACGACGAGTGGGCGGCCGGGCATGTCGAGGGCGCGCTGCATGTGCCGATGAGCGAGTTCGTATCGCGGTTCGGTGAGGTGACCCAGGCTGTCGAGGACGGGCGCCGGGCGTATGTGATGTGCCGGGTCGGCGGGCGTTCGGCGCAGGTCACGCAGTATCTGGTGCAGCAGGGCATCGACGCCGTGAACGTCGACGGTGGCATGCAGGCGTGGGACGGCGCCGGGCGCCCGATGGTCACCGACAACGGCACCCCGGCTTTCGTCCTCTGACGACCACGTTCTGACGACCGCCTTCTAGTGATCACGTTCTGACGACCGCCTTCTGGCGATCACGTCCTCGCGGGTCACGTTTCCGGCGGCCTCCCGGTGGCCTGGCGGCCTCCCGGCTCCCGGGTGTCCGGCGAGGCGAGCGGGTGCGCGGCCAGCAAGTCCCCGAGCGCTTCCTCATGGGCCGCGGCCGGGCCGAGTGACAGTTCCAGTTGTTTGGCCCAGGCGTGGTACCGGTGCAAGGGGTAGTCGGTGTCGGCGCCGAATCCGCCGTGCAGATGCTGAGCGGTCTGTACGACTCTGCGCACCCCGTCGGATGCCCAGATCTTCGCCACCGATACGTCGCCGCTCGCCGGCAGCGCGCCCGCGGCGCCGGTGCTGATGCGCCACGCCGCCTGCCACAGCGTGGCTTCCATCGCGCGCAGGTCGATGTAGCGGTCGGCAGCCTGGACGGCGACTGCCTGGAATGTGGCGACGGGGAAGCCGAACTGCTCGCGTTTTCCCGTGTATTCGCTGGTCATCGCCAGTACACCCGTCCCCAGGCCGAGCGCGAGCGCACAGGTGCCGGTGGCGAGCAGATCACGCAGCCACTCCCACGCGCCTTCGGCGTCGATGACCGCGTCCGCCTTGACGCGGACGGAATCGAGGCGGACCTCGGCGAAGCGTTCCCCGCTGGTGGAGAACTGTTCGGCGAGGGTGAGCCCTTCGTGTACGCGGGGGATCAGGGCGAGTACGGCGCGGCCCTCGCCGGTGTGCGCGGGCACGGCGATACGGTCCGCGCTGTACGCCCACGGCACGGCGGTCTGTACGCCGTCGAGCACCCAACTGCCTTCCCCACCACCGCTTTCGCCGGTTACCAGCTGAGCGGTGACCCCGAGTTCGGCGGGGTCGTGTCCGGTGCGGCCGCTGGCGCCGACGGTGAGTACCAGCTCGCCCCGGCCGACGGCCGGCAGCAGCTCCCGCGCCAACTCGGTGCTTCCGTATCGCTCTACGGCCATCGCGACAGCGCTGGTCTCCAGGAGCGGCACCCGGGCCAGCACCTTCGCCGACTCGCGCAGCACCAGACAGAGGGCAATCGGATCGAGCCCCGCGCCGCCGTACTCCGGGCCGATGACCAGGCTCAGCAGGTCCGACTCGGCGAGCTTGGCCCACAGCGGCCGGTCGAAGTCATCGGCCACCGCGCCCGGGGTGAGCGCGGGGCTGGGCACCGTATCGGGCACGACACCCGAGAAGACCGCCCGCGCCGCCTCCACGGCCGCCTGCTGCTCCTCGGTGAAGGTGAAGTCCACAGCCCTGCCCTCCCGCATCGGTATCCGCATCCCGCATCCCGCAGCCTGCACACGCACTGGATCTGACGGGTCGTCAAGATAGAACAGGTTCTAGCGGATTGGAATGCGACAGTCACGGAATGTTGAGGCGGCTGACTGTCGGGCAGAGCCTGGGGCTGTTGAGCAGAACCTGGGGGACCTCCCCCTCCCCCCCGCCCCCATCCCCCACCCCGACCCACCCCTCCCCCTCACCGATCGAAGTCCAACTCCACTTCCTTAGTAGCAGGACGGGACTGGCAGGCCAGCACATAGCCCGCCTCCGTCTCGTCCTCCTCCAGGGCGAAGTTGCGGTCCATCCGCACCTCGCCCGAGACCAGGAACGCCCGGCAGGTCCCGCATACCCCGCCCTTGCAGGCGTACGGAGCGTCCGCGCGGGCGCGCAGCACCGTGTCCAGCAACTTCTCGCCCTCCTGGACCGGCCAGGTGCCGGAGCGGCCGTGCAGGGTCGCGGTCAGGGTGGCGTGCGCCGGGGCCGATGCCGCGGCCGTGCTCTGCACCGGTGCCTCGTCGACGTGGAAGATCTCCTCGTGGATCCGGCCCCGTGCCACGCCCAGTCCGCGTAGGGCTCGTTCGGCCGCCTGGACCAGGCCGAACGGTCCGCACAGGTACCAGCCGTCGACTTCCTCCACCGGGAGCAGCGCGGGCAGCAGCCCGGTGAGACGTTCCTGGTCGAGCCGTCCGGAGGGCAGACCGGACTGCTGCTCTTCCCGGGAGAGCGCGTTGACCAGCTGGAACCGGTCGGGGAAGCGGTCCTTAAGGTCGGCCGTCTCTTCCAGGAACATGGTGGACGCGACGGTGCGGTCGCTGCGTATGAGGCAGAACCTGGCCTGGGGTTCGCGCTCCAGCAACGTCGTGGCGATCGACAGGACCGGGGTGATGCCGCTGCCGCCGACGACGGCCACGAAATACCCCGCGCGCGGTTCCAGGATGAAGCGGCCCATCGGTTCCATGACGTCGACGACGTCGCCCACGGCGAGTTCCTTGAAGGCGTACGTGGAGAACTCGCCGCCCTCGACCAGGCGGATGCCCACGCGCAGTACGGGCGGAGCCGGGTGCTCCACGGCGGGTGCGCAGATCGAGTAGGTGCGGCGGATCTCCTCGCCCTCGACTATGCGGCGCAGGGCGAGGTGCTGGCCCGGCCGGTGGCGGTAGGCCTCGCGCAGCTCCGGCGGCACGTCGAAGGTGACGGTCACCGAGTCGTCCGTGAGCCGTTCGACCTCGCTCACCCGGAGTGGATGGAACATCTACAACTCCTTGAAGTGGTCGAACGGTTCGCGGCAGCTCACGCAGCGGCGCAGTGCCTTGCAGGCGGTGGAGGAGAACCGGCTCAGCAGTTCGGTGTCGGTGGAGCCGCAGTGCGGGCAGCGCACGGAGAGGGTGAGCGCGACCGGACCTTCGGCTGTCTGGGGCCGCGGTGGCGCTATGCCGAACTCGGCGAGCTTGCGGCGGCCTTCGGCGCTGATGTCGTCCGTCGACCAGGCGGGGGACAGGACGCGGATGACGGCGACGTCCGGTATCCCGTTCTCGTGCAGGATCTGTTCGATGTCGCTGGACATCGCTTCGATGGCCGGGCAGCCGGTGTAGGTGGGGGTCAGCTGGACGGTGACCTTGCCGGGGCCTTCCAGGTGCACGCCGCGCAGCACGCCCAGTTCCGCCAGGGTGAGTACGGGCAGCTCCGGGTCGGGGACCGAGCCGGCGAGCCGGGCCAGTTCCTGTTCCAGCGGTGTCATGTCGGCCGTGGCCGTGTCGGTCACCATGTCGCCCCCGGGTGGCTGCGGTGCAGGTGCTGCATTTCGGCGAGCATCCGCCCGAACGGTTCGGTGTGCAGGCCCTGGCGGCCGGCTCCGGCGGCCCAGGCGCCGCTCCTGGGTCCTTCGGGGACGGTCAGTGTGGCCTGCTGGAGCACCGCGGTGACGGAGGCGAGCCAGGTCGCTTCGGTCTCCTGCCAGTCGATGTCGATGCCGTCGAGCGGCTGGAACATCTCGCCGGTGAACCGCCACAGTGCCTCGCACGCCCGCTGCATCCGCCGATGGCTCTCCTCGGTGCCGTCGCCCAGGCGCAGGGTCCACTGCTCGGCGTGGTCCTGGTGGTAGGCGACTTCCTTGACCGCCTTGGCCGCGAGCCCGGCGAGCTCGCTGTCGCCGGTGGCGAGCTGTCCGTAGAGCAGCTTCTGGTAGGTCGAGAAGTAGAGCTGGCGGGCGATGGTGTGCGCGAAGTCGCCGTTGGGCTGTTCGACCAGCTGGAGGTTGCGGAAGGCCCGCTCCTCGCGCAGATACGCCAGCTCGTCCTCGTCGCCCACCAGGGAGAGCAGCACCCGGGCCTGGCCGAGCAGGTCGAGCGCGATGTTCGCCAGCGCCACTTCCTCCTCCAGGACGGGGGCGTGTCCGGCCCACTCCCCCAGCCGGTGCGAGAGCACCAGGGCGTCGTCGCCGAGCGGCAGCGCGGGCGACTGGGGGGCGGTGGTGGCCGTCGGCGCCGTGTTGGTGGCCTTCGCGGGGGGCGTCACAGGTGCTTCACCCCTTCCGGGATCTCGTAGAACGTCGGGTGGCGGTAGGGCTTGTCGCCGGCCGGCTCGAAGAAGGAGTCCTTCTCGTCGGGGGAGGAGGCGGTGACCGCGGTGGACGGCACCACCCAGATCGAGACGCCTTCGGACCTGCGGGTGTACAGGTCGCGCGCGTTGCGCAGGGCCATCTGGGCGTCCGGGGCGTGCAGGCTTCCGGCGTGGGTGTGGGACAGTCCGCGGCGCGAGCGCACGAACACCTCCCACAGCGGCCAGTCGTGTGTGCTGCTCATGCCGTTGCCTCCCCGTTGCTGTGCTGCTTCGTCGCGTACGCGGCTGCCGCGTCCCTGACCCAGGCGCCTTCTTCGTGGGCGCGGCGCCGCTGGGTGAGCCGCTGCTCGTTGCAGGGGCCGTTGCCCTTGAGGACGTCCCAGAACTCGGTCCAGTCGATCGTCCCGAAGTCGTGGTGTCCCCGCTCCTCGTTCCACCGCAGGTCGGGGTCGGGGAGGGTGAGGCCCAGTGCCTCGGCCTGGGGGACGCAGATGTCGACGAATCGCTGGCGCAGCTCGTCGTTGGAGTGCCGCTTGATCTTCCAGGCCATCGACTGCGCGGAGTGGGACGACTCGTCGTCCGGCGGGCCGAACATCATCAGCGATGGCCACCACCAGCGGTCCACCGCGTCCTGTGCCATGGCGTGCTGTTCCCCGGTGCCCTGGGAGAGGGCGAGGAGCAGTTCGTAGCCCTGGCGCTGGTGGAAGGACTCCTCCTTGCAGACGCGGACCATCGCCCGTGCGTACGGCCCGTAGGAGCAGCGGCAGAGGGGGACCTGGTTGGTGATGGCGGCGCCGTCCACCAGCCAGCCGATGGCGCCGACGTCCGCCCAGGTCAGGGTGGGGTAGTTGAAGATCGACGAGTATTTCTGGCGGCCCGAGTGGAGCTTGTCGAGCAGCTCGTCGCGGCTCACGCCGAGCGTTTCGGCCGCGCTGTACAGGTACAGCCCGTGGCCCGCCTCGTCCTGCACCTTGGCCATCAGGATCGCCTTGCGGCGCAGTGAGGGCGCGCGGGTGATCCAGTTGGACTCGGGCTGCATGCCGATGATCTCGGAGTGGGCGTGCTGCGCTATCTGGCGGACCAGCGAGGCCCGGTAGGCCTCGGGCATCCAGTCGCGCGGCTCGATGCGCTCGTCGGCGGCCACGGCCGCGTCGAACGCCGCCGCGTACACCGCCGCGTCCTTGTCGTCCGCCGTCTGTGAGCCGTGCGTGTTCGTGCCGGTCTCCGCGGTCACTGCCGTCATCCGAGCCCCCTGCCGAGCTGTCGATTACGGGCGGTCCGCCGGGCCACCTGCTCCCGACCGATCGTTCGGTTCATTGACTTCAATGGTGAGTCGACGGCCCGTAGGGTGTCAACCCTGTGGATAACCCAGTGGAGCCGACCGGGATCGGGGCGGGATGGATTCGTACGACGACAAGGACGTGCCGGGCCAGGAGGGGCAGCCCCGCCCGCTGGAGCCCGCCGGCGAGAACGCCGGGCCGGCCGTCGGCGCCGAGGCCGCCGAAACCCATCTGAGCAGCGAAAACGTGACGCCGTCCGATACCCGCGAGGTGCTGGAGCCCGGCGTCCCCGGCCGTGGCATCGCCGCTCTGTCCCTCCCGTACCAGATCGTGGGCGCGCTCGCGCTCGCTCTCGTGGCGGTTGTCGCGGTCGTCCACATCGCGATGGTGTTTCTCCATGTCGCGCCGTCCAATACGGTCACGAAGCAGCACGGCAAGGTCGTCGACGACTGGATCTATCCCGAGTTCGAGCAGAACTGGAAGCTTTTCGCGCCCAACCCGCTCCAGCAGAACATCGCGGTCCAGGCGCGGGCCGAGATCGTGATGCCGGACGGGACGCGCAAGACGACCGGGTGGATCGATCTGTCGGGGATGGACGGCTCCGGCATCAGGGGCAACCCGCTCCCGAGCCACACCCAGCAGAACGAACTGCGCCGGGGCTGGGAGTTCTTCGTGACCTCCCACACCGACGACAACAAGCCCAACGGCCTGCGCGGCGAGCTCTCCGAGCGCTACATCCACCGGATCGTGATGCTCCGCCTCGGCGCGCACCGTGACGGCGGCACTGTTGACCGTGTACAGGTCAGGTCCGTGACGACGTCCGTGAAGGCTCCTCGCTGGAGCGACGAGAAGATCGACACCCGGCCGTACTACCGGGTCGTCCCCTGGTGGACCGTGACCCCCGCCGATCTCCCAGCCGGTGCCGGGACCGGCGCCGCACGGACGGAAGCCAGCCGATGAGCGACTCGATGAGCGAGCCGATGAGCACCCCAGCGCCCCGTGCGACCCACGCGTCTGCCGCACCGCAGGCTTCGCAGCCGCCGCACGCATCTCCGGCCCCGCAGGCCGCCCAGCCATCGCACGCGTCCTTGGCGTCGCAGCAGCCTCCTCCCGTCGCCGAGAGCGTCCCCGAGAGCAAGGCCGCGCTGGCTCTGCGGCGGGTCACCGGCGCCGCTCTCGGCCCGTATCAGAGCGCGGTCGTGCGGATCGGTTTCTCCGCGACCTGGCTGCTGTTCCTGCTGCGCGAGCTGCCGCACCGCCGTGAGCTGTACGGTCCCGACGGGCCGTGGAGCTGGGACATGGCCCAGCGGCTCGTCTCCGGCAACCACGCGTTCACGGCGCTGCTGTGGACCGACAGCACGGTCTGGTTCGAGATCGTGTACGCCGTCGCCGTGGTGTCCAGCGTGCTGATGATGCTGGGCTGGCGCACCCGGACCATGTCCGTGCTGTTCATGGTGGGCGTGCTCTCGCTGCAGAATCGGTCCGTCTTCATGGGGGACGGCGGCGACAACGTCATCCACCTCATGGCGATCTATCTGGTCCTCACGCGCTGTGCGCAGGTCTGGTCGCTGGACGCCCGGCGCCTTCGGCGCGCCGCCGCTCGCCGCGCCGAGACGGGCGAGGGCGCGGTGGACCGGGTCGGGCCCGTGCTGTGGGCGGTCCTCGGGGCCGCGCTCGCGGTGATCACGCTGCGCGGCGACGCCGGCTGGGGCTGGCTGCTGATCTTCTGGGGCCTGTGGACGGCCCAGGGGCTGTGGTGGGCGGCCAACCGCTACGCCCAGGGGGAGCCGCGCGCCCTCCTGGACGTCGTCGCGAACCTCGCGCACAACGCCACCATGGTGGTGATCATGGCGGAGGTCTGCCTGATCTACGCGACCGCCGGCTGGTACAAGATCCAGGGTTCGCGCTGGCAGGACGGCACCGCGCTCTACTACCCGCTGCACCTCGACTACTTCTCGCCGTGGCCCGCGCTCTCCGACGTGCTCGGCGGCAGCGGCCTCATCGTCTTGCTGCTCACGTACGGCACGGTCGCCGTGCAGGTGGCCTTCCCCTTCACGCTCTTCAACCGGCGGGTCAAGAACGTCCTGCTGGTGGCGATGATGATGGAGCACGCGGGGATCGCGCTGCTGCTCGGGCTGCCGTTCTTCTCGCTGGCGATGATCGCGGCGGACGCGGTCTTCCTGCCGACCGGTTTCCTGCGCTGGCTCGGCGGCCGGGTCGCCCGCCTGCGCGAGAGGCTGCCCGCCCGGGCACCTCGGCCGCGGCGTACGGACGAGGAGCCGCGGCCCCGTACGCTCGTGGCGTGAGCAGCCAGAACAGTCCCAGCCTTGCCCCCCTCGACCAGGCCCGCGCGGACGAGCCGGCGCAGTACGACGACGGCTTCGCGCCCGAGGTCGGCGTCGGACCGCATCCGCTGCCCTGGCCGCAGGGGGAGCGCTACGACCCGGAGCTGCTCGCGCAGGGCGACCGGCGCAATGTCGTCGACGCCTACCGGTACTGGACGCGCGAGGCGATCGTCGCGGACCTGGACACCCGGCGGCACGACTTCCATGTCGCCGTGGAGAACTGGGGCCACGACTTCAACATCGGCTCCGTCGTACGGACCGCCAACGCCTTCCTGGCGAAGGAGGTCCACATTGTGGGGCGGCGGCGCTGGAACCGGCGCGGCGCGATGGTCACCGACCGCTACCAGCATGTGCGCCACCACCCCGACACCGAGTCGCTGACCGCGTGGGCGGCGGAGCAGGGGCTGCCGATCATCGGGATCGACAACCTGCCCGGCGCCGTGCCCCTGGAGCGGACCGAGCTGCCCCGGCGGTGTGTGCTGCTGTTCGGGCAGGAGGGGCCGGGGCTGACCGATCAGGCACGCGCGCACGCGTCCGCGGTGTGCTCGATCGCCCAGTTCGGCTCGACCCGGTCGATCAACGCGGGCGCGGCCGCGGCGATCGCCATGCACGCGTGGGTCCAGCGCTACGCCGAGATCCCGGGCCCGACCGGCTGAGAAAGCCGGGCCCGGGCCCGGCTCACGCCTGCCTGCGGACCTCGACCACCCGGAAGCGGTTGGCCACGAACGCCGCGTCGCACAGCGCCGCGTTCGCCGCCGGGTTGCCGCCCGAGCCGTGGAAGTCGGAGAACGCCGCCGTCTGGTTGACGTAGACCCCGCCCGTCAGGTTCAAGGAGAGCTGGGCGGACTCCTCCAGGCAGACCTCCTCGATGGAGCGCTCCACCTCCCGTGACGTGGTGTACGCGCCGACCGTCATCGCGCCCTTGTCGCGCACCGTGCGCCGCAGCAGCTCCAGCGCGTCGGCCGTGGAGTCGACCGCCACCGCGAAGGAGACCGGGCCGAAGCACTCCGACAGGTAGGCGGCGTCCGTGTCGGGCCCCTCCCACTGCTTGCGCGCGCCGTCCTGCTTGACGATGACGGGCGTGCGGACCACCGCGTCGGGGAAGTCCGGGTTGCTGATCTCCCGGGAGGCCAGGGCGACTTCGCCGAGGCCGGAAGCTGCGTCCAGGCGCTGCTTCACATCGGGGTTGACGAGCGCGCCGAGCAGCGCGTTGGCGCGCGCGTCGTCGCCGAGCAGTGCGCCGACGGAGGCGGCGAGGTCGGCCACCACCTCGTCGTACGACTTGTCGCCCGCGTCCGTGGTGATGCCGTCGCGGGGGATCAGCAGGTTCTGCGGGGTGGTGCACATCTGGCCGCTGTACAGGGACAGGGAGAAGGCCAGGTTGGAGAGCATGCCCTTGTAGTCGTCGGTGGAGTCGACGACGACCGTGTTGACGCCCGCCTTCTCGGTGTAGACCTGGGCCTGGCGGGCGTTGGCCTCCAGCCAGTCGCCGAACGACGTCGAGCCCGTGTAGTCGATGATCTTGATTTCGGGGCGTACGGCCAGGGTCTTGGCGATGCCCTCGCCCGGCCGCTCGGCGGCCAGCGCGACGAGGTTCGGATCGAAGCCCGCCTCCGCGAGGACGGTGCGGGCGATCTGGACGGTGAGCGCGAGCGGCAGCACCGCGCGCGGGTGGGGCTTGACCAGGACGGCGTTGCCGGTGGCCAGGGAGGCGAACAGGCCCGGGTAGCCGTTCCACGTCGGGAAGGTGTTGCAGCCGATCATCAGCGCGATGCCGCGCGCGGCCGGGACGAACGTCTTGCTCAGCTCCAGCGGGTCCCGCTTGCCCTGCGGCTTGGACCAGGGGGCCGCGCCCGACGGGGTGCGGGTCTGCTCCTGGTACGCGTACGCCACCGCCTCCAGGCCGCGGTCCTGCGCGTGCGGTCCGCCCGCCTGGAAGGCCATCATGAAGGCCTGGCCGCTGGTGTGCATGACCGTGTGCGCGAGCTCGGGCGTGCGGGCGCCGATGCGGGCCAGGATCTCCACACAGACCAGGGCCCGCGTCTCGGGACCGGCGTCGCGCCAGGCGCCCATGCCGGCCTTCATCGCGGGCAGCAGCACATCCAGGTCCGGGTGCGGATACGTGATGCCCAACTCGATGCCGTACGGGGAGACTTCGGCGCCCGTCCACTCGTCGGTGCCGGGCTGGTCCAGGTCGAACCGGGTGCCCAGCAGCGCCTCGAAGGCGGCCTTGCCGTCGTTCTCGTACGCCTTGGGGTGCTCGGGGTGCGGTGACCAGTACGCACGCGTGCGGATGGCTTCGAGTGCCTGGTCGAGCGTGGTCCGGTGGGTCTCGGTGAGCTGCTGCGGGCTGAGCGGGGCGGCCATACGGACCAACTCCTCTTCGAGCTGGGCAGGGACGGGCGGACAGAGTTAGAGTAACCGAACGATCGGTCGGGACAAGGGGGTCCGTCGAACCTGTGGACAACTCATCGGGGAGGATCACGTCATGACCGCCATCGAAGAGAGCCGGGCCATCGGGCCGAGCAGGGCCGTAGCCGTCGTCGGCACCGGGACCATGGGGCAGGGCATCGCCCAGGTCGCGCTGGTGGCCGGCCACCCGGTGCGGCTGTACGACGCCGTCCCGGGCCGGGCGCGCCAGGCCGCCGACACCATCGCCGCCCGGCTCGACCGGCTCGTGGAGAAAGGCCGGATCACGTCGGCCGACCGCGACGCCGCCGTGGCCCGGCTGCACCCGGCCGAGGCGCTGGGCGACCTCGCGGACGCCGCGCTGGTCGTCGAGGCGGTGCTGGAGCAACTGCCCGTCAAGCAGGAGCTGTTCACGGCGCTTGAGGACATCGTCGCCGAGGACTGCCTGCTCGCCACCAACACCTCGTCCCTGTCGGTGACGGCCGTCGCGGGCGTCCTGCGCCACCCGGGCCGGTTCGTCGGGCTGCACTTCTTCAACCCGGCGCCGCTGCTCCCCCTCGTCGAGGTGGTCAGCGGCTTCGCGACCGACGAGGCGGCCGCCACGCGCGCGTACGAGACGGCCAAGGCGTGGGGCAAGACGCCGGTGCGCTGCGCCGACACCCCGGGTTTCCTGGTCAACCGCATCGCCCGGCCCTTCTACGCGGAGGCCTTCGCCGTCTACGAGGAGCGCGGCGCGGACCCGGCCACCATCGACGCCGTGCTGCGCGAGAGCGGCGGCTTCGCGATGGGGCCGTTCGAGCTGACCGACCTGATCGGCCAGGACGTGAACGAGGCGGTCACCCGTTCCGTGTGGGAGTCCTTCTTCCACAGCCCCAAGTTCACCCCGTCGCTGGCCCAGCGCCGCCTCGTCGAGTCGGGGCTGCACGGCCGCAAGAGCGGGCGCGGCTGGTACGCGTACGGGGAGGGCGCCGTGCGGCCCGAGCCGCACACCGCCGAGCCCGCCGAAGCCCCCGAGGCCGTGACCATCGTGGGCGACCTCGGTCCCGCCGCCGAGCTCGCCGCCATGATGCGGGAGGCCGGCATCGACGTGAAGACGGTCGAGTCGGGCGGCCCCTACATCGGGCTGCCGGGCGACGGCCAGCTCGTCCCGGCCGACGGGCGCACGTCCGTCGAGTACGCGGACGTCGTCTACTTCGACCTCGCCCTCGACTACCGGGGAGCGACCCGTATCGCGCTCTCCGCCAGCGAGGACACCTCCACGCGCGCGGTGGCCGAAGCCGTGGGGCTCTTCCAGAAGCTGGGCAAGAAGGTCAGCGTCATCGGCGACGTGCCGGGCATGATCGTCGCCCGTACGGTCGCGATGCTCGCGGACCTCGCGGCCGACGCGGTCGCCCGGGGCGTCGCCTCGGCCGAGGACGTCGACACCGCGATGCGGCTGGGCGTCAACTACCCGCTGGGGCCCGTCGAGTGGAACCGCAGGCTCGGCCGGGACTGGGCGTACGACCTGCTCTCAGCCCTGCACGAGCGCTGCCCGGGCGGGCGCTACGCCCCCTCGCTCGCGCTCTACCGGCAGTCGTACAGCAACGGCGAGGAGACCGCCTCATGACCACCGCCAAGCGGGACACGTACACCCCGGAGACGCTGCTCACGGTCGCCGTGCGGGTCTTCAACGAGCGCGGCTACGACGGTACGTCGATGGAGCACCTGTCCAAGGCGGCCGGGATCTCCAAGTCGTCGATCTACCACCACGTCTCGGGCAAGGAGGAGCTGCTGCGGCGGGCCGTCAGCCGCGCCATCGACGGCCTGTTCGCCGTTCTGGACGAGGCGGGGGCCACGCGCGGGCGCGCGATCGAGCGGGTCGAGTACGTCACCCGCCGTACCGTCGAGGTACTGATGGCGGAGCTTCCCTACGTCACGCTGCTGCTGCGCGTACGCGGCAACACCAAGACCGAGCGCTGGGCGATGGAGCGCCGCCGGGAGTTCGACCAGCGGGTCTCCGACCTGCTGAAGGCCGCCGCCGCGGACGGGGACCTCCGCTCCGACATGGACATACGCCTGGCCACCCGGCTGCTCTTCGGCATGGTGAACTCCCTGGTGGAGTGGTACCGGCCGCAGCGCGACGGCGAGGCGGACCGCGCCCAGGTCACCGAGGCCGTCGTCCATCTGGCCTTCGACGGGCTGCGTACCCATCCTGACGTGCCCGGACCGTTGACTGTCCGCTAGATCCAGCTCACCCAAGGGCGACGACTTCGGCTGTCCGACGCCCGGGCAGGCGAAGTCGGGCCGCACCCAGGGCACGAGGTGGCGCCCCTAGGGCGCGCCGGGGCCGGGGTCCAGGTCGGTCTCCTCGAAGACCAGCAGCGTACGCGTGGACAGCACCTCGGGGATCGACTGGAGCTTGGTCAGGACCAGTTCGCGCAGCGCCCGGTTGTCCGGGGAGTGCACCAGGAGCAGTACGTCGAAGTCGCCGCTGACCAGCGCGATATGGGCGGCGCCCGGCAGTGCCTGGAGCTGTTCGCGCACCGTGCGCCAGGAATTCTGCACGATCTTGAGCGTGATGTACGCGGACGCCCCCTGCCCCGCCCGCTCGTGGTCCACGCGCGCGGTGAAGCCCCGGATCACCCCGTCGTCGAGGAGCCGGTTGATCCGGGCGTAGGCGTTGGCGCGCGAGACGTGCACCCGCTCGGCCACGGAGCGTATCGACGCGCGACCGTCCGTCTGCAGCATGTGCAGGATGTCGCGGTCGACGGCGTCCAGCGGCCGTGCGCCCGCACCCTGGCCCTCGTCGGCCATTTGTTCAGCTCCCATGTCCCCCCGCCTCCCTGGCTTGGACGACCTGTCTCTATCCCAGGCTGTGCAGAACCGTTTGTCCACAGGCTCGCGGTGCCTGTAGCCAAAATGCCCTCACGACCGAACAATCGGTAGGTGAGGCGCATCACACTGTCGTGCCTCCTTCCGCTCCCAAGAGGAGGTGCTTCGTCATGACGGTCCAAGAGCTGCCCGGTGCCGGTGCCGCCGCCTACCGGCCCACCCCTCCCCCTGCCTGGAGGCCCCGCACCGACCCCGCCCCGCTGCTCCCGGACCCCGAGCCGTACCGCGTGCTCGGCACGGACGCCCCGCTCGACCGCGCCCTGATGCTGCGGCTGTACGCGGAGCTGGTCCGCGGCCGGCGGTACAACGCGCAGGCCACCGCCCTCACCAAGCAGGGCCGCCTCGCCGTCTACCCCTCCTCGACCGGCCAGGAGGCCTGCGAGGTCGCGGCCGCGCTGGTCCTCCAGGAGCAGGACTGGCTCTTCCCCAGCTACCGGGACACCCTCGCCGCCGTCGCCCGCGGGCTCGACCCCGTACAGGCCCTTACCCTGCTGCGCGGCGACTGGCACACCGGATACGACCCGCACGAGCACCGCATCGCCCCGCTGTGCACCCCGCTGGCCACTCAGCTCCCGCACGCGGTGGGCCTGGCGCACGCGGCCCGGCTCAAGGGCGACGACGTGGTGGCGCTCGCCATGGTCGGCGACGGCGGCACCAGCGAGGGCGACTTCCACGAGGCGCTGAACTTCGCGGCCGTCTGGCAGGCCCCGGTCGTCTTCCTGGTGCAGAACAACGGCTTCGCGATCTCCGTGCCGCTGGCCAAGCAGACCGCCGCGCCCTCCCTGGCCCACAAGGCCGTCGGGTACGGCATGCCCGGCCGCCTGGTCGACGGCAACGACGCGGCGGCGGTCCACGAGGTGCTGGCCGACGCTGTCGCGCGCGCCCGGCGCGGCGGCGGCCCCACGCTGATCGAGGCCGTGACCTACCGGATCGAGGCGCACACCAACGCCGACGACGCCACCCGTTACCGGGTCGACGCCGAGGTGGAGGCGTGGCGCGACCACGACCCGATCCAGCTCCTGGAGGCCGAGCTGACCAGCCGCGGATTCCTCGACGACAGCGAGAAGCAGGCCGCGGCCGAGGCCGCCGAGACGATGGCCGCAGCCCTGCGCGAGCGGATGAACGCCGACGCCGAGCTCGACCCCATGGACCTCTTCGCCCATGTGTACGCCGAGAAGACGGCCCAACTGCGCGAGCAGGAAGCCCAGCTGCGGGCCGAGCTCGCGGCGCACGAGGAGGAGGGGGAGCGATGACCACGGTCGCGGCGAAGCCCGCCACGATGGCGCAGGCGCTGCAGCGCGCCATGCGCGACGCGATGGCCGAGGACCCCTCGGTCCACGTCCTCGGAGAGGACGTGGGCACGCTCGGCGGTGTCTTCAGGATCACCGACGGGCTCGCCAAGGAGTTCGGCGAGGACCGCTGCACCGACACCCCGCTCGCCGAGGCCGGCATCCTCGGCACCGCGGTCGGCATGGCGATGTACGGGCTGCGGCCGGTGGTGGAGATGCAGTTCGACGCGTTCGCCTACCCCGCCTTCGAGCAACTGATCAGCCATGTCTCGCGGATGCGCAACCGCACGCGCGGCGCCATGGCGATGCCGCTGGTGGTGCGGGTGCCCTACGGCGGCGGCATCGGCGGCGTCGAGCACCACAGCGACTCCTCCGAGGCCTACTACATGGCGACTCCGGGACTTCATGTGGTCACGCCGGCCACCGTCGAGGACGCGTACGGGCTGCTGCGGGCCGCCATCGCCTCCGACGACCCGGTGATCTTCCTGGAGCCCAAGCGGCTCTACTGGTCGAAGGCAGACTGGTCGCCGGACGCGCCCGCGCCGGTCGCCCCCATAGGCAAGGCGGTCGTGCGCCGCCCGGGCCGCAGCGCCACGCTCATCACGTACGGCCCGTCGCTGCCGGTCTGCCTGGAGGCGGCCGAGGCGGCGACGGCCGAGGGCTGGGACCTCGAAGTCGTCGACCTGCGCTCGCTGGTGCCCTTCGACGACGAGACGGTGTGCGCGTCGGTGCGGCGCACGGGCCGGGCGGTCGTCGTCCATGAGGCGACCGGCTTCGGCGGCCCCGGCGGCGAGATAGCGGCCCGGGTCACCGAGCGCTGCTTCCACCATCTGGAGGCGCCCGTGCTGCGGGTCGCCGGGTTCGACATCCCGTATCCGCCGCCGATGCTGGAGAAGCACCATCTGCCGGGCGTCGACCGGGTGCTCGACGCGGTGGCGCGGCTGCAGTGGGAGGCGGAGAGCTGATGGCCCAGGTGCTGGAATTCAAGCTGCCGGACCTCGGCGAGGGCCTGACCGAGGCGGAGATCGTGCGCTGGCTGGTGGCGGTGGGCGACGTCGTCGCCATCGACCAGCCGGTCGTCGAGGTCGAGACCGCCAAGGCGATGGTCGAGGTGCCCTGCCCGTACGGCGGTGTGGTGACGGCGAGGTTCGGCGAGGAGGGCACGGAACTGCCCGTCGGCGCGCCCCTGTTGACGGTCGCGGTCGGGGAGTCGAGCGCGGCCGCCGCTGAGGCCGAGTCGTCGGAGTACTCCGGGAACGTGCTGGTGGGGTACGGGACGGGGGAGGCCGTGCGACGGCGGCGCCGGGTGCGGCCGACGCCCGTGGGCGCGGTGGTGGCGCCGGCCGCGGTGCCGGTTGCGCCCGCCGACCCGCCCGCGGCTGCTGCCGGCTCCGGGGTCGCCGGTGCGCCGGTGGAGGGCGGGCCGGTGGCCGTCATCTCGCCGCTCGTACGGAAGCTGGCGCGGGAGAACGGGCTGGACCTGCGGGAGTTGACCGGGTCCGGGCCCGACGGGCTGATCCTGCGCTGCGACGTCGAGTCGGCGCTGCGGACCGAGCCCGATCCGGTACCGGTGGCGGCCGTGCCCGCCGCTGCCGGGACGCGCATACCCCTGCGCGGGATACGGGGCGCGGTCGCCGACAAGCTCGCGCGCAGCCGGAGGGAGATCCCGGACGCGACGTGCTGGGTCGACGCGGACGCGACCGAGCTCATGGCCGCGCGGGCCGCGATGAACGCGGTGGGCGGCCCGAAGATCTCCGTACTGGCCCTGCTGGCCAGGATCTGCACGGCCGCGCTCGACCGCTACCCCGAGCTGAACTCGACGGTGGACACGGCGGCGCGGGAGATCGTCCGGCTGCCCTCGGTGCATCTGGGCTTCGCCGCCCAGACCGAGCGGGGTCTGGTCGTGCCGGTGGTGCGGGACGCGCAGTCCCGTAACGCGGCCTCTCTCAGCGAGGAGTTCGCGCGGCTCACCGAAGCCGCCCGGGCCGGGACGCTGACCCCCGGGGACCTGACCGGCGGGACGTTCACGCTGAACAACTACGGGGTGTTCGGCGTGGACGGATCCACGCCGATCATCAACCACCCCGAGGCGGCGATGCTCGGCGTGGGGCGGATCATGGCGAAGCCCTGGGTGCACATGGGTGAACTGGCGGTCCGTCAGGTAGTCCAGCTGTCGCTGACGTTCGACCACCGGGTGTGCGACGGAGGCACGGCGGGCGGCTTCCTGCGGTACGTGGCGGACTGCGTGGAGCAGCCGGCGGTACTGCTGCGGTCGCTGTAGGGCCGAGAGGCGCGGCGGGGCGGGTTCGGCGGGGCGGCGGATCGGGCGCTGCCGCCGCCACCGCCCCGCTCACCCGCTCCGGGTGCGCCCCGGCATCCCCGTTGGCGCGCCCGGCGCCGCATACTGCTGGGATGACGACCCCCTATGACGCCATCGTGCTCGCCGGAGGGGCCGCGCGGCGGCTCGGCGGGGCGGACAAACCCGGGGTGCCGGTCGGTGGGCGGCCGCTGCTCGACCGGGTGCTCGCGGCCTGTGCCGGCGCCGGGGCGACCGTGGTGGTCGGGGGGCGGCGGGCGACCTCGCGGCCCGTCTCCTGGGCCCGGGAGGATCCCCCGGGCGGTGGTCCCGTCGCCGCGCTCGACGCCGGGATCCGGCGGACCTCGGCCCCCGTCGTTCTCGTCTTCTCCGCCGACCTGCCCTTCCTCGGCGCACCCACCGTCGAGGCCCTGCTCGGCGAACTGGGCGGCGGTGGCCGCGAGGGCGTGCTCTGCGTCGACCGCGACGGGCGGGTCCAGCCGCTCGTCGCCGTCTACCGCGCCGAGCCGCTGCGTCGCGAGCTCGCTCTTCTCTCGGCCGAGCACGGGGGACTCGCCGGACTCCCCATGCGGCTGCTGACGGCAGGACTCGACCTCGGCCGCCTCGCCGCCCCCGAACCCCTCGCGTCCTTCGACTGCGACACCTGGGAGGACATCGCGGCAGCCCGCGCCCGGGTCAGGGATCATGGGAACGTGCTGGATGAATGGATCACCGCGGTCAAGAACGAACTCGGCATCGACCTGGACGTCGACACCGGCGTGCTGCTCGACCTGGCCCGCGACGCCGCGCACGGCGTGGCCCGGCCCGCCGCGCCGCTCACCACCTTCCTGGTCGGGTACGCGGCGGCGAAGGCGGGCGGGGAAGGTACGGATGTGGCTGAGGCGGCGCGCAAGGCCGTCGCCCTCGCCCAGCGCTGGGCCGCCGAGGCCGACGCGGACGCTGCCACCGAGAAGGGTGAGTCCACCCCATGACCGGGGCCGATTCATCCGTGTCGCCCGTCGACGACGGCGTGGAGGAGGCGCTTGCCCTGGTCAGGACACCGGCCCCGGCCCCCGTCCCGGCCCCCGGTTCCCGGGGCCGCCACCGCGCCGCCCGCTGGGGCGACGCCCGGGCCGCGGCCGCCGAGGCAGGACGCTCGGCGCCCCGCCGTACCCATCGCGTACCGCTCGCGCAGGCGCTGGGCGAGACCCTGGCCGAGCCGCTGGCCGCGCTCACCGATCTGCCGTCCTTCGACACCTCCGCCATGGACGGCTGGGTGGTCGCCGGACCCGGGCCCTGGCGCATCCGGGACGGGGGCGAGGAGCACGGCATTCTCGCCGGGCACGCCGCGCCCGCCACGCTCGCCGACGGCGAGGCCGTACGGATCGCCACCGGGGCGCGTATCCCCGGCGAGGCGACCGCCGTCATCCGCAGTGAGCACGCCCGTACGGACGCGGCCAAGGCGCTGCTGCACGCCGAACGGGACGTCGTCACCGGGCAGGACATCCGGCCGCGCGGGCAGGAGTGCCGCTCCGGTGACCAGCTGCTGCCCGCCGCCGCGCTGGTCACCCCGGCGGTGCTGGGGCTCGCGGCGGCCGCCGGGTACGACGAGCTGTGCACCGTGCCCCGGCCCCGCGTCGAGGTGTTCGTCCTCGGAGACGAGCTGCTGGCCGACGGGCTGCCGCAGGAAGGGCTGATCCGGGACGCGCTCGGGCCGATGCTCGGGCCCTGGCTGCGCATGCTGGGCGCGGACGTCATCGCGACGCGGCGGCTCAAGGACGACGCGGACGTGCTGCTCGCCGCCGTCACCGGGTCCGAGGCGGATGTGGTGGTGACCACCGGTGGTACGGCGGCCGGACCCGTCGACCATGTCCACCCCGTGCTGCGGGCGGCAGGTGGTGAGCTGCTGGTGGACGGGGTCGCCGTCCGGCCGGGGCACCCGATGCTGCTGGCCCGGCTCGGTGCCGGGAAGTTCCTGGTCGGGCTGCCGGGCAATCCGCTCGCAGCCGTCTCCGCGCTGCTCACCCTCGCCGAGCCGCTGCTGTGGGAGCTGGCGGGCCGGGTGGGCGCCGCCGCGCACACCGTCCCGTACACCGTGGCGTTGCGCGACGAGGTCCATGGGCATCCGTATGACACACGGCTCGTGCCCGTGGTGCACCGGGCGGGGCAGATCGTGCCGCTGCACTACAACGGGCCCGCGA
This sequence comes from Streptomyces sp. NPDC048696, assembly GCF_043198895.1. Taxonomy (NCBI): domain Bacteria; kingdom Bacillati; phylum Actinomycetota; class Actinomycetes; order Kitasatosporales; family Streptomycetaceae; genus Streptomyces; species Streptomyces sp. NPDC048696. The sequence goes on along the minus strand of NZ_JBICVJ010000003.1, from coordinate 317,531 downwards.
TGCTGCGCGGGATCGCGGCTGCGGACGGGCTCGCGGTGGTGGCGCCGGGCGGTGCGCGGGCCGGTCAGGAGGTCGAGGTGCTGGATCTTCCCTGGGCTCAACCGGGCTCAACTGGGCTCGGGTGAAGGGTGTTTCACGTGAAACATGCCGTCTGCGGTGCCGGTTGCGGTGTCGTCGGTGCCTCAAGTCCCGTACGTCTGGCGCGTGTTTCACGTGAAACATCGCGCCTGGGTTCCGGGTGCGATCTCAAGTCCCGTACATCCGGGTGGTGTTTCACGTGAAACTGCCCGGCCAGGACGCGATCGCCCGCCAGGCCGGCGAAAAGCTGGAGACCCGGCGGGTGAAGCTGCCGCGCCGGGTCGTGGACCGTCCGCTGCGGCAGGTCGGCAAGCGGCTGCTGATGGCGCTCAGCGTGCTGACACTGACCACGTTCATCGTGTGGATCGACCGGGCGGGCTACCACGACAACGCCAACGACACCCTCGATCTCCTCGATGCCGCCTACTACGCCACCGTCACGCTCTCGACGACGGGTTACGGCGACATCGTTCCGTACAGCGACAGCGCGCGGCTGACCAACATCCTGCTGGTGACGCCGCTGCGTGTGCTCTTTCTGATCATCTTGGTCGGCACGACTCTTGAGGTCCTCACGGAACGGACCCGGGAGGAGTGGCGGCTCAACCGCTGGAAGGCGAACTTGCGAGAACACACGGTCGTCGTCGGCTTCGGAACCAAGGGGCGTTCGGCGGTCCAGACGCTGTGTGCGACCGGGCTCAAGAAGGAGCAGGTCGTGGTCGTCGACCCGAGCGCGAAGGTCATCGAGGCGGCCAACGCGGAGGGGTTCGTCGGGGTCGTCGGCGACGCGACCCGCAGTGATGTGCTGTTGCGGGCCGAGCTCCAGAAGGCCCGTCAGATCGTCATCGCCACCCAGCGCGACGACACGGCGGTGCTGGTCGCGCTGACGGCACGCCAGCTCAACCGGGGGGCGAAGATCGTCGCCGCCGTGCGGGAGGAGGAGAACGCGCCGCTGCTGCGGCAGTCCGGGGCGGACGCGGTGATCACGAGCGCGAGTGCGGCGGGGCGGCTGCTCGGGCTCTCGGTGCTCAGCCCGAGCGCGGGCACGGTGATGGAGGACCTGATCCAGCAGGGCAGCGGGCTCGACCTCGTGGAGCGGCCGGTGAAGAAGAGCGAGGTGGGGCGCGGGGTCCGGGAGACCGAGGACCTGACGGTGAGCGTGCTGCGAGGACACCGGCTGCTCGCGTACGACGACGCGGAGGCCAGTCCGCTGCGGCTGACGGACCGGCTGATCACGATCGTACGGGCGGGCGGCGGGGCCGCGGAGGGGGCGGCGGAGTAGCGTCGGTCGCATGCATGCGATCACGATTCCTGAGCCGGGTGGTCCCGAAGCGCTGGTGTGGGCCGAGGTGCCCGATCCCGTGGCGGGCGAGGGCGAGGTCCTCGTCGAGGTGGCGGCGGCGGCCGTCAACCGTGCGGATGTGTTGCAGCGGCAGGGGTTCTACGAACCGCCGCCGGGGGCGTCGCCGTATCCGGGGCTGGAGTGCTCCGGGCGGATCGTCGCGCTGGGGCCCGGGGTGTCCGGCTGGTCCGTCGGCGACGAGGTGTGCGCGCTGCTGAGCGGCGGCGGGTACGCGGAGAAGGTGGCGGTGCCGGTGGGGCAGCTGCTGCCGGTGCCCGACGGGGTCGAGCTGACGGTCGCGGCGGCGCTGCCGGAGGCCGTGGCGACGGTGTGGTCCAACGTGTTCATGGTGGCCCATCTGCGGCCCGGCGAGACGCTGTTGGTGCACGGCGGTGCGAGCGGGATCGGCACGATGGCGATCCAGCTGGCCAAGGCGGTGGGGGCGCGGGTCGCCGTCACGGCGGGCGGGCCCGAGAAGCTGGCGCGGTGCGCGGAGCTGGGGGCGGACGTACTGATCGACTACCGCGAGCAGGACTTCGTGGAGGAGATCCGCAAGGCGACGGATGGCGCGGGGGCGGACGTCATTCTCGACATCATGGGCGCGAAGTATCTGGACCCGAATGTGCGGGCGTTGGCGGTGAACGGGCGTCTCGCCGTCATCGGGATGCAGGGCGGGGTCAAGGGTGAGCTCAACCTCGGGGCGCTGATGGCCAAGCGGGCGGCTGTGACGGCCACGACGCTGCGGGGGCGGCCGGCGGTGGAGAAGGCGGCGATCGTGGCGGCGGTGCGGGAGCATGTGTGGCCGCTGATTCCGGCCGGGCGGGTGCGGCCGGTGGTGGATCAGGTGGTGGGGATGGCCGATGCGGGTGCGGGGCATCGGGTGTTGGAGGCGGGGGGCCATGTGGGGAAGGTGCTGTTGGTGGTGTGAGGGGTTTTGCCCCCGACCCGCCCCTTCCCTCAACCCTCCGGGGGTGGGTGGGGGGTGAGGTGGGAGGGGGAGGTTACCCGGGGGCTTCGCCCCCGGACCCCCGTGCGGGGGCTGCGCCCCCTGCGCCCCGCCCGGGGCTGTGCCCTGGACCCCGAGCGTGTGGGCTTGCGGCCCGTCTTCGCGGGTGGGTGGGGTGGGGGGCTCGCGCCCGGACCCCCGTGCGGGGGCTGCGCCCGCGCCCCGCTCAGGGCCGCCCCCTGCACCCCGCTCGTGGCTGCGCCGCCTGCATCCCGCTCAGGGCTGCGCCCCTGACCCCGTGTCGGGCTCCGAGATGGGTGGGCTGTGGGGCCGGGGTCTTGCCCCGGACCCCGACCCCCTACAGGTACGGGCCCGACCGTACGCCCGCGCCGTCTTCCTCGTCGTGGGAGACGCCTGGCGGGAGGGCTCGGCGCATTTGTTCCAGTTGGGCTCGGGCTGCCATCTGCTGGGCGAACAGGGCCGTCTGGATGCCGTGGAAGAGGCCCTCCAGCCAGCCGACCAACTGGGCCTGTGCGATGCGCAGTTCCGCTTCGGACGGGATCGCTTCGTCGGTGAAGGGGAGCGACAGGCGCTCCAGCTCCTCCACCAGCTCCGGGGCCAGGCCGTCTTCCAGTTCCTTGACGGACGAGGCGTGGATGTTCTTCAGGCGTACCCGGCTCGCCTCGTCCAGAGGGGCCGCGCGTACTTCTTCCAGGAGCTGCTTGATCATGCTGCCGATGCGCATGACCTTGGCGGGTTGTTCGACCATCTCCGTCACCGGGACCTCGCGCGACTCGTCGTCACCGCCGCCGATGGCCATACCGTCCTGTCCGACGACCAGGATGTGGGGGCTGTCCGGCGACTGTTCGTTCCTCGGCATCTCCATGCCGTCCATTCTCTCGCACACGTGCCTCACATCACGTTGTGCCCCCGAAGAGAAATGATCCACCCCTCTTCGGCAAGCTGAACAGCTCGTTCTACGGGCGGCGCAGGCGCAGGGCGAGGAAAGCCAGGCCCAGTCCCGTCAGCGCCAGGCCCGCCCCCATCGACAGCACATGCACCCGCAGCTCGGACGAGCTCGACAGCCGGCCCGGTGACGCCCTCTTGCGGGCGGCGGCCGCCGGGGGCGCGCTCGGTGGCGGTACGGGCGTCGCAGGGGGGATGGCCGCGGGGATCGGCTCCGCCGATGCGTCGGGCACGTACGGCAGGCTCTCCGGCGCCCGTCCCGGACGCGCTCGTCCCTCCCCGGCCCTGCGGCCCGCCAGGCGCTGGTCGAGCGTCGGGGAGGGCGACCGGGTGGACGGCGGCGGTGACCCTTCGTCGGCGTACGCCGGTGGCGTCAGGAACAGCAGGCCCGCCAGCGCGGTGCCCGCGCTGAGTGTCCGGAGCCGTGTAGCCATGGGGTCAGCGTCACACGAGCGGACATTTCCGGCATCTCGGGCGGGAGGTCCTGTCGAGTGCGGTGTGCGCCGCCCGGCGTACCGGGCGGCGCGTCAGCGCGCCTACTGCTGCGGCGGGTTGCCCGTCGAGACCGTCAGGCTGAACTGGGCTTCCTTCGGGTCCACGTCCACGCCCGCCGCCGGGAACTGGGTGACCACGGTGTCCTGGCCCCACTGGCCGTTGTCGACCGAATCGGTGTTGAGCTTCCAGCCCGCGGCCTGGATACAGGACTTCACCGAGAGGATGTCCTTGTAGGAGAAGTCGGGCGCCTGGACCTTCGACGGGTCGATGGCGGACTTCTGCGGGCTGGTGCACTTGGTGGTGTCCAGCGTGCGGCTGCGCTCCGGGCCCTTGTGGCCCGCGACGGCGGAGCCGGAGGCCTTGGAGTCGCCGGTTTTGCCCGAGTCGCCGCCGCTGTTCATCATCAGCGCCGTGACCAGGCCGCCGACCGCGAGGACGGCGACCGCGATCGCGCCGACGATCACGGGCGTGTTCTTCTTCGAAGAAGAACCGCCGCCCACGGCCGGAGCGCTCGGGCCGGTCGGCGAGGTCGTGTAGGGCGGCGGGGTGTGCTGGGCCATCGGGGCCGGCTGCTGCATCTGCTGCTGCGGGTAGCCGTACGAGGGCTGCGGCGTCGGCGTCGGGGCCGGGGTCGGCGGGCCGTACGGGCTCGCCTGGTACGGCGTCTGGACGCTGCCCTGGTAGCCCGGCTGGGCCGAGGAGTCCAGCGGCGGGAAGACCGCCGAGCCGACGCCCTGGCCGCTGGAGACCGGGGCGCCGCCGGTGATCACCGGAGCCGCGCCGGTCTGGCCGCTGGCCGAGATACGGGCGATCTCGTCGCGCATCGCGGCCGCGCTGGGGAAGCGCTCGTTCGGGTTCTTCTTCAGCGCGCGGGCGACCAGTGCGTCCAGGGCCGGCGGGATGGAGCGGTTGAACGAGGAGGGCGCGACCGGCTCCTCCTGGACGTGCGCGTACGCGATGGCCAGCGGGGAGTCCGCGTCGAACGGGATCCGGCCGGTGATCAGCTGGAAGAGCATGATGCCGACCGAGTACAGGTCGGAGCGGGCGTCGACGCCGCGGCCGAGCGCCTGCTCGGGCGAGAGGTACTGCGGGGTGCCGACGACCATGCCGGTCTGGGTCATCGAGGTGACGCCGGACTGCATGGCGCGCGCGATGCCGAAGTCCATGACCTTGACCACGCCACGCTTGGTGACCATCACGTTGCCGGGCTTGATGTCGCGGTGGACCAGGCCCATCTCGTGGCTGACCTCAAGGGCCGCCAGGACGTCGGCGGTCATCTTGAGGGCCTTGTCGGCGGGCATCGCGCCGTACTGCTGGACGTCGCTGTGCAGCACCGAGCCGAGCGGCTGGCCCTCCACGTACTCCATGACGATGTACGGCATCGTCGCGCCGCCCAGCTCGTCCTCGCCGGTGTCGAAGACCGACACGATGTTGGTGTGCTGGAGCTTGGCGACGGCCTGGGCCTCGCGGCGGAAGCGCTCGCGGAAGGACGCTTCTCGGCCGAGTTCGGTGTGCAGGGTCTTGATGGCCACCTGGCGGTCGAGCGCGGCGTCGTACGCCAGGTAGACCGAGGCCATGCCGCCTTCGCCGAGGAGGTCGCGCAGCTGGTAGCGCCCGCCCGCGATGGAGCCGCCCGCATAGCGGCCCTGTGCGCCGTCCTGGCTCATGACTGTGCTTCCCCCTTGGCGCGGTGGCCAGTGATGATCCTTGAAATTTTCTAGGCAAGTCTGCCCGAGGGGTACGACACGTCAAGCCGAGTGCCCGTTCCGTGACCGTACGCGCAAGAAGCGTCTCGTAAGCGTTACAGGAATCGCATCGAATTTGCATGGGTACACGCGGAACCGATTGGATGGCCGGTCCATCCCGAACCGGCGCCCCGCGCGAACGCTGTAGCGTGCACTACTGCACAACCAGTAGGACGCAGACCAGCAGGGCACACCGGCAGTACCAGCAGGACCAGGCCGCGACGAGGCAGCAAGGCACTGCGCATGACCGTAAGACCGTAAGGAACCACCGCTGACGCGGCCAGACACGACGGCGAGGACTGATGGCACCCGAACCCGAGGGAAACGGCGCCGGGATGGCCGATGCGCAGGATCACGAGTCGTGGGTCGGCGGACTCGTCGGTGACGGCCGCTACCGGCTGACGCACCGGCTCGGCCGCGGCGGCATGGCGGAGGTCTTCGCGGCGGAGGACGTACGTCTGGGCCGTACGGTCGCGGTGAAGCTGCTGCGGCCCGACCTCGCCGAGGACCCGGTCTCCAAGGCCCGCTTCACGCGCGAGGCGCAGTCGGTGGCCGGCCTCAACCACCATGCGGTGGTGGCGGTCTACGACTCGGGCGAGGACGTGGTGGGCGGTCAGACCGTCCCGTACATCGTGATGGAGCTGGTCGAGGGCCGCACCATCCGCGACCTCCTGGTCGACGCGGACGCGCCGCCCGTGGAGCAGGCGCTGATCATCGTCTCCGGCGTCCTTGAGGCGCTGGCGTACTCGCACCAGCACGGCATCGTGCACCGCGACATCAAGCCCGCGAACGTGATCATTACGCACACCGGCGCGGTCAAGGTGATGGACTTCGGCATCGCGCGCGCCCTGCACGGCGCGCAGTCGACGATGACCCAGACCGGCATGGTCATGGGCACGCCGCAGTACCTCTCGCCCGAGCAGGCGCTGGGCAAGGCCGTCGACCACCGCTCCGACCTGTACGCGACCGGCTGTCTGCTGTACGAACTGCTCGCGCTGCGCCCGCCCTTCACCGGCGAGACACCGTTGTCAGTGGTGTACCAGCACGTGCAGGACACCCCGGTTCCGCCGTCCCAGGTATCGGATGTGGCGCCGCCGGAACTCGACGGCCTCGTCATGCGTTCTCTCGCCAAGGACCCGGACGACCGTTTCCAGTCCGCCGAGGAGATGCGCGGCCTGGTCCAGTACGGACTGCAGATGCTCCAGGCGCAGGGCAGCCACACCGGCACCTGGAACACCGGCCCGGTCGCGGTGATGCACGAGGGCGCCCACACCCCCGCCATGGGCATGACCGCGCCGACCACGGCCATGGGCCACCCCATGCACGGGGAGACCTCGCAGTTCCGCGGTCCGATCCTGCCGCCGATGAACCCGGACGACGGCGGGTACGACGGCGGCTACGGTCCGGGCGGCTACAACGGCAACGGCTACGGCAACGGCGGCCGCCGTCGCGGTGGCCGGGGCAAGGTGCTGCTGTTCGTGGTGCTCGCGATCGTCGCGATCGCGGCGGGCGTGGCCTTCGCGATCAACGCGGCGAACAAGAAGGACAGCGGCGGGACGCCCAAGCACCCGACGGTCTCCACCACGCCGTCGCAGTCCGAGTCGCAGACCTCGCCGACGCCGGAGGACCAGAACACCCGGGGCCAGGACCAGAACACGACGACCGGCGGTGGCGACGAGGAGCCGAGCCGCAAGCCGTCGCGCAAGCCGCACCGGTCGACCTCGCCGTCGCCGGGGACGAACCAGGGGACGTCGTCCGGGACGAGCACCGGCACGAACCAGGGCACGTCCACCGGGACGAGCACCGGCACGAACCAGGGCACCAGCACGGGCACCGACTCGGGTACCAGCACCGGTACCGACACGGGCACGTCCTCCGGGACGAGCACCGGCGCGAGCGAGGGCACGAGCACGGGCAGCACGGCCGGTGCGAACGGGGGCACCAACGCCGGTGCGAACTCGGGCAGCACGGCCGGTGCGAACGCGGGCACCGCGACGGGGACGACGGCCGGTCAGAGCGCCGGTGGGAGCACGCCCAAGACGCCGTGAGGTGCGAGGTGACGTCCGGGGCGCGGTGACCGCTGTGCGGCCCCGCGTCCAACGGCGGCCGGACGTCGGGCCGTTCGGGCCCTAGCCCGCGAACGCCTCGCAGACCGCCTCGTATTCGCTGGTCCACCAGACCGCCAGGGCCGACGCCGCGGGGAACTGCGGGTCGGCCCTTCGGTCGTGGAGCTGGTAGCGCCAGCGCAGGATCCAGAAGTCGTTGAGCCGTTCCCACCACACGCGGTGGACGGCGGCGGCCAGTTCGGCCGGGTCGGCGCCGGTCGCGAGCCGGTACGCCCGGGCGTACGCGCGGACCTTGTCCAGCTCCAGCTCCCCGGCCGGGCGGACGAAGAAGATCACGGCGGCCCGTACCGCCTCTTCCGCGCGGGGCTGGACGCCGAGGCGGTCCCAGTCGACGATCGCGGCCGGTTCCTTGCCCTGGTAGAGCAGGTTCAGGGGGTGGAAGTCGCCGTGCACCCAGCCGCCGGCGGGCTGGGCGGGCGGTCGGCGGTGGGCGTGCTCCTCGATGAGGACGCGGCGCTCGCGCAGCCGGTGTTCGGCGAGCTCGTCGAAGGAGTCGCGGGGGCGGCGCCGGCGGGTGCGGGCGAGCAGGTCGTCGATGAGGGCGAAGGTGTCGGCGGGGTCGGCGCTGGCGTGGGTGGCGGGGCCGGCGTCCGCCGGTGCGCCCGTCCGTGCGTCCATTGGTGCGATTGTTTGCGTGTGCGTGGACGTGTGCGCCTGGGCGGGGATGTGTACGCCCGCGTGTGTGCGTGGCTGTGCGCCCCTTTGCGCCCCTGTCCGCGACTCCGGTTGCGCGGCTGTCCGCGGGTCCGCCTGCGTTCCCGGGGTGCGGCCCTCCATGATCTCTTCCAGGCAGGTGTGTACGAGGCCGAGCAGCGCGCCGAGCCGTCGTGAGCCGACGGCGCCGAGCTGGGCGCCGTCGCGGTGGCGGCCGTGGATCCAGGGGTGCAGGGCGTAGCAGCGGCCGCCGAGGACGGTGACGGTGTCGCCGTCGTCGTCCGGCACGGGAGGCGCGACGGGCACGCCGAGTGTCTGGAGGCGGCGGGTGGCGTCGTGCTGGCGGGCGATGGCCTGGTGGTCGCCGTCGAGGTGGTGCTTGAGGAAGTACTCGCCGCGGGTGGTGGCCAGGCGGTAACCGCGGTTGAGGAGGCCCTGGGCGACGGGTTCGCAGGCCAGCGGCTCGCCCAGCGAGGCGTATCGGCGCAGCAGGTCCCTCACGGGCGGGGTTGCATATGAGCGCGGCACGCGCCAGATGTTAGATCACGCGGCGTGGCGCAGGTGGCGCTCTGCGGAATAGTCCAGGGAGTGGACGGTTACGAACTGGGGTTCGATGCGGAGGTAGACGGGGATGAAGTCCTCGCCGTCCACGCGGCGGGGCGCCGGGCCGAACAGGTCCAGTTCGGCGGGGGTGGGGGTGACGGGTTCGGCGGTGCCGGTGAACTGGACGGACCAGAGGCGGGTGGCGGCGCTTTGGCGTGCGGGGCCGGGGCCGGGGCCGGTGCCGGTGCCTGTGCCGGTGCCTGTGCCGGATGTGGCGGTGCTTTTGGGTGCGGCGGCCGGTTCGCCCGCGCAGAGGTTGTCGGCGCCGTACGCCACGACGCTGCCCGCGCAGGCTTCGTGGTAGCCGAGGCCCGCGTGGATACGGAGGATGACGCGGCCGTCGACCACGATGTGGCGGGCCGGGGCCACGAAGGGGAGGGCTCGCATGCTGGTGGCTATGCGGCCGTACGAGACTCTGCGGAGCAGGTCGATCGCGCGGGTTTCCTCGGTGGACATGGGTCCACTCTCGTTCCGGTGCTACACCCCCGGCCAGTGCCGCCGGCCCCTGGATCCCGGGCCCTAGGTCCCGAATCCCCGGGGCTGCGCCCTCGGACCCCTTTCGGCTGCGGGCCGGTGGGTCTCCGCCCCTGGGCTCCGTTTTCCGGCTGCGGGCCGGTGGGGGCTGACGCCCGTTTCCCCCCACCCCACCCCTTCCCGAAAGCCTCCGGCGGTTGCCGGTCGGGTGCGGGCCGGTGGGGGCTGGTCGCGCCCACGCGGCGGAGCCGCATATGTCGTAGCCCCGCGCCCCTTAACGGCGGGCCGGTAGGTCGTCTGCGGGCGGTGTGCAGCTGGTCGTGCCCACGCGGCGGAGCCGCATATGTCGCAGCCCCGCGCCCCTGAAAGCGGGCCGTCGGCGGGTGCGGCGGGCTGTTTTGGGCTGGTCGTGCCCACGCGGCGGAGCCGCATATGTCGCAGCCCCGCGCGCTTGAATGGGCCCGGAGGGCCCTCTTGAGGGGCGCGGGGAACTGCGCGGGCAACCCAGCACGGTCCGCGGTCGAGCGACCGTGAGCGGGGTGCAGGGGCGCAGCCCCCGCGAAGGGGGCCGGGGGCCCCGCCCCCGGGAGACCACCCTCACCCCCACCCACCCCCGGAGGCCACGCGGCGGAGCCGCACATGTCACAGCGGGAACGGGCGGGGTGGGGGCTAGTGCTTTTCTGCCTGTAGGCGGGCCACGTACGCCGCCGCCTGCGACCTGCGCTCCATGCCCAGTTTCGACAGCAGGGACGAGACGTAGTTCTTGATCGTCTTCTCCGCCAGGTGCAGGCGCTCGCCGATCACCCGGTTCGTCAGGCCCTCGCCGATCAGGTCGAGGATCTTGCGCTCCTGCTCCGTCAGGTTCGCCAGGCGGTCGTCGCGCTTGGCGCTGCCGCCGTCGCGCAGGCGTTCCAGGACGCGGGCCGTCGCGACCGGGTCGAGGAGGGACTTGCCGGCCGCCACGTCGCGTACCGCCGTGAGCAGTTCGTTGCCCCGGATCGCCTTCAGGACGTAACCGGACGCACCGGCCATAATGGCATCAAAAAGGGCCTCGTCATCCGCGAACGACGTCAGCATCAGGCACTTGATGTCCTCGTTCTGTGACCGGATCTCGCGGCAGACCTCCACGCCGCTGCCGTCCGGCAGCCGGACGTCGAGCACGGCCACGTCCGGACGGGTCGCGGGGATCCTGACCAGGGCATCCGCCGCGGTGCCGGCCTCGCCGACCACCTCGATGTCGTCCTCGACGGACAGCATTTCGTGGACGCCGCGGCGGACCACTTCGTGGTCGTCGAGCAGGAATACGGTGATTTTGCCTGTTTCGCGCACGGAATCAGTCTCACACATTCGCTCTTCCCGTGCCGTAGGTGACCGGGATAACGTGCCGTTGTTCCGGCGGCCTGCAAGGCTGTCATCAGTGCTGTGACCAGTGATTGTTCCCCGCTTTCCGGATTTACTTGGAAATCCAAGCAAAATCGCAGGTCAAATGGGGTTTCGCAGTAATGCGCAGCACTGGGTAACGTGCCTATGACAGGGCGCTCGCCGGGGCACCTGTCACGCCTGTCCCGGCGAGGCGCACCCACCCCCGTGCACCCGCGACCGGAAGCAGGCGAGGAGCCGCAACTGGCCACACCGGCGAACCCGGGGGCCGGACAGACGGAGGAGCACGCACGTGACCGTGGAGAGCACTGCCGCGCGCAAGCCGCGACGCAGCAGCAAGCGCACCGGTAGCAGCGCCGAGGACGCCAAGAAGGCAGGCGCCGGCCCCGAGCTCGTACAACTGCTGACGCCCGAGGGCGAGCGGGTCGAGCACCCTGACTACGACGTTGACCTGACGCCCGAAGAGCTGCGCGGGCTCTACCGCGACATGGTGCTGACCAGGCGTTTCGACGCCGAGGCCACCGCACTGCAGCGCCAGGGCGAGCTGGGTCTGTGGGCCTCGCTGCTCGGCCAGGAGGCCGCCCAGATCGGCTCCGGCCGCGCGCTGCGCGACGACGACTACGTGTTCCCCACGTACCGCGAGCACGGCGTGGCCTGGTGCCGGGGGGTGGACCCCACCAATCTGCTCGGCATGTTCCGCGGCGTGAACCACGGCGGCTGGGACCCCAACAGCAACAACTTCCACCTGTACACGATCGTCATCGGCTCGCAGACGCTGCACGCGACCGGTTACGCCATGGGGGTGGCCAAGGACGGCGCGGATTCCGCGGTCATCGCCTACTTCGGCGACGGCGCCTCCAGCCAGGGCGATGTCGCGGAGTCGTTCACCTTCTCCGCCGTCTACAACGCCCCGGTCGTGTTCTTCTGCCAGAACAACCAGTGGGCGATCTCGGAGCCGACCGAGAAGCAGACCCGGGTGCCGCTCTACCAGCGCGCCCAGGGCTACGGCTTCCCGGGCGTCCGCGTCGACGGCAACGACGTGCTGGCGTGCCTGGCCGTGACCCGGTCCGCGCTGGAGCGCGCCCGGCGCGGCGAGGGCCCGACCCTGGTCGAGGCGTTCACGTACCGGATGGGCGCGCACACCACCTCCGACGACCCGACGAAGTACCGGGCGGACGAGGAGCGCGAGGCGTGGGAGGCCAAGGACCCGATCCTGCGGCTGCGCACCTACCTGGAGAAAGCGGGCCACGCCGACGAGGCCTTCTTCGCCTCCCTTGAGGAGGAGTCGGAGACGCTCGGCAAACGCGTGCGCGAGGCGGTGCGGGCCATGCCCGACCCCGACCGCATGGCGATCTTCGAGAACATCTACGCCGACGGGCACGCGCTCGTCGACGAGGAGCGGGCCCAGTTCGCGGCCTACCAGGCGTCGTTCGCGGACGGGGAGGGCAAGTAGCCATGACCGTACAGAAGCTTCCCATCGCGAAGGCGATCAACGAGTCGCTGCGCAAGGCGATGGAGACCGACCCCAAGGTCCTGATCATGGGTGAGGACGTCGGCAAGCTCGGCGGCGTCTTCCGGGTCACCGACGGGCTGCAGAAGGACTTCGGCGAGGGCCGGGTCATCGACACGCCGCTGGCCGAGTCCGGCATCGTCGGCACCGCGATCGGTCTGGCCCTGCGCGGCTACCGCCCGGTCGTGGAGATCCAGTTCGACGGTTTCGTCTTCCCGGCGTACGACCAGATCGTCACCCAGCTCGCGAAGATGCACGCCCGCGCGCTCGGCAAGATCAAGCTGCCGGTCGTCGTCCGTATCCCCTACGGCGGCGGCATCGGCGCGGTCGAGCACCACAGCGAGTCGCCCGAGGCGCTGTTCGCGCACGTCCCGGGCCTGAAGGTGGTCTCGCCCTCGAACGCGTCGGACGCGTACTGGATGATGCAGCAGGCCATCCAGAGCGACGACCCGATCATCTACTTCGAGCCGAAGCGGCGCTACTGGGACAAGGGCGAGGTCGACACCGACGCCATCCCCGGCCCGCTGCACAAGGCCCGTACGGTCCGCGAGGGTTCGGATCTGACGCTGGTCGCGTACGGCCCGATGGTGAAGGTCTGCGTGGAGGCGGCCGCCGCCGCCCAGGAGGAGGGCAAGTCGATCGAGGTCCTGGACCTGCGCTCGATGTCCCCGATCGACTTCGACACGGTGCAGGCGTCGGTGGAGAAGACGGGCCGTCTGGTGGTCGTCCACGAGGCCCCGGTCTTCTACGGCGCGGGCGCGGAGATCGCCGCGCGGATCACCGAGCGCAGCTTCTACCACCTGGAGGCCCCGGTGCTCCGGGTCGGCGGCTACCACGCCCCGTACCCGCCGGCGCGCCTGGAGGAGGAGTACCTGCCGGGCCTTGACCGGGTGCTCGACGCCGTCGACCGCTCGCTGGCGTACTGAGGAGTCCCGTGACCATGACTGAAACTTCTGCCCGCTTCCGCGAGTTCAAGATGCCGGACGTCGGCGAGGGGCTCACCGAGGCGGAGATCCTCAAGTGGTACGTCCAGCCCGGTGACACGGTGACGGACGGCCAGGTCGTGTGCGAGGTGGAGACGGCGAAGGCGGCCGTCGAACTGCCCATCCCCTACGACGGTGTGGTGCACGAGCTGCGCTTCCCCGAGGGCACGACGGTGGACGTCGGCGAGGTGATCATCTCGGTGGACGTGGCGCCGGGCTCCGGTGAGCCGGTCGCCGAGGCCGCGCCGGTCCAGGCGCCGGTCGTTGAGACCCCCGCCGCCGAATCCGACGAGGAGGAGGCGCCCAAGGGCCGCCAGCCGGTCCTCGTCGGGTACGGGGTCGCCGAGTCCTCCACCAAGCGCCGTGCGCGCAAGGGGACTTCGGTTCCCGAGCAGGGGGCGGCCGCAGCCGTACAGGCCGCCGTGCAGGCCGAGATGAACGGCCACGCGGCCCCGCCGGCCGCCAAGCCCCTGGCGAAGCCGCCGGTCCGCAAGCTCGCCAAGGACCTGGGCATCGACCTGGCGACCGTGGTCCCCACCGGCCCGGACGGCATCATCACCCGCGCGGACGTCCACGCGGCCGCCGCGCCCGCGCCCGCGCCGGCGGTCGAGCCGGTCGACGTTTCACGTGAAACAACGCCCGTGCCCACGGCGGAAGTTCAGCCCGCCGGCGCCCGCGAGACCCGTATCCCCGTCAAGGGTGTACGCAAGGCGACCGCGGCGGCGATGGTGGGTTCGGCGTTCACGGCCCCGCACGTCACGGAGTTCGTGACGGTCGACGTGACGCGCACGATGAAGCTGGTCGAGGAGCTCAAGGGCGACAAGGAGATGGCGGGCCTGCGGGTCAACCCGCTCCTGCTCATCGCCAAGGCCCTGCTGGTCGCCATCAAGCGCAACCCCGACGTCAACGCGTCGTGGGACGAGGCGGCGCAGGAGATCGTCCTCAAGCACTATGTGAACCTGGGCATCGCGGCCGCCACCCCGCGCGGTCTGATCGTCCCGAACATCAAGGACGCGCACGACAAGACGCTGCCGCAGCTGGCGGCGTCGCTGGGCGAGCTGGTGTCGACGGCCCGCGAGGGCAAGACGTCCCCGGCGGCCATGCAGGGCGGTACGGTCACGATCACCAACGTCGGCGTCTTCGGCGTCGACACCGGCACGCCGATCCTCAACCCCGGCGAGGCGGCGATCCTGGCGGTCGGCGCGATCAAGCTCCAGCCGTGGGTCCACAAGGGCAAGGTGAAGCCCCGTCAGGTGACCACCCTGGCGCTGTCGTTCGACCATCGTCTGGTCGACGGCGAGCTCGGCTCCAAGGTCCTGGCGGATGTCGCCGCGATCCTGGAGCAGCCGAAGCGGCTCATCACCTGGGCGTAGCCCCGCAGTAGCGCCCCCGGCCGTTCATCGGCGTGCCGGGGGCCGCCACCGCGCTCGTCCACGCCTCGAATCTTGACGTGATCTTGTCGCTCCGGCTTGATCATCGCGGCGCAGAATGACTGCGTGGTACCGAAACAGGACAAGCCGTTCCGTACATCGGACGGCTCATCGCGCCCGCGCAACCGCGGCGGGCTCATCTACTCCGCGACGCTCGGCGCCGCCTTCGCTCTCATCGCGGCCTGGCTGCTGCTCGTGAACATGCCTCGCGCGCTCGACTCCGAGCACGACTTCCGGGCCGCCGTCGCCTGCCCCGCGCCCCAGTCCCCGGCCCAGCCCCAGTCCGCGCCCCCGTCCGGCGAGGACTGCCTGCGGTCCGTGCCCGCGCGCGTCGACCACACCCGGGACGCCCATCGCAAGACGGTGTCCTACTGGATGTACGTGAAGCTGGCCGACGGGACGACCGACCGGGCCCGGCTGGAGGGGCGCGCCGGGAACTCGTCAGGGGACCGGGTCCATGTCCGGTACTGGCGCGGCCAGATCCGGGCCGTCCACTTCGCGGACGGCTGGCAGGCCGCGTACGCCGATCCGACCGGCAACTGGCGCCCGTTCGCCGCCTGGGGCCTCGGGCTCGGCGTCTTCAGCACCGGGTTCCTGTGGTCCGCGTACTGGTGGTCCCGGCGCTCGGGCTCCTCCCGCCGGGCCAACCCCTGGCAGGTCGCGCTGCCGACGGTGGCCGCGTTCGGCGCCGCCTGGGTCGGGGTCGGCCTTGCGCTGCTGGCCGACAGCGTCCGGGACGCGCTGCTGGGCACCGCCGGGGCCGTCGCCGTGACTCTGGTCGGGTGCCTGCTGGCCGGTTTCGTGCTCGGGCGGCGCAGGCCGAAGGACGACACCATCGAGGTCGAGCCGGTCGCCCCCGGGAGCGGTGAGGAGATCTTCCCCGGCGCGGTCCTCGGGGACGTGCCGTACCGCGCGGGCCACGGTGGCGGCTATCTGGTCACCGGCCGGGGCCTGTTCGCGACCACCCCCGACCCGACGGGCGCGTTCGCCCGGACGACCGTGCCGCGCACCCTCGTCCCGCAGCGGGTCCGCCCGCCGTACTGGACCGACCCGGGCGGCGGCGACTACCCGGCCGAGACGCTGGTCGTGGAGTGCCGGGACGGGCGGACGCCGGTTCTCGTCGTCACGGAGAAGAAGAACGTGGGGCGGGTGCTGGGCGCGCTGGAGACGGCCTGAGCCAAGGTGCCCACACCTGAACCAAGCCGCTGACACGGGGCGTCCGGTCCGCCATCCGGACGCCCCTTTCTCACGTACACCCGTTGTATCTATCCTGTGCGCATGCCCGCCGCGCCCTCCGCTTTGAGCCACCCGTCCGCCCACCCGTCCGCCAACCGGTCCGTGAAGCAGCCCCCCGCCGCCGACCGCGTGTACATGCACGTCAAGCAGGCCGTACTCGACCGGCGTTACGAGGGTGGGACGCTGCTCACCGAGGGCGAGCTGGCCGAGGCCGTCGGGGTTTCGCGCACGCCCGTGCGGGAAGCGCTGCTCAAGCTCGAAGTGGAAGGGCTCATCCGGCTCTACCCCAAGAAGGGCGCGCTCGTCCTCGCCGTCTCCGCGCAGGAGACCGCCGACGTGGTCGAGACCCGGCTCCTGGTCGAGGAGTTCGCCGCCCGCAAGGCGGTGCCCGCGCCCGAGCGGCTGATCGCGCGGCTCGAAGAGCTCCTGGCGGAGCAGAAGGCGAACGCCGCCGCCGGGGACCTCGCCGCCGTCGCCGTCACCGACCGCTGCTTCCATGCCGAGATCGTGCGCAACGCCGGGAACGACATCCTGTCGCGGCTCTACGACCAGATGCGCGACCGGCAGCTGCGGATGGGCGTCGCCGTGATGCACGCGCAGCCCGACCGGATCGCCAAGAACATCGTCGAGCACGAGGAGATGCTGGACGCCATCCGGGCCGGGGACGCCGAGCGCGCCGCGCACTGTGTGCGCCAGCACCTGAGCTGGGTCAAGGTCCTGGTCCGGGGTGACGAACGATGAGTTCCGCCGCATCCGGAGCAGGCGCGTCCGGGGCAGGCGGGTCCGGAGCGGGCGCGTCCGGGGCGAACGCGTCCCTGCCCGGTGACCCCCTCGGCGGCCGCCGGGCCGTCCTCGTCTGGGGCATCGGCGTCGCCGTCTACTTCGTCGCCGTCATCTTCCGCACCAGTCTGGGCGTCGCCGGGCTCGACGCCGCCGACCGCTTCCACGTCAACGCCTCCGCGCTCTCCACCTTCTCCATACTCCAGCTGCTGGTCTACGCCGGCATGCAGATACCCGTCGGCCTCATGGTCGACCGGCTCGGCACCAAGAAGGTGCTGACCCTCGGCGTCGTCCTGTTCAGCGCCGGCCAGCTCGGCTTCGCGCTCTCGCCCTCGTACGGCACCGCCCTGGCCTCCCGCGCGCTGCTCGGCTGCGGCGACGCGATGACGTTCATCAGCGTGCTGCGGCTGGGCTCGCGCTGGTTCCCGGCCCGGCGCGGGCCGCTGATCGCGCAGGTCGCGGCGTTGTTCGGGATGGCGGGCAACCTCGTCTCCACCGTCGTCATCGCCCGCTCCCTGCACGGGATCGGTTGGACGCGGACGTTCGCGGGCAGCTCGCTGGCGGGCGTGGTCGTGCTCGTCCTGCTGCTGCTCTTCCTCAAGGACCACCCCGAGGGCCACGAGCCCGCGCCCGCCGCGCACGCCGGGGGCGCGTACGTACGCCGTCAGATCGCGGCGTCCTGGCGCGAGCCGGGGACGCGCCTGGGCATGTGGGTGCACTTCACCACCCAGTTCCCGGCCATGGTGTTCCTGCTGCTGTGGGGGATGCCGTTCCTGGTCGAGGCGCAGGGGCTGTCCCGGGGCACGGCCGGGGAGCTGCTGACGCTCGTGGTGCTCTCCAACATGGTCGTCGGACTCGTGTACGGGCAGCTCATCGCGCGCCACCACGAGGCCCGGCTGCCGCTCGCCCTCGGGACGGTCGGGGCGACGGCCGCGCTGTGGGGCGCCGTGGTCGCGTATCCCGGGCAGCACGCGCCGATCTGGCTGCTCATCACGCTCTGCGTGGTGCTCGGCGCCTGCGGGCCCGCCTCGATGATCGGGTTCGACTTCTCCCGGCCCGCGAACCCGCCCGAGCGCCAGGGCACGGCGTCCGGCATCACCAACATGGGCGGCTTCGTCGCCTCGATGACGACCCTGCTCGCCGTCGGCGTCCTGCTGGACGCGACCGGCGACAACTACCGGATCGCC
Organism: Streptomyces sp. NPDC048696; assembly: GCF_043198895.1. Lineage (NCBI taxonomy): Bacteria > Bacillati > Actinomycetota > Actinomycetes > Kitasatosporales > Streptomycetaceae > Streptomyces > Streptomyces sp. NPDC048696. The sequence continues at coordinate 299,599 of NZ_JBICVJ010000003.1, read as the reverse complement.
TTCTCCTCGGTGTTCGTCCTCGAAGCGCTCGGCGTCGTACAGATCCTGCGGCTGCGCTCCCGCGCGGCCCACCGCGAGCGCGACCACTTGGTGGCGAGCCGGGTGGAGGCGGTCCACGTCACGGTCTGAGGCCGAGGACCTGTAGGGGTTACGGCGTCACCGCGAAGTGCCGCAGGATCGCCTGGGCCAGCTCCTGGTCGCCCTCGGTCTTCACCCGGTCCACGACCGCGTGCGGGCGGACCCGGCCGCAGGCCAGCCGCATGAACGTCTCCCAGTCCATCGCGATCGTGGCGAGCGGCCCGAGCGAGGGCGCGCCGTCGATCGTGCCGTGCCCCTCGGCGTCGACCCGTACCGTACGCAGGAACTCGACCGGCCCGTGGATGTCGAAGACGACCGCCGAGCTCGGCGGGGCGCCCGCGTCCTTGGCGACCACCCTGGGCAGCGTCTGCAGCAGGACGTCACGGGCCACGTACGCGCCCGGCGAGTCCAGGTTGCCCGGCTTGCCGAGCGCCGTGCGCAGATCCTGCTCGTGCACCCACACGTCGAACGCCCGCATCCGCAGCGCCAGTTCCAGGGTCTGCTCGGCGCCGAGCGGCGCGCGGACCATGGTGTCGGGGGCCCGGTTCTCGTTGCGCAGCTGCCGCGCCCGGCGGATGACCGTGTACTCCAGTTCGGAGGTCATCTCCGGCGCGGTGTGGTGTCTGCGCACATCGACCTGCATCTCCATGTAGCGCGCGAACTCACTCTGCACGTGGTAGAGATCGCGCGGCAGCGTATGGATCGGACGCGGGTCGCCGAGCTGTTCGCACTCCATGCCGATGATGTGCGACACGATGTCGCGCACCGACCACGACGGGCACGGAGTGGCGCGGTTCCACTCGCCCTCGACGAGCGGCAGCACCAGCTCGGTTATCGCCTCGATGGAGTGGGTCCAGGCGTCGGCGTAGGTCTGGAGGCTGGGATGGACGGTCACGGGACCCCTCGGCGGTTCTGTACGTACGCGGGCTGGGCGCTGTGGCAGTTAAGTTACGCTGCCGAAAGGCACCCCGGCAGTGCTTTCGTGTGACGATCGTAGGCCCGTGTTGACAACTCGAATGCCAGGACGGTGGTAGTGTGCGCGCCTCTCTCATCCAATTCGGTGTAGACCCCCAGGAACCGGTCAGTTCGCGCAGGCAGCGGGCGGCTTCGCTGGTGCGCGAGCAGCGGGGCAGCGACCTCGTGGTGCTCCCGGAGCTGTGGACGGTCGGCGCGTTCGCGTACGAGAGCTTCGAGTCCGAGGCGGAGTCGGTTTCTGACGGACCGACGTTTTCGGCCATGTCAAAGGCCGCGCGGGACGCGGGAGTCTGGCTGCACGCCGGGTCCGTGCCCGAGCGGGCGGCGGACGGCGGCCTCTACAACACCTCCCTCGTCCTCACGCCCGAGGGCGAGCTCGCGGCCACGTACCGCAAGATCCACCGCTTCGGTTTCGACCAGGGCGAGGCGCTGTTGATGAGCGCGGGCGCCGAACTGGTCACCGTGGCGCTCCCGGAGACCGTGGCGGGCCTCGCCACCTGCTACGACCTGCGCTTCCCCGAGCTGTTCCGGGGCCTGGTCGACGCGGGCGCGCAGACCTTCGTGATCCCGGCGGGCTGGCCCGCCAAGCGCCTGGCCCACTGGACGCTCCTCGCGCGCGCCCGCGCGGTCGAGAACCAGGCGTACGTCCTGGCCTGCGGCACCGGCGGCACCCACGCGGGCGTCCCGCAGGCGGGCCACAGCGTGGTGATCGACCCGTGGGGCGAGGTCCTGGCGGAGGCGGGCGAGGGCGAGGAGGTCCTGACGGTGGATCTGGACCTGTCCCGGGTGGCGACGACCCGGGAGTCCTTCCCGGCGCTGAAGGACCGGCGGCTGGGCTGAGGCGTTCGGGGTGGGCGGGTGCGGGGGTGAATCCGGCCCGGAACGAGGGCAGGGCATCGGGTTCCGCACCAGCCTGGGTGAGGTACGGGGTTCAGTCGGCACGACGCAGCATCCGGAGGATTAGGGTGACCGCCATGACGGAGCAGGCCACGCCCATAGTCGACCAAGGGGAACGAACGTTCGACAGGCTTCTGCGGACCGTCGAAGAGCTGGACACGCCAGACGGCTTCAAGGCCGAACTCATCCGGGGGAAGATCGTCGTGTCGCGGTGGTCCAAGCTGCGCTACTACCGCCCGATGAGTTCACTGCGTGAGCAGCTGAAGGCCCACGCCCCGGAAAAGCACGTCGTAGAGATCGCGCCCTTCCTCTTCCGCTTCCCGGACGCCGAGCGCGCCTACGGGCCGGACCTCTATGTCGCTGACGTGTCGGCTTTCGACGCCGAGGGACGGCACGCCGAGGCCGAGGCCCTGTCCCTCGTCGCCGAGTTCACCTCCGTCTCCACCCGGGACGCGGACTGGGAGGACAAACTCCAGGTCTACGGTCGGCTGGTCCCCGTCTACCTGGTGGTCGACATGCAGGACCGGGAGATCACCTGCTGCTCCGACCCTTCTCCGCACGGATACCGCTCGCGCACCACCGTCTCCTTCGGCCAGGAACTGCGGATCCCGGCTCCATTCGACTGCGGGATCGATACCGGCGACTTCTGAATCCCTGGAATCCGCATCATGCGGCTGTGATCCGGCGTTCACGCCGGGGTGGCACCCTTGACCCATGAATGATGCCTCGCCGGCCCCCCGCCGTGCCCGTGTCCGTGCCCCCGAGCTCATCGGCAAGGGCGGCTGGCTGAACACCGGTGATCAGCAGTACACCCTCGCCGACCTGCGGGGCAGGATCGTCATCCTGGACTTCTGGACGTTCTGCTGCATCAACTGTCTGCACGTCCTGGACGAGCTGCGGGAGCTGGAGGAGAAGCACCGGGACACCGTGGTGATCATCGGGGTGCACTCGCCGAAGTTCGTGCACGAGGCCGATCACCAGGCCGTCGTCGACGCCGTCGAGCGCTACCAGGTGCACCACCCGGTCCTGGACGACCCGGAGCTCGCGACCTGGAAGCAGTACGCGGTACGGGCCTGGCCCACGCTCGTCGTCATCGACCCCGAGGGGTACATCGTCGGCCAGCACGCGGGCGAGGGGCACGCCCACGCCATCGCGAAGCTGGTGGAGGAGCTGGAGGCCGAGCACGCGGCCAAGGGGACGCTGCGGCGCGGGGACGGGCCGTACGTCGCGCCGGAGCCGGTGGCGAGCGATCTGCGCTTCCCGGGCAAGGCGGTCGTGCTGCCGGGCAGCGGGAACTTCCTGGTCTCCGACTCGACCCGGCACCAGCTGGTCGAGCTGGAGCCGGACGGGGAGACGGTCGTGCGGCGGATCGGCGACGCGGAGTCCGGCGAGTTCAAGGAGCCGCAGGGGCTCGCGGTGCTGCCCGACGGCCGTGTCGTGGTCGCGGACACCGTCAACCACGCGCTGCGGGTGTTCGACCCCGCCAATGGCGATGTCGTACGGGTCGCGGGCACCGGCAAGCAGTGGTGGCAGGGCTCGCCCACGTCCGGGCCGGCCCTGGAGGTCGACCTCTCCTCGCCGTGGGACGTGGCGTGGTGGCAGGGCAAGGTGTGGATCGCCATGGCCGGGGTGCACCAGCTGTGGACGTACGACCCCGAGCTCGGCACGGTCGAGGTCGCGGCCGGGACGACGCAGGAGGGGCTGGTCGACGGACCGGCCGCCGAGGCGTGGTTCGCGCAGCCGTCGGGGCTCGCGGCGGACGGGGACCGGCTGTGGGTCGCGGACTCGGAGAACTCGGCGCTGCGGTATGTGGAGCGCGAGGGGTCTTCGTACGTGGTGCGTACGGCTGTCGGGACCGGGCTGTTCGACTTCGGGCACCGGGACGGGGAGGCTTCGCAGGCCCTGCTCCAGCACCCGCTCGGCGTGACGGCGCTGCCGGACGGGTCGGTGGCGTTGTCCGACACGTACAACCACGCGCTGCGGCGCTACGACCCGGCCTCGGGTGAAGTCACCACGCTGGCCACGGACTTGCGCGAGCCCAGCGACGCGGTGCTCGTCGGGGACGACATCGTGGTGGTCGAGTCGGCTCGGCACCGGCTGACGCGGCTTCGGCTGCCGGAGTCGGCGGTACGGGTCGACGCGGTCGCGCACCGCACGCAGCGGGCGGCGACCGAAGTCGCCCCCGGGCGGCTTCGGTTGGACGTGGTGTTCCAGGCGCCGACGGGTCAGAAGCTGGACACGCGGTACGGTCCGTCGACCCGGCTGCTGGTGTCTTCCACTCCTCCGGAGCTGCTGCTGTCGGGGGAGGGGGCGGGCTCGGACCTCTCGCGTGCGCTGGAGCTGAACCCGGCGGTGTCGGAGGGCGTGCTCCATGTCTCCGCGATGGCGGCGTCGTGCGACGACGACCCGGCGAACGAGTACCCGGCGTGCCACGTCCACCAGCAGGACTGGGGCGTGCCGGTGCGGGTGCTGGAGGGCGGCGCGGCGCGGCTGCCCCTGGTCCTGGCGGGCCTGGACGCTTAGCCCCACCCCACCCCTTCCCGCTGTGACATGTGCGGCTCCGCCGCGTGGCCTCCGGGGGTGGGTGGGGGTGGAGGTGGTCTCCCGGGGGCTGCGCCCCCGGACCCCTGAGCGGGGGCTGCGCCCCCTGCACCCCGATTCGGGGCGCGGCCAGCGAGGATCGCCCCGCAGGGGCGCATTAAGGGGCGCGGGGAACTGCGCGACCAGCCCCCACCGGTCCGCAGACGAAACACCGGCCGGCCCGGGTAGGCCGGGGAGGGTCAGCCCTCCAGGAAGGACACCAGGGCGTTGGCCAGCAAGTACGGGTCGTCCGCGCCGCACAGTTCGCGGGCGCTGTGCATGGACAGGATCGCGACGCCGATGTCGACCGTCTGGATGCCGTGGCGGGCCGCCGTGATCGGGCCGATCGTCGTGCCGCACGGCATCGCGTTGTTGGAGACGAAGTTCTGCCACGGCACGCCCGCCCGCTCGCACGCGGCGGCGAAGACCGCCCGGCCCGCGCCGTCCGTCGCGTAACGCTGGTTGACGTTCACCTTCAGGATCGGGCCGCCGTTGGCGCGCGGGTGGTGCGTGGGGTCGTGGCGCTCCGCGTAGTTGGGGTGGATGGCGTGGCCGGTGTCCGAGGACAGGCAGACCGTGCCCGCGAAGGCCCGTGCCTTGTCCTCGTACGTACCGCCGCGCGCGAACACCGACCGCTCCAGGACGGTCCCGAGCAGGGGCCCGTCCGCGCCGGTGTCGGCCTGCGAGCCGTTCTCCTCGTGGTCGAAGGCCGCCAGGACCGGGATGTACGCCAGGTCCGGCGTCGCCGAGGCCGCCGCCAGCGCCGCCGTGCCCGCGTGCACCGAGATCAGGTTGTCCATCCGGGGACCGGCCACCAGCTCCTGGTCGCGGCCCAGATACGACGGCGGCTCGATCGAGTGCACCATCAGGTCCCACCCGGTGACCTCGCCCTCGGCCAGCCCCTCCTCCTGCTCCAGGAAGCGGATCAGGTCGCCCTCCTCGACATCGCCGAGGCCCCAGATGGGCTGGAGGTGCTTCTGGCGGTCCAGCTTCAGCCCGTCGTTGGCGGATCGGTCGAGGTGGATGGCCAGCTGCGGGACGCGCAGCAGGGCGCGGTCCACGTTCACCAGGCGGTGCGAGCCGTCGCGCAGGGTCAGCCGGCCCGCCAGGCCCAGGTCGCGGTCGAGCCAGGTGTTCAGGAGCGTGCCGCCGTAGACCTCCACCGCGATCTGCCGCCAGCCGTACGCGCCCGCGTCCGGCAGCGGCTTGACCCGCAGGTTCGGCGAGTCGGTGTGCGCGCCGACGATCCGGAACGGGGTGTGCGCCGCCGCGCCCTCCGGCACGTACCAGGCGATGATCGCGCCCCCGCGCACCACGTACTTTCCACCGGTCGACGCGTCCCACGCGTCCGTCTCCCGCACCTGCTGGAAGCCGGCCTTCTCAAGCCGCGTGGCCGCGTTCGCCACCGCGTGGTACGGCGACGGGCTCGCCGCGAGGAAGGACATCAGGTCGTCGGTGTGGCCGCGGTCGAAGCGGGAGGGTGTGCTCATGGAGCCCAGCATAGGTAGGTGTTCCGGAGACCGGACGGGGTGCTGGAAACCGGGCGGTTCGTAGGACAAGAACCACAGTCCGTGAGGACAGGAACCACAGCCCACGGGGACGGTGACCACGGACCGCAGCCCGCGGCCGGGCCTGGAAGGTGGCCCCGCCGCGGGCTGCGGTGGTGTGAGGAGCGGGTCAGGGGCGTCTCACCACCCCCCTGACCCGTCGTGCGAACCGCGTCCAGCGAATCGCGTTGGGCGAACCGCGTCGAGCGGAAGCCGATCAGAACGCCGACTCGTCCAGCTCCATCAGCGACAGGTCGACCGTCTCGGCCAGCGCGCGCGCCGCGCCCACGCCCGGCAGGACGTTGGCGGCGAAGAACTTCGCGGCCGCGATCTTGCCGGTGTAGAACGGGACGTCCTTCGCCGAGGCCGACCCCAGCTTCTCGGCCGCGACCGCCGCGCCCTTGAGCAGCAGGTAGCCGACGACGACGTCGCCCGAGGCCATCAGCAGGCGGGTGGTGTTGAGGCCCACCTTGTAGATGTTCTTGACGTCCTCGCCCGTGGCGGTCAGGTCGGTGATCATCGCGCCGACGATCGCCTCCAGGTCCACCGCGGCCTTGGCCAGGGAGTCGAGCGCGCCGCCCAGCTCCTCGTTGCCCGACTGCTCGGCGAGGAACTTCTTGATCTCCTCGGAGAGGAGGTTGAGCGAGGCGCCCTGGTCGCGGACGATCTTCCGGAAGAAGAAGTCCTGGCCCTGGATGGCCGTGGTGCCCTCGTAGAGCGTGTCGATCTTGGCGTCGCGGATGTACTGCTCGATCGGGTACTCCTGGAGGTACCCGGAGCCGCCGAAGGTCTGCAGCGACTCGGACGACAGCTTCTCGTACGACTTCTCCGAGCCGTAGCCCTTCACGATCGGCAGGAGCAGGTCGTTGAGGCCGACGAGCGCCTTGGCGTCCTCGCCCGCGGCCTCCTTGACCTGGATCGCGTCCTGGACGGCGGCGGTGTAGAGGACCAGCGAGCGCATGCCCTCGGCGTACGCCTTCTGCGTCATCAGCGAGCGGCGCACGTCCGGGTGGTGAGTGATCGTCACCTTGGGCGCGGTCTTGTCCATGAACTGCGAGAGGTCGCTGCCCTGGACGCGCTCCTTGGCGTACTCAAGGGCGTTCAGGTAACCCGTCGACAGCGTCGCGATGGCCTTCGTGCCGACCATCATGCGGGCGAACTCGATGATCATGAACATCTGGCGGATGCCGTCGTGCTTGTCGCCGATCAGCCAGCCCTTGGCGGGGTGCTGGTCGCCGAACGTCATCTCGCACGTGTTGGAGGCCTTCAGGCCCATCTTGTGCTCGACGTTCGTCGCGTACACGCCGTTGCGCTCGCCCAGCTCGCCGGTCTCCCAGTCGAAGTGGAACTTCGGGACCAGGAAGAGGGAGAGGCCCTTGGTGCCGGGGCCGTGGCCCTCGGGGCGCGCCAGCACGTAGTGGAGGATGTTCTCCGCCATGTCGTGCTCGCCGGACGTGATGAAGCGCTTCACGCCCTCGATGTGCCAGGAGCCGTCGGCCTGCTGGATCGCCTTGGTGCGGCCGGCGCCGACGTCCGAGCCCGCGTCCGGCTCGGTCAGGACCATCGTCGAGCCCCACTGCTTCTCGACGGCGATCTGCGCGATCTTCTTCTGCGCCTCGTTGCCCTCGTCGTGCAGGATGCCGGCGAACGCCGGGCCCGAGGAGTACATCCAGATCGCCGGGTTGGCGCCGAGCAGCAGCTCCGCGTACGCCCAGATCAGGGAGCGCGGCGAGACGGTGCCGCCGATCGCCTCCGGCAGGCCGAGCCGCCAGTACTCGGAGTCCATGAACGCCTTGAAGGAGCTCTTGAAGGACTCCGGAACCGGCGCGGTGTTGGTCTCCGGGTCGAACACCGGCGGGTTGCGGTCCGCGTCGGCGAAGGAGTCGGCCAGCTCGTTCTCGGCCAGGCGCGCGATCTCGTCCAGGATGGACTTGGCGGTGTCGACGTCCATCTCGGCGAACGGGCCGGTGCCGTACAGCTTGTCGCGGCCGAGGACCTCGAAGAGGTTGAACTCGATGTCGCGGAGATTCGACTTGTAGTGCCCCATGGCGACGGCTCCGTAAGCAGGATCGGTTACATCTCTACCAGCAAGTAGCTACGATGATGCTACCCGTCGGTAATAAGACGCAACCCCTCTGGGCACATATGTGGCGCACTACTCTTGCGCCCATGTACGGCTACGACCAGAACCAGGGTGCTCAGCAGCAGTACGCCCAGCCGCAGCAGCCTTCCTACGGGGAGCAGCCGCTGTACCCCGAGCCGTCGCCGCCGTCGCTCGCGGACGCGGTGCGGGCGTTCACCACGGGATCGCTGTCGGCCGAGGACTTCCAGCAGATCTTCGCGGGCTCGAAGGTCTACTGCCCGCGCGGCGACAACCCCGGATTCCTGGCGCTGCACAACACGCAGCAGCCGGTCATCCCGATGTTCACGTCGCTGAAGGAGCTGCGGCGGTACGCGGGCAAGGAGTCCAAGTACTTCGTGATCACCGGGGCCGAGGTCATCGACCTGCTCCCGACGGGGTACGGCTTCGTCCTCGACATGGAGGGCGACCACCGGATGGTGTTCGACGCGAAGGCGGTCGAGCAGATGGTGGACTTCGCGATGCGGCGGATGTACGGCTGACGGCTTTCGGCCCGATTTCCGGCCGACTTCTACGGGGGTGGGTGCCCCCGGAACCCCCTTGTGGCCCCCTCGGGAATCAGGACGCCTTGCCGACTGTTCACCATTCAACTACTTTGGATGCTGAGCATCCCGCCGAGGAGGGCCGTCCCATGCCTGCTGTGACCGTCGAGAACCCGTTGACCCTGCCGCGCGTGGTCGCGCCCCAGGGCGCGGTGCCGCGTCCCGTGCTCGCCGTGACCACGGCGCCGAGCGGCTTCGAGGGGGAGGGCTTCCCGGTGCGGCGCGCCTTCGCCGGGATCAACTACCAGTACCTCGACCCGTTCATCATGATGGACCAGATGGGCGAGGTGGAGTACGCGCCGGGCGAGCCCAAGGGCACCCCGTGGCACCCGCACCGCGGCTTCGAGACCGTGACGTACCTGATCGACGGGACCTTCGTCCACCAGGACAGCAACGGTGGCGGCGGCACGATCATGAACGGCGACACCCAGTGGATGACGGCGGGCTCCGGGCTGCTGCACATCGAGGCGCCGCCGGAGTCGCTCGTGACGTCGGGCGGGCTGTTCCACGGGCTCCAGCTGTGGGTGAACCTGCCCGCCGCCGACAAGATGATGGACCCGCGCTACCAGGACATCCGGGGCGGCCAGGTCCAGCTCCTGACCTCGCCGGACGGCGGCGCGCTGCTCCGGGTGATCGCGGGCGAGCTGGACGGCCACCAGGGTCCGGGCGTCACGCACACCCCGATCACGATGATCCACGCGACGGTCCGGCCGGGCGCGGAGATCACGCTGCCGTGGCGGGCGGACTTCAACGGGCTGGCGTATGTGCTGGCCGGGCGGGGCTCGGTGGGTACGGCTCGCCGTCCGGTCCACATGGGCCAGACCGCCGTGTTCGGCGACGGCGGGTCGCTGACGGTGCGGGCGGACGAGAAGCAGGACGGTCACACGCCGGACCTGGAGATCGTGCTGCTGGGCGGGCGCCCGATCCGTGAGCCGATGGCGCACTACGGGCCGTTCGTGATGAACACCCGCGAGGAGCTTCAGCAGGCGTTCGACGACTTCCAGAAGGGGCTGCTGGGCACGATCCCGGCGGTGCACGGGATGTAGCCCCTCCCCGCCCCTTCCCTAAACCCTCCGGGGGTGGGTGGGGGTGGAGGTGGGAGGGGGTTCTCCGGGGGCTACGCCCCCGGACCCCCAGCGGGGCCTGCGGCCCCTGCACCCCGCTCACGGGGCTCCGCCCCCGGACCCCCAGCGGGGCCTGCGGCCCCTGCACCCCGCTCACGGGGCTCCGCCCCGGGCCCCCTGTTTGTCCGCGAGCAACCCAGCACGGCCCGCAGCCGAAGAGATCGCCCCGAAGGGGCGGTCAAGGGGCGCGGGGAACTGCGCGACCAGCCCCCACCGGCCCGCAGGCCGAGACCCGGCGCTGGACCCGGGCGGGTGTACCCGGGGCGCGGACGCGTGGGTGTCGTGGTGATGTGGACGCGTGGAGCGTGGTCGGCCGCTACTTCCCGACGCCGCGCGGCGGACCGCCGCCTGGTGTGTCGTCATCCTGCTCGTCACCGGCGTCGCCGCCGTCGGCGTCTGGCTCTGCGTGGTCTTCAAGACCGCCGTCACGCCCGTGCTGCTCGCGCTGCTCGGCACCGCGCTGCTCGGGCCCGTGTTCCGGCGGCTGCTGAGGCTGCGGATGAGGCCGTCGCTCGCCGCCGGGCTCACCTGCGTCGCGCTCGTCGCCGTCGTCGGCGGCGCCGGGTACATCGTCGTCACCGCCCTCATCGACTCCGGCGACCAGATCATCGAGTCGCTGCGCCAGGCCGGGCAGTGGCTGGCCGACCACTTCGGGGTGGCGAGCGGCGACGGGGTCTTCAGCCTCGCCGACCACGCCAAGGAGCTCATCTCGAAGTTCGGCGCCTCGGCCGCGTCCGGGCTGCTCGCCGGGCTCAGCGTGATCGGGAAGCTGATCGCGACCGGAGTGCTGTCGCTGCTGCTGACCTTCTTCTTCCTGAAGGACTCCGACCGGGCCGTCCACCTCGCCCACTCCATCGCCCCGCGCGGCACCGGGCACCTCGTCGAGGCCATGGCCCGGCGGGCGTTCGAGGCCGTGGAGGGGTTCATGCGGGGGACGACGCTCATCGCGCTCATCGACGCGGTGTGCATCACGGTGGGGCTGCTCGTCCTGCGGGTGCCCGGCGCGGTCGGGCTCGGCGCGCTGGTGTTCATCGGCGCGTACATCCCGTACCTCGGCGCCTTCGTCTCCGGCACCGTCGCCGTGCTGGTCGCGCTCGCCGACCGGGGGCTCGGGATCGCGCTGTGGACGGTCGGGGTCGTCCTCGCCGTACAGCAGCTGGAGGGGCACATCCTGCAACCGGTGATCCAGAGCCGGACCGTGCAGATGCATCCGGCGATGGTCATGATCGCGATCACGGCCGGGGCGAGCGTCGCCGGGCTGCTCGGGATGCTGCTCGCGGTGCCGGTCGCGGCCGCCGGATTCGGGGTGCTGAGCGAGCTGCGGAAGCGTTACGCCATCGACGAGGGCGAGGGCGATGGCGGGCCCGAAGCGGCCTCGGGCTCGACGCCCGGTTCGCCGTCCGCCGGGCCTCCGGACGCTCCCGGTCCGCCGTCGGCCGGTCCCCCGGACGTTCCCGGCCCGCCCTCCCCCGGCCCCCCGGGCGACGCCTCCCCCTCGTAGATCTCGAACCAGATCGACTTTCCCTCGCCCCTCGGGTCCACTCCCCACCGCTCGGCCAGCATCTCCATCAGGACCAGGCCGCGTCCGCTGGAGGCCATCTCGCCGGGGCGGCGCTTGTGGGGGAGGTCGTCGCTGGCGTCGGCCACCTCCACGCGCAGGCGGCGGGTGCCGGGGGCGCCGGTGGCCTCGGCGACCAGGAGGGCGTCGCCGTCGGTGTGGACCAGGACGTTGGTGACCATCTCGGAGACCATCAGGACCGCCGAGTCGATCTGCTCCTCGTCGGCCCAGTCGTGCAGCAGCTCGCGCAGCTCGCGGCGGGCGCCCGCGATGCGGTGCGGCTCGGCCTGGGCGACGGTCAGGGCGGTGCGGCGGGCCGGGGTCACGCCGGTGCCGGTGCCCGCGCCGCAGCCGCACTCGTCGCTGTTGCGGCACAGCAGCAGCACCGCGATGTCGTCCTCGCGGCGGTCGGCCAGCGGGCCCACGGTGTGGTGCGAGGAGGGGCCGTGCACCGCCTGGACCAGCGAGTCCGCCAGTTTCTCCAGGTTGTCGCCGGTGTCCTCCTCCAGGACCGGGCGCAGCCGGGTCCAGCCGGAGGCCATGTCGTGGCCGCCGGTCTCGATCAGCCCGTCGGTGCAGAGCATCATCGTCTCGCCGGGCTCCAGGACCAGGCGGGTGGTCGGGTAGTCCGAGTCCGCCTCGATGCCGAGCGGCAGACCGCCCGCCGTCTGGCGTATCAGCGCGGTGCCCTCGGCCGTACGGATCACCGGGTCCGGGTGGCCGGCCCGGGCGATGTCGAGGGTGCCCGTCGTCGGGTCGACCTCGATGTAGAGGCAGGTCGCGAAGCGCGGGTGGTCGTCCGCCTCGCCGTAGGACTCCCCGTACGACTCGGTGATCCCGGACAGGAAGCGCGAGGCGCGCGAGAGGACCGCGTCGGGGCGGTGGCCCTCGCTCGCGTACGCCCGCAGCGCGATCCGCAGCTGGCCCATCAGGCCCGCAGCTCTTACGTCATGGCCCTGCACATCCCCGATGACCAGCGCGAACCTGCCGTTGGGCAGCGGGATCATGTCGTACCAGTCGCCGCCGACCTGGAGCCCGCCGCCGGTCGGCACATAGCGGGCCGCGACCGTCATACCGGGGATCTCGGGGCCGAGCGTCGGCATCATCGAGCGCTGCAGGCCCAGCGAGAGCTCCCGCTCGGACTCCGCCTCGCCCGCCCGCGCCAGCGCCTGGGCGAGCATCCGGGCCACCGTCGTCAAAACCGAGCGCTCGTCGGGCGTGAACGCCACCGGGTGCTTGAACGCGGCCATCCAGGCGCCCATGGTCCTGCCTGCCACGATCAGCGGCAGGAACGCCCAGGACTGCCGGTCGAAGCGCTGGGCTAGCGGCCAGGTGGCCGGGTAGCGGCGGCGGTACTCCTCGGGGGTGGGCAGATAGATGGCCCGGCCGGTGCGCACGACGTCGGTGGCCGGGTAGTCCGTGTCCAGCTGCATGTCCGCGAAGGGGCCGTCGTCGCCCGGGTTGTGCCCGTGGTGGCCGATGATCGACAGGCGGTCGCCCGCGACGCCGAAGACGGCGAGGCCGTCCGGCGAGAAGCCGGGCATGGAGAGCGAGGCGGCGACCCGCAGCACCTCGGCGGTCGAGCGCGCCTCGGCCAGCGCCCGGCCCGCGTCGAGCAGGAACGCCTCCCGGGAGCGGCGCCAGTCGCCGGTGATGGAGGGGTGCGCGGCGGTGGTGCCGGGCTGCGGCTCGGCGACCTCCTGGAGGGTGCCGACCAGGACGTAGCTCACGCCGTCGTGGGTGTCCTTGGGCAGCGGTTTCGAGCGGCTTCGTACGGTGCGCAGCACCCGGCCGTTCTCGTCCATGATCCGCATCCGGGCCTCGGCCAGGGTGCCCTCGGCGAGGGCGAGGGCCACGATCTGGTCGACCTCGTTCCAATCGACCGGGTGGAAGCGGGAGCGCACGGCGGCCTCGGTGAGCACGGCCCGTTCGGCGGGCAGACCGAGCAGGCGGGCGGCCTCGGCGTCGACCGTGACCGTTCCGGACGCGTTGTCCCAGCGCCACAGCCCGGTGGCGATGGCAGCCAGGACGTCCTCGGTGCGCATGATCCCCACTCTATGCAGCCCGATTTATACCGGCGAGAGCTGCTGGGCCCGGCCGGTAACCTGGAGGGACTGTTTCCCGCCTGTCACGCGAAGAACTGGATGAAGAAAATGCATCGGTACAGGTCCCACACCTGCGGCGAGCTCCGCGCCACCGACGTCGGCGCCGACGTCCGGCTGAGCGGCTGGCTGCACAATCGCCGAGACCTGGGCGGCATCCTCTTCATCGATCTGCGCGACCACTACGGCATCACCCAGCTGGTCGCCCGCCCGGGCACGCCCGGCGCCGAGGTGCTGGACAAGCTCTCCAAGGAGACGGTCGTCCGCATCGACGGCAAGGTCGTCTCGCGCGGCGCGGAGAACGTGAACGCGGACCTGCCGACCGGCGAGGTCGAGATCGAGGTCGGCGAGGTCGAGGTGCTCGGCGCGGCCGCCCCGCTGCCGTTCACGATCAACGCGGACGACGGTGTCAACGAGGAGCGGCGCCTTGAGTACCGCTTCCTCGACCTGCGCCGCGAGCGCATGCACCGCAACATCATGCTGCGCTCGGCCGTCATCTCGGCGATGCGCCACAAGATGACCGCGCTCGGCTTCAACGAGATGGCGACCCCGATCCTCGCCGCGACCTCCCCCGAGGGCGCCCGCGACTTCGTCGTCCCGTCCCGCCTGAACCCCGGCAAGTTCTACGCGCTGCCGCAGGCCCCGCAGCAGTTCAAGCAGCTGCTGATGATCTCCGGCTTCGACCGCTACTTCCAGATCGCGCCCTGCTTCCGCGACGAGGACGCCCGCGCGGACCGCTCGCCGGGCGAGTTCTACCAGCTCGACATCGAGATGTCCTTCGTCGAGCAGGAGGACATCTTCCAGCCCGTCGAGAAGCTGATGACCGAGCTCTTCGAGGAGTTCGGCGGCGGCCGCCACGTCACCTCGCCGTTCCCGCGCATCCCGTTCCGCGAGTCGATGCTGAAGTACGGCAACGACAAGCCGGACCTGCGCGCCCAGCTGGAGCTCGTCGACATCACCGACGTCTTCGAGGGCTCCGAGTTCAAGGCGTTCGCGGGCAAGCACGTGCGCGCGCTGCCGGTGCCGGACGTCGCGGGCCAGTCCCGCAAGTTCTTCGACGGCCTGGGCGAGTACGCGGTGGAGCACGGCGCCAAGGGCCTGGCCTGGATCCGTGTGGGCGAGGACGGCGCGTTCGCGGGCCCGATCGCCAAGTTCCTCACCGAGGAGAACGTCAAGGTCCTCACCGAGCGCCTGGGCCTGAAGGCCGGGCACGCGGTGTTCTTCGGCGCGGGCGAGTACGACGAGGTCTCCAAGATCATGGGCGCGGTCCGCGTCGAGGCCGCCAAGCGCGCCGGCCACTTCGAGGAGGGCGTCTTCCGCTTCTGCTGGATCGTCGACTTCCCGATGTACGAGAAGGACGAGGACACCGGCAAGATCGACTTCTCGCACAACCCGTTCTCGATGCCGCAGGGCGGCCTTGAGGCGCTGGAGAACGAGGACCCGCTGGACATCCTCGGCTGGCAGTACGACATCGTCTGCAACGGCATCGAGCTGTCCTCCGGCGCCATCCGTAACCACGAGCCCGACATCATGTTCAAGGCCTTCGAGATCGCGGGCTACACCCGCGAGACCGTGGAGACCGAGTTCGCGGGCATGCTGCGCGCCTTCCAGTACGGCGCCCCGCCGCACGGCGGCATCGCCCCCGGCGTCGACCGCATCGTGATGCTGCTCGCCGACGAGCCCAACATCCGCGAGACCATCGCGTTCCCGCTCAACGGCAACGCGCAGGACCTGATGATGGGCGCGCCGACGGAGCTGGAGGAGGCCCGCCTGCGCGAGCTGAACATCCAGCTGCGCAAGCCGGTCGCGCCGAAGTAGTGCCCGGTCTTCGTCTGCGGGTTGTCGTGGGCTGGTCGCGCACCACAGACGGTCCGCAGACGAACGGCCACGCACCCGCGGAGCGCTAGGGCCTGTCCGGTGGATCTTGCCTGGGACGCGGGGGTGTGGCACGCCCATCTGCCGCGTTGTCGTCGGTTGCCGACTCCCCCAAGCTCTCGGCTCCGCTCGACCAGGGGGCACCCCCACGCGTCGCCGCCCTCCTCCGCCTTGCAGCTGGGCGTGCCACACCCCCGCTCACCAGCACCGAAACGGCGGCCCGGACCGAAGGCGGCCAGATCCACCGGACAGGCCCTAGTCGTCGTCCCCGCCGATCACGTCGGGCGACGGCGGGCCGCAGGGCCGGTTGGCGGACTGCCGGTTCGCCTCCCGGACCTTCGCCAGCAGCTCCTCGCGCCGCCGGGCGTCCTCCTCCGCCTGCTGCTGGTCCGTACTCCGTGTCACGGCGTGGCACCCCCTCCAGCACGTACCGACTCATGTGCAGCGTGCGCGCGGCGGGGGCAGGCCGCAACCGTTTCGTACATGCGAAAGGCCCGGAATTCCGCTTCCGGGCCTTCCTTGCTCCTACGAGGTGTACGAGCGGTTGCGTACGGACTACGCGGGCTTCTCCTCCAGACGCGGGAACAGCACCGCGCCCTTCGTCACCGTCGCGCCGACCGGCAGCCGGCCCCAGCGGCCCGCGTCCTGCACGCGCTGGTCGGCCAGCGGGCCCAGGTCCGCGACCTCGGCGCCCAGCGAGTCCCACAGCTTCTGCGAGGTGTCGGGCATCACCGGGTTCAGCAGGACGGCGACCGCGCGCAGCGCCTCGGCGGCGGTGTAGAGGATGGTCGCCAGGCGCGCCCGGCCCTCCTCCGACTCGTCCTTGGCCACCTTCCACGGCTCCTGCTCCGTGATGTAGCCGTTGACCTGCTTCACGAAGTCGAACACCGCCAGGATGCCGCCCTGGAAGTCCAGCTCGTCGCCGATCTTCCGGTCCGCCTCGGCCACGGCCTTCGCCATGCCGTCGGCGATCGCCTGCTCGGCCTCGCCCGCGGCGGTGGCTGCGGGCAGCGTGCCGCCGAAGTACTTGCCGACCATGGCCGCCACGCGCGAGGCGAGGTTGCCGTAGTCGTTGGCGAGCTCGGAGGTGTACCGGGCGGTGAAGTCCTCCCAGGAGAACGAGCCGTCCTGGCCGAAGGCGATGGCACGCAGGAAGTACCAGCGGTAGGCGTCGACGCCGAAGTGCGAGGTGAGGTCCTGCGGCTTGATGCCCGTCAGGTTCGACTTCGACATCTTCTCGCCGCCGACCATCAGCCAGCCGTTGGCCGCGACCTTGCCGGGCACCGGCAGGCCGTTCGCCATCAGCATCGCGGGCCAGATCACCGCGTGGAAGCGGAGGATGTCCTTACCGATGAGGTGGACGTTGGCCGGGAAGGTCTCGTCGAACTTCGCCTGGTCCGAGCCGTAGCCGACGGCGGTGGCGTAGTTCAGGAGGGCGTCGATCCACACGTAGATGACGTGCTTGTCGTCCCACGGGACCGGGACGCCCCAGTCGAAGGTGGAGCGCGAGATCGACAGGTCCTGCAGGCCCTGCTTGACGAAGTTCACGACCTCGTTGCGGGCCGACTCGGGCTGGATGAAGCCGGGGTTGGCCTCGTAGAACTCGACCAGCTTCGGGCCGTACTCGGAGAGCTTGAAGAAGTAGTTCTCCTCCTTGAGGATCTCCACCGGCTTCTTGTGGACGGGGCACAGCTTGGTGCCGTCCTCGGCCTCGATGAGGTCACCGGGGAGCTTGTACTCCTCGCAGCCCACGCAGTACGGGCCCTCGTAGCCGCCCTTGTAGATCTCGCCCTTGTCGTACAGGTCCTGGACGAACTCCTGCACACGGTCGGTGTGCCGCTTCTCCGTCGTACGGATGAAGTCGTCGTTCGCGATCTCCAGGTGCTCCCAGAGAGGCTTCCAGGCCTCTTCCACGAGCTTGTCGCACCACTCCTGCGGGGTGACGTTGTTCGCCTCCGCGGTGCGCATGATCTTCTGACCGTGCTCGTCCGTGCCGGTGAGGTACCACACCTTCTCGCCGCGCTGACGGTGCCAGCGCGTGAGCACGTCGCCTGCGACGGTCGTGTAGGCGTGGCCCAGGTGAGGAGCGTCGTTGACGTAGTAAATGGGGGTCGAGACGTAAAACGCCTTCGCCCCCTGCTTCTCGGATCCAGTGGCCGCCATGGTCGAAATCCTAACGGGCCCGGGGAGATCCACTCACCCGCATAAACGGGCGTCGCGGGTGGAGCCCTACAGGGGCGCGGGGAACTGCGCGAGCAACCCACGACGGCCCGCACTCGAAGCGCGACCGATCCCACCCGACAAGGGGCGCGGGGAACTGCGCGACCAGCCCCCCACGACCCGCACCCGAAAGCCGACCGCGCGGAGCGCCTAGCTCCGCTGGGCGAATGCGGACAACACGCCCTTGTAGAACTCGGCATCAGCCAGTTCACGAGGCGCGGGCCCCGCATGCAGGAACGCGGCATTCGGCGCGTCCAGCTTCCGCAGGAAGTCGAACGCCTTGCTGTCGTCGTCCCCGAACGCGACGAACTGCCAGAACACCGCCGCGCCGGACACGTCGGCGAGCGCCTGCCGAGCCGCCACCTTGGCGTCCGGCGCCCCGTCGGTCTGGAACACGACCAGCGCGGGCCCGTCGTACTGGCTCTTCTCGTAGTGCTCGACGACCGCCTCGACGGCCACGTGATAGCTGGTCCGCCCCATCCGCCCGAGCGAGGCGTGCGTCTCGTCGACGACGTTCTCGTACGAGGTGAGCCCGAGGTCGACGGTCCCGTCCAGCTCGGTGGAGAAGAAGACGGTGTGGACGGTCGCGTCCTCGTCGAGGTGCGCGGCGAGCGCGAGCGTCCGCTCGGCGAGGTGCTGGACGCTGCCGTCCTTGTAGAACGGCCGCATCGACCCGGACCGGTCGAGTACGAGGTACACCCGCGCCCGCCGCCCGACGAGCCCCGCCTTGCGCACCTGCGCCCCGGCGGCCTTGTAGTGCTCGACGAGACCGGGGGCACGGGACTTGATCCGCGCCAGGGAGTGAGCGGCCTTGCCACCGCCGCCGGGCTGAGCCCCGGGCTCCACCTCGGCCTGTACGGGCTCGCTCTCGACCAGAACCTCGGTCTCGGCCACTACGGCGTCGGCCTCAACGGCCTCCGGCTCCGCCGGAACCTCGACGACGGCCTCGACGACGGCCTCGACGACGGCCTCGGTCTCGGCCTCGGGCTCGGCCAGCTCCTCGGGCTCGGCCAGCTCCTCGGCCTCGGCCTCGGCCTCCGCCTCGGCCGACACGGCCTCCGGCATCGGGTCGGGCTCCGGCTCGGGCTTGGGCACCGGCGCCGGCTCGGGCATCGGCTCGGGTTCCGGCTCGGACTCCCCGGCCCGGGGCTGCGGCAGCTCCGCACTCGGGACGGCGGCCGGGGCGTCTTCCGCCGGTCGGGACACCGGGGCGTCCTCGGACGGCCGGGACGGGGCCGGGACCGCCGGACGCGACGGCGCGTCGAACGCCGCCGCGACCAACTCCTCGGCCGGGGAGAGGTCACGCCGTGCCGGGGCGGGCACGGTCGGGCTCTCGGCAGGACCGGAGACGGCCTCCTCGGCGGGCGCCGGAACGGTCACGGCGACGGCGGCCGGAGCCGACTCCTCCACCGCCGCGGAAGCGGAATCCGAGGTCGACGCGGACACCGACGCCGCATCCGCGACAGATGCCGACTCGGACGCCGACTCCGACGCCCCGGCCGACGACGCCTGCGGGGCCGCAGCCGCTACCTCCCCCGACGCCACCGCGTCCGCGTCACCGCGTCCGAACACTTTGCGCAGCAAGCTTCGAATGCCCATGGGCGAGGCCTTTCGCATAAGTTGGGTGCGACGCGCGTCTTGCACGTCCACGCCGCGTGAGCGGGGACACGAGCGCGGATACGTAAGGTTAGCGATCCGATCCGGTCATCCTCGGCAGGGGGCGGACGACGTCGTACCGGTTACGCCCCGGGTGCCCTGTGGCATGCCCTATGACATGCCGCATGACGTGCCATATGACGGCATGTCAGAACGCGCCCGCCTTCGCCGCCTCCACCGCGGCCCGCGCGGCCCGCGCCGCGACCGCCGCGTCCAGCTCGCCGCCGCCCACCAGGAACCGGTAGTACAGCGGCGCCGAGACCGCGCGTACCACTTCGCGGGGGTCTGTGCCGGGGGGCAGTTCGCCGCGCGCCACCGCCTGCTCCACGCACGGGGCCCACTCCGCCACCCGTACCTCGTAGAACGTGTGCAGGGCGCGGGCCGTGCGGTCGTCGCAGGTCGCGGCGGCGATGACGGCGCGGAACAGGGGGCCCTGGCGCGGGTCGGTGAGGGTGCGGGCGACGAGTTCGGCGTTGGCGGTCAGATCGCCGAGCAGGCTGCCGGTCTCGGTACGCGGTACGGACTGTTCGGCCATGTCGGCGAGCAGGTCGGCGACCAGGGCCGTGGTCGAGCCCCAGCGCCGGTACACGGTCGTGCGGCCCACGTCCGCGCGCGCGGCGACCTCGGCCAGGTCGAGCCCGGCGAAGCCCTGCTCGGCGAGTACGTCACCGGCCGCCCGCAGGACCGAGGCTCGCACCCGGGCCGTGCGCCCGCCGGGCCGGACCGTGCCCGGGTCAGCCGCCGGTGCCGCCGATGCCGACGCCGCCGCTGTCGAGACTGCCGGTGCCGACGCCGCTGCCGGGACCGGCGGTGAATCCGGCATCGATTCCGGCGTCGAGTCCTGCTTCATAACGGGGCTCCAGTTCCATTAGCGCCGCCTGCCATGCTACCCGGCGCCCCCGGGCCCCCGACGCGCGCAGCAGCGGCCGGGCCAGCCACGCCCGGTACGGCGCGGACTGCCGGGCCGCCTCCCAGTACGCCTCCTCCAGCGCCGAGTGCACCGCCTTGAACAGCGCCTCGCGCTCCGCGTCCGCCCCCCGCCGGGTGGCGAGCAGCAGCCGCACCCCCAGCGGGTCGCCGCGCAGCGGGCGCACCGCCATGTCGGAGCGCGGCCGCGAGGTCGGCTGGCAGGGGGTGACGACCTCGCCGGTGGCGACCAGGGACGCGGCGGTGAGGTAATCACCGTGCAGGACACGGGGGTTGAGCCCGGCGGCGGTGAGCATCCGGCGCAGCCCGTCCCACTCGCCGTCCACGCTCGGGTCGACCATCCAGCGGTCCCCGGCGAGGTCCGCCAGCTCCACCACCTCCTGGCGCGCCGCCGGGTGGTCGACGGCGAGCGAGATGAACTGCGGTTCACGATCGAGCAGTACGCGCAGGTCGAGGCCGTCCGGGACGCGCAGCGGGCACCCCTCGACCTCGTGCACGAAGGCCACGTCGAGCTCGCCGAGGGCGACCAGGCCGAGCAGGGCGTTGGCGGAGACGGCGACATGGAGCTGGGCCTCGGTGCCGGGCAGCCGTTCGCGCAGCCGCCGCAGCCAGCCCGGAATGGCCCGACTGGCGGTCGAGCCGATGCGCAGCCGGGGCCGCCCGTCGACCCCGGCGGCCGCCGCCCGTACCTCGGTGACCAGCGCGTCCATCCCCGCGAGCAGCGGGCGGGCGCGGCTCAGGACGGTCTGGCCGAGCGGGGTCGGGCGGCAGCCGGTGCGCTCGCGGAAGAAGAGCATGCCGCCCAACGAGTGCTCGATGCGCCGCAGTTGCGTGGTCAGCGCCGGTTGGCTGGTTCCGAGCCGCCGGGCGGCCCGGTGCAGACTGCCGGTCTCCGCGATCGCGCAGAGGGTGCGGAGATGTCTCACATCGAGCTCCATGGCTCCGAGGGTAAAGGGATTGTCATGTCCCGCACTAGACGGCCGAATCCCTTCCGATAGCGCGGAGTTATCGCCGGTTGTCATCATCCCGGGGCGCGCTGTGGTCGCCGACACTCACCGTGGCCCCCGGCAACCCACCGGGAGCCGCCAAGAACGGACGACCAGGAGCCCCCCATGAGACACCAAAGGACCCTCGTCCTCTCCATGTCCACCGCACTGGGTCTGGCGCTCGCCGGACTCGGGGCCATCCCCGCCACTGCCGCCACCGCCGCCGCCCCTGCTTCCTCTTCCTCTGCTTCCTCTGCCGCGTACGCGCCGCACGGTTCCACGTACGCCGGTTCCGCCAAGCAGGCGGCCGACAACAAGGCGTTCTACGACGCCGTCATGAAGTCCGTGGCCAAGAAGCGGGCCGCCCACCCGCTCGCGGCCTCCGTCACCGTCTCCTACAGCACCGACAACGCGCCCAGCTTCCGCAGCGAAATAGCCCAGGCCGCGCAGATCTGGAACTCCTCGGTCCAGAACGTCCGCCTCCAGGAGTCCTCCGGCGGCGCCGACTTCTCGTACTACGAGGGGAGCGACCCGCAGGGCTCGTACGCGTCCACGGACGGGCACGGCAACGGCTACATCTTCCTCGACTACGACCAGAACCAGGAGTACTACTCGGTCCGCGTCGTCGCCCACGAGACCGGGCATGTGCTCGGGCTGCCGGACCACTACTCCGGGCCGTGCAGCGAGCTGATGTCGGGCGGCGGGCCCGGTCCGTCGTGCACCAACCCGTACCCGGACAGCCAGGAGCGGGCGCGGGTGAACCAGCTGTGGCAGTACGGCTTGGCGTCCGCGTTCAAGCCGGCGGCGTGACGCGGTAGCGCTTTCGCGCTTCTCGGGCTCGGTGTGCCGTGACCGTGCCCGTGCCGCCGGGGGCGGTTGTCGTACCCCTCTGGCAGCATGAACGGTATGCCGAGTGTCTCTCCCCGCCGTCCGTGTCCGTCGTGCGGTCGTGCCGTGGCTGTCGTGGCGGGCAAGTACGTGCGCCACGATCCGCGTACGCGTGCGTATGTGGCGGGCGGTGGGGAGCTGACACTCTGCCCCGGGTCCAAGGCGCGGGCGCCCTTGGATGCGGCGCAGCGCACCCTCGACGGCTTCGAACTTGCCCCGTTCCCGGGCCAGTTGCCCCTGTTCTGACATTTCCCCACCCCACCCCTTCCCGAAAGCCCTGGGCGGACGGCCGGGCTTTTGTCTGCGGGCGGGTGGGAGCCGTTCGCGCAGTTCCCCGCGCCCCTGAAGGAGGGCCCGAAGGGCCCATCTAAGGGGCGCGGGGAACTGCGCGAGCAACCACGCACGATCCGCAGACGAAAAGAGGGGGGCCCGGAGGGCCCTTTCCAGGGGCGCGGGGAACTGCGCGACAAGCCCCCACCGGCCCGCACCCGAAGTGACCACCCGCTTTTAGGGGCGCGGGGAACTGCGCGGCCAGCCAGCCACGGTCCGCAGACGAATACGCCGCCCCCGCGGAGCGGTCACGCGCCGCCCGGCGACGCGATCGCCCGGGCCGCCGAGATCTCGTGGCGCAGTGGGGCCAGCACGCCGCTCTCCTCGCCCGCCAGCGCCGCATGGACCGACACCAGCGTGGACGACGCCCGCAACCCCTCCGCCAGTTCGCGCAGTTCGCGGGACGCGTCCGCGACCTCCGCGGACGTCGGCGGCGGCGCGCCGTGGTTGACGCGCACCCGCGCCGCCGTCGTCGCGTCGACGATGCGCTCGACCGCGACGACCAGCGGCCACCACGCGGACGCCCGCGCACCCGTCGGCGGCGGTTCGGTCAGAGCGCGCTGGAACTCCGAGCGCACCACGGACAGGTCGCGGTAGATGCGGCGCCTGCGCCGCACCCGCTCCGCGTCGTCCCCCGCCGCCGAGGCGAACGCGTACTCCACATACGCCGCCGCGTCCGCGACCGCGTCCGCGAGCCGGTCGCCGATCCGGGTGTGCCAGCTCTCGGGCCAGAGGAGATACCCCGCGACCAGCGAGATCCCGCAGCCGATCAGGCTGTCCCACAGGCGCGGCAGGACCAGATGGAAGCCCTGGTGGTTGAGCAGGTCGGAGAGCAGCAGGATCACCGGGGTGATCGCGGCCGTCTGGAACGCGTATCCCTTCGCGGAGAAGGCAGGGATAAGAGCCGCCAGTACCACCATCACCGGCACGTCCCACCACCCGCGCGGCACCTCCGAGAGCACCGCCGCCGCCGTCACCAGACCGACCGCCGTGCCGAGCGCGCGCAGCACCGCCCGCGAGAACACCGACCCGAAGTCGGGCTTGAGGACGAACGTCACGGTCAGCGCCACCCAGTACGAGCGCGGCACCGGCACCAGCGAGACCAGCGACTGGGCGAGCCCGATGCAGAGCGCGAGCCGCAGGCCGTAGCGCCAGGACGACTCGGAGAGCAGGACGTTGCGCGCGCCGCGCCGCAGCCGGATGCGCAGCGCCGCCGGGCGCCCGAGCCGGTCGTCGACGTTGTACGGGTCGGGGTCGGGCTTGTGCACGACGACGGCCGCGTGCCGCAGCGCAGCGTCCACGGCCCGCTCGGACGGCTTGCCGGGCTCGGGCAGCTCGAGGTCCGGGACCGGGCCTGTGCGGCCTTCCTCCACCGCCGCCGCCAACTCCCGTACTGCGGCGGGGATTTCGGCGGGAAGCGGGCGGCCGCGCAGATGTGCTGCCGGGGCCGCCTCCACCAGCGGGATCACCACGTTGAGCTGGGCGAGCAGCCGCACCAGTGGGCTGCGTCGGCCGTGGTCGCGGGTGCGGCGGGCGAGCACCAGGTCGTACGCGGTGTTCAGCGACTGCGTGACCGCCTGCCGTTTGGCGTCGTACGCCGTGCCGCCCGCCGCCTCAAGGAGATCGGCGGCCGCCCGGTACGTCGAGGCGACGGCGGCCCGTTCCGGGACCCGGTTGCGCAGCGGCCAGGCGAGCAGGCTCAGGAGCAGGACGAAGAGCCCGCCGATGCTGAGCAGCAGGGGCGCCTTCCACCACGGCGACGGCATCGGAAGACCGGCCCCGACCACCGCGTTCAGCAGGAGCAGCAGCCCCGATACGGAGGCCACCGCGCCGATCGACGAGATCATCCCGGAGACCAGCGCGACCAGGGTCAGCGCGCCGACCGCGAGCCAGCCGTCGCCGTACACGAGGGTGCCCAGCGTGACGCCGATCGCGCCGAACAGCTGCGGCACCGCGATGTTGAAGACCCGCATCCGGTACGCGTCGGCCGTGTCGCCGATGACCCCGGACAGGGCGCCCATCGACACCAGCGCGCCGTACGCGGCCTGGTCGGTGGCGAATCCGACGGCGAGCGGGGCCGCGAGCGCGATGCCGGCGCGCCCGACGGCGGGCCACGGGATCGGGGTGTTCTGTGGCCGCAACCCGCTGACCAGCCACTGCGGCGGCGTGAGCCGCACCCGTCCCCGGCCGTCCCGGCCCTCGTCCACGTCGTGCTGATCACCCATGGCATCAGTATGCGATCACTGCGATCGGGTCCTTTTGGGCGGGTCTTGGGCACAATGGATCTTTGTGCGCAGAAAGTGGACGCTCGGATTCCGAAATCTTTTCCACAGGGTGTGGAAAAGATTTCGGAATCCGAGGTCCCCCTACGGCACGAACAGCGTCTTCCCGCGCGCCCCGACCGCCCGGTTCCGCGCCAGCGCCTCCGGCGCCTTCTCCAACGGGTATTCGGCCTCCACGGGCACGTGCACATCACCCGCGAGCGCGGCCGCCGCCAGCGCGTCGAGCAGCGCTCCGGACGGCGTGAGCCGGAAGTTGACGCCCTGTCCGGGGGCCGCCGCGCCCCGGGTGCTCAGCGCGGTCCCGCCCGAGCGCACCAGACCCGCGTGCGCGCCGAACGACTCCGCGTCCGCCGACACCAGGTCGACCACCGCGTCCACCCCGCCGATGCACGCCTCGCGCACCGGCTGCGCGGTGGTGTCGACGCTCACCGCCGCCCCCAGCGCCCGCATCCGCTCCCGCTCGTCGCCCCGCACGGCCGCCACCACCCGGATGTCGCGGGCGGCGGCCAGCTGGGTGAGCGCGCTGCCGACCCCGCCCGCCGCGCCCACGATCAGCATCGTGGCGCCCGCGTCCAGGGGCGCGGTGCGCAGGATCTCCAGGGCGGCCATCCCGGCCGTGGGCAGCGCCGCCGCGGCCCGCAGCGCGAGCCCGTCGGGCACCCCGGCGATGGCGGCGTCCTGCGGCATCGTCACGTACTCCGCGTACGTGCCGGTCCCCACCGGCGGGCGGCCCGCCTGGCCGTACACCGCGTCGCCCACCACGAACCGGTTCTCGCCGGGCCCGACCACGTCGACGCGCCCGGCGAAGTCCAGGCCGAGGACCAGCGGGAAGACATGCGGGACCCGGCCGTCCAGGAGCCCGTCGGCGACCTGCCAGTCGAAGGGGTTCAGGGCGGCGTAGTCGATCTTGACGAGCACTTCGCCGGGACCGGGCTCGGGCTTGGGCAGCCAGACGAGCTCCGGCTCGGCCCGGAAGGTCTGCACCGCGACAGCGCGCATACGCGTACGCCTCCTGCTCCGCCCCCGGGGACGCCTCGATCCTCACCCGGGGCGGCCCCCTCCGCACCCCGGAGCATCACTCTCCGTACAGCGTCAGGTCCACCCGCAGCGCCCGGTGGTCGGTGCCGCGCACGGTCAGGAAGCGGGACGCGGTGGCCTTGAAGTCCCGGCCGCTGACGAGCACATGGTCGATCTGGGTGCGCAACGGCGTGGTGCGGTCGGCGGGCCAGGAGTACGTACGGGAGTGGCCGGTCAGGCGGGCGCTGTCGTGCAGGGCGCCCGCGTCCAGGACCGAGCGGAACAGGGCGTGGTCCTGGGTGGCGTTGAAGTCCCCGGCGAGGATCACCGCCTGCCCCTGCTGCTCGGCCCCCGCCGCGAAGTCCCGCACCCGCCCCAGCTCCCGCCGCCACTTCGCCTCCTGGCCCGGCAGCGGCGGCATGGGGTGCGCGAGCTGGAGCCGTACGTCCTTGCCCGCGATCACCGCCACCGCGCCCGGCATCGCCATCTCGGAGGGGATCACGGGCGCGGGCCGCAGCGGGAAGCGGCTGAGGATCGCGGACCCGGCCGAGCCGTCCTCGCGTACGACATCGCGGTACGGGTAGTCGGCCTTCGGCACCCGCTGCTCCAGGGCGTCCGCGCAGACGAAGGCGCACTCCTCGACGAAGACGATGTCCGGCTTCTCGCGCCGCACGGTGGTGATCAGGTCGTCGGTGGCCCAGCCGAACTCGGTGTTGGAGGTCAGCACCCGCAGCTGGGCCAGGACCTGGCCGTGCGGGCGGGTGGTCTCGGCGCCGTACGGCTGGGTGTACCAGCCGGTGACCGCGAGCGCGGCCAGCGCCCACGCCATCCCGGTCCGCCACCGCCCGTACGCGGCGAGCAGCAGCGCGACCGCGCCCGGCGCGAGCAGCCACGGCAGGAAGGCCAGCAGCTGCGGCACCGGCGTGATGCCGTCGGACCCGGCGATCCGGCACCCCACCACGGCGCTGACCACGACGAGCAGCAGCGCGGCGACGACGGCGGCGGCCCGCCGCCAGGGATGCCCGCGCCCGGGCCCGCGTACCGGCTCGTCCGTCGAGGGCCAGGTCGGCGCGGCGCCCACGGTGTCCAAGTCGATGCCCTCCCGGTCGGCGGGTGCGCGTCAGGCTTGAAGTATCCGCCGGGAAGCCCGTGATGACGAAGACCCGGCCGTATTACTGCGGCTTGCTACGACCGGCCGACGCGGCCGCCGAACCAGGCCGTGACGGCGAGCGCGAGCCCCGCCGCGACCGCGCACCAGGCGGTGGTGGACAGGACGCCGGTGAGCGCGTCGTAGACGTCGGCGGCGACGTCCGGATCCCCGTACGCGGGCAGGTCGGCGATGGTCAGGACGCGGCCGAGGGCGACCAGTCCGCGCAGGCCGAGGCCGCCTGCGGCGAGGCCGAGTCCGGCGGCGGTGAAGGAGAGTCGCACGGGTCCAGCGAACCCCGGGTTGCCGCTCGGGGCGCGCGGGTGTGGGCTGTATGGGGGAAGAGTGGAGTGGAAGGAGTGCCGCCATGTCCGCACACGCCGCCATGCCGGCGGGACCGGCCCGGACGAGCCCGGCGTCCCGTACCCGCCTGCCCATGGCCCTCATGGCCACACCCGTGGTGATCGGGATCTTCTACGGCTTCTGGGCCGCCTCCATCAACCGCCACGGCGGCGAGGTGACCGGCGCCAACATCGCGCTCGGCCTGGTCTCCGGCGTCGTGATCGCCGCCCTGGGCCTTGGCCTGCTGATGATCCAGGGCCGCCTGATGCGCGAGGTGCGGGGCGCGGCGTTCGGCGCGCTGTTCGGCGCGGGGACGGGTTTCCTGTACGCGCAGTCCGGCGAGAGCGTCTTCGGCGCGTCGATGATGGGCGCGCTGCTCGGCGGCGCGATGTTCGCGGCGGCGTTCTACACGTTCTACACGCGGGAGGACTAGGCCCGGGAAACCGAGCGTGGTTCTAGAACATATTTCTAGACCAATGAGGGCGCCCGACTGCGTTAGGCTGACCGCCATGGCGGACGCTTCGGGTCACGGTGCCTAGACAACCACGCGGTGAAGCCACCGTGGACCGGCTGCTGACCACCGCGCTGAGCGTGTACGCGGAGTACGGGCAGCAGGGTTTCACCGTCAACGCGGTGACGAGGGCCAGCGGGGTCAGTCTCGGCAGCCTCTACCACCACTTCGGCAGCTTCGACGGGCTCGCCGTCGCGCTCTACACCCGGTGCATGGAGCAACTGTTCGCGGAGATGACGAGCGCGCTGAGCCGTGCGCGTACGGCTCGTACCGGGGTGCGGGCGATCGTGACGACGTATCTGCGCTTCACGGAGGAGCATCCCGACGCGGCGCTGTTCCTGCACGCCTCCGCGTACTCCGGCTACCTCGCGACGCATACGGAACAGATCCGTGCGGCGAAGGAGAACGCGTTGCGGGGCTTGGTGGAGTGGATGCGCCCTCGGATCGAGGCGGGCGAGATCGCCCCCCTTCCCGCCCCGCTGATCGACGTCCTGATCCTCGGCCCGGTCGCCGAGACGGCCCGCCGCTGGCTGGCCCCCACGTACACGGGCATCGACCTCGCGGAGGCGTCCAAGATCCTCCCGGACAGAATCTGGCGCTCCTTGCAGCCGGAGAGCCCGTAGGACGTTTCTCTCCCCACCCCGCCCCTTCCCGAAAGCCCTGGGCGGGCGGCCTGGTTCTTCGCCTGCGGACCGTGCTGGGTTGCTCGCGCCCACGCGGCGGAGCCGCAAATCGACACAGCCCCGCGCCCCTTAGATGGGCCCTTCGGGCCCTCCTTTAGGGGCGCGGGGAACTGCGCGACCAGCCCCCACCGGCCCGCTGTCGAACAAGCACCCCCCCTGCGGAGCAACCCGTACCCTGGGAAGGGTCGTATCCAGAAGGAGGGCCACGGTGTCCGACACCGAGAAGAGCAAGGAGCGCGGCATCGCCCTGCGCGCCGGCTTCTACATCTTCGGCACGCACCTCTTCGCAGGTTTCGTGTGGCTCCTTTTCTACGTGGGCCAGCACGCCCACAAGTAGCCGTAGCTGTGGCACACTCGCACACATGACTTCCATGCGGTGCAGCAATCTCTGCTGGTGGCGCTCCTCCTAGGAGCGGCCACGTCACCCGCATGACCGAGGGCCGTTCGACACGGACGGCCCTTTCGCATGCCCCGCACCCCGCATGCACCCGCACCCCTCTGGGCGCGTCGCGGCCGTCCCCGACGCCGCCACCCACCCAGAGAGGACCCCGAAAATGCCGACCACAGCACCCCGCACCAGACTCCTCACCGGCGACCGCCCCACCGGCCCCTTCCACCTCGGCCACTACTTCGGCACCCTCCAGAACCGCGTACGCCTCCAGAACGAGGGCACCGAGGTGCTCCTCGTCGTCGCCGACTACCAGGTGATCACCGACCGCGACCTCGCCGAGAACCTGCTCACCCACACCGAGGGCCTGGTCCTCGACTATCTGGCCGCCGGGATCGACCCGGCCCGCGCGACGATCTTCAACCACAGCGCGGTCCCCGCCCTCAACCAGCTCCTTCTCCCCTTCCTCAGCCTCGTCTCGGTCGCCGAGCTGAACCGCAACCCCACCGTCAAGGACGAGATCGCGCACTCGCGCCAGTCGGCGGTCAGCGGGCTGATGTTCACGTATCCGGTCCACCAGGCCGCCGACATCCTCTTCTGCAAGCCCGACGTCGTCCCGGTCGGTCAGGACCAGCTCCCGCACCTGGAGATCACGCGCACGATCGCGCGCCGCTTCAACGACCGTTACGGGTACGTCTTCCCGGAGCCCGAGGCCCTTCTCTCCGCCACTCCCCTCCTGCTGGGTACGGACGGCGGAAAGATGAGCAAGTCCCGGGGCAACTCCATCCCCCTGGGCGCGACCCCCGACGAGACGGCCGCCGTGGTACGCCGCGCCGTCACCGACGCGGACCGCCGTATCACCTACGACCCCGCCGCCCGCCCCGGCGTCTCCGCCCTGCTCGACATCGCCGCGCTCTGCCAGGCCCGCGACCCGCACGACCTGGCCGCCGAGATCGGCGACGGCGGCGCGTCCCAGCTGAAGCGCACGGTCACGGAGTCGGTCAACACCTTCCTCGCCCCCCTCCGCGCCCGCCGCGCCGAGTACGCGCAGGACCTCACGTACGTACGAGAGGTCCTGCGCGAGGGCAACAAGCGCGCGGGCGCCATCGCGGAGACGACGCTGGACGAGGTGCGGGCGGCGATGGGCGGCTTCCGCTGAACTTTTCGCGGACGAGGTCGCAACCCCGGTCGGTGCCGTACGTCTGGTGGTGTGAAGGCGCCCTTCAGATCACCAGATGTTCCAGACCGTGTACGTCACTTCCTCGGGAGAGTCCCATGTCCACGCACGCCAAGCGGAACTACCGTCCCCGCCCCAAGGTCCTGGGCGCTGTCACCGGCCTCGCGGTGCTCCTGGGCGGCGGCTTCGCCGCCCAGGCGGCCGTTGCCGACTCGGGCGGCGGCAAGCCGACCGTGACGACCCCCGGTACCTCCACGCCGAAGCTCGCCGACTCGGGCAAGGCGGCCAAGTCGTCCGACGCGGGCCCGGAGGTCAAGTCCGGCACCGGATCGGCCCCGGCCGAGAACGCCCCCAAGGTGATCAAGCCCGGCAAGTAACCAGCGGCCGGTCCTCCCCGCGCCCCTAGGGGCGCGGGGAACTGCGCGACCAGCCCAGCACGGTCCGCAGCCGAACGAATCGAGGCCCATGCAGTACGCGATCCCCCTCGCACCCACCTGGTGGTCCAGGCTGCTCGCCCGCATGTCCCGAACCGGCGGCGGCGGAGGCGCAAGGACCCTGGCCCTGGTCCGGGGGGCCACCTCGTACGGGGACGAGCCGCCCACGCTCACCGAGCTGTACCTGGCGAGGCGGCTCGACATGGTCCGGCTCGCGCTCTTCCTGGTCGACGACCTCCCCACCGCCGAGGACGTGGTCCAGGACGCGTTCGCCGCGATGTGCCGCAGATACGGCACCTCCCTGGACGGGCTGAGGGACCCCGGGTCCTACCTGCACACCGCCGTGGTCAACGCGTCCCGTTCCGTGCTGCGCCGACGCCGTACGGTCCGCGCCTACATCCCGCCCCACGAGAACCACGGCCCACCCGTGGACGAACCGCTGCTGATCGCCGAAGAGCACCAGCAAGTACTCGACGCACTCTCACAACTGACACAACGTCAACGCGAAGTCCTCGTGCTCCGATACTGGTCCGAGCTGACCGAGGCGCAGATCGCGCATACGCTCGGGCTCGCGCGCGGCACGGTGAAGTCCACCGCGAGCCGCGCGCTCGCCGTTCTCGAAAAGAAGCTGGGGTCGGCCCGATGACGCCGAACGCCGACGAAAGGGTGCGCGCCGCCCTCGCCGCCCGCGCCGCCCTCGTCACCCACCACGACCTGCGCCGCGACGCGCCCCCGCAGGGCCGCAGTTGGGGCGTGCGCCGAGTGCGCAGGGTCGCGTACGCCGTGGTTGGCGCGGCCGCCGCCGTGACGGCGGCCGTGTACCTCCTGGTGCTCCCCGGCGGTTCCCCGGCCCCGGCCCCTCCCGCCCACGCCCCGGGCATCACCGAACCAGCGCCGTCCACGCCCACGCCCGGACAGACCCCCCGGGTCGTCCACGGACCGTAGAACGAGGCCGGGACCGGGACCGATACCGCTACGAGCAGGTTCCCGTGCCGACCGTGTTGAGGTGGCAGGTGAACGTGAACGTGTGCGACACGGTCTCGATGCTGCCGTCGGCCTGCGTGACGGTCCCCACCACCACAGGGTGGTCACCGGAGTTGACCCTACCGACGTTCACGGTGAGCGGGATGTTGAGCAATTCGGTTCCGCCGTTGCCGGTTTCGTGGCCGATTCCGTCGCCGACGTCCACCCCGGCGTCGAGCACTGTGCCGGTCAGGGTCTCGCTGGCTCCGAAATCCGTGTGGGTGAGATCGTCCGCGAGGTCGATCGGGCGGTGTTGGCGGACGTCGATCCGGGTGATGAGGATGCCCAGGTTGTCCGCCGCGCCGGCGGGCGGGGCGGCGCTGGCGACCGCTCCTGCGGTCAGCAGCAGGGCGCCGAGCGCGGAGGGAGCGGAGAGACGGAGTCTTGCGTTGCGCATGGCTGTTCCTTTCACGACCGCGGGGCCGCGAGTGCGCGAGTGCGGTGTGCTGTGCACGGGTCCCGCAGTGCTCGGAGTGTCCTGCGGGAGAGGCGCGGCAGCTAGTCCGGTGAACAGGGCGTGCAGAAGCACGGATACGGCGTACGACACCTCGTGCGCCGTATCGCGCCACGGCGTGAACGGCTAGCCCGCGCCCCGCACATCGCACTCGAACCACACCGTCTTCCCGCCCCACAGGTGCGGCAGCACGCCCCAGCGGTCCGCGACCGACGCCACGATCAGCAACCCCCGCCCCGACTCGGCGAGTTCGGAATCGGGGAGCGGGGTGGCGGGCCGCGTGGGCGGGGCGGGCAGTTTCGGGCAGTCGTCCGTGATCTCGACACGGATGCCGTTCTCGCGTGCGAGGAGCAGCACCTGACAGTGGCGGCTCGGCACATGGCGTACGACGTTGGCCACCAGCTCGGTCAGCGCGAGCTCGGCGGCGTCGGCAAGGACGGTCATGGACCAGCTGGCCAGATACCGGCGGAGAATCCGGCGCAAATGCCGGGCCGAGTGGTCGCCGACGGTGATGTTCATCCCGTAGCGCCTCCCAACTTCCGCCTCGGAAGGGTGAGTTGCGTGATTCACGTCACCAGAGTGAGTTGATCTGGTTACGCTCGGCTACGGGCTGAAAAATCAGCCCACAGCGTGTGGTTGGGGGTGACCCTTAGTCATGGTCAACATCCGAGACCTCGATCCCAGCGCTTCGCCGCTGGACTACTACGGTTCCGAATTGCGCCGCAAGCGCGAGGGAGCCGGTATGACCCAGGAACAGCTGGGCAAATGCATCTTCTGCGCTGCGTCGCTGATCGGCCAGATCGAGACGGGCCGCAAGATCCCCACGAGGGAACTCTCCGACCGCCTGGACGCCGCGCTCCTGACGGAGGGCTTCTTCGGCCGTCTGGTCGGGCTGGTCCTGCGGAGCGTGCTGCCGTCGTGGTTCCAGCAGTATGCGGAGATGGAGGCGCGGGCGACGTTCATCTCGTCGTTCCATGCGCAGTTGGTGTACGGCCTGTTCCAGACCGAGGACTACGCGCGAGCCGTACTCGGCGTCCGGTCCGACAGCGACATCGACGGGCTCGTCGAAGCTCGTATGGAACGCCAGCGCATCCTTGAGCGCGACACGCCTCCGCTGATCTGGGGCGTGATGACCGAGGCCGTGCTGCGCCAGGAGGTCGGCAGCCGGGCGATCATGCGTGAGCAGCTTCAGCACCTCCTCGACATCCAGCACAAGCATGAGTGGGCGAAGATTCAGGTTCTCCCCTACGAGGCCGGTGCGCATGCCGGGTTGATGGGCGAGTTCACACTCCTGCGCTTCGACGACGACCCTGACCTCGTCTACACCGAGGACTTCGTCCAGGGCCACATGACGGCCAACCCGCAAGCTCTCAGGGAGGGTTCACTCCGTTACGATCACTTGCAGGCCAGTGCTCTCTCTGTGGAGGATTCGGCCGCACTGATCGCCCGCGTAATGGAGGAGCGTTATGGGGACCAACCAAAGCCTGACGGGCGCGCTCTGGCGTAAGTCGTCTTACAGCGGCGACACCGGTGGCAACTGCGTCGAGTGCGCGCCCCTCGGCGCCGCCACCTGGCAGAAGTCGTCCTACAGCGGCGACACGGGCGGCGACTGCGTAGAAATCGCCACCCAGCCCCACCGCATCGCCGTCCGAGACTCCAAGAACCCCGACGGCGGAGCCTTCACGATCAGCCCCGCCGCCTTCACGGCCTTCGTCCGTACGCTCTGAGCCCTGACTGTCAGAGCAGCGGGCCGGTGACCGGCCGTACCACCTGGCACGGGATCGCCCGGGGATGCGCCGGGTCGAGCGCGTTCAGTACGTCCGTGAGCGCGATCGGGTCGTACGCGATCTCCGTGTGATCCGTACCGTCGAGCACGCACTGATCCTGCACGGTGATGTTGGTGACGTGCGGCCCGGCGGGCAGGAACGCGTTGGTGTACGGGGTCGTGACCTCGTCGAACTTCGTGCCGATGTTCGTGTAGGTGACGCCCGGCGCCGTGCCGCCGCCCGCGTTGAGCGCGGTGACGAAGTCGGAGCCGATCTCCTGCTGGACGCAGGCCGGGCAGGCCGGGCCCACCACGAACTTGTTCATGGGTTCGAGGATTTGGAGCTGTCGGCCGAGCTCGGTCAGGCCGTCCAGTGTCGTGCCCTGGTTCGTCGCCGACAGGGCCACGAGCTTGTCGACCTTGCCCGCGCCGCCGAGGCTGTCGAGGTAGTAGCGCGCCATCATGCCGCCCTGCGAGTGCCCGACGATGTCGACCTTCGCGGCGCCGGTCGCGGCCCGCACCTTGTCGACGAAACCGGCCATGACCGCCGCGCTGTCCTCGATCTTCGCCATGCCGCCCATCGATGAAGTGATGCCCGCACCGCCGTAGTTGAAGGCGAAGACGCAGTAGCCCGCGTTGGCGAGCAGCGGCGCCGCGCCCCGCCAGTTGCCGTTCATGTTCTCCGCCGTGCCGTGCGCCAGGATCACGGGGTCGGGGTGGGCCGCCGTGGGGCGGCACGACCAGTCGTTCGCCCCGGGCGGGGCCTCGCCGGGTTTGAGGAAACCGGTGACGAAGCCGGTGCCGAAGTGGGTCTCGACGGGGAGCGGCGCGGTGGTGGCTGCCGCCGGGGTCGCGCTCGCGCTCGCGGCGACCAGTCCCGTCACCGCGAGCGCGGCCGTCACCACTGCGCGGGAAATGCGGGAAAGGGGTGCTGCTCTCATGCCCAGTACCGTCCCTAGTCCTGGAGTTTCCGGGGGTTCCGGAATTCGACGAGGGCGAAGTTAGGGTCGGTTTCGGCGTCCCGGCAATGGATATTTCAGCGCCCCGGCGAAGTCCGCAGGCATGTGCCACGAACCTGTCGGGCGATCGTTGAAACTTGTCACGTACGTGAGTGCACTTGCGCCCGACGGGCGGTAACACGCCAACTACCAGGCACGTCACGACTATTGACTGGTGGGTAACATCGGCCCATACTCGGCACTTCCTCGTCACTTCCCGGGGCAGGAAGGTGTTCGATGGCCGGGCCATGGGCCGCGCTGCCGCGTTCTCTCGCGGCTGAGCTGCGAAAGGAGCAGAGCTCCACCGCCGCTGAGGTAATAGGCGAGATAAGACGGCAGGTCTCGGAATTCTCCAGGCCGCTGGACGGCGCATTCGGCCATGCAATGCAGAGCGGAGTGGAAACGGCGCTCGCCGAATTCGCCGACATCGTGGAGGGGGCGGCGCAGCCCGCCGGGCCGGGCGACGGCGACCGCTGGCGGGTCTACTGGGTGCTCGGGCGCGGCGAACTCGTCGAGGGCCGCAGCCTCGACGCGCTCCAGGCCGCGTACCGGGTCGGCGCGCGCGTCGCCTGGCGCCGCTTCGCGCGCGTGGCCCGGCGCGCCGGAATCGGCGCCGACCAGGTCGTCCTGCTCGCCGAGGCGCTCTTCGCGCACATCGACGAGATCTCCGCCGTGTCGGTGCGCGGCTACGCCGCCGCGCAGGCCGACAAGGCGGGCGCGCAGGGGCGGCGGCGCCACCATCTGCTCGGCCGGATCGTCGCGGGCGCGCCCGCGTCCGCACTCGCACAGGCGGCGGTGGCGGCGGGCTGGTCCCTGCCGGACACTGTGGCGTGCGTCGCGCTCGGACCGCCCGCCGAGCGCGACCGCACCCATCGTCGGCTGCCGCCGTCCGTACTGGCCGATCTGGACGCGCACGATCCGTATCTCCTGGTGCCGGACCCGGACGCGGGGTCGGTCCTGGCGGACGCGCGGCTGGCGCAGGCGCTCGCGGCGCGGGGCGCGGTGATCGGGCCGACCGTGCCGCTGCCGATGGCGGCGGACTCGCTGCGGTGGGCGCGCACCCTCCTGTCCCGGCTGCCGACGGCGGACGCGTGCGGGGTGGTGCGGTGCGAGGACCATCTCCCGGCGCTGCTGCTGCTCAGCGACCAGCCGCTGGTCAGGCTCTTCACCGACCGCCGGCTGAGGCCCCTGGACGACCTCACCCCGAAGCAGAGCCACCGCCTGGCCACGACCCTGCTCGCCTGGCTCCAGTCGCACCGGGGCAGCGCGCCCGAAGTCGCCGAACGCCTGGCGGTCCACCCGCAGACCGTCCGCCAGCGCCTGCGCCAGATCGACCGGCTCTTCGGGGCGGTACTGGACGACCCGGACGCGCGGTTCGAACTGGAAGTGGCGCTGCGGTTACGGCTGTTGAGCGGAGAGGCGGGACCGGAAGAGATGACGTAACGTAACCTCGGATAACTCCTCGTGTCCCTTGAGCTGCCTCACGTCACTCGCGTGGCGGAACGTCCCACCTCCACTTAGCGTCGGAAAAGGGACTTTCCCGCTACGGAGGTGTCGTACGCCATGGGCCGTCACACGGAGGACGCCGTCGAGGAGGCCAGGGCGGCACGGATAGCGGCCGCTTCGGCGCCGGAGGAGAGCGTCGAAGCGGTCGGGATCGTCGGTGGTGGTGGCGGGCCGAGCCCGGACGGGCGGCCGTCGCGCGGTGCGGGCGCGGCCGTGGCCGCCGCGCCCCCGCCGCCGCACACGGGCGCCGCGCACGAACACCGCTGGCTGGTCCTGGCGGTCATCGGACTGGCCCAGCTGATGGTGGTGCTCGACGCCACGATCGTGAACATCGCGCTGCCCTCCGCGCAGCGCGACCTCGGTTT
This sequence comes from Streptomyces sp. NPDC048696, assembly GCF_043198895.1. Taxonomy (NCBI): domain Bacteria; kingdom Bacillati; phylum Actinomycetota; class Actinomycetes; order Kitasatosporales; family Streptomycetaceae; genus Streptomyces; species Streptomyces sp. NPDC048696. The sequence continues at coordinate 263,082 of NZ_JBICVJ010000003.1, read as the reverse complement.
CAGCGACGGCAACCGCCAGTGGATCGTGACGGCGTACGCCCTGGCCTTCGGGTCGTTGCTGCTGCTGGGAGGCCGTATCGCGGACCTGGTGGGCCGCAAGGCGGTGTTCCTGACAGGCCTGATCGGCTTCGCCGTCGCATCGGCGATGGGTGGCGCGGCCCCGAGTTTCACGGTATTGGTCATCGCGCGAGCCCTCCAGGGCATGTTCGGCGCGCTGCTTGCCCCCGCAGCGCTCTCGCTCCTCACGACCACGTTCACGGACCCGAAGGAGCGGGCGAAGGCGTTCGGGATCTACGGCGCGATCGCGGGCACCGGCGGCGCGGTGGGCCTGCTGCTCGGCGGCCTGCTCACCGAGTACCTGAACTGGCGCTGGTGCCTGTACGTGAACCTGATCTTCGCGGCGCTCGCGTTCCTGGGCGCGCTGCGCCTGCTGCACCCCGGGGCTCCGGCGGACCGCCCGAAGCTGGACATCCCGGGCACGCTCCTGGTCTCGTCCGGCCTGTTCTGCATCGTGTACGGCTTCTCCAACGCGGAGAAGCACGCGTGGAGTTCGCCGCAGACGTGGGGGTTCCTGGCGGCGGGCGGGGTGCTGCTGGTGGCGTTCGTACTCTGGCAACTACGGGCGCGTCACCCGTTGTTGCCGCTGCGGGTGGTGCTGGACCGGGACAGGGGCGCGTCTTTCCTGGGAATGTTCATTTCGGGCGCGGGAATGTTCGGCGTGTTCCTCTTCCTGACCTACTACCTGCAACAGGTGCTGCGCTACTCGCCGGTGAAGACGGGTCTTGCCTTCATCCCCATGGTGGTGGTGATGATCGCGTCGTCGGTGATCGCCCAGAACAAGTTCGTCCCGCGACTGGGCGCGAAGCCGATCGTGCCGCTCGGGATGGGGCTCGGCGCGGCGGGGCTGGTGTGGATGACGGCGCTGGACGTCGACAGCACGTACGCGCCGCACGTCCTTCCGCCCCTGCTCGTCATGGGCCTCGGCATGGGCCTGATCTTCGCCCCGGCGATGAACCTGGCTACGGCGGGTGTCGCCGCGCATGACGCGGGGGTGGCGTCGGCGATGGTCAACACGAGCCAGCAGGTGGGTGGTTCGGTGGGTACGTCGCTCCTGAACACGTTGGCGACGAGTGCGGCGACCCATTACATGGTCGGCAAGCAGCCCACGCCGTCGGTCCTGGCGAAGGCCCAACTGCACAGTTACGCCACGGCGTACTGGTGGTCGGCGGGGTTCTTCGCGCTGGGGTTGGTGGTGACGCTGGTGCTGTATCGGACGGGGCCGCCTCATCCGCACCCGACGGAGGGCGGGGACGCGGGTCCGGTGCATATGTGACGGCCGATTCTCCCGGGGGCGCACCCCCGGACCCCGACCGGGGCTGCGCCCCCGGCCCCGGTCCTTCGCCTGCGGCCCGGTGGGGGCCGGCGCCCCTTTTCCCCCACCCCGCCCCTTCCCGAAAGCCTCCGGCGGTTGTCGGTCGGGTGCGGCTCGGTGGGGGCTGGTCGCGCAGTTCCCCGCGCCCCTAAAGGAGGGCCCGAAGGGCCCATCTAAGGGGCGCGGGGAACTGCGCGAGCAACCCAGCACGGTCCGCAGACGAACGAAGCGGGGTGCAGGGGCGCAGCCCCGCATACCCACCCACCCGCAGCGGGGTGCAGGGGGCGCAGCCCCCGCTCAGGGGTCCGGGGGCGTAGCCCCCGGGAGAACCCCCCTCAACCCCCACCCACCCCCGGAGGGTTTAGGGGAGGGGCGGGGTGGGGGTCAGAGCAGCAAGAACGCCGTCGCCGTCGTCGCCCCCAGCGCCGCCCCCGCCACAACCTGCCCCACCGTGTGGTAACGCAGGCGCACCCGCGACCAGCACACCGCCACCGTGAGGGCGTACAAGGACAGCCACCACCCCGAGTGCACCGCACCCAGCAGCGCCACCACCGCCGACGCCACCGCCGAGTCCACCGAGATCTTCCAGACCGTGTTCACCACCAGCAGCCCGATCGTCATCACCCACAGCGCGAGCATCGCCGCGAGGATGCCGACGGGTGCGTCCCCGAGGACCATGACGAGCGAACCGGTGCCGATCGAGCCGAGGATCACGAAGAAGATCGGCGCGCGCTTCGTACGGTCGACCACATGCCGGTCACCCCACGTCCCCCGCCCCCGCTCCCACTCGATGTACCCGGCCGGAATCAGCCCCGCGCACAAGGCTCCCAGGAACCCCCACAGCAGCCCCGTCCAGTCGCCCGCCGCCGCGAGCCCGATGCCGAGCATGCCGACGAGGAGGCAGTTGCGGGGCTGCAGGACGTTCGTGACGGCCAGCGCCACGGGGTGCCGGGACGGATCGTCGAGCCCGGTCGTACGAGCCGCGACAGCGCTCACGCCGACGCCCCCTCGACCGTCGCGGGCCGCGCCCGCTCAAGCACCTGCCGCGTCGCCTCCGCCGGGATCACCCGGTACGCCGCCGCCACCCGCACCAGCCACGCCACCTCACCGTCCTGGTCGGTGGCGTGCTGCGGCTCGACCGCCGCGGCCCGCCCGGCCGACGCGCCGTCCGCCTTCGCCGCCAGCGCCGCCTTGATCCAGTGCGCCTCCGCCAGCGGCCCGGCCTCCTCGCCGGACGCGGGGACGGCCTCCTCGGCCGCCCACTTCGCGGCGCCGAGCAACTCGTCCGGCACGTAATGCCGCAGCTTCTCCACCGCGTCCGCGATGTCCGCGGCCCACCGGTCGATCCGCAGGTCGGCCGGGGTGTCGAAGCGCGTCAGCTCGCGCACGAGCGAGGCCGGCGGCTCGAACGGCTGGTCCGGGAACGCCGTCATCAGCTCGTACCAGAGCGGGTGCAGCCGCGCCGACGCCCGCCACAGTCGCACCCGACGCCACCCCTTGCTGAACGCGGGGATCGACGCACCCAGCGCGAAGAACGCGAACAGCACGATCTGCGACGCCTCGGTGATCTCGTCGAAGCGCAGCGCGAAGGACTTGCTCGGCTGGTCGACGACGCTGACCCACAGGAACAGCGTGCGGCTCCCGGTGTACGCGACACCGATGAACATCGCGAACGTCATCATGGCGAGCCCGGCCCGCAGATGGCGCCCCCGCGCGTTCGCCGTCGCCAGCGCCCACTGGTACGCGCAGACCGCCGAGGACGCGCCCAAGTACAGGTAGAACACGCTCATGTAGAGCGTCGCGCCCCACTGCCCCGCGTGGTCCGACACGAACCGGTCGGACGGCACGGACCGGTCCACGACCGTGAAGAACAGCACGGTGAGGAGGATCAGCGTCGCCACGGACGCCTTCGTGGCCACCCGCTGCACCGTCCGCGCGAACCGTACGTGCCGGGGAATCGCGCCCTCGTCCGGGAAGTGCCCGTAGATCGCGACGATGTAGCTGAGGATCGCCAGGATCGCGATGGTGGCGGTGTAGTGCTTGATGAGCACGGCGAGGTCGGTGACCTCACTGTCGTTCAGCGTGATCCGTACGAACTTGGTCTTGGTCCACAGGGCCACGGCGAACCCGGCGTAACAGCCCCACAGGGCACGTCGGCGCTTGTCGTCCTCGTCACCCCACAGGGCGGCGGGCATCCGCCACAGGGCGACGGCGGTCATGAGAGCGGCTATGAGGTAGCCGGCGAGGTCGAGCGGAGTCATTGGGGGGATTCCTCGGGGCAGGAATGGGGGGAGTGAGTTGCTTATTCGGAACGGCGGAACAGGCCGCGGCGGCGGTGGGCGACCGGCCGGGAGAGCGAGTTGGCGAGCCGGCCCACCATGTCGTCGCTGGTCACGTCCATGGCCATCCGGGGGATGAGGGATGCCCCGAACTCGGCGACGCGCTCGTCGTGGGTGTCGTACTGGGCCCGGGCCTGAACGGTGGCGCCCGAGCTGACGACCCGCTGGATCAGCGAGGTGTCGAAGACGGGCAGCAGGGCCTTCAACTGGTCCGCGTCGAGCGTGGTGCCGTGGTCGAACCACTCGTGGCAGAGCTCGTGCAGGATGACGTGCTGGGTCTGGTAGTCGGTGGGGCGCCGACGGTAGAGGACGAAACTGGTGTTTCCGGACTTCAGCCGCAGCCCGCAGGCGGCGTTGACGCGCGCCAGCCGGTCGGGCAGCTCCCGCAGCACGATGGTGCGGCCACGCGCCTCCTCCATGTTCGCCACGAGGGCCGCGATGCTGAACGGGGCGGGAATGGGAAGGTCGGCAAGCCCGGCCTCGCACTCTTTCCGCAGCTCGCGCATGGACATGGAAGCCTCGGGGTCCCTCTGGGCGTAGTCACGCGTGCGTATGGACAAGCGAACGGTCGCGAATGCCTACGTACGCGTACGCGTCTGCGCATGCGTATGTCGCGTACGCGCGATCGATCGGCGCATCTTAACGAACGACTCTGAACACGGCGACTCGGGCGGGCCCGGCTTTTTCGCCCGCGTGCGGGTGGCGTTACGCGCGCGCCGAGCCGTCGGGGTCCGGCGTGCCGCCCTTGCCGTCCCGGCCGTCCTTCGTCTCCTCCAGCAGGGAGAGCGCGAACTGCAGCAGTTCGGCGGAGAGGCCGTCGTCGTCGAGGCCGCGCCCCGCGATGCCGCTGATCTCGCCCGTACGCCGCTTGGCGAGGAACTGCAGCCCCGCCACCACGTCGTCGACGACCTCGGACTCCTCCTTGAAGAACCGCCAGTCAACACCGAACCCGAGCCCGAGCGCCTTGAGGATGTCCTCGGAGGGGTGGGTGACCTTGCCCGCCAGGATGTTGGAGAAGTAGCTGTGCGAGAGGGAGCCGCCGCGCTCTTTCACCAGGTCGGCGAAGGTCCGCCCGGAGATCTTCTCCCCGGGGAAGGTCTTCTCCACCATGTACTCGACCTTCTGCTGCAAGGTCGTCAGCTCGGGCGTGTCGGGCGTGCGCTCCGCGGCGAGCTCGTCTCCGTCGTCCATCGGGTCCCCACCCTGTCTGGTCAGAACTGGGCTTGCACAAACACTCTACGCCACTGTTAACTCGAAAAAACACGGGCAGGGGGCCACGAGGGGAGTCCCTTGCCCGTGTGAAAGCTACGCCCTGCCCGAAATCGGGTCCACGGTGCTGCTCTGCCGCGCCCGGACGCGGCCCGGACCAGGTCCGGGCCTGGCCCGGACATGGGCGTAGCCCTTCGCGACGGGGGATGCACGAAGGGCTACTCCTGCATTATGACACCGAGTCAGCCCCGGCGGACAGGTGGGTTGCCGATCGCGTGTGCGTACGTAGGACGACGGACCCTGGGATCGACGATCCCGGGCTCGCCGGGGTTCTCCCGCACGGCTCCGCGCTCCGGCAGTGTGGGCCCGTGCCAACGGGAGGAGCCGCCATGCCGGTTGTGGTCGTTGCAGATGCGCAGATCCCCTACGAATGTGCGGGGGCGGGCCCGGCGCTCGTGCTGGTGACGGGGGCCGAACAGCCCCCGGATTCCGCTGACTTGGCCGGTACGCCCGCAGCCGCGTACGTGTCGCACCGCACGTTGATCACGCCCCATCTGTCCGTGGCGGCGGGGTTGTCGGTGAGCCTCGCGGACCAACTGATCGCGGTACTGGACGACATGGACGAGGGGCGCGTCGAACTCCTCACGTCCGCAGTGGGGTTCGAGGTGGCGGAGGCGGTGGCCTTCCGCCGACCGGACCTGGTCCGGCGCGTGATCCTGCTGACGTAGGAGCGCGGCCCCGGTGGCCGACGGCGGGACGTAAAATCGCGGCAATGAGAGAGCCCGCGACACACGAACCGAAGCCCGACCCGAAGCCCGCCGCGCAGCCGTCCTCCCCGGCGAGGCTGGTCAGGGAATTCCACGCCACCTTCGGCCTCGACGCCCGCAGCACGCCCACCGAGATCCCGGCCGACCTGGCCGCCCACCGCCGCGACCTGCTGGTCGAGGAGGCCGCCGAAGCGGCCGAGGTCTCGGTCGAGGGCCCGCTGCCGCACCTGGCCCATGAACTCGCGGACGTCGTCTACGTGGCGTACGGCACCGCACTGGTCCACGGCATCGACCTCGACGAGGTCATCGCGGAGATCCACCGGGCCAACATGACCAAACTGGGCCCCGACGGCCGCCCCGTGCTCCGCGCCGACGGCAAGGTCCTGAAGGGCCCGCACTACCGGGCCCCGGACGTGCCGGAGGTACTGCGCGGGCAGGGCTGGCCGGGGCGCCCTGACGCCCTACGCCCCCACGGTTAGAAGCCCTCACCCAGGAGGAGACGGCCCCCTCCTGGCCGACCGCGCGACGAATCGCTTCGACGGGGGGCGTCCCCGCACGCGCGGGGACCACAGCTGACCTGGCGTTTTATTCTGCCGCATTCTCCTTTTTACTTACCGAGACGCACCCCGGCACAACATCCCCCGACCACGGCTAGCCGCTGCCGAACCGCCTCCGCTTCGCGGCCTTGCTCCAGCCTTGGCGTGGAGGGTTGGGGGTGGGTGGGGTGGTTGGGCGGTGAATCAGGGTCAGGCCTTCGTGGTCCGTGGGGTGCCAGGCGTGGTCGTGGGTTTCGAAGGTGAAGCCCTGCTCCGTGTCCGTCTGATAGGCGAGCAGGGCTCGGCCCTGGGCCGAGTACTGGCGTACCTCGGCCCACAGCACCTCCCGTACGCGTGTTGATGGCGAGCCCAGGAAGACACCAGGCGAGATCTCCAGCAGCCATCGGGTGAGGAAACCCCGCAGGCCCGCCGGGCAGTTGGTGAGAACGATGACGGTCACCAGATCGGCTCGTCTCCGTAGTTGCGGCCACCGCTGACGTGTACGTCTTCGTCCGACTGGAGCGTCATACGGTCGTGGTCGAGTCCCTCGCCGGTTCCGGTGCAGCCGAGCAGTGCCTTGATGTCGCGTACGCAACGGTCGAGCAGGCCGGTCCTGTTGATGCGGTCCCGCAGTGCCCTGCGCGTACGGGACGCCACGTCCTCCACACCTTCGGCAGCCGCGTCGAAGGCCGCCGGGATGGCGACTTCTGTTTTGTAGAGGTCGGCCACGTCCAGCACGAAGGACCGTTCGTGGCCGGAGTGGACGAACCCGAGGCCGGGCGAGCAGCCGAGTGCGGCGACGACGGCATGCGCGACCCCGTACATGCACTGTGCCGCCGCCGTGACGCCCTGATTCGGCGCGTCACCAGCGGAGAAGTCGTCCCGGTGGTACTCCCGGCGCTTCCAGGGCACACCCGTGCGTGCGGACTCCCTGCGGTAGCACTCCTTCAGCCGGTGGCCCTCCATGCTCAGCAGCTGCTGGCGGGTGCGGCCCGCGGTGTCCTCGCCGGGGAAGCGGAGACGGTACATGGCGCGGGCCACTTCGAGGCGCGCGCGGCGGTCGGCCCAGGCCGCGGCCTGCGCCTCGACCAAGCCGGACGATCGCGTCAGCGCGCGCCCGCCCGCGTAGAACCGCACGCCGTGTTCGCCCACCCACACCGCCGCCGCGCCGCACTCACCGAGCACCGACATCGCCTGGTGGGTCACCCGCGTGCCGGGGCCCAACAGCAACGCGCCGATGGTGGCCGAGGGGATATGGGTGATGCCATCGGCGTCCGTCGCCGTAATGGCGTTGTCGTCGCGGTGCACGGTGCACCGTTCGAGATAGACGAAAGAGAGCCGGTCCCCGACGCGGTTGAGCTCTCGCGGGGACGACACACCTCGCTTGCCGACGGTCGCCACCGGTTCACCGCGCCGGAGCGATGGTCATCAGCCCGCAGCCGTACGCCTTCGCCTTGCCCAGCCCGTGGGTGAGTGTGCGACGGAAGGCGGCCAGGTCGGTGATCCGCAGGCGACCGTCGTACGTGACCTGGGTGAAGGTGACGTCGAGCCTTCTCCGCGAAGGGCCGCCCCCGCCGCCGGTACCGCCAACGCGCGCAGCGCTGAGCGCGCCCGCGCTCTGCTTGCCGAACTGCACCGGCGTACGATCGTAGACGATCACCTCGTGCTCGTCGCCCGAGGCGAGCAGGCGACGGTCGGCGGGCTTCTCCACCACCTCGAATCCGCCGCGCTCCTGCCGTTCCAGCAGCCATGCGAGCTGATGCCGTCGTGTCACATGCGCGGCGCGCTTCGTGCGGGAGCCCGGAGCGTCGCCCGGCTTGCGGATGGTGTGGACGGGGTTGGCGGTGAGGCGGAAGTTCCAGGTGTCGCCCACTGCGAGGGCCGCCAGGAACTCCCCGTACGAGAACGTCGTCCAGCCCGGTTCCGCCAGGGTCGGCCAGCCCGCCTGCTCGACGAGATGGGTCAGGTCGGGCCGCTCCGGGCTGACGATGAACAGGTCCGTGCGGCCCGTCCCGGTGTGGTGGTCGACGCGCCACAGAACGCGGGGGCCCTCGCTGTCCCTGGCGGGCAGTTCGGGGAACGCCATGTTCACGGCGCCGTGCACATAGTGCGGCGAGCCGAAGAGGCGACGGGCTCCGGTGCGGGCGGTGTTGACGCGAAAACGGGTGAGGTACATCAGGGGGTCCTCGGGAAGCGGTCTGTGGAGATGGTCGCGGTGCGCGTGGCCTCGTCGACGACCGAGTCGCCGGCACAGTCGCCGACAGGGGCGGCGACGGAGAGACCCGCCGTCGGGTCATGGTCGGGCCGTCCAGCGGCCGACGCACCGTGCGGAGTCGGAGCGGCCCCGTCCGGCCCGCCGGGCGATGGAGCTTCGGTCGCGTCCGTGCAGATGCCCCGGAGGGTGTACCGCCGGTGCCGGGGGTCGAAGCTGACCGGCCCGTCCCGCCACGACAGATGCGGCGTCTCGTGTGGTGGACAGTCCAGCAGCAGGTCCAGCGTCTCCGGCCCGGGCGCGGCGGCACCGGCGGCGCCGCTCGACGCCGCTCGGGCCGTCTGCCTGATGTACCACCTGGATGCCTGCCATTCGGCCGTGCGCAGTGCCTGCTCCAGAGAGGTCTCGTCCAGCGGGTCCCCCATGAGGAGGGGACGCGACGGCGGGCAGGAGCGGCGCCCGAGATACGGCAGGAAGTGCGGTGCCTGCAAGGCACGGTGCAGGCTGTGGATCAGCTCGCGGTCGCCCTCGACCCCGGTGACGAACACCGCGTCCGCGAGGTAGTACCGCTGCGACAGAGGCATGACCTTCCCCGAATCACCGTGCTGCGCTTTGTGGAAGTCCCGTATCCGTGAGCCGGGTTGGTCGATGCGCACCCCGAACCGCAGCGCCGCCAGATCGGAGAGGTCGGCATCCCTGGGGCGCCCCTGGGCCGCCGCCAGCAGGCCGAGAACACCGCTCTTCGTGGGTGCTGTCTCGGTGCTGCGACGGGCGAAGCGCGCGGCGGAGCCCCAGGACTGCATCGGCCCTGCGAGCCGCAGCAGCAACACTGTCATGCGTCTGCCCCGAGACGTTGCGCCACCGCGTCCGGGACCTCTCGGAGCAGCGTGTCCAGGGACGCCTCGGTCCCCAGTGGTGCCAGCGCCTTTGTCTCCTCGCCGACCCGCAGGACCCAGCTCCGGCCCTTGCCTTCCAGTCCGTACTGCTTCTCCAACTCCGGTACGAACTCGGCGAGACGCTCGCAGCCCTCTCTGAGGAAGCCGCCCGTCTCGGTCTTGGGCACGGGCTCTTCGAACGCGCCGACGAAGCTGACCGGCCAGCGGTCGCGGATCTTGACGATCACGGCGGACGGCAGCGTGTGGTTGCCGAAGGTGTTGATCTTCCCAGTGGGAAGCGAGGTGATGAACGCCTCCAAGAAGGCGCCGACGGCCCGTTCCACCGGGGTGCTCGGCCGTTCGTCCGGGCGCAGCCCCAGCCCCAGGTTCCGCTGCAGTTCGTCGACGTCGACGGCGGCGTAGCGGTAGAGGGTCGCCGAGTTGAAATCGATGGTGCCGATCATCCCGGCGCCCGATTCGTCGTCCATACTCCTATCATCCACAGCTGTGTAATAATCAGACTCGATGTCTGATTTATGCACACTGATGGCGTGTGCCACCTGTGTCGCGGCATCCACGTTCAGGTCGGCGGAGTCCGCGACCATACGGCCGAACAGCGCGATGTCGACCGAATGCCGGGTGTCGACTGCCTTCCGGGCCCTGGTCTTGTTCTCCTTGAGGTGTTGCTGGAGAGCCTTCAGCTCGCCGCCGACGGCGCCTTCGACCGCCAGCTCGGCGAGGGCATCCAGCTGCCTGCTGCTCAGGAACATCAGATACAAGGACTCGGGCGCGGCCGTCTCGCCCTTCTCCTCGGCCTTCGTCTCCTTCCGCTTCGGCACCTCGATCTTGGATCCGGTGGCGACGCGCAGGGTCTCGGCGGCGAGCTCGATCGCCACCGGTTCGAGCGCGCGGTCCCGGGCCGTGATCCGCTCGGCCAGGGCCTCGGCCACCTTCTTCGTGCGGACACCGAGTTCTTCGGGGGAGAGCAGGTCGCCGAAGGCGGTGCGCGTGGCACGCTTCCAGGCCTGACTGGACACCCTGGCCCTGCGTACGCCGCCGAAGTAGGCCGACTTGGGGGTGCCGGTGTCATCCCGGTTCATATTGCTCGGCGGAACGGTCTGGAGAATGTGGATGTCGAGAATGGTTCGGGGCATCAGAGGTCTTCCGATCGTGTGGTCTCGTCGCTCTGCGCTGGGGGAGAGGCGGGCATCAGCTGCCGGCCTCAGTCACCCATGTCGTCGTCGGGGCCCGCGTGGTCGTCGACGGGCGCGGTCCGGTCCGGATCGCCGTCGTCCGTGCGAAGCGGACCGGCATACGAGGCGTGCAGACTCCGCCCCCAGTTGCCGCGGACGCCGTCCCGCCGCGCCTCGTACTGCCAGTTCTCGATCTGCTGGGCGAGAAGGCCGTAGTCCAGGGGGATCCGGGCGCCTCGGAGGAGGATCACCATCTCGCGCAGGCGTGCGGCGAGGACTTCGATGTCATCGGCGGCGCCGATCCGCACGAACCGCTTGCGGATGGTCTCGCTCATCTCTTCCGCCTGCTGGGCTCCGCCCCCTGCGGATTCGCCGGGACCCGGCTTTCCCAGGGCCAACCGCCGCACGGATCGCCCGAGAGGCCAGCCCTTCACATGCATGGCGTCTTCGCGGAGCGACTGCTGGTGCAGGGCCCAGAGGGTGACCGCCAGGTGGACCGCCTGGTCCTCGTACGCCTCGTACCGCTCTTGTGCCACGCGCGAGCGGGACGAGAAGTACTGGGCGGGGGCGCCCCGGCCTTCCTGGCGAACCAGCTCCGCCTGCTGGTCCTCCTCACGGAGCTCCGCCAGGACTCGGAGATGGTCGAGTCCCCAGGCGCCCGGAGAGGAGTGCGCGCTCCGCCCGGCCTCGCGGCGCAGCCGGGCGACCGCGGCGACCGCGGCGGGAACGTCCTTGCGGTACCCCCCTTGCAGGCGGGCGATCGTGTGGAGCGTGACGCGGACCGACCGGGGCAGGCGCTGGGCTTCCCTGCCGGTGTCCTCGGCCGCACGGGCTCCCGTGGTCTGCGGGTTGGTCGTCATCCCGCCCTCCTCAAAGGCTTGTCGGAGCCGGAAGATGGGGTGGGGTCCTGCGGGACAGAGGCCCTCGAACCTCCGTTTCCCTCCCCCGGGTCGGGGGAGCCGGACGGCGCGCCCGGCTTCCCGAGGACCTGGTTCAGCCTGCCGAGGAACCACAGTTCGGCCCGCCCGGCGTCCACCAGCCGGACGCCGAGGCCCGGCACATCCGCCATGCGTCCCTCATGGGCCGTCGGCGAGGCGGAGACCACGAGTTGCCGGCCGAGCCGCCGGACATGACGGCGCACCACCTCCTGCCACTCCTGTCGTGCGACCACCGGATCGGGATGGGACGCCAGCGCCCTGAGCCAGGCCCGGTACGGGCCGTCCAGGGTGCCGAAGCCGAGATCGCGTGCGGTCGTGACATGCGAACCCGGATCGGTCCCGGTCGCGCGGGCCAGATTCCCCGCGAGCTGACCGAGCGCGGCCACCGCCGACTCGGCGTCGCCGGCGGCGTCCTGCGCCGCCCCTCCGTACACCGGATTCTCTTCGTGGAGCGCGACCACCGGGAGCACCACCGAGTCGTCCACGATCTCGTCCACCACGGACTGCTGGGTGCCGTACATCGCGCCGACCAGCCGCAGCCGGATCAGGCTCCCCACGTCGATGTCGCTTTCCGTGATCACCTTGGAGAACCACGTGGCGATGGTCGAGCGCAGCCGCTGCGGGGGATCCCCTGGCCTGCCCGCCTCACCCGGCTGTCCCCGGGCGGGCAGCAGGGCTGCGAGTCCGCGCCACGCCTGCCGGTCCGGGTTGTGCCGCTGCGGGGTGTACACCGGCTTTCGCCCCTGCTTCTTCTCCTGTGCCTCGCTGCGCTGCCAGGCCGACATGGGCTCCAGCGCCCCCGGGATCGTCGAGATGAGCGGATCGCCGTATCCGAGCACCACTCCCGTCACCGCACCGCCCTCCGCGTGCAGCCGGACCCGCCGGGACTGCCAGGTGTAGAGGTCGCGCAGGCCGAGAGGGTACGGGCCGCCGCTCTTCTCCTCGCGGGGACGGGCGCCGAGCGGGTCGGACTGTCGCCACACCGGCATGTCCCGGCCTTCGGCGCCGCCGGCGTTCGCGCCCGGCCGTGCCTCTTCGAGCGCGATGAGGTTCAGCAGCAGCGTCTCGCGCAGGGTGGACCCTTCCGCGAAGAGCACTCCGAGGTTCCCGAGCGACCCCACGCCCAGGGGATAGACCTTGCCCGCCTTGGCGCGCTCTTTGTCGCCGATCAGCGCGGACTTGATGCCGGAGGTGTCATACGCGTGGGTGTGCACCAGCCAGCGCGCGGCCTCCCCGTACGACAGGCGGTCCACGCCCGGCCGCCGCATGGCGAACAGCTGCTCGCCATTGGGAACGTCCGCAACTATCCGGCTGAGCGGCGCCACTTCGTCCTTCGCCGTACGCAGCCGCGTCACCTGATAGAAGGGCCGCTCGGGGTGGAACAGGTCGAAGCGGTCACGGTGCTGCTCCAGATAGCCGGGGACCTGGGCGAAGGGGTCGTCCGACTCCCACAGCTCCTCCCAGTCCTCGATCTCGGCGGGACCGTCGAGCGCGTCGTAGAGGATGGCGAGGAGCAGCCGCAGCAGGGCCGGTTCCTGGGTGGGCACGTCACCGACCAGCCGTCGAAGCGATCCGGCTCGCGCGAACAGATCGAGCAGCGATACGTCTTCGACCGTCCCGTCGAGCGTCTGAACGGGCAGCCACGGCATACGGACGAGGTCGTACGTGAGGGGGGCGGGGGCCGTGTCCTCCTCCGGGGCGCCGGTGCCGGTCATGGCGCCGCCTCGGGCTGACGGGGCCACAGCGGTGACGAACCGCTCCGTGACCGTGTTCGTAACCGCGCCCGTGACCCTGGGCGGCCCCGCGTCGGCGTGCGGCGATACATCACTCTCTTCACCAGGCCCCTCCCCTTTCTCTCTCTTTGCCTCGCCATCGGTGCTGTCGCCATCGCTGTCACCGGGCATGTCGGGGGACACCAGCCGCAGTCCGTCGGCGCGGCTGTACCTGAGATCGAAGCCTGACAGGCGGGTCTGACAATGCTCGTCGAGGACGAGCAGCAATTCGCCTGCCAGCCAGGGGCATTCCTTGACCTGCCAGGACTGAACCCTGAAACGCTCCAGCTCGGCGATGGTGCGGTCGATCGTCCACAGCCTGCTGAACCGGCCGGGGAGGGTGAGCGCGCTCGCGGCAACGGCCTCTGCCGCGCGGCGGGTCGGGGCGAAGTCCTCGGGCAGCTCCAGCCCGCCCCGGCGCTCGGCCTCGGGCTTGCCGCCCGCCCCGTCGAGCCATGGCACCGTCGTCAGCCGACCGTCCGCCCGCCGCTGCACGACGAGCACTTCCAGCGTCTCCTCGCTGTCCCGGACCTGGGCGCGACCGGTGACGCTGTCGTCCGCGTCCCCGACGGAGGCCTCCAGCCAGCCGTACACCGGCCGCCCCGGCCTCCGCACGGGACCGAGCAGGAAGCCCTCCGCCTTGTGCCGCTTCTCCGCGAGCGTGGCCCGGTGCTTTTTGTGCGCTTCGGCGAATGCGTCCTGCCAGGTGTCCGGGCCGCAGGGTTCCTCGTCGTAGGCGCGTTGCACCAAGGGGCTGATGTGGCCGGGCAGTTCGACAGGTGCACCGTTCAGATGGGGGTCGAGGACGGCGAGAGCGCGCAGCAAGGTGTAGTCGCCGCCGTACACGGCCGTCGATCCCGCCACCGGTTCGGGCGGTGTGCTTCGCCAGTCCACGCCGGTCACCAGACAGCGCGCCCGGGCCAGCCGGGCCGGTCGCGGACGGGAGTGCCGGTGCAGCCGGCCCACTCGCTGGAGTACGAGGTCCAGCGGCGCGAGATCGGTGACGAGGAGATCGAAGTCGATATCGAGCGACTGCTCGACCACCTGGCTGGCGACGACCACGTGGCGCTCGGGCCTGCGCGCGCCGTCCGGCCCGAACCGCGCGGCGAGATCCGCGTCGTTCTCCGCCCGGTCGGCCGCCAGGAACCGAGAGTGCGTGACCGTCACCATCTCGTCGTCGAAGCGGGCCCGTAACGCGTCGGCTGCCTCCAGTACCCGGTTCACGGTGTTGCGCACCACAAGTGCGCAGCCTCCGTCCGCCAGTTCCTCCTCGATGCGGTCGGCCAGCACGGTGAGATCGTCGTCCATGCGTTCGAGCAGCACTTCCGTGCCGCGCCCGGATGCCGCGGCGGGCCGAGCGGTCAGCACGGGGTGCCCTGGGGAGACGGCTGTGATCAAGGGATACGCGTCGCTCCCCGCTTCCACCGCCGCTCCCGAGCCGACCGCGTAGGCCTCGGCCAGTGCGCGCCGCCGCGCCGCCGGCAGGGTCGCGGAGAGGAGGACGACGGGAACGCGGTACGCCACCAGCCACTCCAGTACGCGGTCGAGGTAGCGGCTCATATACGCGTCGTACGCGTGTACTTCGTCGATGACCACGACCTTGCCCGCGACGGCGAGGTGGCGCAGCGCCAGATGCCGGCTCTTGAGCCCCGCGAACAGGATCTGGTCGATGGTCCCGACCGCGAAGGAGGCGAGGAGCTGCTTCTTACGCCCGCGCAGCCACTGGTGGGCGTGGAGCTCGGCGGCGCGTACGGGGATGGTGCGCACGCTGTGGCCTGCCTGGCCATCGTGGCCGCCGTACATGCCGTTCCCGTCGTGGCTCCCCTGCTCGGAACCGTCGAGGTCCACCGCGGCGAGCGAGCGGGTGCCCGCCTTCAGCATGCCCGCCCATGACTCGACCAGGGCTGCCTTGGCATGCGCCAGGGCGACGGAGTGCCCTGGCGAGCCGTCCTCGGGAAGGCTGTCCAGCCAGGACAGCAGCCGGCGGAACATCGCATCGCTGGTGGCGCGGGTCGGCAACGCCAACAGCAGCCCGCCGGCACCCGAGCGTGCGGCGAGGACCTCGGCGGCTGCGAGTGCGGCCTCGGTCTTGCCCTCCCCCATGGGGGCCTCGATCACGAGCAGCCCGGGCTCGGGCATCTCACGAGCCATCCGTACGGCCTCGGACTGGACCGGACGTATCGCAGCACTTGCCAGGAGGGGAAACCGGCTGCTGAACAACTCGCCCGCAGACGCGGCTGGTTCATCGGGTGCCCAGGGTGCGGGAAGGTCCAGCCCGAGCCAAGCGGCCTGAAGACGACGGTGTTCGCCTGTCGGCCCGGCAGGCTGCCAGGTCTCCGGGTCGTACGGAAACATCTCCGGCGCGCTCGCGATCCAGTCGGACAGAATCACGATAGCTGTCAGGAGCACCTGAACGGGCTGCGGCAGCCGAACCCCCCGCCACTGCGGAAGCCGCTCTCCGACACCGGCCAACTCTGCACAGCCATCCAGAAGTTCGCGCTGAGCCTGCCGCCACGCCGATTCACTCGGACCCGAGTGGCCCAGCAGATGCGGCCGGAGCCGGAGGTCGTGGATCTGCTGGGATTCGGGGGGCGTGCCATGGTGACCACCCGCGACGACCGCGAATTGCCCGGCCGTACGGGCGTTGAACCCGAATCGCTCGACCAGCCGGTCCTGGATCAGCAACTGCCCCGCGAGGCCGTGTGGCGCCATCCGCCGGTCCTGTCCGAACTGTCCCTTACCAGGCATGTCCAATCCGTGATCCCGCATGGAGTCGGCCAGTTGCTCGACTTGGCAGGCGAAGGCGGGGCTGCACTTGCCGATGTCATGCGAAGCGGCGAGAAATCGTACGAGCCGACGCGCATCGTCCTCGCCCCCGGGCAGCGCACTGCTCACCAACTGCCGTACGGAGCAGGGCAACCATCCATGCCACAGCGCCGCCGCCACGGCCCCGCTGTCAGCCATGTGCCGCCACAGCGGAAGCCACTCGCCCGTCTTGCGATCATGTTTGGCCCAGGCCGAACGGGCAGGTGGAGAGAGTCTGGCGAAGGGCAACTGGCCGCCGTCGTCGGATCCGGTCATGGGCGTATGGAACATGCGTGGGGTCTCCTTGCAGAGGCAATCCGCCGAAAGAGCCTGCTGATGTTCGTCGCGGTGGTAGGGGCCGCCAGCCGGAACGCCGACGGCCCCCAATCGCCCACAGGCCCTTCGGCCCAGCGTCAGCCTTCGTCGCCGAGAAGCCTGGGCCTGCGGGCCAGGACCACGATGACGATGATCGTGATTCCCCATGCCCACGGGGCATATGGGGTCGGAGTGGTGGGGCAGGCCCCGAACGCGGCTGTGAGGAGGCCGATGGGCCACGGGGGGTTGGGGAAGGGTCGGTCGGGGGGCCTCGGTGGTAAGACCATGGGTAAAATCCCCTTGTCTTGTGCGACGGCTGTTGCCTGGACAAGGCCGGGCCCGGGTTCTCCCAAAGAACGGGCCCGGCCGCTTTGCTGATGCCGCCCTGCAGGATCGGCGAGGTACGGGACTTTACGGCGTGTGAGCCCCCCGTGTCCGGCACTTGGGTAGATCCGTTGCCGATTGATCAAGAGAAGGCCCCTTCCTGGTTCGCAGCAGTCAGAGGGGGATCCCGTCGATCACCCCACCGAGAGCTCGTCCCCGCGAGCAGACTCCTCGGGCCACCCGCCGATCTCGTCCAGCATCCGCATCGACAGGCCGTGCCCGCCGCCGAGGAACGTCGTCACCGGACCGCGCCGCATCGCGTCCTTCGCCCGCAGCCGCGGCACGTGCCGCCGCTGGGTCCGCCCCGTCTCGTCCGCGATCCGGAACGACACGATGCCCAGCTTCGGGTCCGTCGCGTAAAGGTCCGCGACGCGTCGGAACACGTCTGTGTCGACGAGCAGCCCGTCGTCGTCCAGGTCCACCAGTACGTCGACGTCACCGTACTCACGCAGCTTGTCCAGGGCGACGTTGCGGCCTCCCGAGACGCCCCGGTACTCGGCCAGCTCCACGCCGGTCACCCAGGCCCGGCAGCTCGGGCGGGGATCCGGTGCCGTTGCCGACCACGACCACCCGTACGGCGGGCTCGTCCTGCCGGACCACCGACTCCAGCAACGCCCGCAGTTCGGCGGGCCTACTGCCCATGGTCAGCACAGCAACACCCACACGCGGTCGTGTCACAACCCACCACTCCGTCCAGATCCCCGGCCGAGCCCGAGGTGCACACCACTGCTCTCACCCTCCTGGGTGACCAGGGCCGCATTCACCCGACGGCCGAGATCCACCGGACCGCCATCATCGGCGAGGACGTGATCATCGGACCCCATGTCCGGGTCCACGAGTTCACGACCGTCCGCAGCCGCGCCCTTCTCGCCGCCGGAGTCCCTCTGTCCTCGTCGGTCCCCGCTTCGGTGCCCTGATCGGCGACGGTCACCCAGACCGGCCACACCATCGCCCTCGGCCCGGGCACAGCCATCGGCCGCGCGAGCCGCGTCGACAGCGGCGTCACCCTCAGCGCCCACATCGTCCCCGCCCACAACGTCATCAGCGCCCCGCACATCGCGGAGACCCGCATCCGACGACGGCGTTCGTGAGGGGAAGCCGGGGGCGGGAGCGGGTCGAGGGGGCGGGTAGGGGACTAGCCCCGCATGGGCGGGGACCATGTGTGTGCATTGTGTGTGCATGCCCCTTCCTGGGGACCACCCCCGTATACGCGGGGACCACCGGCCCGTGGCTATGGGTCGGCGTGGCGGAGGGGGACCACCCCCGCATGCGCGGGGACCACAGTCGGGGGATCGGCCCCGAGGCCGCCGGTACGGGACCACCCCCGCATGCGCGGGGACCACTTCGGAACCGGCGGCAGCGCCATCGACGCGGCGGGACCACCCCCGCATGCGCGGGGACCACAGGGCTCGGCCTGGCACATTAGTCGAGTCGGCGCCGGGATTTGCTCGTTTTTACGCGGACAGCCCCGGCGGTCGCCTCAGCCGCCGTTCCTCCACAGTTGCTGCGACTGGTCGCTGTCGCATGTGGTGACCATGGGGCCGGGAGGGCCGCCGTAGGCGGGGGCGGCTATCTCCAGGCAGTGGCCCGTCTCCGTGTTCTCCAGGGTCTGGCCGCCCGATGTCGTGGTGCCGATGCGCCAGTGGAGGTAACCCGTGCCGCCGAAGCCGGCGGTGCAGGAGCTCATCTGGGCCGTGTAGTCGTTGACGTTGGGGGCCGTGAGGCAGTTTCCGCTGGCCCGGTTGACCAGTTGGAAAGTGCCGCTGCCCGTCGAGCGCAGCGTCCACGAGTCGGCGTAGCCGGCGCTGCACGAGCCGTAGCCCGGGTAGACGTTTCCGTCGCCGGACACGCACTGGTGGGTCTGCGCGTTCTGGAGGCGGGCCGTGGAGCCGGGGGAGAACCTTGTGGTGGAGGAGGGCGGGTCGGCGGGGGGATTGGGGTCGGATGTCCGCTGGGAGGTGCCGGGGGGCCGGTTTCCGTCCGATCCGCCGGATCCGCCTGAGCCGCCCGATCCGCTTGTTCCTCCCGTACCGGCCGGCTTGCCGCCTGTCGCCGGGCCGCCCGGCTGCTGGCCGCCCGGGTTGGTTCCGCCCGGCTGGCCGGTGCCGCCCGGCGGGGGTGCGGTGGAGGACGCGGACGAACCCGGGGACGGGGATGCGGCGTTCGAGGGGGCGGGGGACTGGGAGCCCTTGCCCTGGGGCATCGACGCGGACGGTACGGATCCCGGCGGTGACGACGCCGCGTTCGGGCTGTCCTTGCTCCAGGGGGAGTACACGTTCGGCAGGACCGTGACCGCCGTGACGGTTCCGGCGACGACCACCACGGGGAGCACCGCCACCATGATCCGCGTACGGCGCGGTCGCGGCTCGCGGGCGGCTTTCCCGGCCTCCCTCGGCGTGACCGTCACCGGCTCCACGGATGCGGATGCGGGGGCCGGGGCCGGGGCCGGGGCCTGACGCGTCGCCGCCAGGACCGCCTCCGGCGTCGGCACCGACGCCCCGAACGCCGTCCGCTGCGCGATCCGCGCCGCCACCGCAGGCGGCCACGGACCGGCGGCGATGGCGGGCGTGGTGGCGTTGGCGGTGGCGGCCCGCGCGCTCGTCAGCTCCAGCAGGTCCGTCGCCGACGGCCGCGCCGACGGGTCCTTGGCCAGGCACGTCAGCAGGACGTCCGCCAGCTCCGCGTCGACGTTCCGTACCGCGTCCAGGTCCGGTTCCTCGTGCACGATGCGGTAGAGGAGGTCCAGGCCGCTGCCCTCGCCGAACGGCGCGAGCCCCGTCGCCGCGTGCCCGAGCAGGCAGCCGAGCGAGAAGATGTCCGAGGCGCCGGTCAACTGCTTGGCGCCGGAGGCGCGTTCGGGGGCCATGAAACCCGGTGTGCCGATGACCATGCCGGTCTGGGTCAGTTTGCTCTGGTCGGCGGCCCGCGCGATGCCGAAGTCGATCAGGGTGAGGCTGTCCGTGGTCAGCATGACGTTGGAGGGCTTGAGGTCACGGTGCACCATGTCCAGCGCGTGCACCGCCTCCA
Organism: Streptomyces sp. NPDC048696; assembly: GCF_043198895.1. NCBI lineage: Bacteria > Bacillati > Actinomycetota > Actinomycetes > Kitasatosporales > Streptomycetaceae > Streptomyces > Streptomyces sp. NPDC048696. Next base: position 243,338 of record NZ_JBICVJ010000003.1, on the reverse strand, counting down.
GGCAGCGCGCCATCTCCCGCAGCAGTGCCCAGAGGGAGTGGGCGGGCAGCGGCCCGCCGTGCAGTTCCATCGCCTCGGCGAGGGTGATGCCGGGGACGTACTCGGTGGCGAACCACGGCGGCCGGGCCGTACGGTCCGTGGCGAGCAGCCGTGCGCTGACCCCGCCCGGCAGCTTGGCCAGATTGTCGAGCTCCTGCCCGAAGTGCCGCAGGAAGCTGGGGTCTTCGGCCACGATCGGCAGGACCTGCTTCACGGCGGCGTAGTGGCCGGGCGCGATACCGAGGTAGACCCGGCCCATACCGCCGGAGCCGAGCACACCCGCGAGCGGGAACGCGCCGATCTGGCGGGGGTCTTCGGGGGAGAGGGGTGTCGCGCCGCTCCCGCTGAGGTCGAGGCCCGGGCCCGCTTCTTCGGCCTTGGCCGGGGGTGTCCCGTCGGCCTTGGGCAGCAGCCGCAACGTCGACGTCGACGGCCGCCCGTCCGGCGGCGGCACCCGACTGTCCCCGGCGAAGCCCGCGTCGGAGACCTTTCCAGCTGCTTCGGCCACTTCCCCGGGGCTTTCGTCCCGTTTCCTGCCCCCGCGCCACAGCTTCACAGACCGCTCCCCCGTAACAACTGCCCCGTGTCGAGCCCCGTACGGCGTCGTACGAACTCGTCCTCGGCGCAGGAGAGTTGTTGCGATGCGGTACCAGGCGAGCGTCATGATGCCTGGTTCTAGAACAATATTCTAGTTCGGGTCGCCGAGGGTGGTCAGGACGTCCTGGAGGGTGTGCTCGAAGAGGGGTTCCGGGTCGGTCAGGGCGAAGTCGAGGTGCCCGAAGGCCTCGACCGCGATCGCGCCGAAGAGGCGGGCCCAGCAGGCCACGAAGACGTAGACGACCTCCAGCGGGACGTCCTCGTCCGCCAAGTGCTCGCGTACTTCGTGGAGTTGGGTGATCCACGCGGCGTCGAGATCGGCGGGCGGCCGGATGCCGCCGCGCTGCCACAGCCGCACCATCAGCTCCAGGATGACGCCGCCGAAGCGCCAGCCGGGGTCGTGGGCCGCGTTCCCGGGCGCGGTGTCGGTGTCCGTGAGGGGCTTGGCGAAGAGCAGGCCGAACTCGCGGGGGTGCGCCAGCGCCCACCGCCGCAGCTCACGGCAGACCGCCCGCATCTGCGGCCCCGGCTCCGAGGCGGGGTGCTCGTCGCGCGCGGCGGCGAGCGTGGTGGCCAGCTCGTCGTAGAGGTGCGCGGCCAGCGCCTGGATCAGGTCGTGGTGGCTGGCGTAGTAGCGGTACAGGCCGGGCGCCGTCATGCCCATCTCCCGGGCGATGGCCCGCAGGGTGACGGCACCGGGCCCCTCCTCGACCAGCAGCCGCCGGGCGGTCCGCCGGATCTCGTCGAGCGCGTGCTCGCGGACCCGGTGGCGGCGGGTGGGGGCGGCGGGGGCGGCGGGGGTGGCTGCTCGGCTGGTCACGGTGGCCTTTCGCGGCGTACGTACGGGGCTGGTCGCGCGTACGGGGCTGGGCGTTCGATGCTTCGCGCTCGGCGCTTGACAGAGTGAACACCTATAACTTTAGCTTGCCCCGAAAGTAAACGGTGTTAGCAATTGGGCAATCGGCAGTTGCTGCACATCCGATCGGGGGCCCCATGAAGTACGGCATCGTCCTGACCTACACCGTCACGCCGCGCTGGCTGTCGCTGTCCCGCGCCGAGCGCAACCAGATGCGCGCCGCGCACATCGAGCCGGTCTTCGCCGCGTACGCGGACCGCGTCACGGCGAACTTCTTCGACGCCGAGGCGTTCCACACCCGTATGACCGACTTCGCCGTACTGGAGACCGAGGACCTGGGCGCCTACTACTTCCTCATCGAGGAACTGCGCGACTCGCCGCTGATCAGCGAGGGGTATCTGGCCTTCAGTGAGATCTTCCTGGGGGTCCGGGACGGGTTCCAGGAGTACGAGCGCACGCGTATGGCGGCGGCGGGGTGACCCCACGGGGTGGTGCAGCGAGCCCGGCCGCGCGCTGCACGGAGCGCTACCTTATGTCCCGTGCGTAACCTTTTGTCGGGATCGGGGAGGCGGGTGTGGCTGCCGGGCGGGGAGCGGGTCGCTCTGCGTGCGGCGGGGCCGCGGGACCGGGCGGCCGTGTCCGCGCTGTACGCCCTGTGCGCGCCGCAGCCCCAGCCCGGCCGCCGCGCGGCGTGCGCCTGGCTGCTGTCGCCCCGGATGGGACGCGGGCTGCTGGCCGAGGCGGCGGGACGGCGCCCGGTCGCCTGGGCCGGACTCCTGTCGGACGGCACCGGGGCCGAGCTGTTGCTGTTGATCGCCCCCGCGTGGTGGCGGCGCGGGCTGGCCGGGGTGCTGTTGCCCGAACTCCTGTGCAGGGCCGGTCGGTTCGGGATTGCGGAGGTCTGGGCGCATGGCGCGAGCGGGGACGCGCTGGAGGCGGCCGCGCGCCGACTCGCCCTGCCGGTCACGGCCGACGCCGACCGCACGGGGGTGACGCTCAGGGGGTGAGGGGACTCTGGACGCGGGGTCATGCGGGTTCATGCGGGTTCATGCGGGTTCATGCGGGTTCTGCGTGACAGGTCGGCCGGGGTGCTGGAGGTGCTGTTCGCCGGCTGCTATTCGCTGTCTGACGTGCCGGGCTGTGGCCGGGTGACGGCGGGGGCGAATCCGGAGTCGATGACCTCGCGGGCGACCGTGCTGAGCAGGATCCGACGGCGCCGGGCGTGATGGCGCAGGGCGTCGAATGCCTGGTTGAGGGTGATGTTGTTGCGGGCCGCCAGGACGCCTTTCGCCTGTTCGATGGCGATGCGGCTCTGCAGGGCGGTGTGGAGCTGTTCGGTGACGGTGTGCTGCTGGCGGATGGTGCGGGCCTGGAGCAGGCCGATGGTGGCGGCGTCGGCGAGTGCCTGGGCGAGGGCGATGTCGTCGGCGTTCAGCGGCCGCTCTCCGGTACGCAGCAGGAGAAGGCTGCCCAGGATGCTCTGGCGCAGGCGCATCGGCAGGGCGATGGCGAGGGTGTAGCCGGCGTGCTGGAGCTGTCGGGTGAACTGCGGCCAGCGGGCGGCCGAGTCGGCCGGGCTGGACGGGGTGACCGGCAGGGCGGACTGGTGGGCGTCGACGGCCGGGCCCTCGTGGCGCGCGGCTTCCAGTACGCCCTGGAGGGCGGGGCTGGGGTCGCAGGGTGCGGGGCTGTGCAGGTGGGGACCGGGGTGGGCCAGGAAGACCGCGGCGTCGGTGACGTCGAGGAGTTCTTGGCAGCGGACGGTCATCTGGTGCAGGAAGTCGATGACATCGAAGTCCTCCACCAGGGTGTCGGCCAGCTCGACGAAGGTGCGGGCGATGTGCTGTTCCCTGCTCATGGGTGTACTCCTTGACTCCCGCGCAGAGCGTAGCCGGTACGTGTGACCGGCCTAGTCGATGTCATCCGGCAACTCCCGCTGGATGAGGGCGTGGGCGGTGTCCGCCAGGGACCCGCCGCAGGCATAGGTCTGGGCGCGCAGCCGGTCCAGGGCTTCGGTCAGCGAAACGCCGAGCCGCACGCTGAGGATGCCGGTGGCCTGGTGCACCTCGGCCCGGTGCAGATCCACCGCGCCGGCCCGGCCGGGACCGTCCACATCGTCGGTGCTGGCCGGCCAGTGGTCCAGTACGTGCTGGGCGAGCGCGTCGGCCACCAGCCAGCCCTGCGCGGACTGCTCCGTGCTCAGCGAGCCTGCCGTGCGCCGATAGCCGGTCATCGTGCCCATCTGCACGGCCCCGATGTGCACAGGCCAGATGAACAGCGCTGCGATCCCCAGCTTTCCGGCCTCGGCGGCGTACTGCGGCCACTGCTGGTCCAGCAGCAGGCCGAGGTCGGGAACCTTGCGTACTGCCGTCTCGTACTGGAAGGACAGACCGGGCCCCTGCCCCAGGACGAACTGAAGGTCCTCCAGGCGCGCGCTGGTCTCATCGCTGAACCACACCAGCTCCTGCCCCAGGGAGATGGCCATCCCGCCAAGGCCCAGGCCGCGGGCGCAGGCAATCGCCCACGCCCGGCGCTCCGCTTTGGTCGATACCGAATGCAGGCTGTCCAGCAGTTCCTGAACTGTGGCACCCATATCCACACACCGCCCTCATCGGCGTTTCTGCGCGGCGCGGGCGGGCCGCTGCGGCATTCCAGCGTAGTGGCGACGGCACCGCACGACTGGCTCGTAGCCCGAACTGACCTGCTATCCAAGTCCGTTGGGAGCCTGCCGGGGGATCCGGGGGATCCGGGGGATCCGGGGGATCACGTGACGCGCGGGCGACGGAGACAGACGGGGCGGCGAGCTGTTGTTCTTGTCCGGGACTTCCATGGGGAGCTGAACCCCCCGGTGGTGCACGTGTGTTGCGGGACGGCCGCCGCCCGGTCACGGATGGCGCGACGGCGACGGCGGCCGCCTGGCGGGGAGGTGGGCTCCCCTCCGTACTCGCCTCGCTCCCACCTTCCTCACCGGCATCTGGGGTCCACGGGAGCAGACCCCGGCACGAACAGCCGTGGGAGGACGAGGGGCCGGAGCCGCCAAATCGGGTGCAGTGGCTCCGGCCGGCCCAATAGGCAGAGCAGAGTGGATGGTGAGCGCGGGCCCGGGGACCGGGGGCCCAGGGGCGGCCGGCTCGACCAGTCGGTACACGGTTCGCAGCACCGGCCGCCGCGTGTCTGCTACGCATCGTAGGGCGGAGCGGCCACCAGGCAACCGAGCGCGGGCTTCCTGTGGCAGATGCCGCTTCATCCCGGCCAGTGATGGTCCCACCGGACGACTCACCACGGCGGTCACACCTTCGGTCGCCCGCGCACCCTTGTCTCAGCGGTATGCGGCGCACTGATCACGCTGTGCTCGGGGACAATCCGCGCGGCCAGGGTGACGCCGCTGTCGATGCGGCAGTTGCGGGCGACGGCGACGCCGGGGCCGAGGGAGATGTTGTTGCCGGTCTGGGTGCCGTCGCCGATCAGGGCGCCGAACTGGGTGGTGCGGCACCGGTAGAGGCCCCGGTCGGCTCGCATGATGACTTCGCGGTCGGGGCGGCGCATGTTCTCGCACATGTTGATCGCGGCGACGGTGACGGAGGCCGACAGGTGGGCGCCGGCGCCGATGATCGTGTGGTTGATGCCGATGCGGTGGCCCAGGACTGAGCCCTCACCGACGAAGGCCCGGGTGACCTCGCAGTTGAAGCCGATCAGCGCCCCCTCCGCGAGGACGGAGCCCTTGCGGAGGGTCGTGAACTCGTGGACCTGGACGTGGGGGCCGACGATCACGTCGTCACCGATGATCGCTGTGGGGTGGATGTACGCGGTGGGGTGGACGCGCTGATCGCCGAGGTGGGCCAGGGCCGCCGCGTGCAGGGCGGGCCACTGGGCGAGGAAGTCGGCCAGGTCGTACGCGGCGAGGTCGCCGTACGGGGTGGCGGCCAAGGCGCCCTTGCTGCTCCCTCGGGCGTAGTTGGCCAAGTGGATGGAGGGCATGGCTGGGGTTCCTTCCGGGGAACGGCTGCCTCGGCTCAGCCGCTAGCATCACGGGCCGCGGGGGTACGCCGAGAACGGGAGTGGGTCGTCGTGACGCGACCGCGTGTGGGTGTGGCCGTACTGACCATGGGCAACCGGCCCGCCGAACTGGCCACCCTGCTGGACTCGGTCGCCAAGCAGGACGAGGCGGCGGTCCGCGTCGTGGTCGTCGGCAACGGATCGCCCCTGCCCGACCTGCCCGACTGGGTCACGGCCGTCGAACTGGACGAGAACCTGGGCGTGTCCGGCGGCCGCAACGTGGCCATGGACCGGCTCCGCGCGTTCGGGGACGTGGACGTCCTGGTGGACTTGGACGACGACGGGCTGCTCGTGGACGCGGACGTCTTCCGGCGGATCGCCGACCTGTACGAGCAGGACCCGCACCTGGGCATCGTGTCGTTCCGGATCGCGGACGAGACTGGGGAAACCCAGCGGCGGCACGTACCGCGGCTGCGGTCGTCCGATCCGATGCGCCGGGGCGAGGTGACCACCTTCCTCGGCGGCGGCCACGCGCTGTCCATGGCGATGCTGGAGCGGATCGGCAGCTGGCCGGAGGAGTTCTTCTTCACCCACGAGGAGACCGACCTGGCCTGGCGGGCCCTGGACGGCGGGTGGAAGATCCTCTACGAGCCCGCCCTGCTGCTCCAGCACCCCAGGACCAGCCCGGCCCGGCACGCCGTCTACCACCGGATGACCGCCCGCAACCGGGTCTGGCTGGCCAAGCGCCACCTGCCCACTCCCCTCGTCCCGGTCTACCTCGCCACCTGGACAGTCCTCACCCTGGCCCGTACGCGCTCGCTCGGGGGCCTACGCGCCTGGGCCGGTGGGTTCGCCGAAGGGGTACGCCAGCCGTGCGGCAAGCGGCGGCCCATGCGGTGGTCGACGGTGTGGCGGATGACCCGGCTCGGCCGTCCGCCAGTTGTCTAGGCGACCCGCTCGTCCAGCCGTTAACGTTTCCGGAGTTCCCGAACTCGCACAGAGAGCCGCTGTTCTCCTCGCCAGACCGTGACCGACGCGCCTTTGAGGTCCGCACCACCTAGTCGAGTCGCCTTCACCAACAGCAGCTACTCGGCCCTGTTGGGACGCCTCGCTGCCAGACCCTTCTCGCGGCAAACGCTGCAGCCCCGCGCGTTGGAGGTGATCCCCCATGCCCCGTAAGCCCCGTACTCCCTGCACGATCTCCGGAAGCCCCGAGCTGACGAGCGGCCACGCTGCCCGAAGCACGAGCCCGAGATCAGCTTTGGCGACCGCAGCCGTCTGCTGGTCGTGACGGCGGAGCTGGTGCCAGCGGGCGGCGGCGATGACGAGCAGGATCGCTGCGTCGAGGAACACCACCAGGAGAGCACCGGCCCTCGGGGCGGGCTCGCGGAGCATGGCCCGCACGGCGCCGCGCAGGGCGTGGGCGTGGTGGTGTTCGGCGTTCGGCCTGGATGCGGGAGCGGGTGGCCCGCTCGCGCCCGGCTGCTCGGGATGGGGCCTGTTGTGCCCCAACTCGGCGTGGTGATTCGATACTTATGGCACGCGAATGGCACGCACCCCCGAATTGGTCTAGACAACAAACAAGGCCCCGGTCATCGACCAGGGCCTTTGTCATGGAGCGAGTGACGGGAATCGAACCCGCGCTCTGAGCTTGGGAATCAACGGGTTCTGCGTGGCCGGTGCGCTGTTTGACCTGCGAAAACAGGGCGGCCAGAGCTTCTGGCGCGGACCGGCTTGCACCGCTGCTGACCGGGATTTTCCGGTCTGGAGGGCACGGCTGGGGCACGCGGTGGGCGAAGCGGCCTGTTGAGGTGCGATGCCCTCTCGGATCCGCTCCGTGGCGTGTGCGCGCTCGCGTGACGGGAGACCGAGGTTGCGGGAGCAAGGGCGCTCGCGAAATGGTCGTTTTCCCTCGCGGCGCGATCCTGTCCTGCCACGCTGGTCGTCGTGACGTACGTGGTGAGCGTGGAAACCCACATCCCGGAGGGCGCTCCGGAGATGGACCCCCTGCAACGTGCCGGAGCGGTGGCGATCCTCGAATCCGGGCTCGACTCGGTGGAGGGCGTCGAGGGCCCAGACGGGATAGTCGACGGCCTGGAGGTGAAGGAGGAGAAGCCCTCCCAGGACGTCGCCGCCCGCCTCGGCTCCCCGCGCAAGGTCCTCGCCCGCCGTCGCCGCTATCTCATCGACGGCCGCCCGGTCGAGTTCGCGACCTCCTACCTCCCCCTCGACATCGCGCGCGGCAGACAGATCACCGAGCCCAACCCTGGCCCCGGCGGCATCTATGCCCGCCTGGAGGAGAAGGGCCACCGCCTCGACCACTTCGACGAGGAGATCCGCGCCCGCATGCCCTCCCCGCACGAGGTCCGCACGCTCCACCTCGCCCCCGGCGTCCCCGTCATCCATCTGATCCGTACCGCATACGACACCGAAGGCCGCGCCGTCGAAGTCTGCGACACCGTCATGGCGGCCGACGCCTTCGTCCTCGCCTACCAACTCCCCGCCACCTGACAGCTCGGAGGGCTCACCGCTCACTCGCCGTCGAGCTGGTCGTGCACCCGCTCGTTGATGTCGTCCGCCCACTCCTGGGCCCACTGCCGCAGGGCGCTGATGTCGCGCTCGCCGAGCCCGTACGCGGCGAACTCGGTGTCGTCGATCCAGTCCGCACCGGCCAGCCGGGCCTGAAGGTCGGAGAGGTCGAATGTGTCGCGGGCGTGCCGTCGCCCGAGTTCCTCAAGTTCTTGGGGGCTCCAGCGGTCCGCCGCGGCCCGTACGTCGATGAGGTCGCGGGCGAGTCCCCGGTCGGCCAGTGCCCGCACCTTCGTGCCGACCACGTCTTCGAGGGAGAGCACCAGGCCGTACTCGGTCTGCACGGGCGGGCGCCAGAGGACCTCCTTGAGGACATCGACCTCGCACTCCTCGCCGCTGCCGGGATCGGTGACGATCAGCCGTGCGGAGAGCGGGTCCGTCTCCAAGGCCCGGACGCTCCAGCCGCGTTGTTCCAGCCCGGTTCGTACGGTGGCCGTGATGCTCTCCATGGAGTCCGGGTTCTCGGTCGCGACATCGAGGTCCTGGCTCAGCCGGTCGACCAGCCCGTGCGCCTGCACGGCGTAGCCGCCGGTGACTGCCAAGGGGTACGCGTCGCCCACGGCGAGCACATCGGCCAGCAGGCGGCGGTGCAGATGAGTCAGGTTCACGCGACGGCCCGCGTATCCGGGACCAGGTCGGCGAAGGCGTGTTCCCATACGTCGCGGATGTCGCGGCTGATGAGCGTGCGCAGGACCGGCCACATGCCGACGAGCAGGTCCCGGTTGAGGTACTCGACCAGATCGTCGTGCATTCCCTCGGCCAGCACGATCCGGTAGCAGCTCATCCTCAGCCGGGGCTGGTCCAAGTCGAACTCGGTCAGGCCGGACCAGGCCAGATGAAGGGGTAGGGCGACCGTGCCGTGCTCGGGTCCGCGCAGCTCCGAGAGCTCGGTGGGCAGTCGTCGGGCGTACTTGGCGCGGCGGAGCTCGGAGACGCTGGGCGGGGTGGCCATGGGTCGATTATGGCGGGGTGCGGGCGACAGCGTCGGGCTCATGACCGACTGGAGGACACCGCGTGCCGAAAGGGTCCCAACGGCCCGGACAACAAAGAAGCCCCGGGCCATTGGGCCTGGGGCTTTCTGGAGCGAGTGACGGGAATCGAACCCGCGCTCTGAGCTTGGGAAGCTCATGTTCTACCATTAAACTACACTCGCGCGAACGGCTCCCCGGAAGGGGATCGCATCGTTGCTCACCTTACCCCATGCCAGGCCCTCGGCGTATCAGCTCGGGGGCTTCTCGCGTTCCGGGAGCGTTCTGGCAGCGTTCCGAGGGTGTGCCGGAGCGGGTTCCGGTGGCTCGATCCGGGTGCCGGGTCGGGGAGTTGGGGCGTACCGTGAGGGTGGTTCCGGGCCGTCGGAGTGCCGCCTGGAGGAGCGTCCCGTTCATCCCTTAATGTGGTGGTTTCTTCGTCCATGCTTGTTGTTGGGGAAGGGACTTGAGCCACTTGATGGACTCGCTGGAACGCACCGTCGTTCGCTGTGCCGAGGGGCATGTCTTCACCACCGAATCGTTCCCGATGCAGCAGCTCGGGACCGAGCGGATCGGGCCCGGACGGCTGATCCGGTGCCCTCGCTGCGCACGGCTGCGGCATGCCGTGCCGGTGGAGGGCGAGCGGTAGGGACACGGGTACCCCGTCGTACGTCGTGAGGCGCGCGGGTCTGTCCGATTACGGCAGCCCCGCGCACCCTGCGTATCCTCGGGACGTGCTTCTCTCAGACAAGGACATCCGGGCAGAGATCGACTCGGGTCGCGTCCGCATCGACCCGTACGACGAATCCATGGTCCAGCCATCGAGCATTGATGTGCGGCTCGACCGCTACTTCCGGGTGTTCGAGAATCACCGGTACCCGCACATCGACCCCGCGGTCGAGCAGCCCGACCTCACCCGGCTGGTCGAGCCGGAGGGTGACGAGCCGTTCATCCTCCACCCGGGGGAGTTCGTGCTCGCGTCCACCTACGAGGTCATCTCCCTCCCGGACGACCTCGCCTCGCGCCTTGAGGGCAAGAGCTCGCTCGGGCGGCTCGGGCTGGTCACGCACTCCACGGCCGGCTTCATCGACCCCGGCTTCTCCGGGCACGTGACGCTGGAGCTCTCCAACCTCGCCACCCTCCCGATCAAGCTGTGGCCGGGCATGAAGATCGGACAGCTGTGCCTGTTCCGGCTGACCTCGCCGTCCGAGTCGCCGTACGGCTCGGAGCGGTACGGCTCCCGGTACCAGGGCCAGCGCGGACCGACCGCCTCGCGGTCGTACCTCAATTTCCATCGGACCCAGGTCTGAGCTGCTGAGCTGCGGCAACACGGCAAGAACGGTATGAGTGACATGAGCGACGTACGCGAGAACCTGACCTACGAGAAGTTCGGGGGCGCCATCCGCGACCTCGCGCAGACCATCGCGGACGACGGCTACGAGCCCGACATCGTGGTCTCCATCGCGCGCGGCGGTGTCTTCGTCGCCGGCGGCCTCGCCTACGCCCTGGACTGCAAGAACATCCACCTGGTGAACGTGGAGTTCTACACCGGCGTCGGCACCACCCTGGAGATGCCGGTCATGCTCGCGCCGGTCCCGAACGCGATCGACTTCTCCGGCAAGAAGGTCCTGATCACGGACGACGTCGCCGACACCGGCAAGACGCTCAAGCTGGTCCACGACTTCTGCGTCGAGCACGTCGCCGAGGTCCGCTCCGCCGTCATCTACGAGAAGTCGCACTCCCTGGTGAAGTGCGAGTACGTCTGGAAGCGCACCGACGACTGGATCAACTTCCCGTGGAGCGTCGAGCCGCCCGTCGTACGCCGTGAGGGTCAGGTTCTGGACGCGTGACGTAGGTATTGATACGTACGTGAAAGGCCCCGGGAAGCTGTTGCCTCCCGGGGCCCTTCCGTATGCCCACGACACCCTCGTACGTACTAGATCGTGCCCAGCTTGATCAGGCTCAGCAGCGCCACCAGCTGGATCGCGCTCGCGCCCAGCGCCTTCGGCCAGGGCAGGTCGTGCGACTTGCTCACCATCGAGGTGAACAGCGCGCCCGCCGCCAGCCAGGTCAGCCAGCCGACCACCTGGACCAGGCCGTTGTCGCCGCCCAGGAACAGGGCGAGGAGCAGCCGGGGTGCGTCCGTCAGGGACATGATCAGCATGGAGAGGCCGACCGTCGGCTGCCAGCCGCCGTCGCCGCCGAGCTGGCGGGCCAGCGTGTGGGTGACCGCGCCGAGGATCATGCCGCCGATGACGAAGACCACGCCGGTGATGAGGACCACCGGGACGGCCTTGGAGAGCGTCGTGTTGATGACGTCCGCGCGGGCCTTGTCGAAGCCGAAGATCGCGAGCAGGCCGTAGAGGAACGTGACGGTGAGCGCCGGTATCCACACCGGGTAGTCGCGCATCTGCCAGAACGTCGGGCCCGGGCGCATCACGATGCCCTTGAGCAGGTCCTTCCAGTGCAGCCGTGGGCCCGGCGGGGGCGCGGTGACCGCTCCGGCGCGGTAGGTCGCCCCGGAGCCGTACGGGTCCTCGCCGATGCTGAAGGCCTGGGTGTGGCCGGGGCTGTCCGCGTACGGATCCTGGTAGCCGCCTTGGCCCGGGCCGCCGTAGCCCCCGTGGCCCGGGCCGCCGTAGCCGCCCTGGCCCTGGCCGTAGCCGCCCTGCTGCCCGTAGCCGCCGCCCTGGCCCTGTGCGTACCCGTCCTGGCCCTGGCCGTACTGGTCGCCGAAGTACTCCGGCTCACCCTGCTGCGGGTACTGCGGCTGCTGCTGCCCGTACCCGTACTGCTGCGCGCGCTGCTGCTGGGGGCTCGGCCACTGCTGCGCCTGGCCCTGCCCCTGCCGCGGTTGTTGTCGCGCGTTCCGGTCGTCCCGGCCGCGTCCCATCCTGAATCCAGCCACGCATTCGAACGTACCTGGTCTGACGGACCGCCAAGCCGGGGCGGCCGGAAGAGGCATGGTTTGCGGCTGACCTGTGACATCCCCTAGGGGCTTCTGCTAGGGGATCCCACAGGTCAGCCGGGCCGCCCGGACGCCCCTCAGCCCCATCCCGCCGTCGTGAACCCCACGAGTGGCTTTGTGTCCCAACCGCCGCCCTTCGTCCCCGCGTACAGCGTCACGAGATCCCTCGCCTCGCCCCGGTGCGTACGCACCACCACGTCCGGCACCTTGTCGCCGGTGAAGTCCGCGAGCTGGAGCACGTCCGTCACGGGGGCCGGGCCGGGGCCGGGGAGGCGTACGGCGGGCAGGGGCGCGACCCTGGGTGCGGTGTAGCGGCCGCCGGGGCGGGCCGGGCCGTTCGGGCCGCCGAGGAGCAGGCGGGACGCCGCGCCCGGCGCGGCCGAGGCGCGGACCACCAGGTCGTCGTACCCGTCCCCGTTCACGTCCGCCCTCGGCTCCGGCGCGGCCAGCACCGGGCCGCCGCCCGGGAGCGAGGCGCCCGCCGCGCGCGGGGCACCGGTGCGGCTGAAGGGGCCGCGCAGGAAGCTGACGCGGCCGCCGGTCGCGGTGACCGCGAGATCCGTCGCGCCGTCGCCGTCGAAGTCGCCGCAGACGGGGTGGTCGGGCCAGTCGTTGCCGAACCGCGCCTGCTCGGGGATCTTCAGGACGACCGCGCGGCCGGTGAGGCCGCCGGGGCCGCCGAAGAGGATCTGGAGGGGTACGGGCGGGCGGCCGATGCCGTCGTACGGCGGGTCGGTCGTGACGATCAGGTCCGCGAACCCGTCCCCGTCCAGGTCGCAGGAGGCCTCCGCGTCGAACGTGGCGGGCGGCCTGCCGCCGACCGGGGCCGCGTTGCGGCGGGTGGTGAGGATCTGGCGGGTGGTGGGGTCGAGGCCCCGTCCGGCGGTGCCGTAGACGACGGCGATGCCCGCGTCGTCGCCGTAGCTGTCGGCCTTGACCAGGTCGTTGAGGACGAGGTCGGGGTGGCCGTCGCCGTTGAAGTCGTACGGGACCTTGCTGCCGTGTCCGAGCGGTACGGGGCGGGGCGCGCCGGCCGCCGCCGTGGTGGACGTGGGGTGGGCGGCGGACGCGGAGGGGCCGCAGCCCGTGGCGCCCCACAGGGCCGCGGCCACCAACGCAGCCACTCCTGCCACAGCTCTACGCGTACGTACCGGCCTCTTCACGCGCCACACAATGCCGCATCTTGGGCCAAGGGTTAAGCGCTGGGTAGTCGTATCGGTGCGGTGAGTGTGAATCTGGTTGAAATGGGGCCTATTTACCTTCCCGCGGGTCAAGCAGTAGCCGACCGTTACATTGCCTACGCATTACCCAGACATCGCATCCGTAACTTTCCTGTTGTCGCCGCCGCAAAGGGCCATAGACACGACATATCCGCCGCTGAGTTCACGAGTTACGAGGAAGTCATCGATATGCGCGCCACCCGACGCACCCTTCGTACCGCCGCCATCGCCACCGGGGCCATCGCCGCGTTCGCCCTCCCGGCGGGCGCCGCTTTCGCCGCCGACTCGACGCCGAGTCCGGGCCCGGGCCCGGCCGACGCCCCCAAGAAGGAAAACCGGTCCTTCGTGAAGGCCGTCAAGCTCGCGGACGGCTCCGTGGCCAAGGTCTACAAGCTCGGTCAGAACCATTACGAGGCCGAGATATGGGCGAACGGGGCCAAGCTCGACACCCTTGTCGCTGATGGCTCTTCCGCCAGCGGGGAGAACAACGGCCTGCATGTCGTGCTCAAGCCGAGCGGCGTCGTCTCTTCGTGGGTCGACGGGGGCAAGAAGGACGAGAAGAAGGACGAGAAGAAGGACGAGAAGAAGGACGAGAAGAAGGACGAGCGCAAGCGGGAGCGGAAGGACGGTAAGACGAGCGCTCCCACTGGCGTGGTGCCCAAGGGTGGGGTCAAGGCCGGGGCCGAGGGTGTTTCCGGGGCCGGTGGGAATCATGTGCCGCTCATCGCCGCCGGTGGGGGGATGGCCGCGGCCGGTGCGGCGGGTCTTGGGTTTGCGCTGTACCACCGGCGGGGGCAGCAGCGCTGACGGACGCCCGTCCGTACGTACGTCCATACGTCCGTACGCAAACAGCGGCCGGTTTCCGCCTCGGGGGCGGGAACCGGCCGCTGTTCGTTTTGCTGATTTCGTCTGCGGACCGTGCGTGGCTGGTCGCGCGGTTCCCCGCGCCCCTAGAGGGATGCCGGCTCCGCCGGCTCCTCTTCCTCCGAGGCCACCGGGGTCTTCACCGAGTCGAGGAGCAGCTGGGCCACGTCCACGACCTGGACGGACTCCTTCGCCTGGCCGTCGTTCTTCTTGCCGTTGACCGAGTCGGTCAGCATGACCAGGCAGAACGGGCAGGCCGTGGAGACGATGTCCGGGTTCAGGGACAGGGCCTCGTCGACGCGCTCGTTGTTGATGCGCTTGCCGATCCGCTCCTCCATCCACATCCGCGCGCCGCCGGCGCCGCAGCAGAAGCCGCGCTCCTTGTGGCGGTGCATCTCCTGCTGACGCAGGCCCGGGACGGCCGACATGATCTCGCGCGGGGGCGTGTAGACCTTGTTGTGGCGGCCCAGGTAGCACGGGTCGTGGTAGGTGATCAGGCCTTCCACCGGGGTCACCGGGATCAGCTTGCCCTCGTCGATGAGGTGCTGGAGCAGCTGGGTGTGGTGGATGACCTCGTACTCGCCGCCGAGCTGCGGGTACTCGTTCGCGATCGTGTTGAAGCAGTGCGGGCAGGTCGCGACGATCTTCTTCGACGACTTCGGCTTACGCGTCGTCTCGTCCTCGTCGTCCTCGCCGAACGCCATGTTCAGCATCGCGACGTTCTCCTGGCCGAGCTGCTGGAACAGCGGCTCGTTGCCCAGGCGGCGCGGCGAGTCACCCGTGCACTTCTCGTCGCCGCCCATGATCGCGAACTTGACGCCCGCCATGTGCAGCAGCTCCGCGAAGGCCTTGGTGGTCTTCTTGGCGCGGTCCTCAAGGGCGCCCGCGCAGCCGACCCAGTACAGGTAGTCGACCTCGGACAGGTCCTCGACGTCCTTGCCGACGATCGGGACCTCGAAGTCGACCTCCTTGGTCCACTCGACGCGCTGCTTCTTGGCCAGACCCCAGGGGTTGCCCTTCTTCTCCAGGTTCTTGAGCATCGTGCCCGCCTCGGACGGGAACGCGGACTCGATCATCACCTGGTAGCGGCGCATGTCGACGATGTGGTCGATGTGCTCGATGTCGACCGGGCACTGCTCGACACAGGCGCCGCAGGTGGTGCAGGACCACAGGACGTCCGGGTCGATGACGCCGTTCTCCTCGACCGTGCCGATCAGCGGGCGCTCGGCCTCGGCGATCGCCGACGCGGGGACGTCCTTCAGCTGCTCGGGCGTCGCCTTCTCGTTGCCCTCCATGTCCTTGCCGCCGCCCGCGAGCAGATACGGGGCCTTGGCGTGCGCGTGGTCGCGCAGGGACATGATCAGGAGCTTCGGCGAGAGCGGCTTGCCGGTGTTCCAGGCGGGGCACTGCGACTGGCAGCGCCCGCACTCGGTGCAGGTGGAGAAGTCGAGGATGCCCTTCCAGGAGAAGTGCTCGATCTGCGAGACGCCGTACACGTCGTCGTCGCCGGGCTCCTCGAAGTCGATCGCCTTGCCGCCCGACGTCATCGGCTGGAGCGCGCCGAGCGTGGTGGAGCCGTCCGCGTTGCGCTTGAACCAGATGTTCGGGAACGCGAGGAAGCGGTGCCAGGCCACACCCATGTCGGTCTTGAGCGCGACCGTGATCATCCAGATGAAGGACGTCGCGATCTTCAGGCCCGCGAAGAAGTACGTGAGGTTCTGCAGCGTGGAGACGTCCATGTCGCGGAACCAGGCGACCACCGGGTACGAGATGAAGAACGAGGCCTCGTAGCCGTCCACGTGGTGCTGGGCGCCCTCAAGCGCGTGCAGCGTGAAGATGCAGATGCCGACGATGAGGATGACGGACTCGACGAAGTACGCCTGGCCGGTGTTGGAGCCCGCGAACCGGGACTTGCGGCCCGGCCTGCCCGGGCGGTTCAGCTGCCGGATGACGATCAGCGTCAGGATGCCGAGCGCCGTCATCGTGCCGAGGAACTCGACGAAGACGTTGTACGGGGCCCAGTCGCCGATGACCGGGAGCAGCCAGTCCGCCTGGAAGAGCTGCCCGATGGCGTTGACGATGGTCAGCAGCAGCGAGAAGAAGCCGACCGCCACGAACCAGTGCGCCACACCGACGATGCCCCAGCGGTTCATCCGGGTGTGGCCGAGGAACTCCTTGGCCACCGTGACCGTACGCTGCACGGGTTCATCGGTGCGGGTGCCGGCCGCCACGGGCTGGCCGAGCCGTACGAACTGGTAGATCTGCAGGATGGCACGGCCGAACAGCGCGACGCCGACCGCGATTAGGACCAGCGACACAATGATCGCGGCGAGTTGCATTTCGGGGCTCCTCGGGCCTGCGAGGGATTACTAAGCAGTAACTTATTGAGTTCGTTGCTGAGCGTACCCACTTATGCGGCCGCACTGTAGCCGCGCACGCGGTGATCTGTGTCGCTCAGGCCGACCTCAGTGACCATGGTCCGGCACAGGGCCGGGTGCGGCGTCCGCGCGGCTTCCGGTGCGGCGTCCGCGCGGCGCTCGCGAGCCGTCCGGCGGTTTTGAAATGTCCATCGTGTTATTCAGCCCATACACGGACATAACAATCTAACTTGGTTCGCATGATCTCCGGGCTCACGGCCGCCGTCGCCGCCCTGTTCTGCACGGCCTCGCTGGCCGGATTCCTCCGTTTCGCCCTGCGCCGCCGCCGTACTCCCCGCTCCCTGGCCCATGTCCCGCGGCACGGCGGGATCGCGGTCGCGGTGGGCACGCTCGCCGTCGTCGGGGCCGGTCCCGTGCTCGGGCTCGCGGGGCTCGGCCCGGGGGTCGGGCCGCTGATCTCGGCGGCCGGCGCCGTCGCGCTGCTCGGCTTCGCGGGGGATCTGTGGCCGCTCGGGGCACGGGTGCGGATCGGGGTGCAGACGGCCGCCGCGACCGTGGTGGTCGCCGTGGCGTCGGGGCTCCCGCCCGGGCCCGGCGCGCTGGCCGTGCTGTGGATCGTCCTGGTCACCAACGCCTTCAGCCTTCTGGACGCCTCCGACGGGGCGATGGGGACGGTGGCCGCCGTGACCGCGCTCGGGCTCGCCGTCTGCGCGATCTCCGACAATCTGCCCGGGCTCGCGCTGCTGCTCAGCGTGCTCGCCGCCTCCCTCACCGGGTTCCTGCTGCACAACTGGCACCCCGCGCGGATCGCGCTCGGCCGCTGCGGCTCGCTCTTCACCGGGTTCGTGCTCTCCTGCGCCGCCGTGCTCGTGCACACCGAGGCGGATCCGGCGCGCGCGTCCGCCTCGCTCTTCGCCCTCACCGCCGTCGTCCTCGCCGACGCGGCCCTGGTCCTCGTCTCGCGGCGGCGCGCCGGGCGGGCCGCGACCGAGGGCGCGGCCGACCACATCGCGCACCGGCTGCGGCGCAGCGGCCTGACCGTGCAGGGCACGGCGGTGGTCCTCGGGCTTGCCGCGTTCGCGGGGACGCTGACCGCGCTGCTCGTCCACGACGGCCGCCTCGCCCCGCCCGCCGTCCTGCCGCTGGCGCTCGGCGCGGCGGTCGCGGTGGTGGCGCTGCTGCGGATCCCGGTCTACGGCGACGAGGCGCCGGGGCCGCGTACCGAATCCGCCCGCGAGGCGGCGGCCGAAGGAGCTCCGGCGTGACGTTCTCCCCGCTCTCCTCGCTTCCCCTGCCGCCGCTGCGCGACCGCGCGCTCTCGGCCGTACGCCGCCTCGGCCGCGCCGCCGGTCCCGGCCACCCGGGCGCCGACGACGGTCCGCGTCTGGTGCGGCTGCTGCGGCGGTACGAGATCGACCTCGTCCTCGACGTCGGCGCCTACTCGGGTGCGTACGGGGCGATGCTGCGGCGCTGTGGGTACGAGGGCCGGATCGTCTCCTTCGAGCCGCTGCGCGAACCCCGCGCGGAGCTGCGGCTGCGGGCGGCGGAGGATCCCTGCTGGACGGTCCTGCCGTACGCGCTCGGCGACCGTACGGGGCCGCTGGTGCTGAACATCGCGGGCGACGCGGGGGTGAGCACGTCGGCGCTGGCGATGCTGGACCGGCATCGCGCGGCCGCGCCGCACACCGCGTACACCGGTACGCGCAGTGTCGAGGCGTACCGGCTCGACGAGCTGTGGGAGCGGGTGACCGCGCCCGGCGAGCGGGTGTTCGTGCGGCTCGCCGTGCAGGGGTACGAGCGGGAGGTGCTGCGGGGGGCGGGCGCGTTCGCGGACGAGATCGTGGGGGTTCAGGCGGGGGCGGCGTTGGTGCCGCTGTATGAGGGGGGTGCGGGCTTCGACGACGTGCTCGCGTACGCGCGCGACTCGCTGGGGCTGGCCCTGATGTCCGTCCGCCCCGGGCTCGCGGATCCCCGCGACGGGCGCCTGTTGCAGTGCGAGCTGGTCCTGCTCCGGGAGGACGCCCCGATCCCGCCGCAGGCTGCGCCCTCCGTTTGAAGCGTTGTCGTCTGCGGGCCGGTGGGGGCTGGTCGCGCAGTTCCCCGCGCCCCTTAACGCGCCCCTTCGGGGCGATCTCTTCGATGGGCCCTTCGGGCCCTCCTAGGGGCGCGGGGAACTGCGCGACCAGCCACCCACTCACCCGCGGACAAACCCCGGGCACACCTAAGCGCACCATAAAAGTTGAGCCGAGGTGACTCAGCTCTGTTGACCGCTCGGGACGAGTGAGGCATCCTTGAGTCAGTTCCACTCAAGATGTCAGTTGGAGGAATCAAAATGGCACGTGCGGTCGGCATCGACCTGGGCACGACTAACTCCGTCGTCAGCGTTCTCGAAGGCGGCGAGCCCACCGTCATCACCAACGCCGAAGGCGCCAGGACCACGCCGTCCGTCGTCGCCTTCGCCAAGAACGGCGAGGTCCTCGTCGGTGAGGTCGCCAAGCGGCAGGCCGTCACCAACGTCGACCGGACCATCCGCTCGGTCAAGCGCCACATGGGCACCGACTGGAAGATCGACCTCGACGGCAAGACCTTCAACCCGCAGCAGATGAGCGCCTTCATCCTGCAGAAGCTGAAGCGCGACGCCGAGGCCTACCTGGGCGAGAAGGTCACCGACGCGGTCATCACCGTCCCGGCGTACTTCAACGACTCCGAGCGTCAGGCGACCAAGGAGGCCGGTGAGATCGCGGGCCTCAACGTCCTGCGTATTGTCAACGAGCCGACCGCCGCCGCCCTGGCCTACGGTCTCGACAAGGACGACCAGACCATTCTCGTCTTCGACCTCGGTGGCGGCACCTTCGACGTGTCGCTCCTGGAGATCGGTGACGGCGTCGTCGAGGTGAAGGCCACCAACGGTGACAACCACCTCGGTGGTGACGACTGGGACCAGCGCGTCGTCGACTACCTGGTGAAGCAGTTCCACTCCGGCCACGGCGTGGACCTCTCCAAGGACAAGATGGCGCTCCAGCGCCTGCGCGAGGCCGCCGAGAAGGCGAAGATCGAG
The DNA here is from genome assembly GCF_043198895.1 of Streptomyces sp. NPDC048696. Taxonomy (NCBI): domain Bacteria; kingdom Bacillati; phylum Actinomycetota; class Actinomycetes; order Kitasatosporales; family Streptomycetaceae; genus Streptomyces; species Streptomyces sp. NPDC048696. Next base: position 223,805 of record NZ_JBICVJ010000003.1, on the reverse strand, counting down.
CTGTCCTCGTCCACCGAGACCTCGATCAACCTGCCGTACATCACGGCCTCGGCCGAGGGCCCGCTGCACCTGGACGAGAAGCTGACGCGCGCTCAGTTCCAGCAGCTGACCGCCGACCTGCTTGAGCGCTGCAAGCACCCGTTCCACAACGTCATCAAGGACGCGGGCATCCAGCTCTCCGAGATCGACCACGTCGTTCTCGTCGGCGGCTCCACCCGTATGCCGGCCGTCGCCGAGCTCGTGCGCGAGCTGACCGGTGGCAAGGACGCCAACAAGGGCGTCAACCCGGACGAGGTCGTCGCCATCGGCGCCGCCCTGCAGGCCGGTGTCCTCAAGGGTGAGGTCAAGGACGTCCTGCTCCTCGACGTGACCCCGCTGTCGCTTGGTATCGAGACCAAGGGCGGCATCATGACCAAGCTCATCGAGCGGAACACGACGATCCCGACCAAGCGGTCGGAGATCTTCACCACCGCCGAGGACAACCAGCCCTCCGTCCAGATCCAGGTCTACCAGGGCGAGCGCGAGATCGCGGCGTACAACAAGAAGCTCGGCATGTTCGAGCTGACCGGTCTGCCGCCGGCCCCGCGCGGCGTCCCGCAGATCGAGGTCGCCTTCGACATCGACGCCAACGGCATCATGCACGTGACCGCGAAGGACCTGGGCACGGGCAAGGAGCAGAAGATGACCGTCACCGGCGGCTCCTCGCTGCCGAAGGACGAGGTCAACCGCATGCGCGAGGAGGCCGAGCAGTACGCGGAGGAGGACCACCGCCGCCGCGAGGCCGCCGAGTCCCGCAACCAGGGCGAGCAGCTGGTCTACCAGACCGAGAAGTTCCTCAAGGACAACGAGGACAAGGTCCCGGGCGATGTGAAGACCGAGGTCGAGACCGCCGTCACCGAGCTGAAGGACAAGCTCAAGGGCGAGGACACGGCCGAGATCCGCACCGCCACCGAGAAGCTCGCGGCCGTCTCCCAGAAGCTCGGCCAGGCGATGTACGCCGACGCCCAGGGTGCCGCCGGCGCCGCGGGTGCCGAGGGCGCCCACCAGGCCCAGTCCGCAAACAACGCAGACGACGTGGTCGACGCCGAGATCGTCGACGACGAGAAGCCGCACGACACGAAGGGCGGCGCCGCCTGATGACGGAGGAGACCCCGGGTTTCGAGGAGAAGCCCGACGTCCCCTCCGGCGCACAGGAAGACGCCGAGCCGAAGGCCGCCGACTCCTCCACCAAGGAGGGGAAGACGGCCCCGGCCGGGGACGCGGCCAAGGAGATCGCCCTGCAGGCCCAGCTGGACCAGGCCCAGACGGCGCTCGGTGAGCGCACCACGGACCTCCAGCGCCTTCAGGCCGAGTACCAGAACTACCGCCGCCGGGTCGAGCGGGACCGGGTCACGGTCAAGGAGATCGCGATCGCGGGCCTCCTGACCGAGCTGCTGCCCGTGCTCGACGACATCGGCCGGGCGCGCGAGCACGGCGAGCTGGTCGGCGGCTTCAAGTCGGTGGCCGAGTCGCTGGAGACGGTCGCCGCGAAGATGGGCCTCCAGCAGTTCGGCAAGGAGGGCGAGCCCTTCGACCCGACGATCCACGAGGCCCTGATGCACTCGTACGCGCCGGACGTCACCGAGACGACCTGCGTGGCGATCCTGCAGCCGGGCTACCGGATCGGCGAGCGCACCATCCGCCCCGCGCGGGTCGCCGTAGCCGAGCCCCAGCCGGGCGCGGCGAAGGACGGCAAGGAAGACAAGTCGGCAGACGAGGAGAGCGGTGGCCCCGAGAAGGGCTGACGCACGGATCGTCCGGGAGGAGGGACGTCGATGAGCACGAAGGACTTCGTCGAGAAGGACTACTACAAGGTTCTCGGCGTCCCCAAGGACGCCACCGAGGCCGAGATCAAGAAGGCGTACCGCAAGCTCGCCCGCGAGTTCCACCCGGACGCCAACAAGGGTGACGCCAAGGCGGAGGAGCGCTTCAAGGAGATCTCCGAGGCCAACGACATCCTCGGTGACGCGAAGAAGCGCAAGGAGTACGACGAGGCCCGCGCGCTGTTCGGCAACGGCGGCTTCCGGGCCGGTCCCGGCGCGGGCGGCGGCACCTTCAACTTCGACCTGGGCGACCTCTTCGGGGGCACCCAGGCCGGGGGCGGCGGTGGCGCCGGCGGCTTCGGCGGCGGGCTCGGCGACGTGTTCGGCGGCCTGTTCAACCGGGGCGGCACCACCGGTACCCGGACCCAGCCGCGGCGCGGCCAGGACCTGGAGTCCGAGGTGACGCTGAGCTTCACCGAGGCGGTCGACGGGGCCACGGTTCCGATCCGGCTCTCCAGCCAGGCCCCGTGCAAGGCCTGTTCGGGCACCGGCGACAAGAACGGCACGCCCCGGGTGTGCCCGACCTGCGTCGGCACCGGCCAGGTCTCGCGGGGCACCGGCGGCGGCTTCTCGCTCACCGACCCGTGCGTGGACTGCAAGGGCCGCGGCCTGATCGCGGAGAACCCGTGCGAGGTCTGCAAGGGCAGCGGGCGGGCCAAGTCGTCCAGGACCATGCAGGTCAGGATTCCGGCGGGCGTCTTCGACGGCCAGCGGATCCGGCTGCGCGGCAAGGGCGCGGCGGGCGAGCGCGGGGGCCCGGCGGGCGACCTGTATGTGGTCGTGCACGTCGACAGCCACCCGGTCTTCGGCCGCCGCGACGACAACCTCACCATCACCGTGCCCGTCACCTTCACGGAGGCGGCGCTCGGCGGCGAGGTGAAGGTGCCCACCCTCGGCGGGCCCCCGGTCACGCTGAAGCTGCCCGCCGGGACGCCCAACGGCCGTACGATGCGGGCGCGCGGCAAGGGCGCGGTCCGCAAGGACGGCTCGCGCGGCGATCTCCTGGTCACCGTCGAGGTCGTGGTGCCCAAGGATGTCGAGGGCAAGGCGCGCGAGGCCCTGGAAGCGTTCCGTGAGGCGACTGCGGACGACGATCCGCGGGCAGAACTGTTCCAGGCCGCGAAGGGAGCATGAGCATGGACGGCCGACGACGCAATCCGTACGAACTGACCGACGAATCGCCGGTGTACGTCATCTCGGTCGCCGCTCAGCTCTCCGGTCTGCACCCGCAGACCCTGCGGCAGTACGACCGCCTCGGCCTGGTCTCGCCCGACCGCACGGCCGGGCGCGGGCGCCGCTACTCGGCCCGTGACATCGAACTGCTGCGTACGGTGCAGCAGTTGTCGCAGGACGAGGGCATCAACCTGGCCGGTATCAAGCGCATCATCGAGCTGGAGAACCAGGTGGCCGCGCTCCAGCAGCGCGTCGCCGAGCTCTCGTCGGCGGTGGACGGGGCGGCGGCGGCCATGCGCCAGCGCGAGGCCCAGGTCCACGCGTCGTACCGGCGCGATCTGGTCCCGTACCAGGATGTGCAGCAGACCAGCGCGCTGGTGGTGTGGCGGCCCAAGCGGCCGTCGGACTGACAGCGCACGCAGAAACGACACAGCGGCCCGCACCCCGAAAGGGGCGCGGGCCGCTGTGGTGTTGATACGGGTCGCGGGCGGTTCAGTGGCCCGTGCCCTGCCAGATGCTCACCGCGAGCGCGGCGCACGAGGTGAGCGCGGCGACGGCGGGCAGCGGCCAGCGGCCGCGCTCCAGGGCGTCGATCCGGTCGTCGTGCTCACCCAGGGTCTTGTCGGTCTGGTCGGCGCGCTGGAGCAGGAGCGCCAAGTCGCCCCGGGTGGTGGCGAATCCGACCTCCACCGCGCGCCGCAGCCGTTCCAGTTCGATGGCCACTCCTTCGGCCTGGCCGCTGCTCACCACGGTGCCTCCCTCGGTAGGTGCCTGATCAGGACCGCGAGGCGGCGGGACGAGAGCCGGCCGCGGTACCAGTCCAGGAGGTCGACGCCGTAGTGGCGCAGCAGCGCCGCTTCCAGTGCCTCGGCGTTGTCGTCGACGTACACGCCGAGGCGCAGCCTTCCCCCAGGCCGAGCCCGGTGTCGCGGCCGTAGGCCGCCCAGATCGCCTCGACGTCGGGCCCGGACGCGCGGTGCCGGTCGAAGCGGCGGGACTGCTGCTCGCCGAGGAGGATCCGCAGCGAGGCGTACGGGTCGTCGCCGCCGAGCGCGCGCAGTCTGCGCGCGGTGTCGCGGTCGAACTCCTGCGGCAGTTCGAAGACCTCGCCGCCCAGCTCGAAGGCCCAGGCGCGGCCGAGCGCTTCGAGGCGCTGGGCGCGGGCCGCGTTGACCCGCGTGACGGGAGTGACAGGGGATGCGGCCATGGGACCTCCATGAAATGACCTGATCCGTAACGGAGTTGAGAGGAAAGGCGGCGTACCCGTGGGGCTGCGCAGCCGATACAGTCGGTGTCACCTCTTCGGGTGAGGCAGGGAATAGTGAACGTGGAAGTGGACGAGGGCGAACGGCTGGCGGAGCGGTTCGAGGCCAACCGCACCCACCTGCGGGCCGTCGCCTACCGGATCCTCGGCTCGCTGAGCGAGGCGGACGACGCCGTTCAGGAAGCCTGGCTGCGGCTCAGCCGCTCCGATGTCAGCGAGGTCAAGAACCTCGGCGGCTGGCTGACCACCGTCGTCGGACGGGTCTGCCTGGACATGCTGCGCTCGCGCGACTCACGCCGCGAGCTGCTGTACGACGAGCCGGTGCCCAGGCCCGCCACCGGATACGAGGAGCCGGGCGACCCCGAGCACGAGGTGCTGCTGGTCGACTCGGTGGGCCTGGCGATGCTGGTCGTGCTGAACACGCTGGCGCCCGCCGAGCGGATCGCGTTCGTGCTGCACGACATGTTCATGGTGCCGTTCGACGAGATCGCGCCCGTGGTGGGGCGCTCCACCGTCGCCACCCGGCAGCTGGCCAGCCGGGCGCGGCGCCGCGTGCAGGAGTCCGCGCCGGTGCCGGATGCCGATCTGGCCCGCCAGCGGGAGGTCGTGGACGCGTTCTTCGCCGCGTCGCGGGCGGGTGACTTCGACGCGCTGCTCGATCTGCTCGACCCGGATGTCGTGGTGCGGGCCGACCGGGCGACGGTCGAGGTCGGGGCGATGGGGGAGGTGCGGGGTGCGCTCGCCGTCGCGGGGACGTTCAAGGGGCGGGCCCATACCGCGCAACTCGCTTTGGTGGAGGGCTCGGTGGGGGCGGTCTGGGCTCCGTCCGGGTGCCTCAAGGTGGTTATCGGGTTCACGTTGGTGGGTGGGCGTATCGCCGAGATTTCCCTTCGGGCCGACCCGGAGCGGTTGCGTCGGCTGGACCTCGCGGTCCTGGCGGAGTAGGAGGACGCGTACGGCGTACTGCGTACGAAGTGCGGTCCACGGTCGGCGTTCGCGGGACGGCCGTGGACCGCGTCGCGCTTCGCTGAGAGTGCGCGAATCTCGTCTGCGGACCGTGCGTGGCTGGTCGCGCAGTTCCCCGCGCCCCTAAATGCCTGCGGGCATCAGATACATGCGTGCGGGCATCAGATCGCCACCAAGCCCTCCGACCCCGGGGCCAGACCGCCCATGCTCGGGGCCAGTACGCCCTGGCTCACCACGCGCGGCGGGTCGTCCTGGACGCCGAACCCGCGCAGGGGGGTCAGGCCGCCGCTCGCCTCGATCCGCCAGGCGGCGATCGTCATCTTGTTGCTGTACGGCGTGCCCTCGGCGTAGTTGGGCAGCCGGGGGTCGGCGATCTTCTCGTCGAACCCGGCGACTATCACGTACAGGTAGAGGCCGTCCTCGGTGATCGCCATGTCCTGCGTCGCGTGCTGGTCGCGGGAGGTGGCGATGTGGCCGTCCGGCGGGAACAGCGTGAGCTCGCCGGTCTCGCTGATGCGGTACCCGGCGATGGTGCCGCTCTGGGCGCTCGCCGCGTAGATCACGCTCGGGTCGAGCGTGCTGTTGGCGGTCCAGCAGGTGGTGGCCTCGGTGGTGTCGACCGAGCCGCTGATCACCTGGAGGGTGCCGTCCCGGTTGACCCGGTACGTGGACATCGAGCCCAGGAAGTTGCGGCCGCCGATGATCTCGGTGACCAGCAGGAAGTCGCCGTGGAAGGTGGCGGTGAAGGGCGCGGGGCCGTGCGAGTCGTTGCGTACGGGGGCGCCGGCGCGGCCGTACGCGTCGACGGGGAAGACGTCGATGACATTGGTCTGGCGCTCGGTGGCCACCAGCTGGGTGCCGTCGGGGGTGAAGGAGATCTGCGAGGGCCCGGCGGCGGGGCCTCCCACCAGGTACTGGAGGGAGCCCTCGACGGGCGTGAGCGTGCCGTCGTCGCCGACGGTGAAACCGGAGATCGCCCCGTCGCCCGCGTTCACCACGTACAGCAGATTGCCGTGCACGGTCAGGCTGACCGGGCGCGCGCCGCCGGACGGGACCCGGCTGATGTGGCGCAGCCGGTCGCCCTCGATGGCCAGCGAGGAGACCTCGCTGCTGCCCGCGTCGACGCAGAACAGGAACCGCTTGTCGTCGCTGAGGATCAGCGACGCCTGCGAGACCAGCGGGTCGGACGCGTCCTCCAGGTCGTAGCTGCGGCCGACGCCGATGCCGCCGGTCGGGTAGGTGCCCTTCCTGGTCAGGTTGCCGTAGATGTCACGGGCGAAGACCGTCACCGAGTTCCCGGTCTCCTGGTTGCTCATGACGTACACGAAGCCGCCGCGCGGGGGCGCGGCCGGGGTCGCGTTGTCGCCGGGGTGTCCGGATCCGAGCTCCGTCACCGCATCAGCAGTCTCAGTGGTTTCCACAGTAATTACCCTTTTCTGGTGGGGAGTCAAGGGATGTGAACGATGCAGGAAATTCGCGAGATTCATGTCGGCGTTATGCGGCCGGGCCCGCCGCGCGGGTCGACCGGAGGCCGTTCTTGGCGATGTCGTTCGCGATGTCGAGGCCGAGCCGGACGCCGCCGATGTTGTGGGTGAGGTCCATTTCCCCGGCCGCGTTCGGCGTCCAGCCGTCGTAATTCCAGTGCACGCCCAGGAATACGCGGCTGATGCTGTTCTCCTTGATCATTTCCCACAGCCCGCCGGGGAACGTGCGGACGACACGGGTCCGGGCGATCCCATTGGTGTCGGTGCTCGTGCCGTCGAGTTCGTCCGAGACGAATTCCAGGCCGGCGGTCAGGTTGTCGGGCGCGTAGGCGCCCTGGTGGTAGAAGTGCCGCACCGACTGGAAGGCGGCCGCGCCGAAGGTGGCGTGGCCGGACGGGTAGGAGGGGAACGGGGGCGTCCTGTTGACCTTGCCGCCCGGGTTGTTGGTGTTGGGCGCGCCCAGCGGCAGCCACTCCGGGTCGGCGTCCGCGCCCAGGGCGTCGACGCCGGTCCCGGCCGGGCCGCCGGAGGCGTCCTGCTCGCGGACGCCCACCACCGGGCGCCACAGGTCGTAGTAGTACTTGTCGGACCAGGCGAGGATGCCCGCGTCCGCCATGGCCGCGTTGGCCAGCGCGAACAGCCGGGCGTTCCGCGCGGTGTCGTTGCCCTGGGCGGCCGCGACCTTGCGGATGACCTGGTTGTAGAACCGGGGCGGTGTGCCCAGGCCCTTGACCCCGTCGTACGCCCAGAACATGCCGGTGGTCGTCTCGTTCTGGGTACGGCGGGACGCCTGGAGGTCGGACGGGAGCGTGCCCATCAGATGCGGGGCGATGCCCTTGGCGCGCACCTGGCGCAGGCCCGCCTCGTACAGCGGGCTGCCGGGCCGCGGCGGGGCGTCGAGGTGGTGGCGGGAGGTCGCCGCGAACAGGTGGGAGCGGGCGCCGTAGAAGGCGGCGTAGGGGGTCTGGGTGGGGTCGACCGGGTCGGCGCGGTGGTGCTCCCGCCCGACCGAGTAGACGTAGCCGTCGTCGCCGAGGCCGGGGTCCTTGGCGCGCAGCGCGAGCAGGGCGCCCGCGACCTTGAGGCCGAAGGCGTGGCCGTCGCCGCCGGCCTGGCCGACGGGCAGCCCGGCCGCGCGGTGCCGGTCGTTGAAGAAGTCCTTCTGCGTCGGGTACAGCGCGTTGAGCGCCGCGTGCGCGGCGGCGGCGATCGCCGCGTCGGAGGAGGCGCCGACCGGGGCCTGGGGCAGTGCGGAGCCCAGGTAGCAGTCGTGGCCGGGGTGGATGCCGAAGTAGGCGTCGTGCATCGCCAGATGCACGATCGCCAGTGCCCGGGAGGCGCCGCACGGACCCCGCGAGTTGCCCTCGGCGGGGGCGCCCGTGGTGTGGGTCGTGCGGTCGGCCTCCAGGGCGACCGCGTTCCAGTACAGGATCTGATCCATGGGTCACGTTCCTCTCGTGATGCCCCCCGACGTGCCGGTGGTGACGCCGGCGGGGCTGCCGTCCGAAGAGTTCTGACGGACAGTCAGGGCGCTGCCGCGCACGGTGGTCGCGATGACCAGACCGGCGGCGAGCAGGACCACGTCCTTGAGGACGTACTGGCCTTCGAGCGTGGGCATGTGGTGCGGCCCGCCGAAGATCCGCCCCGGCAGCAGGACGACCGGGGTGAGGATGCCGACGAGATGGACCAGGAGCAGCGCGACCGTCGGGCGCATCCACCGCCCGACGAGCAGCAGCACCCCGATCAGGCACTCCAGCGTCGCGACGCAGTCCATCGCGGCGGTGGCGGGGACGAGGTGCGGTACCAGTCCGAGGGTGAGCCGGTGCAGGGTCGCGACGACGAGCCCCTGGGCGGGGCTCATATCGGGGAAGTATTTGAGAATGCCGAATCCGAGAAGTACCGCGCCCATACTGAGGCGCAGTACGGAAATGCTGTGGCGCACCAGCCAGCGGTGAATTCGGGCTTCTGTGCGGTCCGTCCTCGCCATGCTGTCGCTCCTCGTGGCGCGAATTGGCCGAAGGGGAGCGCAAAGGTACTCAGCGGACGAGGTGGCGTCGACGGTGTGAGAGATGGCCGGGTGGTTAACGCGCCAGGGCGTGCAACTGCGGCTTTCCGAGGTTGAGGTGAGCGGAATACGGAAGGGGATCTTACGGGTAACGCAAAACGGCAGATCCGTCGCCCGGGTGGTGGGCGCAGCTCTGCCGCTGCATCAAGTGTGATCCAGGGTCGCCGAATCCGCAACTCGTCTTTTCCCAGGGACATTCGGGGCCGGTGCGACGGCATGGAAAATGGCCCCACCCCGGTGCGGGTGAGGCCATTTCGCCGATCGGTCTTCAGTGGGTCTTCCTCGATCTCAAGGGATCTCAAGGGATCTCAGCGGATTCGGATCTTCAGTGGATCCCGGCGCGGTGCACGGACCGCTCGGCCGCGAACACGTCCTCCAGGCGGTAGAGGAGCCGTCGGCCCTGCCTGCCCGCGGACTTCAGATGCCCGAGCTGGACCCACTTGCGGATGGTCGCGGGCGAGACGTCGACCTCGGCGGCGGCGAGGTCGCCCGAGACGAGCGTCGCGCTCATGAGGCCCCCTCCAGGACGGTCTCCTCGGCGCTCTCCACCACATGGCGGCAGACCGGGTTCACACAGAGCACGGCGCCGCGCTCCGGGAAGATCCGCAGCGAGACCGAGTCGCACGCGGGGCAGCGCCCGCCGAGCCGGATCATCTGCTCCGGATCGCCGAGCTCCCGGGCGCAGCGCCGCGCCATCCGCCGTGTCTCGTCGGTCAGATGCTCGGCGAGGTCCGGGAACTTCCGTACGCCGTCGAGCAGGTGGGCGATGCGGCGCAGCCGGGCCGGGACCGGGGCCGGGGGCGCCGGGCGCAGGCCGAGCCGTTCGCGTACCGCCTCCTCCAGCTCGACCACGCCGTCGGTGATGTCCCGGACGGCGTCGGAGATGTGCAGCCGGATCGGGGCGGTGGTGCCGCGCAGCGGGCCGCCGCCGTGGCGCTCGCGCGGGCCGCCGCCGGTCGACGGGGCGAGCTCCGCGAGGAGTTCGGGGAACCGGCGGGCCAGCGACTCCAGCCACACCGCGCCGTCGGCGTTCATCGCGCGGCCTGCTTCTGGGCCGTCTGCGGGGCCGTCCGGCGCGGCGGCGTCCGGTTCGGCGCGGGCTGCGCGGGCCGCCGTTCGACCTCGCGGCCGTTGCGCCACAGGCGGCCGCCGCTGACGCCGTCGAACCAGGTGTGCGCGGGGTCGACGACCACCTCGCACTCCTTGCGGATGGGACACTGATTGCATGCTCGCAATACCGGTTCCGCCTCGGAGGGAACACGGGTGAATACGGAACGCTGCGGGAGGTTCACGCAGGCGGCGGCCCTGCGCCAGTCGAGTTCATCCGCCGAGCGGGATAATTCCGAGGTCAAGGGCGTCTTCGAAGTGGTCATGTGTGCGGGCACGTGCAAACCCCTCCCCACGTACGGGAACATGAGTTCGGCAAATTGCGAACGCGTGATCAGGGTGACACGGTGCGTGCGCGTACGCAAGCGGCCAATGCGTGCGAGCGCGCATCAAGCTGTGCGCGAGTGCGCCGGCGGTACGCTGTCCCCGGCGACGAGGGAGAACGACCACATGGGTTCGAGCGCACGGGCCGGCGCCCGCAATGAGCAGGGATACCGTGGCGACGGCGGCCGCTCTAACGCGGACGGCCTTGAGGAGTTCGCCGCCTGGATCGAGCGGCTGATGCGGCTGCGCGACTACGACATCGACAGCCCGCGCGGCGGCGGCAAGTCCAAGCTCGCCGACGACGCCGGGGTGCACCGCGCGGCCGTGAGCCGGCTGTTGCAGCGCCAGAGCATGCCCGACCTGGAGACCATGCGCAGACTCGCGGGCGTCCTGGACGTACCGCTGCGGGACATGCTGATCCGGTCGGGGCGGCTCTCCGAGGACGATCTGCCGATTGCCGCGAGCCGGGGCGGGCAGGACGAGGAGGGCGCACAGCTGCTGAGTCCGGAGGAGGCCGCGCTGCGCATGGGCGTTCCGCCCGAGCTGCGGGAGCTCTTCGTACGGGTCACCAAGGCGTTCCTGCCGCAGAGCTCGGAGCGTGGCGAGGGGGCCGGCAGCCCGGGGGTGTGAAGGAGGGCGTGGATGGCGGACGGTGGCACGGAGCCGGTCGAACAGGACCGGCTGGCCCGGCTGTTGGGCGACCTGCTGATCGAGCTGGGCGAGAAGGTCAGGCGGGCCGGCGTCGACGGCGTACGCGTCCTGACCGACGACGAGCTCCAGAGTGAGCAGCTGCGCTGGTTCCAGGAGGGCTGGGAGGAGCAGGCGCGCGCGAGTCGCCGCGTCCGCGAGCAGCAGGAGCGCCCCGGGCAGCGCACCGACGAGGACGTGTACGACCAGGACGAGCACCCGCCCCGGTACGCGCCCGCCGGGCACCCCGACGACGAGCAACCCGTCACCCCCGGGCGGCTGTTGCAGTTCCCCCAGTCGCCCGACGGGCGCGGCCCGCATCCGCTGCCGATCGTCGGCACGGGCGAGACCCGCGCCAGGGACCTGATGCCCCACCGCCCCCGCTCCCGCTCACGGGGCCGGGGGGACGACGACGAAGGCGGCCCCCCGGGCGGCCACCCGCACGTATGACCCGCCGCCGGATCCGGCGGCGGACCCGACGCGCGGTTCGGCGGGCCTGGTTCAGCTGTCCTGCTCCAGGATCCCGGACTGGGCGATGAGATAGCCGAGCTGGGCCCGGCTGCCGCTGCCCAGGGCCGCGTTCAGCTTGGCGATGTGCGCGCGGCAGGTCCGTACGTTCATCCCGAGCCGGCGCGCGATCGAGTCGTCCACATGCCCCTCCACGAGGAGCTTGGCTATGGAACGCTGGACACCCGTGATGCCCTCGGCCTTCAGGGAGTACGGGACCTCCTCCTCCCACGGCACCGCGTGCAGCCAGAACTGGTCGAAGACGCCGACCAGATACTGCACCAGGCCCTCGTGCCGCAGCTCCAGCGCGACCCGGCGGTCGCTGCGCGCGGGGATGAAGGCGACCTTGCGGTCCACCACGATCAGCCGGTCGATGATCTCTTCCAGCGTGCGGACCTCAAGGCCGTACGGCGCTATCCGCTCCACGTATCCGATCGTCGCCGAGTGGTGGCGGGCGGTGTGCTGGTACAACGTGCGCATGTCGACGCCACGGTCGAGCAGCGGCTGCACCCGGCGCAGCCCGGACTCGATGACCTCGGGTCTGCGGCCGCTTCCCGGCTGGATGGTGAGCAGTTCCTTGGTGCACTCGTCGATGACCCGGTCCAGGGTCGTGTTGATGAGTTCCAGCCCCTCAAGGACGGTGATGGCGTTGGTGCTTGCCGCGTCGTGGCCGGTGATGCTCATGAACGGCTCGAAAGTGCTGGTCAGCTGCATCGACAGCTTCCTGCGCTCGTGTATCTCCCGTTCGAGAGGCTGGACGAGCTGGTTCAGGACGACGGAGGGAGGCACCGGGCGCAGTTGCTCGGGGTCGTCCGTGTCGGGGCGCAGCAGCGCGAGATCGATGAGACAGGGAGCGGCCTGGGCTTCTGTGCGAGTTATTCCGCCGGTACGCAACGCGGTGCCGTAGAGGGTCTTGCCCATCTCGCACAGGTCTGTAGGGCCATGACTATGTCCGAAGTGCCCCTGATACAACCGGATTACACCCCCCTCATACTCCTGAATTACAGGAACATGATGCCTGGCCTCGCTGGTGGAAGCGCTCAGAGTGAGCCATCGTCTTAGGCGCGGGGGGAGGGAATGATCATAAAGAGGTGGAGATCGGCCATGAGCAGGATGGTTCGAGCACTCAGCGCTATAGCCGTCGTGGCGGCTGCTTTCAGCGCTCTCGCCGTCAGCGGGGAACCGACGTGGGACCAGAAGCCCTCCAAGGCCGCGGTCGCGAAGGATCCGACGTGGGACAACAAGCCGGCGACTCGGCTCCTGGCGGCTCCAGGTGAGCCCACCTGGGACATCATCGCACCCAAGGGTGTCGGCGCATGAGCATTCCGCCCGACGACCGGGTCTTCCGGCGCGAGATGGCCACGGCCTACCGCTCGGGGTGGCATTTCATCGACCTCGTCACGGCGATTCCGCACCGTGGCGATTCGTTGATGGTCACCCTGTTCGGTGACCCGATCCTGGTCGCGCGCGAGGACGACGAGGACGTCCGTGCCTACCGGTGCCTTCGCAGGCCCCGAGGCGCGCCGCAGCCGATTCGCTGCGCCGTGCGCTACGGCATGGTGTTCGTCAACCTCGACCAGCGGGACCACCAGCTGTTCGACCCCGAGTCATCTACCGCCACCCCCCGCAGTGCCTGAAGCGATTCCCCCGTCGTTGTAAATCGCTCAGGCGCTTCCCCCACACAGCGGCGCCATCGTGGACCTGAACACGGTGGCGCCGCTGTGCTGCGCGCGCACGCCCCCGTACGGGACGTACGCGACCGGCGCGCTCAGCCCTTGCCCATCGCCCGCTCCAGGGCGATCTCGATCAGCACCCGGTCCGGGTTCTGGCGCGGCACCCGTCCGTAGCGCTCGGCGTAGCGCACCACCGCGTCCTCGATCAGCTCCGCCTGTGTACGCACCAGCGCGCGGCCCTCCAGCGTGGCCCAGCGGCGCCCGTCGACCTGGCAGACCGCGACCCGCGCGCCCTCGGGGCCCGCGGCCAGGACGTTGCGCACCTTGCGGCTCGACCGGTTGGCGATCACCCGCGCGATGCCCGCCTCCGGGTCGTAGGTGACGCCCACCGGCACGAGGTGCGGGCTGCCGTCCGGGCGCGGGGTGGTCAGGGTGCACAAGTGCCGCTCGCGCCAGAAGCTGAGGTAGGCCTCGTCGGGCCGGCGGGGGTCCAGGGCGGCACGCGCCTGGGTGGTCGTGGTCATGCGCCGAAACCTACGCCGAACCTGGCCCCGCCACCTTGAGCGGAATAGACTCAACTTTATGTACGCTGGATGAGTCATGAGGCCGTGACCGCCGTTCCGAGGAGGAGAGACCGCACGTGGACGCCGAGCTGACCAACAAGAGCCGGGACGCGATCACCGCGGCGAGCAACCGCGCCGTGTCCGACGGGCACCCCGACCTGACGCCCGCGCACCTGCTGCTCGCGCTGCTCACGGGCGACGAGAACGAGAACATCGTCGATCTTCTGGTGGCCGTCGACGCCGACCAGGCCGCCGTGCGCTCCGGGGCCGAGCGGCTGCTCGCCGCGCTGCCCAGCGTGACCGGCTCCACCGTCGCCCCGCCCCAGCCCAACCGCGAGCTCCTGGCCGTCATCGCCGACGCGGCGAAGCACGCCAAGGAACTGGGCGACGATTACCTCTCCACCGAGCACCTGCTCATCGGCCTCGCGGCCAAGGGCGGGCAGGCGGGCGAGGTCCTCTCCCAGGAGGGCGCGACCGCGAAGAAGCTCCTTGAGGCATTCGAGACAGTACGAGGAGGGCGACGGGTGACCACCCCCGACCCCGAGGGCCAGTACAAGGCCCTGGAGAAGTTCGGCACGGACTTCACGGCCGCCGCCCGCGAGGGCAAGCTCGACCCGGTGATCGGGCGGGACCACGAGATCCGCCGGGTCGTCCAGGTGCTCTCCCGGCGCACCAAGAACAACCCCGTGCTCATCGGCGAGCCCGGCGTCGGCAAGACGGCCGTCGTGGAGGGCCTGGCCCAGCGGATCGTCAAGGGCGACGTCCCCGAGTCCCTGAAGAACAAGCGGCTGGTCGCCCTTGACCTCGGCGCGATGGTGGCGGGGGCGAAGTACCGGGGCGAGTTCGAGGAGCGGCTGAAGTCCGTCCTCTCCGAGATCAAGGAGAGCGACGGCCAGGTCATCACGTTCATCGACGAGCTGCACACGGTGGTCGGCGCGGGCGCCGGCGGCGATTCGGCCATGGACGCGGGCAACATGCTCAAGCCCATGCTGGCCCGCGGCGAGCTGCGGATGGTGGGCGCCACCACGCTGGACGAGTACCGCGAGCGCATCGAGAAGGACCCGGCCCTGGAGCGCCGCTTCCAGCAGGTCCTGGTCGCCGAGCCCACGGTCGAGGACACCATCGCGATCCTGCGCGGCCTCAAGGGCCGTTACGAGGCCCACCACAAGGTCCAGATCGCGGACAGCGCGCTGGTGGCGGCGGCCACCCTCTCCGACCGCTACATCACCTCCCGCTTCCTGCCCGACAAGGCCATCGACCTGGTCGACGAGGCCGCCTCCCGGCTGCGGATGGAGATCGACTCGTCCCCGCTGGAGATCGACGAGCTCCAGCGTTCGGTGGACCGCCTCCGCATGGAGGAGCTGGCCCTGAAGAACGAGACGGACGCGGCGTCCAAGGAGCGCCTGGAGCGGCTGCGCAAGGACCTCGCCGACAAGGAGGAGGAGCTGCGCGGCCTCACCGCCCGCTGGGAGAAGGAGAAGGAAGGCCTCAACCGGGTCGGTGAGCTGAAGGAACGCCTCGACGACCTGCGCGGCCAGGCCGAGCGCGCCCAGCGCGACGGCGACTTCGACAGCGCCTCCAAGCTGCTCTACGGGGAGATCCCCACCCTGGAGCGCGAGCTGGAGGCGGCGTCCGAGGCCGAGCAGGAGGCGGCCAAAGACACGATGGTCAAGGACGAGGTCGGCCCCGACGACATCGCGGACGTGGTCGGCGCCTGGACCGGCATCCCGGCCGGGCGCCTGCTTGAGGGCGAGACGCAGAAGCTGCTGCGGATGGAGGAGGAGCTGGGCCGCCGCCTGATCGGCCAGCACGAGGCCGTCCAGGCGGTCGCGGACGCGGTCCGCCGCACCCGGGCGGGCATCGCCGACCCGGACCGCCCCACCGGCTCGTTCCTGTTCCTCGGCCCGACCGGCGTCGGCAAGACCGAGCTGGCCAAGGCGCTCGCGGACTTCCTCTTCGACGACGAGCGGGCGATGGTCCGCATCGACATGAGCGAGTACGGCGAGAAGCACTCGGTCGCCCGGCTCGTCGGGGCCCCGCCCGGCTACGTCGGCTACGAGGAGGGCGGCCAGCTCACCGAGGCGGTGCGCCGGCGCCCGTACAGCGTGGTGCTGCTCGACGAGGTCGAGAAGGCGCACCCGGAGGTCTTCGACGTCCTGCTCCAGGTCCTCGACGACGGCCGCCTCACCGACGGCCAGGGCCGCACGGTGGACTTCCGCAACACCATCCTGATCCTCACCTCCAACCTGGGCAGCCAGTACCTGATGGATCCCCTGACGGCCGAGGAGGAGAAGAAGCGGCAGGTCCTGGAGGTGGTGAGGGCGTCCTTCAAACCGGAGTTCCTGAACCGCCTGGACGACCTGGTGGTCTTCTCGGCGCTGGGCAAGGACGAGCTGGCGCACATCGCCTCGCTCCAGATCGCCCGCCTGGCCAAGCGGCTCGCCGACCGCCGCCTCACCCTCGACGTCACCCCCGAGGCCCTGGCCTGGCTCGCCGAGGAGGGCAACGACCCGGCGTACGGCGCCCGCCCGCTGCGCCGCCTCATCCAGACGGCCATCGGCGACCGCCTCGCCAAGGAGATCCTGGCGGGCGAGGTCAAGGACGGCGACACGGTCCGCGTCGACCGGTTCGGCGAGGGTCTGATCGTGGGGGCGGCCACCGCGAAGAAGCTGTAACCGGACCGGTGGGCCGGGATTCGGTCAGCCGTCAGCGGATACCCGTGGCGGGGGTTGCCAGCCCCCGCCCGGCATGGGAGAGGATGACCGGAACCGTACGAAGGAAGATTCACGATGAGCATCGACCCGTCCTCGATTCCGAATTTCGGGGCTCAGCCCGGCCCGCAGCCCGGTGGCGCACCGGCCGGACCCGTCGTCCCCGACCAGGATCTGGTCAAGCAGCTCCTGGACCAGATGGAGCTCAAGTACGTCGTGGACGACGAGGGTGACCTCGCCGCGCCGTGGGAGGAGTTCCGTACGTACTTCATGTTCCGCGGCGAGGACGACCAGCAGGTCTTCTCGGTGCGGACGTTCTACGACCGCCCGCACAGCATCGACGACAAGCTCCAGCTCCTGGAGACGATCGACGACTGGAACCGCCGCACCCTGTGGCCGAAGGTCTACACGCACACCCACGACGACGGCGCCGTCCGTCTGATCGGTGAGGCGCAGATGCTGATCGGCACCGGCGTCGCGCTTGAGCACTTCGTGTCGTCGACGGTCAGCTGGGTGCGCGCCTCGATCGAGTTCGACAAGTGGCTCGTCGAGCAGCTGGGCCTGGAGAAGGACGCCGAAGGCGCCGAGGGCGACGACGAGGGCGACGCCCCGTCCGAGTGACTCACAGCGCCATCGGGGCGAGGGTGAGCAGATACGTCCCGTAGGCGAACGACAGCGCGGCCAGTGCGGCGGTCACCACGGCCGCCGCGCCCGGCCGGGCTCTCGTCAGCGCGCCCGCCAGCGGCAGCAGCAGCGGGAAGGCGGGCAGCAGGAACCTCGGCTTGGACTCGAAGAACCCCGAGCCGCCCACGGTGATCAGGACGAGCACCGCCGTGTAGACGAGCAGCGGCAGCGGCGGGCGCTCCAGCAGGAGCAGCGCGAACAGCAGCAGCCCGGCCACCGTGATCAGGAAGGCCATCGTGTAGCCGAGGTCGAACGGTCCCGTGACGATCTTCCGTACGAAGCGCAGCGCGCCCACGCCGAAGTCGAACCGGGACGTCCAGGCGGCCTGCACCGCGAAGTAGCCGCCGAGCGGATCACCTTTTCGGGCGCCGACCGACAGGACGTATCCGCACCAGCCGAGCGGCGCCACGGCCCCCGCCAGCCACACCCGCCAGTCCCCGGGCCCGCCCCTGGCCCGCCACTGGCGCCACAGCTCGACGGCGGCCGCGGCCGTCACCGCCGCCGCCACCGCGACCGCGTTCGGCCGCGAGAGCCCGGCGAGCGCCGCCAGCGCCCCCGCCCACAGCCAGCGGCGCTCCAGGACCGCCCACAGCGCCCAGGCGGCCAGCGCCGTCATCACCGGCTCGGTGTACGCCATCGACAGCACGATGGAGTGCGGCAGCAGCCCCCACAGCAGCACCAGCGCGCCGGCCGTGCGGCGGCCGTACAGCCGCTCCCCGACCGCGTGGATGCCCCACGCCGCGGCGCCCGCCGCCGTCCACGAGACCATCAGCCCGGCCGTGCCGCCCGCCACCGGCAGCACGCTCGTCACCGCCCGCATGAGGCCCGGGTAGAACGGGAAGAACGCCAGATCGCTCTGGACCGTCCCGTCCGGCCAGTACAGCGTGCGCCCGTACCCGTTCGCCGCGATCTTGATGTACCAGTCGGCGTCCCACGCGGTCGCCAGCAACGCGCGCGGGGAGCGCCCGATGTGCCAGGCCCACACCGCCAGGCACAGCATCCCGGTGAGCCGGGCGGCGGCGAAGAGCCCGAGCGCGGGGGCCGCCCGGCGCAGTGCGGTGAGCCGGCGCGGCGCGGCCAGGGCCGCGCCGGACCGGCGTGCGGGGGCGGTGATCTCGGCGGACAGGGTGCACCTCCGGGCGCGCGCGTGGTCCTCCCCCGACCTTCGGCGGCGCGCGCGTGCGCCGCGACCGCTGGGCAGCCGACCGGGTACAACCGGGCCCGGCCGCCCGCCCGTACGCGTGTCGCCGTGACAGCGGCGGGTTCGGCCGTTCCACGGGCCTACGGCCGGCCCGCGAGCGCCTTCAGCCGGGAGACGGCCTCTTCGAGCACACTCTCCCTCTTGCAGAACGCGAATCGGACGAAAGGCGCGCCCGCGTCCCGGTGGTCGTAGAAGACGGCGTTGGGGATCGCGACGACTCCGCAGCGCTGCGGCAGCGCGCGGCAGAAGGCGAAGCCGTCGCTCTCGCCGAGCGGCCGGATGTCGGTGGTGACGAAGTACGTGCCGGCCGGTTCGTAGACCGTGAACCCGGCGGCCGCGAGCCCCGCGCTCAGCAGGTCCCGCTTGCCCCGCAGGTCCGCGCGCAGCCCGTCGAAGTACGTCGGCGGCAGCCGCAGCGCCTCGGCGACCGCGTACTGGAAGGGGCCGGAGGCCACGTACGTCAGGAACTGCTTCGCGGAGCGTACGGCCGTGACGAGCTCGGGGGCGGCCGTCACCCAGCCGACCTTCCAGCCGGTGAAGGAGAACGTCTTGCCCGCCGAGCCGATGGTGACCGTGCGTCCGCGCATCCCCGGCAGCGTCGCGATCGGGACGTGCTCGCCGTCGAAGACCAGGTGCTCGTACACCTCGTCGGTGACCACCAGCAGATCCCGCTCGCAGGCCAGCTCCGCGATCGCGGTCAGCTCCTCGCGGGTCAGTACGGTCCCGGTCGGGTTGTGCGGGGTGTTGAGCAGGATGAGGCGGGTGCGCGGGGTGACGGCGGCGCGCAGCTCGTCCAGGTCCAGGTGGTAGCGGCCGCCGTCGGGGCGCAATGTCACCGGCACGCGCGTGCCGCCCGCCATCGCCACACAGGCCGCGT
The DNA here is from genome assembly GCF_043198895.1 of Streptomyces sp. NPDC048696. NCBI lineage: Bacteria > Bacillati > Actinomycetota > Actinomycetes > Kitasatosporales > Streptomycetaceae > Streptomyces > Streptomyces sp. NPDC048696. The sequence goes on along the minus strand of NZ_JBICVJ010000003.1, from coordinate 204,657 downwards.
ACGAGTCGTAGTACGGCTCAAGGGCGATCACCTCGTCGCCCGGCTCCACCAGCGCGAGCAGCGCGGCCGCGATCGCCTCGGTGGCGCCCGCCGTCACCAGCACCTCGCGGTCCGGGTCGAAGGAGAGCCCGTAGAGCCGTTCCTGGTGGTCCGCGATCGCGGCGCGCAGCTCGGGCACGCCCGGGCCCGGTGGGTACTGGTTGCCCCGGCCGTCGCGCAGCGCCCGCACGGCCGCCTCGCGGATCTCCTCGGGGCCGTCGGTGTCGGGGAAGCCCTGGCCGAGGTTGATGGAGCCGGTCCGGGCCGCGAGGGCGGACATCTCGGCGAAGACCGTGGTCCCGAACTCGGCGAGGCGGCGGTTGAGCGGTGGGCGCGCGCTGGAGGTCATGGCCGCCATCCTGCGCGGAACCTCTGGACTTGCTCAAGTGTGTGTTCGCCCTGGACGGCCGAGGGAATCCCCCTGTCACGCACGAGTTCGCGTACGGGATTCGCGTACGGGGGAAGGACGGTGGGGGAGATGGGATTCATCATCGCGGCCGGTGTGATGGTGCTGTTCGTGGTCCTCGTGGCGCGGGGGCTCGGGGGGAGCCGCCGCAAGCGGTCGCGGTCGTACGGGGCGGGCGGTTCGAGCGCGGCCGGGTCGAGCTGGTGGGCCGGTGACAGCGGCGGCGGTGGCGGGCACCACGGTGGCGGTGGCGGCCACCACGGCGGCCACTCGTGCGGCGGCGGTCACTCCGGCTGCGGGGGCGGTTCGTCCTGCGGGGGCGGCAGTTGCGGCTCTTCCGGCTGACACGGGGCAGCTGATGGAGTCCGCACGCCCCTTCCGCGCGCTCGGTGGGTCAACACCCGCCGGGCGCTGTCGTGTGCACCCGTTGCTTGAACAGTTGAACCGTGTTGCATCCCAGGGGATGGAAACCACGTCAAGTTGGGTAAAAACGCTGTGAGCGGCGCGTAGTTCATGATTCCCTCGCTGTTGAGAAGCGCAGCCCACGGACCCCCACCGGGCGGACCCGAGCAGGCGGTCCCCCCTTCCCTCGCACCGGTTCCGGGGTGACCCCGGTCGTCCACCCTCCCCATGTGTGTTTTGCGGAGCCCACCCATGCTCACCACTCTCAAGACCGTCTACACCGACACGCGTGCGAGTGACCTCGCCTGGGCCCTGGGCCGGGAGCCGCTGCCCGCACTGGCCGTCCTCGATCTCGAACTGTCCGGCGCGAAGCTCCAGTTGAGACTTCTCGGCGCCTCCCACCAGGTGCTCCTGGAGGAGGAGAAGGGCTTCTGTTCGGAGACCGTCGCCTGTATGCCCGGCAGCAGCACACCCTTGCCGCTGGGGGTGGCGAAACGTCTCGGGGAGTGGGAGTACGAGTTCGCCGCGCGCGTGGAGACGCTGACCGGGGGCTCGTTCGCGGGGCGCGCGCAGGAACTGCTCGCGCTCGTCGCCGACCATCCGCACGGCCTGGCGGGCACGTTCCCGGGCTCGCCGTACGCGTTCACCGCGATGCTGGCGCAGCGCGCCGAGGGCCAGGTCCGCTGGCGCACCTGGCACGCGTATCCGCAGGAAGGGCAGTTGGTGGTCACCCGTACGAGGGTCGGCGTCCGGATGAGGTCTCCCGTAGCCCTCTGAAAGCGCGTGCGCGAGGTTGCGCGCGGCGCGTCCGCACGCGGTGCCGCCCTGTGCAGGTCCGAGGGGGTGCGGCGCTACCGTGGAGGACGTAATTCCCTCCGCCGTGCGCTAGTTGCACCCTTGTGGGTGACAGGATGCGGGCGAGTCGTGACGTAGCGTTCCCATCATGATCGAACCGTCTGTGCCCGTTCTGCCCTGTGGCATCCCGCCGCCGGCGCCCCGGCGCAGCACCGCGCGGTTCATCGTGCTCGGCATCGTCTTCATCTGCGCCGCCTGCGGACTCGTGTACGAACTCGAACTGGTCGCCCTCGCCTCGTACTTGATCGGCGACTCGGTCACCCAGGCGTCCGTCGTGCTGTCCGTGATGGTCTTCGCCATGGGCATCGGCTCGCTGCTCGCCAAACGGCTGCGGCTGCGCGCCGCCGTCGGCTTCGGAGTGATCGAGGCCGCCCTCGCGCTGGTCGGCGGCTGCTCGGCGATGGTCCTGTACGCGACGTTCGCCTGGTTCGGCGGCGCGCGGTACGCGCTGGTGGCGTTCTCGCTGGCGATCGGCGTGCTCATCGGCGCGGAGATCCCGCTCCTGATGACCCTGATCCAGCGCGTCTCGCGGCAGGACCCGGGCGGCACGGTCGCCGACCTGTTCGCCGCCGACTACGTGGGCGCCCTTGTCGGCGGCCTCGCCTTCCCGTTCCTGCTGCTGCCGCTGCTCGGGCAGCTGACCGGCGCGCTGCTCACCGGCGCGGTCAACGCGGTCGCGGGCGGCGCGCTGGTGCTGTGGCTGTTCCGGCGCGACCTCACGCGACGCGCGCGGTGGTGGCTGTTCGCGGCGAACGTGCTGGTCCTCGCGATCCTGGCCACCACCACCGCGCTGGTCGGCGACTTCGAACAGGCCGCGCGCCGCGCGGTGTACGGGGGCCAGGTGCGGGTCGCCGTGCAGACCGGGGTGCAGGAGATCGTGCTGACCGGCAGCCGCACCGGACACGGCCCCGGCGGCCCCCTCGACCTCTTCCTGGACGGCCGCCTGCGTGTCAGCGGCCGAGACGAGTACCGCTACCACTCGGCGCTGGTGCGCCCCGCGATGGACTCCGGGCCGCACGGCCGCGTGCTGGTCCTCGGCGGCGGCGACGGCCTGGCCGCCCGCGAGGTGCTGCGCTATCCGGGGGTGACCTCGGTGACGCTGGTCGAACTGGACGCGGGCGTGGTCGAGTTGGCCCGCCACGACCCGGCCCTGTCGGCGCTGAACGGGCACGCGTACGACGACCGGCGGGTGGTGCCGGTGGTGGCCGACGCGTTCGGCTGGCTGCGCGGCCCCGGGCGCGCGACGGGACCGTACGACGTGGTGATCTCCGATCTGCCGGACCCGGGCATCACGCCGAGCACCAAGCTCTACTCGGAGGAGTTCTTCGGCCTCGCGGCCCGCGTCCTCGCGCCCGGCGGGCGGATCGTGGTGCACGCGGGCCCGGTGGCGACCCGGGAGCGGACGTACTGGACGGTGGAGTCGACGGTACGGGCGGCCGGTCTTCGGACCGTGCCGTACCGCGCGACCGGGCGCCTCACCGGCTTCACGGCGGGCCCCGACCGCGCCTCCGGCTCGACCGCGCCGCACGACTGGGGCTTCGTCCTGGCCTGTGCGAGCGCGGCCCCGGCGGCGCCGCTGCCGCCCGAGCTGGAGCCCCTGGCGTACGCCCGCCCGCGCGTGGACCTGCCGCCGTCGACGCTGGTGCATCCCCGGTACACGGGGTGAGGCGCGGGTCCCCGGGGCCGGTGCGGCCGCTCGGGCGTGGCGTTTACGGGGACGCGGCGGCCACCCCTGAGTAGGCTCGGTTCTCATGGAGCATGAGGTGTTCGTTCCGGTCGAGGCCCCGTCACTGCGCCGCACGCTGCGCGACCCGGCGCGGGTCGCCCGCTGTGTGCCCGGTCTGCAACAGGACGCGGGCGAGCCACCGGTGGCCGGCCGGCTGCGGCTGCGCGTCGACGGCCACACCATCACCTACCGGGGCACGCTGCGGATCACCGAGCTCGACCCCGACGCGTTCGGCGTCGAGGCCGAGGGCACGGAGGTGCGCGGCACGGGCGCCGCGAAGCTCTCCCTCACGCTCCGCCTCGCCCCGGCGCCGCACGGCACGACCCTGACGTTCACGGCGTCGGCCACGGCGGACGGCCGCGCCGCGTCGTCCCCGGCGACGGCGATCCAGTCCTCCGGAACGCGTCTGCTGGACCGTTTCGCCTCGGCCCTTGCCGCTGACGCGGAGGGAACGGGCGAGGGGGCGTCGGGCGTCCCGGGCGATGCCGTGCGCGGGGACGGGTCCGAGCCGGTCCCCGGCGCCGGGGACACGGCGCGGGAGGCGGACGACGCGGCGCCACCCGGCGCCGCCGGGGATGCCGCAGCGGGAGCGGACGCCGATGAGGCCGTCGCCGCCGAGGCGGACGGCGCGGCCGGGCTCGACGCGCCCGCGTCGAGGGACGCCGCCGAGCCCGACACGGCCGCCCCGGCAGACGGCGAAGCCACCGACCCCCACGCCACCGACCCGACCGGTCACGCCGAAGGCTCCTCCGTCTTCGACACCGCCGTCCCGCCGCCCTCCCTCGACCCGCTCGCCGAGGACGAGTTCGATCCGCCCAGGGACGCGGACTACGCGCCCGCCGAGGCCGCGCACGCGCGGCGGACCATGATCGGGCGCAGCGCCGAGGAGGTCGACCACGCGCCGCCGCGCGGCCGGTACGCCCCCGTGCCCGCGCCCGCCGGTGTCGGCGCGAGCGCGACCCTGCGCTGGGTCGCCCCGGCCGCCGCGCTCGCGCTGGCCTCGGCCGTCGTGGTCGGCCGCGCGCTGCGGCGGCGCCGGTGACGCCGCCGCATGCGGGGCGCAAGTAGTGTCGGGTGTGTGAGTAGCGACAAGAGGGTCCGGCTGGCGGCCGGCGATGCCGAGTTGACGGTCCGTCCGGACAACGGATGCCGGATCGAGAGCCTGCGCGTCGGCGGTACGGAGCTGCTGCGCCAGGGCGACAAGTACGGCTGCTTCCCGATGGTCCCGTGGTGCGGCCGGATCGAGAACGGCGAGTTCCGCAACGGCGGCACCAAGTACCGGATGCCGCTCAACTCCCCGCCGCACGCCATCCACGGCACCGGCCGCGACACCGAGTGGCGCCCCGCCCGCGTCGGGCGCACCGAGTCCGGCGCCGCCGAGGCCCACTTCACGTACGACCTCACCGACCCCTGGCCCTACCCCGGCCGGGTCACCCAGATCTTCGAGCTCTCCGAGAGCGCGCTGACGCTCTCCATGGGCGTCGAGACGTACGGCGACTCCTTCCCGGCCCAGCTCGGCTGGCACCCGTGGTTCCTGCGCAACCTCGGCGGCGAGGACGTCCGGGTCGGCTTCACGCCCGCCTGGCAGGAGGAGCGCGGCGAGGACCATCTGCCGACCGGCCGCCGTATCGACCCGAGGCCCGGCCCGTGGGACGACTGCTTCGGGATGCCCGACGGCGTCGACGTCACCCTCACCTGGCCCGAGCAGCTGGAGCTGCGGGTGACCAGCTCCACCGAGTGGGTCGTCGTCTACGACGAGCAGGCCGAGGCGGTGTGCGTGGAGCCGCAGTCCGGCCCGCCCAACGGCCTCAACACCCTCCCCCGGCTGGTCACGCCGGTGGACCCGCTGGAGCTGACCGCGACCTGGAGCTGGCGCGGTCTGTGAGCCGCCGGTGAGCCGCCCCGGCCGGTGAGCGGAGGGGGTGCGCCCCGGCCCGTAAGCTCGTAGGCATGACTGACGTACGCGCTGACCTGCTCCAGCAGATCAAGGACAAGGCCGTGGTGCACGGCAAGGTGACCCTCTCCTCGGGTCTGGAGGCCGACTACTACGTCGACCTGCGCCGGGTCACGCTGGACGGCGCCGCCGCGCCGCTGGTCGGCCAGGTGCTGCTCGACCTCACGGCCGACCTCGACTTCGACGCCGTGGGCGGTCTGACCATGGGCGCCGACCCGGTCGCGACCGCGATGCTGCACGCCGCCGCCGCGCGCGGAAAGACCCTGGACGCCTTCGTCGTCCGCAAGGCCGCCAAGGCCCACGGCATGCAGCGCCAGGTCGAGGGCCCGGAGATCAAGGGCCGCCGGGTCCTGGTCGTCGAGGACACCTCCACCACCGGCGGCTCCCCGCTGACCGCCGTCGAGGCGGTCCGCGCGGCCGGCGCCGAGGTCGTGGCCGTCGCCACCATCGTGGACCGCGCCACCGGCGCCGCCGAGAAGATCACCGAGGGTGCGGGCGTCCCGTACGTGTACGCCTACGCCCTGGACGAGCTCGGCCTCGGCTAAGCCTTGACCTGCGGTTTCCCCGAGGGGGCGGTGGTTTCACGTGAAACCACCGCCCCCTCGGGCGTACGCGGGGTGGTGGTGCCGCCCGCAGAGTCTGGAAAGATGGGCCGCGACGATGACGTCGCCCCCAGGTCAGGGCCAGCACATACTGCACACCCCGCACATCACAAGGAGCGGACAGATGCCCATCGCAACCCCCGAGGTCTACAACGAGATGCTCGACCGGGCGAAGGCAGGCAAGTTCGCCTACCCGGCCATCAACGTGACCTCGACGCAGACCCTGCACGCTGCCCTGCGCGGCTTCGCGGAGGCCGAGAGCGACGGCATCATCCAGATCTCCACCGGCGGTGCCGAGTTCCTGGGTGGCCAGTACAACAAGGACATGGTGACCGGCGCGGTCGCCCTGGCCGAGTTCGCCCACGTCGTGGCGGCGAAGTACGACATCACGGTCGCGCTCCACACCGACCACTGCCCCAAGGACAAGCTGGACGGCTACGTACGTCCGCTGATCGAGGTGTCCGCCGAGCGCGTCGCCAAGGGCCTGAACCCGCTCTTCCAGTCGCACATGTGGGACGGCTCCGCCGAGACCCTGGCCGACAACCTGGCCATCGGCCAGGAGCTGCTCGCCAAGGCCGCCGCCGCGAAGATCATCCTTGAGGTCGAGATCACCCCGACCGGCGGCGAGGAGGACGGCGTCAGCCACGAGATCAACGACGAGCTGTACACGACCGTCGACGACGCGCTGCGCACCGCCGAGGCGCTCGGCCTGGGCGAGAAGGGCCGCTACCTGCTGGCCGCCTCGTTCGGCAACGTGCACGGCGTCTACAAGCCGGGCAACGTCGTGCTGCGTCCGGAGCTCCTGAAGGACCTCCAGGAGGGTGTCTCCGCCAAGTACGGCAAGGCCTCCCCGTTCGACTTCGTCTTCCACGGCGGCTCCGGCTCCTCCGAGCAGGAGATCGCGACCGCGCTGGAGAACGGCGTCGTGAAGATGAACCTCGACACCGACACCCAGTACGCCTTCACGCGCCCGGTCGCGGACCACATGTTCCGCAACTACGACGGCGTCCTGAAGGTCGACGGCGAGGTCGGCAAGAAGTCGACGTACGACCCGCGCACCTGGGGCAAGCTGGCCGAGGCGTCGATGGCCAAGCGCGTCACCGAGGCGTGCGCGAACCTGCGCTCGACCGGTACGAAGCTCAAGTAAGTACCAGGCTGAAGTAGGTCCGTACGCACGGGCCCGGCACTCCCTCGGGGGGCGCCGGGCCTGTCGCGTTTTCGCGCCCGGGTGTCGCGAAGGCGTCCGGTGGGGGACAGTGGCGCTGTGGCGGACAGCGTGCGCATGGGGACCCCGGCGGGGCGGTGGGTGCTGTTCACGACCGTGCTCGGGTCGGGGATGGCGATGCTCGACTCGACCGTGGTCAATGTGGCGCTGCCGCGCATCGGCCGCGACCTGGACGCCGACATGGCGGTCCTGCAGTGGACCGTCAACGCCTACATGCTCACGCTCGCCGGGCTGATCCTGCTCGGCGGGGCGCTGGGGGACCGGTACGGGCGCCGCAAGGTGTTCGTCGTCGGCGTCGGCTGGTTCGCCGCCGGGTCGCTGCTCTGCGGCATCGCGCCCGACGCGGGCGTACTGATCGCCGCGCGCGCCCTCCAGGGCATCGGCGGGGCGCTCCTGACCCCCGGCTCGCTCGCCCTGATCCAGGCGAGCTTCCACCCCGACGACCGGGCCCGGGCGGTCGGCGTCTGGTCCGGGCTCGGCGGGGTCGGGGCGGCCGTCGGGCCGTTCCTCGGCGGCTGGCTGGTGGACGGCCCCGGCTGGCGCTGGGTCTTCCTGCTGAACGTGCCGCTGGCCGCGCTGTGCGTCCCGGTGGCGCTGCGGCACGTACCGGAGTCGCGGGACGCGCGCGTGCACACCGCGCGCTTCGACGTGGTCGGGGCGCTGCTCGGCGCGCTGTCCCTCGCGCTCCTGACGTACGCGCTGATCGCCGCGCCGGAGCGGGGCGCGTCGCCGGTGGTGATCGGGACGGCGCTGGCGGGCGTGGTCCTGGGCGCGGCCTTCATCCGCTTGGAGCGGCGCCTGCCGGACCCCATGCTGCCGCCGGAGATCTTCGCGTCGCGCCAGTTCACGGCGGTGAACCTGGTGACGGTGTGCGTGTACGCGGCGTTCGCCGGTTTCTTCTTCCTGGCGGCGCTCCAGCTCCAGGTGGTGGCGGGCTACTCGGCGCTGGGCGCGGGCGCGGCCCTGCTCCCCACGACGGCCCTGATGCTCCTGCTCTCGGCCCGCTCGGGCGCGCTGGGCGAGCGGATCGGGCCGCGCGTGCCGCTCACCGTCGGGCCGCTGCTGTGCGCGGGCGGGATGCTGCTGATGCTGCGGGTGGGGGAGGGCGCGTCATACGTACGGGACGTGCTCCCGGCCGTCGTCGTCCTCGGCCTCGGCATGGTGACCCTGGTGGCGCCGCTCACCGCGACGGTGCTGGGCGCGGTGGACGCGGGGCGGGCGGGGCTGGCGAGCGGCATCAACAACGCGGCGGCGCGGGCGGCGGGGCTGATCGCGGTGGCGGCGCTGCCGCTGCTGACGGGGATGGGGCCGTCGGCGTACCGCTCGGCGGCGGAGTTCGGCGCGACGTTTCGGCGGGCGATGCCGGTGTGTGCGGGGGTGTTGGTGGTGGGTTCGCTGCTGGCCTTCCTGACGGTCCGGCGTCCGCCGGTGGCGGCGTGCCATCCGGAGTGCCGGGTGTCCTGCGGTGTCGCCGGGCCCCCGCTGGAGCGTGACCGGGGGGTGTGACCCTGGGCGGGCGGGTACTTCGGCTGCGGATCGTGCTGGGTTGCTCGCGCAGTTCCCACCGGCCCGCAGACGCACGACAACCGCCGGAGGGTTTCGGGAAGGGGCGGGGTGGGGAATTTGCCCGCCGCAGGCGGAAACGGGGCTCGGGGCGGCGCCCCGGTAGTTGCGTCCACCGGGCAGACTGGACCGCATGTCCATTCACGAGAACCTGCTCGGCGGCCCCGCCCCGACCCACCTCCCCGACGACCCCGAACCCCGCGAGCTCCTCGCGCAGGGCACGGCCCCCGCCGACGTCGCGGCGAAGTACCCCACGTCCTCCCTCGCCTGGGCCCAGCTCGCGGACGACGCGTTCGACGCGGGCCGCACCGTCGAGTCGTACGCGTACGCCCGCACCGGCTACCACCGCGGCCTCGACTCGCTGCGCCGCGCCGGCTGGAAGGGCCACGGGCCGGTGCCGTGGGAGCACGAGCCCAACCGCGGGTTCCTGCGGGCCCTGCACGCCCTCGCCCGGGCCGCCCAGGCCATCGGCGAGCAGGAGGAGTACGAGCGCTGCACCACCTTCCTGCGCGACTCGTCCCCGCTCGCCGCCGACACGCTGGGCTGAGCCGAGGCGCGCCGCGCCGAGCCGACACGCCGCGTACCGCCCGTACATATGACGTACGGGCGGTACGCTCGCACACACTGTCGAAACCACCGCTGGCGCACGAGGCCCCACACCTCTTCCCCCCAACTCCAGCCGCACCATGGGGAGAAGTCCGTCTTGGGAAAGCGAGCCCGCACCCGCGCACGTCGCCGCGACAGACGCCCGGTCCTCCTCGTGGGCGGCGTGCTCGGCCTCTCCCTCATCGCGGGTGCCGCACTCGCCGAGTGGCACGGCACCGGGGGCGGCGCCGGTCGTGAGCCCGGCATCGCCGCCGAGTCCCCGCTGGGCGTCCGCGCCCCGCTGCCCGTGGCGACCCCTGCCACGCCCCCGTCGAAGCCCGGGAAGGACTCGGCCCACGACGTCCCCGCCTCCGGCCCCGGCACCTTCACCACCGCCAAGGCCTCCGGCAGCCCCGTCGGCTCCAGCGGGCCGCTGTGGCGCTACAAGGTCCTCGTAGAGGACGGTGCGGACGTCTCGCCGCGCGAGGCCGCCACCGAGATCGAGGCGATACTCGCCCACCCGCGCAGCTGGGCGGCGCACGGCCGTGGCCGGTTCCAGCTGGTCTCGGGGGACGACGACGCCGACGTGACGATAAAGATCGCCACCCCGGCCACCACGGACCGGCTCTGCGCCTCCACGGGCGGCACCCACGGCGAGCTGAACTGCGAGGTCGTCGACGGTGTCGTGGTCAATCTCAAGCGGTGGGTGACGGGGTCCCCGCAGTACGACGGGCCGCCCGCCGAGTACCGGCATCTGATCATCAACCACGAGATCGGCCACATGATCGGCTTCCACCAGCACATGTCCTGCCCGGGTCCGGGCAAGGCGGCGCCCGTGATGATGCAGCAGATCAAGGGTCTCCACGGCTGCACCTCCAACGCGTGGCCGTACACCGCCGACGGCACCTTCGTCACCGGCCCGTCGGTCCCCTGAGCCCCGCCCCGTCCGCTCCCGTCGGCGTCGGCCCCGGCCCCTGACGAGGGCGCCCCGCGCGTGCTTATGATGCGGGTGGGGACCGGGGCTCCCATGCCGATGAAGGAAGGGGCGGACCGCTACCCGGACACGTCGAGGAGACAGCGATGTCATCAAAGATGTCCGAACCGGTCGAAACCGGAGCCCAGGCAGCCACTGACACGGCCGAAGCCCCCAATCTGGACTTCGCGGGCACCACCCCGTACGAGGACTACGTCCAGGCGGACGTGCTCACCCACCTCCAGCAGCTGCGCTCGGACGACCCCGGCGAGATGGTCTTCCTGGTGACCACGCAGGTCATGGAGCTGTGGTTCACCGTGATCGTCCACGAGTGGGAGACCGCGTCGCGCGCGTTGCGCGAGGACCGGGTGCCCGTCGCCGTCGACGCGCTGAAGCGGTCCGTACGCGAGCTGGAGGCGCTCAACGCGTCCTGGACGCCGCTCGCCCAGCTGACCCCCGCGCAGTTCAACTCCTACCGCTCGGCGCTCGGCGAGGGCTCCGGCTTCCAGTCGGCGATGTACCGGCGCATGGAGTTCCTGCTCGGCGACAAGTCCGCGTCCATGCTGGTGCCGCACCGGGGCGCGCCGCGCGCGCATGCGGAGCTGGAGAAGGCGCTGCACCAACCCAGCCTGTACGACGAGGTGCTGGCCCTGCTCGCGCGCCGCGGATACGCGGTGCCGCGCGCCGTCCTGGACCGCGACCTCTCGCAGCGGTACGAGCCGTCGCCCGAGGTCGAGGCGGTCTGGACGGAACTTTACGCGGGGGACCAGAACGGGGAACTCGTACGCCTGGGCGAGGCGTTGACCGATGTGGGCGAGCTGGTGTGGCGCTGGCGCAACGACCATCTGGTGGCGACGAGGAGAGCGATGGGCGCGAAGACCGGTACGGGCGGTTCGGCGGGCGTGGCGTGGCTGGAGAAGCGCGCCGCGAAGAACGTGTTCCCCGAGCTGTGGACGGCGCGCAGCCATGTCTGAGTCCCTGGCTGCCAAGGCCGCGGCGCTGGACGCCGCAGACGAACTCGCCAAGCACCGCGACCTGTTCGCCCTGGACGACAAGACCGTCTACCTCGACGGCAACTCGCTGGGCGCGCTGCCGCGCCACGTCCCGGCCCGTATGCAGGAGGTCATCGCCCACGAGTGGGGCGAGCTGCGCATCCGGTCCTGGGACGAGAGCGGCTGGTGGACGGCGCCCGAGCGGATCGGCGACCGCATCGCGCCGCTGGTCGGCGCCGCTCCGGGCCGGATAGTGGTGGGCGACTCGACGAGCGTCAACGTCTTCAAGGCCCTGGTCGCGGCCGTGCGGCTGGCGCCGTCCGAGCGGGACGAGATCCTGGTGGACGAGTCGACGTTCCCCACGGACGGCTACGTGGCGCGGTCCGCCGCGCGGATGACGGGCCGTACGGTACGGGCGGTGGCGCCGGGCGGGATGACCGGTGCGCTCGGGCCGCGTACGGCGGCGATCCTGATGAACCACGTCGACTACCGCACGGGCCGCCTCCACGACCTGCCCGGCATCACCGCCGCCGCGCACGCGGCGGGGGCGCTCGCGGTCTGGGACCTGTGCCACAGCGCGGGCGCGCTGCCGGTCGGGCTCGACGCGCACGGGGTCGACTTCGCGGTGGGCTGCACCTACAAGTACCTGAACGGCGGGCCGGGTTCGCCCGCGTACATCTACGTACGCGTCGACCACCAGCCGCGCTTCGACTCGCCGCTGCCCGGCTGGAACTCGCACGAGGACCCCTTCGGGATGCGGGCGGAGTACGTGCCGGGGGCGGGCGCGGTACGGGGGCGGGTCGGCACCCCGGACATCCTGTCCATGCTGGCCCTGGAGTCCGCGCTGGACGTCTGGACGGGTGTCTCGATCGACTCCGTCCGGGCCAAGTCGCTGGCGCTCACGGACTTCTTCCTGGAGTGCGTGGCGGCGTATGTGCCGGACGGGCGGGTGTCGTCGGTGACGCCGTCCGCGCATGCGGAGCGGGGCAGTCAGGTCGCCCTGCGCTGCGCGGACGCGGGGTCGGTGATGACCGCGCTGATAGCGGCGGGCGTCGTCGGCGACTTCCGCCGCCCCGACGTCCTGCGCTTCGGCTTCACGCCGCTGTACGTGGGGTTCGGGGACGCGGAGCGGGCGGCGCGCGCGCTGTCGGCAGCCCTGGATTAGCCCCCACGACGGGCTGCGCCCCTGCACCCCGCTTTGTCTGCGGACCGTGCTGGGTTGCTCGCGCAGTTCCCCGCGCCCCTGAAGGAGGGCCCGAAGGGCCCATCTAAGGGGCGCGGGGCTGTGTCGATTTGCGGCTCCGCCGCGCGGGCGCGACCAGCCCCCACCGGCTCGCAGACAAAAACGGGGTTCGGGGCGACGCCCCGACTCGTGCAAGATCGCTGATACCGTCCCTCCCGCCACGCCACCCCCACGTCCCCGAGAGGTCGAGGCATGAACGACTCCGCCGCCGCCCGCGACGCCGCCGAGGCGGCCTCGGCCTTCTCGCATCCCACCGTCGACCCCGACGCCACCGCCGCGTACGGCCCCCACCCCGACCAACTGGTCGACTTCTACGCACCCCGGACGGAGATCACCGACGCCCCCCTCGTCGTCGCCCTGCACGGCGGCGCCTGGCGCGGCGCGTTCGACCGGCGCCACCTCACCCCGTTCGTGGACTTCCTGGCCCGCCGGGGATTCGCCGTGGCCAGCGTCGAGTACCGCCGCGGCGGCCTGCTCCCGCTGCAGGGCGGCGGACCGCCCGCCGGCCGCTGGCCGGAGACGTTCGACGACGTGGCCGCCGCCCTGGACGCCCTCCCCGCACTCGTCCGCACCCACCTCCCCCAGGCCGACCCGCGCCGTACCGTCCTCACCGGGCACTCGGCCGGCGGCCACCTCGCGCTGTGGGCCGCGGCCCGCCACGGCCTCCCGGCGGACTCCCCCTGGCGCACCGCCACCCCCGTACCCCTGCGGGGCGTAGTCGCCCTGGCCCCGATCGCCCACTTCACCAAAGCGGTCGAGCTGGACGTATGCGACGGGGCCGTGCTCCAACTCCTCGGCGGGGAGAAGGAATTCGAGGAGCGGCGGAAGTCCGCAGACCCGGCCGCCCTCCTTCCCACCGGCATCGCCACCACCGTCGTCCAGGGCCGCGACGACGTCGTGGTCCCGCAGGCCGTGGCCGAGGCGTACGTGGACGCCGCCGCGACCGCCGGTGAGACCGTCGGGCTCACCCTGCTCGAAGGCGTCGGCCACTTCCCGCTCATCGACCCGTCCGCCGACGCCTGCGCGGTCGTCGCGGAGGAGATCGCGCAGCTCGCGTACTGAGAACGACCGGTGAGAACGACCAGGAAGGCGGCACGACCCGCAGGTAGTACCTGAGACGGATGCCGCAGGATCAGCACCACAGGGGACGCCCTCGCACACCCCCCGCGCCTACCGTGGCACCGTGACCGAGACAACCAGCCACACCACCGCGTCCGGCGGCCCCCGGCGCAGTCCCGAGTACCTGCTCGCCATGGACATGTTCGGCGGGCTGCGCGAGGACCTGTTCCGTGACGCGTTCGCCTACCGGCCGTTGCGGCCGAGGCGGACGGACGGCCCGATCGCCCGGCGGCTGCCCGGCCGGCTGCGCCGGGGGGCCGCCTGGATCCCGCACGCGGCCGTGCTGTTCGTGGCGCTCGTCTCGGCGCTGTTCTCGTACAACTCCAGCGAGGTGAACGCCACCGGCGTCCCCTGGGCGCTGGCGGGCCTGATCACGGGCGCGCCGGTCGCGATGTCGCTGGTGCGCCCGGTCGGCGCGTGGTGGCTGGTGTGCGCGGCCACCGTGCTCACGTCGTTGGGGTTCGGCAACGGCCTGGGGGCGTGGCCGTGGACGCCGGGCGCGTTCGTCGCGCAGCTCGCCGTGATGGTCGTGGTGACCCTGCGCACCCGCCCGAGGACCGCCGCCTGGATGTGGGTGCTCACGCTGGTCCTCGGTACGACGATGGACTTCGCCACCAACCGTTCGTACGGCGCCGACACCGGTCCGATGGCCGTCACGTCCGCCATCCTGCTGCTGATCGCCGTCGTCGTGAGCATTCGCCGGGAAGCCGAGCACAAGATCACCGCCGAGCAGTCGGTGACGGCCTTCGAACGCGACAAGAGGGCGGTCCTGGAGGAGCGTACGACCATCGCGCGCGAGCTCCACGACGTCGTCGCGCACCATATGTCGGTCGTCGCCATCCAGGCCGAGGCGGCCCCGTACCGCGTGGAGAACACGCCGCCCGAGCTGGCCCAGGCGTTCGCGACCATCCGGGAGAACGCGGTGGCCGCGCTCACCGAACTGCGCCGCGTGCTCGGTGTCGTACGCGCGGCGGACTACGAGGCGCCGGACGCCCCCCAGCCCACCCTCGCCGACCTCGACGCACTGCTCGCGAACGTACGCGACGCCGGGCTCGACGTGACGAAGACCGTGACGGGCGCGGTGCGCGAACTCCCGCAGGGCGTCGAGCTGTCCGCCTACCGCATCATCCAGGAGGCCCTGAGCAACACGCTGCGCCACGCGCCGGGTGCGGCGGCGCGGGTCGAGGTCGCGTACGTCCTCGGCGGGGTCGGTCTGCGTATCGTGAACGGCCCGCCGACGGGCCCGGCCGCCGCCTCCCCCGGCAGCGGCCACGGCATCACGGGCATGCGGGAGCGGGTGGCGATGCTGGGGGGCGAGATGACGGCGGAGCCGGTGGCGGACGGCGGGTACGAGGTGGCGGTGTTCATCCCGGTGGCGATGACGGTGGAGGCACCGGGAGCATGACCACGGGTACGGGTACGGGTACGGGTACGGGTACGGGTACGGGTACGGGGACGGGTACGGGCGCGGATGGCGGGTCCGGCGTACGGGTCCTGATCGTCGACGACCAGATGATGGTCCGCGAGGGGTTCTCGGTGCTGCTCAACGCCCAGCGGGACATCGAGGTGATCGGCGAGGCGGTCGACGGCCGGGAGGCGGTGGCCAAGGTGCGCGAACTGCGCCCGGACGTCGTCCTGATGGACATCCGCATGCCGGGGATGAACGGCATCGACGCGACGCGCGAGATCGTGGCGTCGGACACGGACGCGCGGGTGCTGGTCCTGACGACGTTCGACCTGGACGAGTACGTGTACCAGGCGCTGCGGGCGGGGGCGTCGGGCTTCCTGTTGAAGGACGCGTCGGCGCGTCAACTGGCCGAGGGTGTACGGGTGGTGGCCTCCGGCGAAGCCCTCCTCGCGCCGTCGGTCACCCGCCGCCTGATCACCGAGTTCGCCCGGGTCTCGCCGACGCGGCGGACGGCGTCGGGGGCGGTGCACGTGGAGGAGCTGACCGACCGCGAGACGGAGGTTCTGATCCTGATCGCCCAGGGCCTCTCCAACGCGGAGATCGCGGACCGGTTGGTGGTGGCGGAGTCGACGATCAAGACGCATGTGAGCCGGGTACTGGTGAAACTGGGCCTCCGTGACCGGACCCAGGCGGCGGTGTACGCGTACGAAACCCGCCTGATCACCCCGTCGTAGCGTGCGGCTGCGGACCGTGCTGGGGCGCTCCATGCGGCACCGGCGAGGAGCCCTGCATCCGACACTCGGTCAAGGACCCCTGTCCATGAGGTCACCGGCGTCGGGCGGGGGCGTTCCGCGGGTGTTCGGGTGCCGGTGCGGCCGCGGCCTGGTCGCCGTTGATGAACGCCGCGATCTCCGGCACGTGGTCTGGAGCGACCTTGTCCAGCGCCTTGGACAACAACCGGTACCGGCACGCGAGCCTACATATGTAGGCCAGTGGCCATGCGAACGCGACTGACAACGAAGCCCACCATGGCCAGCCCAACACGAACCCTCCCACCGCACCCGTCACTCCCTCACCCCCACCAATACCTGGCGGCGACGGCGGCGACGGCGGCGACGCCGAAGAAGGCGCCGCGCCTAGGACGACTTCGGCGAAGGTGGCGACGACGAAGGCGATGATCTGAACGCTGTCGACGTGGCCGGGGATGATGTCACGAATCGTGCGGTGGTGCGTTGGTTGTGCCGGGGCGGCGTGTGTGCCGCGGGTGGCACGTGCGTGGAGCAGCAGGCTCAGGGCGAACCACACCGCGCGCAGGCCTGGCAGATGGACATCCGTGTCCTCGGCGACGGCCTGGGCCTCGGCGGTCCACTCCAGTTCCCGCTCGGCCCGCTCGGCATGGGGTAAGGCCCAGCACGCGGCACGGATCACGCGGCCAGCCAAACGCGCTGCCGGCTCCGGGAGAGCGGCGGGGCCGGTCATCGGGCGTTTCCGGTGGCGGGGCGTCCGGTGCCGGGGCATCCGGTGGCACTGTCGAGGGAGCGCTGGGCCAGCTCCAGGCGCGCGGCCTGCACGCCCTCGCCGGTGAGCTTGTAGTAGCGGCGGGGACGCTGGGACTCCTCACTTGGAGTCTCCCAGTGCGAGGAGACCAAGGGGACGTATCTCCCCCTTGCGCGAGGACAGTTGAGCCTTTCGGCGCTACGGTCGGGCAAGGCCCGAACGTCCACGCCGAGGGGGACGTGATCTGGCCGCAAGCAGTCAGGGACCGAATCAAGACCGGCAACGACCGCGAGCTGGCGCACAGCTACCCGTACCGATCCGCATGCCCCTCCACGCTGTGGGCCGACCTCGTGGGGTCCGCCAAGTCGGAGATCTTCCTGTCCGGGTACACCAACTACTTCTTCTGGACCCAGGTTCCCGCGTTCGCCGAGACCGTCCGGCAGAAGGCCGAGTCGGGCTGTCGGGTCAGGTTCCTCCTCGGCAACCCGGACGGGGAGGTGACCAGGCAGCGGGAGACGATCGAGGACGTGGCCCTCAAAGTGTCCACGCGCGTTCGGATCACTCTGGAGAACCTGGACCGCCTCGGTGCCCTGGACGGGCTGGAGGCGCGATTCAGCGCGCCTCTCGACGCGATCAACCATGTGAGCCTGTCAGTCTTCCGGTTCGACGACGACGCGTTGGTCACGCCCCATCTGGCACGGCTGGTCGGACACGACTCCCCACTGTTGCACCTGCGTCGTCATGGCTCCGGGGGGATGTTCGACAGGTTCACGGAACATGCCGAGGAGCTGTGGAGCAGGGGCGTCCCCGTTCAGGGCTGAAGGGCTGAAGGGCTGAATGGCTACAGTGCGCCGATGTCCACTTCTGCATCCTGGCTCGCCGCGGTTCCGCTGATGACGGCTCGCCCTCCGACTGGAGCCGTTGCGTGTCGAGCATGCGCGGGAGGCCGTGGTGGTCTTCGACGATGTGCGGCTTCATGACTGGACCGGCGGGGCGCCCAGTTCGCTCGACGAGCTCGAAGCCCGGTACGTACGGCAGTCGGCGGGCCGGTCGCCGGACGGTTCACAGGGGTGGCTGAACTGGATGCTGCGCCGGGCGTCGGACGGGCAGTTGGTCGGCACGGTCCAGGCCACGCTGCACCGCCCGGCCGCCGGGCGTCTGGAGGCGTCGCTCGCGTGGGTGATCGGCGTCGGCCACCAGGGGCATGGCTACGGGCGGGAAGGGGCGCTCGCCATGGCGCAATGGCTGCGCGCGCACGGCGTGGACGAGCTGGTCGCGTACATCCATCCGGGACATGACGCGTCCGTCGGCATTGCCCGGGCCCTCGGCCTGACCGCGTCCGACGTCGTGGTGGATGGCGAAGTCCGCTGGAGTGGGCCGGGCGCAGGCCCTAGAGCTCCACCGCGAGGCTCTCCAGGCCCCGGATCACGTACCCGGGCTTTCGGCGTGGGGCCCGGGACGGGTCCGTGGAGAGGTGGAGGGTGGGGGCCCGGGTCAGCAACTCCGTGAAGAGTTCCGTTAGTTCGATACGGGCCAGGGGCGCGCCCAGGCAGTAGTGGATGCCCGCGCCGAAGCTGATGTGGGGGTTGTCGGGGCGGGTGAGGTCGAGGGTGTCGGGGTGGTCGAAGACGGCCGGGTCGCGGTTGGCGGAGCCGAACAGGAGCGCCACCTCCGAGCCCCGGGGGATCGTGGTGCCGCCGACCTCGATGTCCTCCAGGACCCAGCGTTCGAAGAGCTGGAGCGGGGTGTCGTAGCGGAGCAGTTCCTCCACAGCTGTGGACAGGAGCGTGTGGTCGGCGCGCAGGGCGGCGAGCTGGTCCTCGTGGCGCAGCAGGGTCCACCAGCCGTTGGCGGTGGTGTTCACCGTGGCCTCATGGCCCGCGTTCAGGAGCAGTACGCAGGTGGCGATCATCTCCTGCTCGCTGAGGCTGTCGCCCTCGTCGTGGGCCGAGATGAGGGCCGTGATCAGGTCGGTGGCGGGGGCGTTGCGGCGGGCGGTGATCAAGTCCTTGAGATACGCCTCGAATTCGAGGGACGCGCGGACCGCGCGGGCGGCCGTCTCCTCGTCCGGGTTCAGCTCGTACATTCCGCAGATCGCCGCCGACCAGGGGCGCAGGAGGGCGCGGTCGGCGGCGGGGATGCCGAGCATTTCGGCGATCACGGCGACGGGGAGGGGTTCGGCGACCTCGCTGAGGAGGTCGCCGCCGCCCTTCTCGACGAGCGCGCCTACGAGGGCGGCGGCGGTTCGGCGTACGTACGGGGTCAGCCCCGCCACCGTACGGGGCGTGAACGCCTTCTGGACCAGGCGGCGGATCCGGGTGTGGTCCGGGGCCTCCAGGTCGAGCATGCCGCTGTCGTTGAGGCGGTGGAACGGTTCGTGGGAGGCGGGTGGCGGGGTGCGGCCGAACTCCTCGTGGGTGAAGCGGTGGAGGTAGGTGCGGCCGAGGCGGCGGTCGCGCAGGAGGGCGGAGACGTCCGCGTGGTGGGGGATCAGCCACTGGTTCGTGGGCGGGTGGTGCAGGGCTCTGCCGGTGGCTCTGAGTTCCGCGTACGCGGGGTAGGGGTCGGCGGTGAAGTGGGGGTCGGTGGGGGCGAAGGGGGTATCCATGCGGATGTTCCTTCCCGGGGCGCAGCCCCGGCACCCCCTCGGGGGCTGCGCCCCCGGCCCTGGTTCCCTTGTCTGCGGCCCGGCGGGGGCGGGCGCCCCTTTCCCCCCACCCCACCCCTTCCCGAAAGCCTCCGGCGGTTGTCATCCGTCTGCGGGCCGGTGGGAACTGCGCGAGCAACCCAGCACGGTCCGCAGAAGAACACCCCCGACGCGGGGTGCAGGGGCGGAGCCCCGCTTGGGGTCCGGGGGCGTAGCCCCCGGGAGAACCACCTCCACCCCCACCCACCCCCGGAGGGTTTAGGGAAGGGGCGGGGTGGGGGCCGAAGGACGCGGGAGCGTCAGCGTCCAGCCGTCCACCCCCACCGTCCACGTACGGCTCCGCACCGGCCCCGTGACCACCTGATCCGCCCGGTACCGAAACCCCTCCCCACCGTCACCCGGGGGCAGGCACCCCGACACGGAAACCGTCACCATCCGCCCGGCCTCCGCACAGACCCGCCCCCGCCCCTCGACCACCACCCGGGCGAAGCCGGAGGACGCCGACGCCGAGACGCCCGTCAGGGGCTCGTCCGCCAGGAGCACCCCGTCCACCTCCACCCGCAGCCGGAACGCGGCCACGGAAGCCCGCCCCGGCGCGCCCACCAGGTTCCGGACCAGGGACCGGCACGCGCCCCACACCGTGGGACCCGACGGGGCCGGGACCGAGGGGGCCTCCACGCGCACGCCCCCCAGCACCACCCCACCGCAGTCGTCGACCAGCAGGTCCAGCCGTCGCGGCTCGCCCTCCAGGACCGCCCGCGCCGCCGCGACCGCGCCCGTCGGCACCCCCAGTGACCTGGCGAGTTCCAGGGACGGGGCGGTTCCGACCGGGACCATGGAGAGGGCGAGGCCCGCCAGGTCACGTTCCTGCTGCAGTAACGTCACCGTACGTAGTAGCGCGCGGTCGTCGCCGACCACGACCGGCCGTCGCGACCCCCGCCGCGACAGGGCACGGGAGAACTCCTCCACCCCCTCCGGCCAGCATATTTTCGCCTGCGCACCCGCGCACAGCACATCTTTCGCGATCCGTACGGACTCGCCGTCGATACGGCGGGCGACCGGGTCGATGACCACCAGTAGCTGGTCGGCAGCCGACACTTCGGTCCTTCCTCGGGTAGCATCTTTGTGCAAGAGCCCCTTGCGCTATTGCGCCAGGGGCTTCGTCTATTCCGGGGCACATTGGTGAGGCGGCGACACGCCCCTGACCTTGGACATGCCCCGCCCGGAAGGGGTGTACGCCTGTGCCCGCACTTGTGCTGCTCGGTGCTCAGTGGGGTGACGAGGGCAAGGGAAAGGCCACCGACCTCCTCGGTGGATCCGTTGACTATGTAGTGCGTTACCAGGGCGGCAACAACGCCGGCCACACCGTCGTCGTCGGCGACCAGAAGTACGCGCTGCATCTTCTCCCTTCCGGGATCCTCTCGCCGGGGTGTACCCCGGTCATCGGCAACGGAGTCGTCGTCGACCCGGCGGTCCTGCTCTCCGAGCTGAGCGGGCTGAACGAGCGCGGCGTCGACACGTCCAAGCTGCTCATCAGCGGTAACGCTCACCTGATCACCCCGTACAACGTCACCCTCGACAAGGTGGCGGAACGGTTCCTCGGCTCCCGCAAGATCGGTACGACCGGTCGCGGCATCGGCCCGACGTACGCGGACAAGATCAACCGCGTCGGCATCCGCGTCCAGGACCTGTACGACGAGTCGATCCTTCAGCAGAAGGTCGAGGCGGCGCTGGACGGCAAGAACCAGCTGCTCGCCAAGGTCTACAACCGGCGCGCCATCGAGGCCGGGAAGATCGTCGAGGAGATGCTCCAGTACGCGGAGCAGATCAAGCCGTTCGTGGCGGACACGACGCTGATCCTGAACAGCGCCATCGACGAGGGCAAGGTCGTCCTCTTCGAGGGCGGCCAGGGCACGCTGCTCGACGTCGACCACGGCACGTATCCCTTCGTGACCTCGTCGAACCCGACCGCGGGCGGCGCCTGCACGGGTGCGGGCGTGGGCCCCACGAAGATCAGCCGCGTCATCGGCATCCTGAAGGCGTACACGACCCGCGTCGGCGCGGGACCGTTCCCGACCGAGCTGTTCGACCAGGACGGCGAGGACCTGCGCCGCATCGGCGGCGAGCGCGGTGTCACCACCGGCCGCGACCGCCGCTGCGGCTGGTTCGACGCGGTGATCGCCCGTTACGCGACGCGGGTCAACGGGCTCACGGACTTCTTCCTCACCAAGCTCGACGTCCTCACCGGCTGGGAGCAGATCCCGGTCTGCGTGGCGTACGAGATCGACGGCAAGCGCGTCGAGGAACTGCCCTACAGCCAGACCGACTTCCACCACGCGAAGCCGATCTACGAGATGCTGCCGGGCTGGTCCGAGGACATCACCAAGGCGCAGACGTTCTCCGACCTGCCGAAGAACGCGCAGGCGTACGTGAAGGCGCTGGAGGAGATGTCCGGCGCCCCGATCTCCGCGATCGGCGTCGGCCCCGGCCGGACCGAGACGATCGAGATCAACTCGTTCCTGTAGGCCAGGAGCCCGCTTTGACGGGGTCGTCGGTACGTGTGTACCGGCGGCCCCGCCGCCGTTTCCGCGTCAGCCCGTCTTTCTGAAGAGACCGGGGACGGGGACGGGGAGGGGGCGCCGGAGCCGTCGCCGACGGCATGCACGATGAGCGGCCGTACGACGAACCAGCCGAGGGCCAGGGCGATGAGGACGGCGGCGGCGATGCGGACGCTCCTGCCGAGGCGCCTGCGCGGGCGCCCCGCAGGCCCCGCAGGCCTCGCGTGCCCCGAATAAGCCGGAGGCGGCGGAGGAGGGTCGTGACGCCCGGACGCGACCGGCGCGGGCACGGGCGGCCGGTACGCCCGCGCGCGGCGGGGAGGGGGTGCTGGCATCCCCTCGGCGTTCAGCAACTCCGCGCTGCGCAACGCCAGTTGGGCCAGCAGTTGCGGTGGCAGCCAGCCGTGCGCCGGGACTTCGCCCGCCGTCTGACGGGCGATCTCGTCCGGCGTCGGCCGCCCCGCCGGATCCTTGCGCAGGCAGGCGCGTACGAGGGGGAGCAGGGGCGCGGGTACGCCCGCCAGGTCGGGCTCGCCGTGGGCGATGCGGTACATCAGGGCCGCCGCGTGGCCGTGGCCGTCGGCGAGGCCGCCGAACGGCGCCCGGCCCGTCGCCGCGAAGGCCAGCACGGACCCCAGGCAGAACACGTCGCTCGCCGCCGAGACCCGTTCGCCCCGTACCTGCTCGGGGGACATGAAGCCGGGCGAGCCGATGACCATGCCGGTACCGGTGAGGGCCGGGCCCTCGGTCAGTACGTCCAGCGCGCGCGAGATCCCGAAGTCGATGACGCGCGGGCCGTCCACCGCGAGCAGGATGTTGGACGGCTTCAGGTCGCGGTGGACGAGACCGGCCCCGTGGATCGCCGCCAGCGCGAGCGCGAGCCGGTTGGCGAGGACGAGCAGCGAACGCTCGGGCAGCGGCCCGAAGTCCCGGTCCACGACGTCCTGGAGGCTGGGACCGGCCACGTACGCCGTCGCCACCCAGGGGATCCCGGCCTCGACGTCCGCGTCCAGGACGTGCGCGGTCCACTCGCCGCCCACCCGCCGCGCCGCCGCCACCTCGCGCGCGAACCGCTGCCGGAACTCGGGCTCGTCGGCGTACCGCTCCTGTACGAGTTTCACCGCGACCGTGCGTCCCCCCGCCGACCGGGCCAGATAGACCCGCCCCATGCCCCCGGCCCCGAGCCTGCCGAGCAGCCGGAACGGGCCGATGTGCGACGGATCCCCCGCCACCAGGTCGTCCATGACCGGGATGGTGGCACAGCGGGGGCGGGCACGGCAGGCCATCTGCCATACCTCGTACGGCAGTCCGGGGCACGTGTCCGGGCCGCAGCCCGTATCGCGGCGGGCGGAGGATCGTTCAGCCAGGCGTGATCACCCGCCAGCTGCTGCTCTGCCTCGGTACGACCGTGGCGCTGAGCCCGCTCGGGGCGCAGGTGTACGCGGGCATCGGGGTGTGCCCGGTGGGTCCCGTCGCGCCGAGGGCGGCCGCGCCGCATGTGGTGCGGCCGAGGGCCCCGCGCGCCGACCCCGTCCCCGGGCGCCCGTTCGTGCCGCCGGGACCGGTGACGGCTCCGGCTCCGGCCCGTCCGGCCGCGCCGAGCATCCGTCCGGCCCCGGCGCCGCCCGAGCCCCCTCCGCACAAAGCCGCACCGCACCCCGCCAGGGCGCACCACGCGCCGCCCCCGTACCACCCCGCCGCCCAACAACGCCTCGCCCCGGCCGGGTTCTCCACGGTCACGCTGATGCTCGTCGTCACCACTCCGGCCGTACTGGCGGCCGCAGTTCTCCGCCCCCGATCCCGTTCCGGAGCCCGCTCGTGTCGCAATGGCTAGTTCTCGCCGTCGCCCTGGTGCTGGTCTGTGCCGCCGTCCTCATCGCCACCGTGCTGCGGCACCGCCGCGTGGCCGAGGCCGAGGACACCAGTGAGACGCCCGACGTCATCGAGTACATGGTGATGATGGTCGGCGTCGTGTACGCCATCGTGCTCGGCCTCGCGATCGCGGGCGTCTGGGAGGCGCGCGGCGCGGCCGACGACTCCGTACGCCGTGAGGCCCAGGCCCTGTACGAGGTCGGGCAGCGCGTCGACGTCTACCCGCCCGCCGTGCGCGACCGCATCCGGGGCGAGATCGGCACGTACGCCGCGCATGCCGTGAAGGACGAGTGGCCCCTCATGGTCCAGGGCCAGGAGCTGCCGCCGGACGGCGCGCGGCTCCTCGCCGCCGTACGCACCGACGTCACCCACCGCGCACCCGCCAACGACCTCCAGGCGCAGTCGTACCAGCCGCTGCTCGACCAGATCGCCAACGCCGACGACGCCCGGCGCGCGCGGATCGACAACGCCGGGTCCACGCTGCCGGGGGTCGTCTGGTTCGGCCTCGTCGTCGGGGCCGTGGTGACCATCGGCCTGATCTTCACGCTCCAGATCCGGCGCTCGGGAAGGGAGTTGCTGCTCGCCGGGGTCTTCAGCGGGCTGATCGTCTTCCTGCTGTTCCTGGTCTGGAGCTTCGACGCGCCGTTCGGCAGGTCGGGTACGGAATCGGCGGACCCGCTCCGCGAACTCGTCCCGACCGCCGCCGCGCCTCAGACCGCCCAGTCGACGAACTGAGCCCAGCTGTCCGGGCTGACCTCGAAGGTCGGGCCGTCTGTGACCTTGCTGTCGCGTACGTGGACGGCGTGGGCGCAGGCGGCCACCTCGACGCAGTCGCCCCCGCTGGCGTTGCTGTACGACGACTTGCGCCAGTCGAAGGCCACTTCGACGCATTCGCCGCCGCTGTCGCTGCTGTAGCTGGACTTGAACCACCGCAGGGTGTTGCTCATGTCTTCTGCTCTCCTGCCAACCGCTCGATGAGGTCCAGCGATTCACGAGGACCCAGGGCCTGTGCCCGGATCTTTGCATAACGCTGGGCGTACGTACTCACCTTTGCGGGGTCGGAGATCAACATGCTCTCCTCCTGGGCTTCGAGGTAGACCAGGTGGTCGTGTTCCAGGGTCTCCACGAGGTTCATGCCGCCGTGTCCGCCCGCGTACTCGCCGCTCGCCCCGCCTTCCAAAGGCAGTACCTGAAGGGTCACGTTCCGCCTCCGAGCGCACTCCGCCAAGTGCAGCAACTGGCCATGCATGACCTCGGGTCCACCGATCGTCCGCCGCAGGACGGACTCCTCCAGCACCACCTCGATCAGCGCGGTCGGCTTCCGGTCCAGCAGCGCCCGCCGGGCCAGCCTCGCCTCGACCAGCTCCTGCACCCGTTCGTCGGGCAGCGGCGGGTACCCACCCCCGATGAGCGCCCTCGCGTACGCCTCGGTCTGGAACAGACCGTGGACGACCAGGGTGGCGTACAGCCGCAGCACCACCGCCTGCTGCTCCAGCAGCGAGTAGTTCTGGAACTGCGGCGGATACTTCTCCATGCGCATGAACGGCCGCGCGTCCTCGAAGATCCCCAGGCCCTCCCCCAATACCTCCTCCAGTTTCACGAGCATGGCGTCGCTCGCGGGCTGCGCGAGCGTTTCCATGGCGCTGATCGCCGCGCCGGAGAACCCCATTTCGTGGCCGGTCCGCTCCTGCGACCACCCCCTCCGTTCGCGCAGCCGCCGGGCCACTTTGGCCACCATCCGGGCCGTCGGACCTGCTGTGTTCTTGTTTTCTGCTCGGGCCATAACCGTCACCGCCTCGAACTCAACCGGTCTCAACCGGTCTCAACTGATCCCCGCCGAATTCAACTCAATTCAAGGGGAGTTCAGGCAGCTCGACCAATACCTGACGGTCCCCCCAGGTGCGTGGAAAACGCTAGCGGGGCAGGCCGAAGCTGTCCTCATGGATACACGAAACGGTGAAGTAAACCTTGCCGCGAGGGCGCACTGGATTCCGCTGTCCGGCTTCCAACTCAGAAAAGCGGGAGTGCAATTCGACGCCGTAAGGGTCGACGGTGACGTCGGCCGGAGGATCGCCGACGCACTGGAGGTGATGACGGCGGGCGACCCCGGCCCGATCGTCGCGGAGGCGAACGGGCGGCGCGGGATCTACTTCCTGCTGGCCCCGCGCAGCACCGCCCGCCGCACCTGGCCGACCGGCGCGACGTGCTTCAACGCGGCGGTGGGGAGGATCAGTTACGTACCCGTACCGGCGCTGCGGGGCGCCACCTGGCCGCTGTCGTGGCGCTGCCCGCCGTACGAGCCGGACCGGTTCGTGCACACGATGCTGCTGCTGTCGGTGGTGCGGGAGTTCCTGGCGGCGGCCTGACGACAACGCCCCTGCCGGGTGTTCCGGCAGGGGCGTCGGGCTCATTCGGTCATGCGCTCCGGGTCAGCACCCGACCCAGTTCCAGTCGCTGCCGCTCCAGCCGCCGTTGTCGTAGTCGTGGTTGTAGGTGTCGCCGGTCATGTGGCAGCCGTTGCCCGTGTTGGTGATGTCCGCGCGGGCGTGGAACCACTTGTTGGACGACCAGGCCCCCAGCCACACGTGCGGCGAGTCGACGAACGTCCCGTAGTTCTGGGCGGGGACGTTCGTGTTGAACGTGATGTGGTAGCTGTTGTCCGGGTCGTAGATGGCCACGCCGATGTTGGCGTTGAACGGCTGGATGTAGGGCACGTAGCGCGCGAACGCGGCGTAGCAGCCCTGGTCGTAGAAGTGCTGCACGTTGCCGATGTGGTTTCCGGCGCTGTCGTGCAGCGACTCCACGTCGATCAGGAGCAGGTTGCTGGATCGGCAGCTCGTCTCGGCGCCCGCCCCGGCGGCCTGTGCCCCCGTCGTGTTGACCGCCGTCAGCGCCAGCGCCGCGACCCCGAGCCCGATCGCGCGCTTGATCTTCGAACCTGGCTTGAATGAACGCACGTTCATGACTGTCCCCCATCAAGTTCGGTGGTGGTGCCGATACTTGCGGGGGACAGCCTGACGTCTGGGGCCACTGGTGCGCGCCCCGTCGGTTCGACTCTTTGTTTGATCCTTAAGGTCTTTGCCGGGAGGCTACTGCTCCGCGACCTTGTCGTACGTCAACTGATCTCCGTTGGCGTCGTTCTGGCGGCGCAGGCGGCCGTCCGGGAGCACCGTGAGGGTGGTGGCCGCGCCCGGGGAGCAGGAGCCGGACGGGCCGGACTCGACGGTCGACGGGCCCAGTTTGAGCGGGGCGTCGGGGCCGGTCGGGGCGGCGGTCAGGCTGGCGCGGAACACGCAGTGGTAGGTGCCGCCGCCGTCCAGCGGGCCGTCCGCCAGCAGGGTCAGGACAGGGTCGCCGACCTTGCCGGGCCGCAGGACGAGGCGGCGGGTGCTGGTGCCGTCGGCGCTGTCGATCGAGCCGGACCAGGTGCCGAGGTACTTCTGGGGAATGTCGCCGTCGGCGGGGCTCGGGCTGGGGGTTGGCGACGGGCTGGAACTGGGGTTGTCGGAGGGGGAGTTGGAGGTGGCCGAGCCCGCGGGGTTCGAGTTGCCCGACGAGGCCGAGGGGGGCTTCTTCTCGTCGTTGCCGTCGCCGCTCATGAAGGCGTACACCGAACCGCCCGCGCCCAGCGCCACCACCAGCGCGACCACGATCAGCGCGACCGTCGACTTGGTGCTGCGGCGCGGGGGCTCCTCCGGCATGAGCGGGGGCGGGCCGTAGCCGGGGGTGGGGTAGGGGTGCGGAAGGCCGTATCCGGCGGCCGGGTTCACGGGCGGATAGCCGTATCCGGCGGGCTGGTTCGGGGGTGGGTAGCTGTGGTTCGGGGCGGGGGGTGTGGTGGCGGTGCCCGTGCCGTTGGGGGAGATGACGGTGGGGGTGGGGGTCGCCGCCGTGGCGGGCCAGAGGGAGGGGGAGGGGGAGGGGGCCGGGGGGAGCTGGGGCTGCTGGGTCGGCTGAGGCGGCTGGGGCGGGGCTATCGGCTCCGCCGGGACCAGGGGGTTCTGGCCGGTGCCGCCCTCCGGGTTCTCTATCTCCAGCAACTGGACGGCGTGGGAGCCGAGTTGGGCCACGAGGGGGCCGGGCAGCCAGGGCCCGGTCGGCTTGTCGTCGGGGCCGAGCCGCTCCAGGATCGCGGCGAGGGACGGGCGGGCCGCCGGGTCCTTCGTCAGACAGTCCTGTACGAGGTCGCGCAGCGACTCCGGGACGCCGTCGAGGTCCGGCGGCTCCTGCGCGATCCGGAACATCAGCGCGTGCACGCCGCTCGCGGTGCCGCCGAACGGGAGCTTGCCGCTCGCCGCGTACGCGAGCACCGAGCCCAGGCAGAACACGTCGCAGGCCGGGGTGACGCGGTCGCCGCGTACCTGCTCGGGCGCCATGAAGCCGGGCGATCCGACGAGCGCGCCGGTACGCGTGAGCCCCGCGTCCGTGACCGTCTCCAGCGCGCGGGCTATGCCGAAGTCGATGACGCGGGGGCCGTCGATGGTGATCAGGACGTTCGAGGGCTTCAGGTCGCGGTGGATCAGCCCTGCGGTGTGGATGTCCTGGAGGGCGTGGGTGAGGCCGCGGGCGAGTACGCGTACGGAGTGTTCGGGGAGGGGGCCGTGGTCGCCTCCCACCACTGCGTGGAGGCTGGGGCCCGCGACGTAGCCCGTGGCGACCCACGGGGTGGGGGCCTCGGTGTCCGCGTCCAGCACGGGCGCGGTCCACTGTCCGCCGACGCGGCGGGCGGCCTGCACCTCCTGCCGGAATCGCCCGCGGAACTCCTGCTGGTCGGCGAGGTCCTGTCGCACGAGCTTCACGGCGACGGTGCGGCCGCGCTCGGACCGGGCGAGGTACACCTGCCCCATACCGCCCGCGCCGAGCCGCGCCAGCAGCCGATAGGCACCTATCCGCTGCGGATCCCCGGATTCCAGTTGCTGCATACGGCCCGCCGCCTCCCCCTGCTCGAACGAGCGTCAACGGGGTGAGGATAGTGGGCGCGGCGGCCGAGTTCCCCCACCCCGCCCCTTCCCGAAACCCTCCGGGGGTGGGTGGGGTGAAGGTGGTTTCCCGGGGGCTCCGGCTCCGGCCCCTGGCGGGGCTGCGCCCCTGCACCCCCTTGAGGGCTCTGCCCCCGGACCCTGGCGGGGCTGCGCCCCTGCACCCCCTTGAGGGCTCTGCCCCCGGACCCTGGCGGGGCTGCGCCCCTGCACCCCCTCGGGGGCTCCGGCCCCGGACCCCCGGCGGGGCTGTGCCCCTGCACCCCCTTGGGGGCTCCGGCCCCGGACCCTGGCGGGGCTGCGCCCCTGCACCCCCTTGGGGGCTCTGCCCCCGGACCCTGGCGGGGCTGTGCCCCTCCCCTTGGGGGCTCCGCCTCGGGCTCCGGCCTACTGGCGGGCGAGTCCGGCGGGGTCGATCTCCAGTGGGAAGGGGGCTTCGACGCGTGTGGTCGTGCCGGGCAGGGCGATGGTCGTCTCGGTGTAGCGGCCGGCGGCGAGCTCGCTGACGATCAGACGGGGGGCCGGGTCGAATTCGAGGCGCCAGTAGTGCGGGATCGCGGCTTCCGCGTACAGCAGCGGCTTGAGCTTGCGGTCCATGATTTTGTTGCCGGGCGAGACCAGCTCGACGACGAGCTGAACGGCCTCGGCGTCGATGCTGACGGCGTCCTCGACGGTGGCGGCCCGGTCGGCCACGACGATGTCGGGGATCACCAGGCCACTGGGCAGGGTCACGTTGACGGCTTCGAAGACCTCGACCGGGGCCCCGGTGGCCCGGGCTGCGGCATCGAGGGCCGTGGCGAGACGGAAGCTTGCGCGCTGGTGGCGCAGCCCCGGGGCGGGGGACATCATGAGTGACTCCCCCACCAGTTCGTAGCGGTGGGTACGGTCTTCGGGCATGGCCAGGACGTCGGCGACGGTCCAGGGTCCGTTGTGGTTCCAGGGCCCGTCGTGGGGCGTAAAGCTGGCAACGCTCATTCCTTCCACCTCCTCATCGCCCGGCACTGACCAGTGTGGCCTGCCAGGCGCCTCGGTGTCTTGGGGCAGCTCCCGGATCGCCCGGGTCGTGGCCGCGTTCGCGGCGCGGATCGTCCAGCGCTGTGATCAGGAATCGTTGCCGGATATGCCGGTGCCATGTGCGTCTTTTCATGGCGGCTTCATCCATGGGAGTGATTCACAGGCGTATGGGTGACCTTGTGCGGCGGCTTACCGCCCGGGAAGGGGCGGAAACGGGCGGGGAGGGGCTGAACCACCCGACACCCTGCCGAGCCCCGAGTCCCACGCCATACAACCTGGCCATACCCACCCCCACCTGCGACTACCTACCCTGGCCCCATGACCCCTCATGTCGAACCCGACCCCCGGGCCGGCGCGGCCGTGAAGGCCGCCGACCGTGCGCACGTGTTCCACTCCTGGTCCGCCCAGGGCCTGATCGACCCGCTCGCCGTCGCCGGCGCGGAGGGTTCGTACTTCTGGGACTACGACGGAAACCGCTACCTCGACTTCACCAGCGGCCTCGTCTTCACCAACATCGGGTACCAGCACCCGAAGGTCGTCGCCGCGATCCAGGAGCAGGCGGGCAAGCTCGCCACCTTCGCCCCCGCCTTCGCCGTCGAGGCCCGCTCCGAAGCCGCCCGCCTCATCGCCGAGCGCACCCCCGGCGACCTCGACAAGATCTTCTTCACCAACGGCGGCGCCGAGGCCGTCGAGAACGCCGTACGCCTGGCCCGGCTGCACACCGGACGCCACAAGGTCATGAGCGCCTTCCGGTCGTATCACGGGGCCACGTCCACCGCCATCAACCTCACCGGCGATCCCCGGCGGTGGGCCTCCGACACCGGGTCCGCCGGCGTCGTACGGTTCTGGGCGCCCTTCCTCTACCGGTCCGCCTTCTACGCCACCACCGAAGCCGAGGAATGCGCCCGCGCCCTCACCCACCTCGAAGACACCATTGCCTTTGAGGGGCCGGGGACCATCGCCGCCATCGTGCTGGAGACCGTGCCCGGCACCGCCGGGATCATGACCCCGCCCCCCGGCTACCTCCCCGGCGTCCGTGCCATCTGCGACAAGTACGGGATCGTGCTCGTCCTCGACGAGGTCATGTCCGGATTCGGCCGCACCGGCGCCTGGTTCGCCGCCGACCACTACGGCGTCACCCCCGACCTCATGACCTTCGCCAAGGGCGTGAACTCCGGGTACGTCCCGCTCGGCGGCGTCGCCATCTCCGCCGAGATCGCCGCCACCTTCGACAAGCGGCCGTTCCCCGGCGGGCTCACCTACTCCGGGCACCCCCTCGCCTGCGCCGCCGCCGTCGCCACCCTGAACGTCATGGCCGACGAGGGCGTCGTCGACCAGGCCGCCCACATCGGCTCGGCCGTCCTGGAGCCGGGGCTGCGCGAGCTCGCCGCCCGCCACCCCTCCGTCGGCGAGGTGCGCGGTACGGGCGTGTTCTGGGCCCTTGAGCTGGTGAAGAACCAGGAGACGCGCGAGCCGCTGGTGCCGTACAACGCCTCCGGCGCCGACGCCGCCCCCATGGCCGCCTTCGGCGCCGCCTGCAAGAAGAACGGCCTCTGGCCCTTCATCAACATGAACCGCACCCACGTCGTCCCGCCGTGCAACATCACCGAGGCCGAGGCCAAGGAAGGCCTCGCCGTGCTGGATGACGCCCTGGCCGTCGCCGACGAGTACACCACCGGCTGACAAGCGCGTACGTACGGCCCGGCCGGTTCCTCCCGGCCCGGGCCGTATTTGCGTATCTGCGCAATAATGTGCCAGGCTGCCGCCTGCCGCAGCCGGTGTGTTCCCCTGCGGACCGATCCTCCCAGTTCGTACGGTTCTCCCGATGACGCCGATGATGCCGATGAAGCCCCAGACCTCCCGGCGGCCGCTGCGGATCGATCTGGCGGTCGCCGCGGCCGTCCTGGTGCTCGGCTATCTCGTCCTCCAGGTCGGCAAGGGCACCGCCGTCAACTTCGACCCGGCGGACGTCGCCACCACCGACACCAGCCCGGCCCGGCTGCCGTACGACGCCGCCAGGTCGCTCCTTCGGATGTTCGTCGCGCTGGGGCTGTCCGTCTGCTTCACCTTCGTGTACGCGTACGCCGCCGCCAAGAGCCGTCGCCTTGAGCGCGTCCTCGTGCCCGCGCTCGACATCCTCCAGTCCGTTCCCGTCCTCGGGTTCCTGTCCGTCGCCGTCACCGGGTTCATCGCCCTCTTCCCGGGCTCCACCCTCGGCCTCGAATGCGCCTCGATCTTCGCGATCTTCACCTCGCAGGCGTGGAACATGACGTTCGGCTTCTATCGCTCGCTGATCACCCTGCCCCGCGAACTCGACGAGGTGTCACGCTCGTTCGGGTTCACCCGGTGGATGCGGTTCTGGCGGATCGAGCTCCCGTCGGGGGCGATCGACCTCGTCTGGAACGGGATGATGAGCTTCGCCGGAGGCTGGTTCTTCCTCGTCGCCTCCGAGGCGATCAGCGTCGGCGACCGGGCGTACGCGCTGCCCGGCGTCGGCTCGTACGCCGGTGCCGCGATCGCCGAGGGCGACCTCGGGAAGATCGGCTGGGCCATCGCCACCATGGCCGTCCTCGTCATCGGCGTGAACTTCCTCTTCTGGCGGCCGCTGACCGCCTGGGTGGAGAAGTTCAAGAACGAGCAGTCCGAGGCGAGCGAGGTGCAGCGCTCGGTGGTGCTCGATTTTCTGCGCCGGTCCAACTGGCCGGGGCGGTTGTCGCGTGGGACCCGTCCGCTGCGCGAAGGCGTCGGGCGGGCGGCGCGCGTCTTCGGGCGCGACGACCGGCCGCTCGCCCACGACCCCGCCCGCCGCCGCCTCGGCGACCTCGCCTTCGCGACGGCCGCCGTGCTGCTCCTCGGCTGGGGACTGTTCGACCTGCTCCGCTACCTCCAGGAGCGGACCGGGCTCGGCGTCTTCGGCGAGCCGCTGCTGCTCGGGCTCGCCACCCTCGCCCGGGTCGCCGTCCTGGTGACCGTGGCGACGCTGGTGTGGGTGCCGGTCGGGGTGAAGATCGGGTTCTCACCGAGGCTCGCCCGGATCGCCCAGCCCGTGGTGCAGGTCCTCGCCAGCTTCCCGGCCAACTTCCTCTTCCCGCTGGCCATGTGGGCCTTCCTGCGCACCGGCGTGGACCTGAACGTCGGCTGTGTGCTGCTGATGTCGCTGGGCGCCCAGTGGTACATCCTCTTCAACACCATCGCGGGCGCCATGGCGATCCCGTCCGACCTGCGCGAGGCGATGGACGACCTGGGCGTACGCGGCCGCCAGCGCTGGCGGCGGCTGATCATCCCGGGGATCTTCCCCTCGTACGTCACCGGCGGGATCACCGCGTCCGGCGGCGCCTGGAACGCCTCGATCGTCTCCGAGGTCGTCACCTTCGGCGGCACGACGCTCACGGCGACCGGGCTCGGCGCGTACATCTTCCACGCCACCGAGAACGGCGACTTCCCCCGACTGATCGCGGGCGTCGCCGTGATGAGCCTGTACGTGGTGGCGCTCAACCGGCTGGTGTGGCGACGCCTGTACCGGTTCGCCGAGACGCGCTACTCGCTCTGACCAAGTCGAAGGAGGCCGGATTCCATGGTCGACACCACCACCCCCACCGGTGAAGTCCTGCTCCACGCCCAGGGGCTGACCAAGTCGTACGCCGGCGCCGACGGCGAGCTCCCCGTGCTCGGCGGGATCGATCTGGAGATCCGCGCGGGCGAGATCGTGGCGCTGCTCGGCAAGTCCGGTTCCGGCAAGTCCACGCTGCTGCGGTGTCTGGCGGGGCTCGTGCCGGTGAGCTCGGGGGCGGTCGCGTACCGGGGCGAGCCGCTGACCGGGGCGAACCCGGGGACCGCGATGGTCTTCCAGACGTTCGCGCTGCTGCCCTGGCTCACCGTGCAGCAGAACGTGGAGCTGGGCCTTGAGGCCAAGGGCGTACCGGCCAAGGAGCGGGCGGCGGCCGCCGTGCAGGCCATCGACCTGATCGGGCTCGACGGGTTCGAGAGCGCGTATCCCAAGGAGCTCTCCGGCGGGATGCGCCAGCGCGTCGGCTTCGCGCGGGCGCTGGTGGTCGAGCCGGATGTGCTGATGATGGACGAGCCGTTCTCGGCGCTCGACGTCCTGACGGCGGAGAACCTGCGCGGCGAGCTGATGGAGCTGTGGGAGTCCGGCCAGTTCCCGACCCGGGCGGTGGTGCTGGTGACCCACAACATCGAGGAGGCGGTCCTGATGGCGGACCGGGTGGTGGTCCTCGGGGCGCGGCCGTACGGCACGATCCGCGAGACCTTCACCGTCGACCTGCCCCGGCCGCGCGACCGCCAGTCGGCGGCCTTCGAGCGGATCGTGGACGCGATCTACGAGGTGATGACCGGGCGCGCGAAGGACGTGCCGAAGCTGTCGGAGCCGGGCACCGGCCGCCGTACGCCCGGCAACACGCCGGTGCCGCCCGCCTCCGTCGACGGCCTCTCCGGCCTCGCGGAGATCGTGGCGCAGCACGACGACGACCGCGCCGACGTCGCCTCGCTCGCGGACGAGCTCGGCCTGGAGGTGGACGACCTGCTGCCGCAGATCGACGCCCTGGAACTGCTCGGCCTCGCCGAGGTCGAGGGCGGTGACCTGGCGCTCACCGAGCTGGGGTCCGCGTACGCGCGCGCCGACGTCCAGGAGTCCAAGCGCCTGTTCGCCCAGGCAGCGCTCGCGGTCCCGCTGGTCGCGGTGATCACCAGCGGTCTGACCCGCGCCGCCGACCACTCGTTGCGCGCCGGTTTCTTCCGCGATCTGCTCGCCCACCACTACACCAGCGAGCAGGTCGACCGGCAGCTGGAGACCGCGACGGACTGGGGTCGTTACGCGGAGCTGTTCGGCTATCACGCGGATACCGAGGAGTACCGGCTGGACATGTGAACGTAATCCCGCGCACCGCCTGGCCTATCGTGTGCGGGATAACCGCGGAGGGGAGGGACGCCCATGAGCAACGGATCGGCCTACGGATCCGGCACCGGACCAGGCGCCGGTTCCGGCGTGACGCGCAGCACGCTGCGCCGCCAGATCGCCGACGCGCTGCGCGACGAGATACTGGCCGGGCGTCTGCGGCCCGGTGAGGAATTCACCGTCAAGCAGATCGCGGAGCAGTACGGGGTGAGCGCGACCCCCGTCCGCGAGGCGCTGGTCGATCTGACCGCGCAGGGGCTGCTCGACTCCGACCAGCACCGGGGCTTTCGCGTCCATGAGTTCTCCGTCGAGGACTACACGGGCATGGTCGAGGCCAGGTCGCTGATCGTGAACGGGATCTTCCGCAAGATCACCGAGCTGGGCGCCGCCCACGGCCCCGCGCTGGTCTCGGTGCGCCGCCGCGCCGAGGAGGCCTCCCGGGCCGCCCGCAGCGGCGATCTGAACATCCTGATCGGCTACGACCTCCGCTTCTGGCGCGAGCTCGGCGCCCTCGCCGGAAACCCGTACATCTCGGACTTCCTGCACCGGCTGCGCATGCAGTGCTGGGTCTTCGCCGTGCCGTATCTGCGCGGGCGCAGCGACCTCACCGACTGGCTGTGGAGCGGCCACGGCGACCTCGTGGACGCGGTGATCGCGGGCGACGGCGACGCCGCGTTCGCCGTGATCTGCGCGTACAACACCCACTCACTCACCTGGGCGGAGCGGCTGAAGCGGTGACCGACGGCCGCTCCCTGGACCTCTCGGTCGTCGTCCCCGCGTACAACGAGGAGCGGCGTCTTCGCCCCACCCTGGAGGCGATCCGCGACCATCTGCACTCCTCGCAGCTCGCGTGGGAGCTGATCGTCGTCGACGACGGGTCCGGGGACGCCACCGCCGACATCGCCCGCGAGGCCGCCGCCCGCGACCCGCGCATCCGGCTCGTCGCCGCCGAGCACAACCGGGGCAAGGGCCACGCCCTGCGCCTGGGCGTCGCCGCCTCGCGGGGCGCGCGCGTCCTGCTCACCGACGCCGACCTCGCCACGCCGGTCGCCGAGCTCGACCGGCTCACCAAGGAGCTCGACGGCGCCGAGGCGTCCGCCGCGATCGGCTCGCGCGCCCACCCCGAGGCCGACATAGCGGTCCACCAGAGCCGGGTGCGGGAGTGGCTGGGCCGGATGGGCAACCGGCTCATACGGGCCGTCGCCGTCCCCGGCATCCACGACACGCAGTGCGGCTTCAAGCTCTTCGACGGCGACAAGGCCCGCGCGGCCTTCGCGGACGCCCGCCTCGACGGCTGGGGCATCGACGTCGAGATCCTGCAGTACTTCCGCCGCCACGGGTGGGCGGTCGCCGAGGTCCCGGTCCGCTGGTCCCACCAGGAGGGCTCCAAGGTCGGCCCGGCGGACTACGGCAGGGTCCTGCTGGAGCTGGCCCGCCTCAAGGCCCGCGCGGCAAGCCGTACGAACCTCACCCTGCTGACCCTGTTCCTCCTCTCCTCGGTCCTGCTCTACAAGAACCTGTGGACCGACCTCGGGAGCGGCTACCTCGCCGACTCGGGGCAGGACCAGAACCAGTGGGAGTGGTTCTTCGCGGTCACCGCCGACAACGTGGCGCATCTGCGGGACCCGCTGTTCACCACGCTCCAGAACTACCCCGACGGCGTGAACCTCATGGGCAACACCCCCATGCTGGGCCTGTCGGTGCCGCTCGCGCCCGTGACGCTCGCCCTCGGCCCGACCATCACCTGGGCGCTCGTCCTCACCCTGGGCCTGACCGCCACCGCGTACGCCTGGTTCCGGCTCTTCGCGAAATGGGTGACCCGCGATCCCTGGGCCGCGGGGCTCGGCGGGGCGTTCGCCGCGTTCGCGCCGCCGATGATCTCGCACGCCAACGCGCATCCGAACTTCTGCGTGCTGTTCATGATCCCGCTGATCGTCGACCGCGTGCTGAGGCTGTGCGCCCCGGCGGCGGACGTGCGCCGGGACGGGGTGCTGCTCGGCCTGTTCACCGCGTACCAGATCTTCCTCGGCGAGGAAGTCCTGCTGCTCGCCTCGCTCGGCATCCTGCTCTTCGCGCTGTCGTACGCGCTGGCCCGCCGCGACGTCCTGCGCACCGCGTGGCGCCCGCTGGCCCAGGGGGTCGGAGTCGCGCTGCTGGTCTTCCTGCCACTGGTCGCGTACCCGCTGACCTGGCAGTTCTTCGGCACCCAGAGCTATCACTCGGTGCTGCACGGCGACAGCGCGGGCAACAGCCCGCTGTCGTTCCTGCGCTTCTCCGGACGCGCGCTGCTCGGCGACGAGTCGACGGCGGACAAGCTGGCGCTGAACCGGACCGAGCAGAACGCGTTCTACGGCTGGCCGCTGATCGCGCTCGCCTTCGCGATCACGGTACGGCTGTGGCGCCACGCGCTGGTCAAGGCGCTGGCGGCCACGGCGGTGGCGGCGGCGGTGCTCTCGCTCGGCCAGAAGATCCGCATCCCGTACACGGACGTGGTCCTGCCGGGCCCCTGGCGGGCCCTGGCCCACCGCCCGCTCTTCGAGTCGGTCATCGAGGGCCGCGTCGCGATGATCTGCGCCCCGGCGCTGGGGGCGCTGCTCGCGCTGGCGGTGGGGCGGCTGGTGGCGACGGGACGCTCGGAGCGGGAACCTTCCGGGGCGGCGGGCCGGGGTGCGGTCGGTCTGCTGAGCTTGGGCCGGGTGAACCGGGCGGTCGGGCTCGTGGCCGTCGCCGTCGCGCTGCTTCCGATCGTGCCGACGCCGCTGCCGGTGGACGAGCGGGCGCCGGTGCCGGCGTTCCTGGCGGACGGGCTGTGGCGTACGTATGTGAAGCCCGGCGAGTCCGTCGTCACCGTGCCGGTGCCGGACCCGGCGGCGGCCGACGCCCTGCACTGGCAGGTCCGCGCGGGCCTCGGCTTCCCGCTCCCCGGCGGCTACTTCAACGGCCCCTGGGGCCCGGACCGCATCGGCATCTACGGCGCCTCCCCGCGCTGGACCTCCAACCTCCTGCGCGACGTCCGCTACGGCGCCCCGGTCCCGGACATCGGCGACGCCTGGCGCGCCCAGGCCCGGGCGGACCTCGCGTACTGGAAGGCGGGGGTCGTCGTACTGCCGCCACAGGACAACGAGGACGCGCTGTACCGGACGGTGTCGAAACTGCTGGCCCGAGAGGGCCGCCGGGTCGGCGGGGTGTGGATCTGGGACGTGGGCCGCTGAGCGGATCGGGGGGCGCTGGCCGCCGGCGGTGGTTCGGCGGGGGCCGGTGGGCGGGTCGGGCGGTGGTTCGGCGAGTGGTTCGGCGCGGGGCCGGTGGGCGGTCCGGTGGGCGGTCCGGTGGGGCGGTTCGGCGCGGGGTCGGTGGGCCGTTCGGTCGGCGGGGCGGTGCGCGGGGGCGGTGGCCCGTGCGCAGGTGTGGTCGCGCGCGGGGGCAGAGGGCGGGCGCGGGGCGTGAGGGATGTGCGAGTGGGTATCCATGGGCGCGGACGCGCGGTCCGGTGCGCCCCCAGAGGCGGATGTGACGCGTGAGCCGATGCCTTCGCGTCGCGTTGACGAGTCGGCCGCACCTGAGTTGACGGGCGAGCTTCGCGGAGCGTGCTCGGCGGACTACGCTGTCCCGACCATCGCGACCTCGTAAGGAGCCCCGTGGCCTGTGACTTGTGGCTGGTCCCCCTTGTCGACGTGCTGTGCCACAGCCCCGACAACCCGTTCGCCGAGGAAATCGCCTCGTACGACAAGGCGCTCGGCGAGGCCGGGCTGCCGCCCGTGCCCGTCTTCGCGTACATGCCCGGCCTCTCGGGCGACGTGGCCCCGGTCGCGGGCTTCGACTACGACGCGCTGCACTTCCTGCGCCGCGCCTACCTCCTCCAGCTCTGCCGCCTCGCGGTGACGCCGGTGGACGAGCTGGGCGGCGACTACGAGCAGCTGCTTGAGATGTTCGAGACGACGGCCCAGCAGTCACATCTGGTCTGGCACTACGACCACGCGGGCGCGTACGTCCCCGTCGACTTCGCCTCCCCGCTCGCC
Source organism: Streptomyces sp. NPDC048696 (assembly GCF_043198895.1). Lineage (NCBI taxonomy): Bacteria > Bacillati > Actinomycetota > Actinomycetes > Kitasatosporales > Streptomycetaceae > Streptomyces > Streptomyces sp. NPDC048696. Next base: position 166,067 of record NZ_JBICVJ010000003.1, on the reverse strand, counting down.
AACGAGGAACTGCTCGCCGGGGGCGGTCCGCTGGGCTCCACGCACGGGCTGCTGCGCGAGCTGGAGTTCGTGGCGCCGGCGATCGGCATAGACCCGGCGAACCCCCCGATGGCTCCGGCGCCGCCGGACCGCCCGACGTCCCTGGAAGAGCCCGCGGGCCCGATCCCGTACGACGAGAGCCCGTTCGCCCGGGAACGGCATGTGTGGCTGGGGCTGCACGCGGCGGCGACGAGGTCGCTGGCGCAGGGCTCTATGATCATCTTCAGCTGAGATCCCGACAGGGTTCCTGCGGGGTTCCGACCGCCGGGTGGGGATGTCGCCGGGGCACCATCGGCCCCATGCCTCGCCGTAAACTCCGCGCCATCTGGCGGGAGTAGGACCGGGTCCATGTCACAAACGACGAGCGCTCAGAGCGCCGCCCCGGCCCGCTTCTCCGACGTCAAGGGGTGGTTCTGGCCCGCCGACCAACTGCTCTTCGACTGGTTCCTGGCCCGCCAGGAACGCCAGGAACTCCACGGTGACCTGCTGGAACTCGGCGCGTACCTGGGCAAGAGCGCGATCTTCATGGGGTCGTACCTGCGCGAGGACGAGACGTTCACGGTCTGCGACCTGTTCGACTCGCCCGCGCCGGACGACCCCAACAGCGAGGAGATGGACCGCTCGTACGCGACCCTGACGCGGCGGGCCTTCGAGGCGAACTACCTCTCCTTCCACGACGAGCTGCCGGTGGTGGTGCAGGCGCCGACGTCGGTGATCGCGGGGCGGGTGCCGACGGGCAGCTGCCGCTTCATCCACGTCGACGCCTCACACCTCTACGAGCACGTCCACGGGGACATCGCGGCGGCCCGCGCCCTGATCGCCCCCGACGGGATCGTGGCGTTCGACGACTTCCGGGCCGAGCACTGTCCGGGGGTGGCGGCGGCGGTGTGGGGTGCGGTCGCGACCACCGGGCTTCGGCCGATCTGCATCACGGGTACGAAGCTGTACGGCACGTGGTCGGATCCGGACCCGGTCCGGGAGGAGCTTCTGACCTGGCTGTCCGGGCGGTCGGACATGTGGCACGGGGTGGAGGAGGTGGCGGGGTCTCCGCTGATCCGGATCGACGGGAAGAAGGCGAAGGCGCCGAAGGCGCCGAGGTCCAGGCATGAGGGCGCGGCCCCCTCAACCCCGAAGCCGCCCTCGGAGCCGGTCCCGGCCCCGAAGCCCCGCCAGCCCTTGGCCCGCCGCCTGGCGAAGACGCTGCTCCCCCGCCGCTGACGCGGGGCATTTCCCCCACCCCGCCCCTTCCCTAAACCCTCCGGGGGATCTGTTCGTCTGCGGACCGTGCGTGGCTGGTCGCGCAGTTCCCCGCGCCCCTAAAGGCGGGCCGGTGGTTCGGGTGCGGGTGGTGCGTGGCTGGTCGCGCAGTTCCCCGCGCCCCTTAGATGGGCCCTTCGGGCCCTCCTGTAGGGGCGCGGGGAACTGCGCGAGCAACCCAGCACGGTCCGCAGACGAAAGCGGGGTGCAGGGGCGTAGCCCCCCCGCTGCCCACCCACCCCCAGCCGGGTTCCGGGGCGGAGCCCCAAGCGGGGTGCAGGGGGCGCAGCCCCCGCCAAGGGGTCCGGGGGCCCCGCCCCCGGGAAACCGCCTCCACCCCCACCCACCCCCGGAGGGTTCAGGGAAGGGGCGGGGTGGGGGCCCAATCCGCCGTAGGAGGCTAGCGCGGGGGTTCCGGGGGCCGCTGGCGCGGCATGTTCGGGCGGGTGCCCGGGGGGAGGGGGAAGCGGCCGGGCCCCGGGGCCGCGTCGGGCCGCACCGCCGCCGACGCCAGCGACTGCATCACCAGCGGGGCCGGCCCCGACCGGAACTCCACCATCCAGTCCGCCGTCTCCGAGCGGATCAGCTCAGTCACGTCCTCGGAGAAGCGCCGCAGCACCAGCAGACACCTCTCCGCCGCCTCACTCGCCGTCCCCTCCGTCGGCCCCAGAACCTCCCGCACGCTCTCCGACGCCCAGTCGAACTGCAGGACCTGCAACCGCCGCTGCACCGCCTGCGCCGTCGCGACATCCCGCATCCACCCGGACGTGAGCCCGAAGTACCGGTCGCAGGCCAGGCACGCCGCGCCGAGCAGCAGCGACACGTACCCCCACCCCGACGCCCCCGACAGCGCCCCCGTGACGTCGAGCAGCGGCAGCCCCGCCCCGGCGATCGCCCCCGCCGCCGTGCACACCCGCAGCACCCGCGCGCCCCGGCGCTTCCACAGCCGGTCCGCGAGGTACCACTCGGCCGTGCGCAGCGCGCCCGTCTCCACCCACCGGTACAGCTCGTCGAGGCGTTCCGCGGGCTCGCCCCAGTCGCCGAGCGGGAACGGGCGCCCGGTCAGGTCGCCCTCGTCCCGGGGCGGTCCCGGCGGAAGCCCCTCGGGCTGCATCTCCGGCTGGCTCACCCGGCGCTCCCTCCGCGGTGCGTAATCGGCCCTGCATGATCGACCGTGCGTAATCGGCCCTGCGTAATCGGCTCTGCCTGATCGGCCCTGCGCGATCGATCTCCGTAACGTTCAGACGCGTAACGTACAGTCACTTATACGAGGCGCTACGTAACGATCCGTAGTCGTCCGGCACGCGACCGGCGCGCGGTCAGCCCTTCCTACCGCCGAATGGTGGGAGTCAGCGCCGATATCCCGGTATTTCCCCTCGTACGTGGCCCCCGGCCCGGCGCGGTGACGGCCGCCGACTCACTCGAAAGAGTTGTGGGGCAGGCGCCGGGGAGACCACGTAGGCTCGGAGGGAACCGACGCAGCACACGACACGCGACGAAAGACGGAGTGCACCGTGATCCCTGGTGGTGGCCAGCCCAACATGCAGCAGCTGCTCCAGCAGGCGCAGAAGATGCAGCAGGACCTCGCCCGCGCGCAGGAGGAGCTCGCGCACACCGAGGTCGACGGCCAGTCGGGCGGCGGTCTCGTCAAGGCGACCGTGACCGGCTCCGGTGAGCTGCGCGCCCTGGTCATCGACCCCAAGGCGGTCGACCCGGAGGACACCGAGACCCTCGCGGACCTGGTCGTCGCCGCCGTACAGGCCGCGAACGAGAACGCCCAGCAGCTCCAGCAGGACAAGCTCGGCCCGCTGGCGCAGGGCCTCGGCGGCATGCCGGGCCTGCCGTTCTAGACCCGCGACAGACCCGCCACAGACCCGCACGGGTCCGCCCTTCTGCGGCGCCCGCGCACCAACTACCGTAAGCACGGTATCGATAAGCACGGTATCGATCACGAGAGGCAGTCCGTTGTACGAAGGCGTGGTCCAGGACCTCATCGACGAGTTGGGCAGGCTGCCCGGCGTCGGTCCCAAGAGCGCGCAGCGGATCGCCTTCCACATCCTCCAGGCCGAGCCCACCGACGTACGCCGGCTCGCGCACGCCCTGCTCGAAGTGAAGGACAAGGTCCGCTTCTGCGCGGTGTGCGGAAACGTGGCGCAGCAGGAGCAGTGCAACATCTGCCGCGACGCGCGCCGCGACCTCTCCGTCATCTGTGTCGTCGAGGAGCCCAAGGACGTCGTCGCGATCGAGCGGACCCGTGAGTTCCGTGGCCGCTACCACGTGCTCGGCGGCGCCATCAGCCCCATCGAGGGGGTCGGCCCGGACGATCTGCGCATCCGCGAACTGCTCGCCCGGCTCGCCGACGGCACGGTCACCGAGCTGATCCTGGCCACCGACCCCAACCTGGAGGGCGAGGCGACAGCGACGTACCTCGCCCGGATGATCAAGCCGATGGGCCTGAAGGTCACCCGGCTGGCCAGCGGACTCCCCGTCGGGGGAGATCTGGAGTACGCGGACGAGGTCACGCTCGGGCGGGCCTTTGAAGGAAGGCGACTTCTCGATGTCTGACGCAACGCTGCACGCGGCCAACCAGGATCCGGACTCCTTCGCGGTCCAGATCGCGGACCAGGTCGAGTCCTTCATCGTCGCGGTCACGGAAGTGGCCAAGGGCGACGAGCCGGACAGCGCGGTGCCGTTCCTGCTGCTTGAGGTCTCGCAGCTGCTGCTGGCCGGCGGGCGGCTCGGCGCGCACGAGGACATCGTCCCGGACGAGCGCTACGAGCCGGACCTCGGTCCGGAGCCGGACGTCGACGACCTGCGCGAGCGCTTCGCGGCCCTGCTTGAGCCGATCGACGTGTACTCCGAGGTCTTCGACCCGTACGAGCCGCGCAAGGCGCCCGTCGCCTGCCGGATCTCCGACGACCTCGCCGACGTCGTCACCGACCTGCGCCACGGCCTCGCCCACTACCGCGCGGGCCGCACCACCGAGGCCCTGTGGTGGTGGCAGTTCTCGTACTTCTCCAACTGGGGCTCCACCGCCTCCGCCACCCTGCGCGCCCTCCAGTCCCTGGTCGCCCACGTCCGCCTCAACCAGCCCCTTCAGGAGCTGGACGGTCTGGACACCGACGAGGACCTGTCCGAGGAGTCCCTGGCGGACGAGGCGGGCCGCGTGATGGCCGAGGAGATCGCGGGCCCGCTGGGCCTGCGGACGGTCAAATAGCCGCAGCCGCCGGTCAGTTGAGCGCACGTACCGCCGTTTCGGCCGTACGTGCGCTCAGCCGATCACGCTCAGTCGATCACTCTCGTACGTACGCTCATCACGCCGTCCGCGCCCACGCCTCCCGCACCCGCTCCCGCAGCCACCCGTGCGCCGGGTCCGCGTCGTTGCGCGGATGCCAGGCCATCTCCACCCGCACGGACGGGAGTTCCAGCGGCACCTCGAACGTCCTGAGCCCGAGCGCGGCCGGGCGGTGCTCGCCGGTGCCGGCCGGGGTGAGGCACACCAGGTCGGTCTCCGCGCACAGGAACAGCGCGGCGGTGTGCGTGGGCACGACCGCCGACACCCGCCGCCGCAGCCCGAGTTCGGCGAGGCGGTCGTCGACCGGACCCCGCACCCGGCCCTTGCGCGACACCCCGATGTGGTCGGCGGCCGCGAACGCCCGCGCGGTGATCCGCCCGCGGGCCGGCAGCGGATGCCCGGCGCGTACGGCCCCGAGCAGCCGGGTCTCGCCCAGCGGCTCGGTGAGCACTTCCGGGTCGGCCCGGCCGGGCGCCCCGATCTCCAGGTCGACCCGCCCGTCCCGCAGCGCCGGGGCGTCCTCCAGGGACTCCGGTACGAAGGTGAGGGTGACCCCCGGCGCCGCCCGGGACACGGATGTGATCAGCCGGGCCGCGAGCGAAGCCCAGACCACCTCGTTGGCCTGAAGCGTGAACGTCCGTGTCAGCGCGGCCGGTTCGACCACGGGAGCGGCGGCCAGCACGTCCCGCGCCTGCTCCACGACGGCCTTCACGCGCGGCCGCACTGGTTCGCGCTGACCCCGGACGGACGCCGGGTCTACTCCGCCAACAAGGAGGCGCCGTTCGTCTCGGTCGTGGACCTCGCGTCGGGCGCGCTGACGGCCCGGATCGAGGTCCCGGACAGCGAGGGCATAGCGGCCTCCCCGGACGGCCGGTACGTGTATGTGGCCGCCCCAAGGGCGACTTCGGGCCGGGCCCGGTGGCCGGGGCCGGGGTGCGGATCATCGACACGGAGAACGACCGCGTGGTGCGCACCCTGGCGACCCGGGGCACGGTCTTCCCCGTCCACGTCACCTCGCGCGGCCTGGTGCTCGCGGGCGAACTGCGCACGGCCGAGGGCCCCGACGGCCGCGCCCTCGGCACCCAGGGCCCGGGCCTGCTGCGGGTGTACGACCCGGAGGGCGAGCCGCTGGGCCGGGTGGAGGTGGGCGTCTTCCCGCTGACGATCACGTCGTCCCCGGACGGCCGGCTCGCCTACGTCTCCGCGGTGGTGTCCAGCACGGTGACGGTGGTGGACCTGGCGGCGCTGACGGTGGTGCGGACGCTCACGGTGGAGCGCGCGGGCGAGCCGGGGGCGCACGGACTCGCGTACCTCCCGGGAGCCTGACCGCTGCCCGTATGCGCAGTTCGGCCCGGAGCTCAAGCCCCGAGCCCCGAGCTCCAAAACCAGGGTTTGGTTGTTGTGTCGGGGGATTTGGTGCCGCCCAACCGACCATGTCTGTACGGGAGTTGAAGCGCGTCACTCACACGTGTGACTTTCCGTGGTCAACTTGCGTCGGAAAGTAAAGGCACCCTAGGTTCGCGGCAAGAGAACGGCCCCGGCCGGTGCTAGCAACACCGGGTCGGGGCCTGACCGCGAATCGAGTGAGAGCTCGATCGTGGCTACCGACGAATCGAAAGCAGAAGGTTCGATCGTGGCTTACGCCGACCTTAGTCCCGCACTGCCCACCTCCGCACACCCCATGGCCAATCCGGGCTACGGAAAACGCCCTGCGGGTGACCAGGATCCGTCAGTCGAAGCGGACTTCGCGCATCTGTCCAGGCGCGGCACCCACATCGCCCTGTTCATCGACGCGCTCGAAGAAGGTGCGGCGATGGGCTACAAGACCCTCGCCAAGCACCACCCGGGGCACGGCCAGCAGGGTTGCCGGGCGGCGCTCAAGGAGCTCACCCGTGCCGGTCACCTCCGCCGGGTGAAGGAGCACCTCACGTTGGAGGACGGCTCCATGCGGTGGGTGACCAGGACTTATTGGTCACGCATCGCGCGGTCGGAGGCGTGGTGGGCTGAGTTCGTACGCAGTGTGGACGGCATCGACGTCACCGCGGAACGGCGGGCGGGCCTTGCCCGCGCCCGAGCGGCGGAAGCGGAAGAGGAACCGCCGTCCGCCGGAGCGCCCGAGCCTGCTGAGCCCGCGCGATCGAACGCGTACAAGACGCTTGCCCGACTCGGCGTCGTCGAGCCGCAGATGACGCTCTCCGACGCCGAATGCGTCGCCCTCGAACCCCTGGCCGCCGAGTGGCTGACGCGTGGCGCGACCCCCGGACACCTCATCCGCACGCTGACCGCCGGACTGCCGCAACCCGTGCACAGCGCCGGGGCGCTGGCCCGTAACCGATTGGAGAAGAAGATGCCCCCCAAGAAGGCCGCCAAAGGCACCGGGCGTGCCCGGGTCACGCGCGTGATCATGGCCTGCATGGGCTGTGACGAGGACGAACGGACGTCACCGATCGTCGACGGCTTGTGCCGCGAGTGCTCCCGCGAGGAACAGCTGGAGCCTGTGCTGCCTGACGGGATGAAGGTGCCCGCCACATTCCTGCCCGCGTCACGGCAGTACCGCTGACCTGTCGACCTGCCCCGGCGCCCCGTGGTCGCATGCCGAATCAGTACCCGATGTGAGGTGGAGACCTATCGTGGAGGAGAGTCCCGTGCAGCGCAGTGGCGAAGTGGAAAGGGGGCCTGACATGGCCCGTAACGTCACCATCGAGATGGATGAGGATTTCCTCGCCGACCTGCGCAAGGTGTTCGGCGTGCAGACGGACGAGGAGGCGGTGAAGGAGGCCGCCATGCGGCTGGCCAAGTATGTGCGCCGCCAGGACTTCATCGACGACATCAGGTCGGGAAGGATCACCTTGCAGTACGACCTCCCGAATGAGCACGGACAGGGGTCGTCGGCGGCGTGAGCGAGCGATACCTCATCGACAAGTCCGCACTCGCGCGTTGGGAGCAGGATGCTGTCGCCGACGTGCTCGATCCGCTCCACGAGCGAGGACTGCTCTGCGTTGCGGGCCCTGTGTACATCGAGGTCGTGTATTCGGCGCGCGACGGGCAGGATGCCCGGAGGGTACGCGAGCGATTACGTGGGTTCGACTATCTGCTGTGCCCCGACGAAGTGTGGGACTCCGCGATCGAGATCCAGGAAAAGGCGATTGCGAAAGGCAACCACAGGGCACTCTCGCTCGCAGATCTGGTGATCGCGGCCATCGCCCAACGCCACCAGGTCACTGTCCTCCACTACGACCAGGACTATGACCAGATCGCCGAACTGACCGGCCATCCGAACCGATGGGTCGTCGCGGCGGGGTCGGCCGACGGCAGTGGATGAGGCTCTTCGTTGTCGGGACACCGCTGGTGATCCGGCGCGATGATGGGCTGATGGCGGCAAGGGGACGGCCAACAGCGTGGCTGTGGACGGCAATCGGGCTTCTGGCGGCGGGAGCGGTGGCGCTCGTCGTGGTCGCCTGCGTCGATCTGGGGGCGGCGGGTTCCCTCGCGGGTGTGGTCGGCGGGGTGTGTGCCCTGATGGGCCTCGGTACCTCGGGGTACGCGCTGTATCAGGGGCGTACGACCCCCCATGTCCAGGCGGTCGCGGCGCGTTCGGTCGCGGCCGGAGGCAGTGTCGGGGTGGCGGTGACGGGAGACGGGGCCTCGGCCGGACCCGCGCCCGCGATGCCCGGCACGCCGCCGTCGGGTGGCACGGTCACCGCGTCCGGCGAGCGGTCCGTCGCCGCTGGTGGGGACATCGGGAGTGTGTCGACGGGGGACGCGTGACGTCCGCCGAGGCGTCGGGGGAGCGGGCGGTCGCGGCCGGGCGGGACATCAGGTATGCGGCCACCGGTGACCACCCTGTGCTGGCAGAGCATGCCACCGTTCTTCCGGCCGAGGCGTTCACCCAGGCGGAGTGCCCGCCGGGGGTGGTCAACCTCCCGTCACGCACGAATATGTTCGTCGGCCGGGAGCATGAACTGGCTTTGCTGGACGAAGCGTTGAACTCGGCCCGCGAGGTGGTCGTGCACGCCGTGCACGGGCTGGGCGGCATCGGGAAGTCGACACTCGCCGCGTACTGGGCGGCCCGGCACACGGGTGCCCTCAACCCCGTCTGGTGGATCACTGCCGAGACTCCGGCAGAGATCGGCACCGGACTCGCAGCCCTCGGGGTCGCCCTTCAGCCCGCCCTGGCCGGACTTCTCCCGAAGGAGGCGCTGCGGGAGCGGGCGGTGCAGTGGCTGGCGGCGCACGAGGGCTGGCTGGTGGTGCTGGACAATGTGGCCGAACCCGAGGACGTACGGCCGTTGTTGGCACGGGTGACGTCCGGCCGGTGGCTGATCACGAGCCGCCGTGCCGACGACTGGTACGGCATCGCCCGTCCGGTGGCGCTGGATGTGCTGCTGCCGGACGAGGCGGTGGACCTGTTCACCCGGATCGTGACCCACGCGGGCCGACGTGATGGGGGCGGTGCCGGTCAACTCTGCGCCGAGCTGGGGCACTTGCCTCTCGCGGTCGAGATGGCCGCCGCCTACTGCGCACGGACCGGTACCAGTGCGACCGAGTACCTGGAGCTGCTGGCGCGGTACCCGGCCGACAAGCACGCGGAGGGCCGACGGGCCGTCGCCCGTACGTGGCGGGTCACGCTGGACCGGCTGGTGGCCGAGGATCCGCTGACGGGACAGGTCCTGCGCGTCCTGGCCTGGTACGCCCCGGACGGCATCCCCCGCTCGCTGCTGGACGGTCTGGGCTCGCCCGTCGCCGTGCGGCGGGCGGTCGGCGCGCTGGCCGCGCACAGCATGGTGACGGTGGGGGAAGGCGGGGAGCTGTCGGTGCACCGGCTGGTGCAGGCGGTGGCCCGGACGCCGGACGAGCAGGACCCGCACCGGCGGCCGGAGGCAGTCGAGGAGGCTTGCGCGTTCGTGGTGAAGGCGCTTTCGTGCCTGTTCGACGAAGACCCGCACAAACCAGAGTCCTGGCCGAAATGGGGTCGGCTGCTGCCGCACCTAGACGCCCTTGGCGAGTACGACAGGCTCGGCGGGGGCGACAGTGACCTGGGGCGACTGCTCATCAGGGTCGGAAGAGTCCTCGGGGGGAAATCCGTGAGTGCCGATGCCCTGCGACACTTGGCCCGGTGGGTTCCCGTCGGGCCGACAGAGCACGCGGCCGAGCCGCCGGATGTCGACGAGTTGATTCCGCAACTGACGTAGGCGCTGGCGGAGAGCGTGCGCGAGCTGGGTGAGGATCATCCGCGCACGCTGCTGTCACGCAGTAACCTCGCGTTTGCGCACAAAGCGGCGGGGCATCTGGGCCAAGCTGTCTCTCTGTATGAGAGGACGCTGGCCGACCGGGTGCGGGTACAGGGCGAGGGGCATCCGGACACACTCACCTCGGCAAGCAACTTCGCGATGGCCTGCCTGGCCGTGGGCGATGCCGCTCGCGCAGTGCCGCTCCTCAGGCAGGTGGTGGCGGGCAGAGCCCGCCTGTTCGGGCTGAATGATCCGCGTACGCTCATCGCGCGGAAGAACCTCGCTGCGGCCTACCGGGCAGCGGGCGATCTGGCGCGAGCGATCCGGCTCTTCGAGCGGACGCTGACGGGGTGGGTGCAGACGCTGGGTGAGGGCGATCCGGACACGCATTACTCGCGGAACAACCTCGCTTCCGCGCTCTGGGACGCCGGTGATCTGGCCCGAGCCGTATCGCTGTACGAACAAGCCCTCGCGGGTCTCACCCAGGCCCTCGGTCACGATCACCCCCACACCCGCTTCGTTCGCAACAACCTCACCCGAGCCCGCCGCGCCCTGTGACCCCGCCCACATCGACGCGTACCGCCTGATGGCCGGGGCAGGTGATCCGCCGCGAGCGGACCGGGTCCGGAGCTTTCCGGGCTTCCCCCACCAAGATCACGTCGTGAGCGGGACATCTCACGATGTGGCACCACCCGGGAGGATCCGGCCCGCTCGTTAGACTGAGCCGACCGCAGTAATGGACTGAGCGAGGAGCGCACGTGGGCCTTGTCGTGCAGAAGTACGGAGGCTCCTCCGTTGCCGATGCCGAGGGCATCAAGCGCGTCGCCAAGCGGATCGTGGAAGCCAAGAAGAACGGCCACCAGGTGGTCGTCGTGGTTTCCGCGATGGGCGACACGACGGACGAGTTGATCGATCTCGCCGAACAGGTATCTCCGATGCCGACCGGCCGGGAATTCGACATGCTGCTGACCGCCGGAGAGCGGATCTCCATGGCACTTCTCGCCATGGCGATCAAAAACCTGGGCCACAAGGCCCAGTCGTTCACGGGCAGCCAGGCCGGCGTCATCACCGACTCGGTCCACAACAAAGCGCGGATCATCGATGTCACGCCGGGGCGCATCCGCACCGCCCTCGACGAGGGCAACATCGCGATCGTGGCCGGATTCCAGGGCGTCAGCCAGGACTCCAAGGACATCACCACGCTCGGCCGCGGCGGGTCGGACACGACCGCCGTCGCCCTCGCCGCGGCGCTGGACGCCGAGGTGTGCGAGATCTACACCGACGTCGACGGCGTGTTCACCGCCGATCCCCGGGTCGTGAAGAAGGCCCGGAAGATCGACTGGATCTCCTTCGAGGACATGCTGGAGCTGGCCGCGTCCGGCTCCAAGGTGCTCCTGCACCGCTGCGTCGAGTACGCACGCCGTTACAACATTCCGATCCATGTGCGCTCGTCCTTCAGCGGGCTGCAGGGCACCTGGGTCAGCAACGAACCGCGAGGGGATCAGCAGGTGGAGCACGCCATCATCTCCGGAGTCGCCCACGACGTCTCCGAAGCGAAGATCACGGTGGTCGGCGTCCCCGACAAGCCCGGCGAGGCCGCGGCCATCTTCCGTACCATCGCGGACGCCGAGATCAACATCGACATGGTCGTCCAGAACGTGTCGGCCGCGTCCACCGGGCTCACCGACATCTCCTTCACGCTGCCCAAGGCCGAGGGCCGCAAGGCCATCGACGCGCTGGAGCGGGCGAAGGGCACCATCGGCTTCGAGTCGCTGCGCTACGACGACCAGATCGCCAAGATCTCGCTGGTCGGCGCCGGTATGAAGACGAACCCGGGCGTCACGGCCGGGTTCTTCGAGGCGCTCAGCGACGCCGGGGTCAACATCGAGCTGATCTCGACGTCCGAGATCCGCATCTCGGTGGTCACCCGCGCCGACGACGTCAACGAGGCCGTCCGCGCGGTGCACAGCGCCTTCGGGCTCGACTCCGACTCCGACGAGGCGGTCGTCTACGGAGGCACCGGACGATGACCCGCAAGCCGGCGCTCGCGGTCGTCGGAGCGACCGGGGGCGCCGGCGCGGTGCTGCTCCAGATCCTGTCCCAGCACGCGGACGTCTGGGGCGAGATCAGGCTGATCGCCTCCCCGCGCTCGGCGGGCCGCGTGCTCGCCGTGCGCGGTGAGGACGTCGAGGTCCGGGCGCTGACCGAGGAAGCCCTCGACGGCATCGACGTCGCCGTCTTCCTGGCACCCGAGCAGGTCGCCGCCCAGTGGGCGCCGGTCGCCGCCGCCAAGGGCGCGGTGGTCGTGGACACCTCGGCGGCGTTCCGGATGGACCCGGCCGTGCCGCTGGTGGTGCCCGAGGTCAACCCCCATGCCGTACGGCTGCGGCCGCGCGGCATCGTGGCGTCCCCGCACTGCGTGACGCTCGCGCTGATCGTGGCGGTCGGCGCGCTGCACGCCGAGTACGGGCTCAGCGAGCTCGTCGTCTCCACGTACCAGGCCGTCAGCGGAGCCGGCCGGGCCGGCGTCGCCACCCTGCGCGACCAGCTCTCGCTCGTCGCCGGTACGGACCTGGGCACCGCACCCGGCGATGTGCGCCGGGCCGTGGGCGAGGACACCGGGCCCTTCAAGGCGCCGGTGGCGCTCAACGTGGTGCCGTGGTCGGGCGATCCGGCCGACGGCGGCTGGTCGACGGAGGAGCTGGGGCTGCGCGACGAGACCCGCAAGGTGCTCGATCTGCCGCGCCTGGCGGTGGCCGCGACCTGTGTACGGGTCCCGGTCGTCACCACCCACTCGGTCTCCGTGCACGCCCGCTTCGAGAACGAGGTCGAGGTCGCGCGGGCCAACGAGATCCTGGCGACCGCCCCCGGCGTCGTCCTCTTCGACAACCCAGCGGTGGGCGACTTCCCGACACCCGCGGACGCGGTCGGCACCGACCCCGCCTGGGTCGGCCGGGTGCGCCGCTCGCCGGACGATCCGCACGCGCTCGACCTCTTCGTCTGCGGCGACAACCTGCGCAAGGGCACCGCCCTGAACGCGGCGCAGATCGCGGAACTGGCGGCGGGCGAATTCACGGCGGAACAGCGAATGAACTCCGCGGAGAACTCCGCGGGCAACTCTGCGGCGAAGTAGCCACGATCTTTGTAGGATCTGTGAACGCTCTGTGAGCAAGTCGCTGGTCTGTACCACTTGAACTGCGCCGTTGCCCTGTTACACGATTCATTTCCGTGTCCCTGCAACCGGCAGCCCGGCATGGAGCGTCTATGCGGTCGCCCATTCAAGGTGCCGTAAATATTGGGGCATTGGGGAAGAGCGAGTACGCATGAGGACATTTGTCGCACTGTCAAAAACGGTGTCGTACGCGTACAACCCTGACGGGGGGAAGCGTGTCCAACTGGCGTGGCAGAGGTACTCGACATCACCGCGCTCCCGGTGCGGGGCGCGGTTGTGCGCCCGCTCCGGCGGCCGCGCACTCCCGGCGGCATGCCGGTGATCGCCCCCATGCCGGCGGCGCGCCCCACTCGTGTGCCCGCGCAGCCCTCGTCCCGCGAGGGCGCTGACGACGTCATGGCTGCGGGCACCACCGTCGACCACCTCACCGAGACGTACCGCGCGCACTACCGCTCGCTGCTCGGCCTCGCCGCCCTGCTGCTCGACGACACCGCCTCCTGCGAGGACGTCGTCCAGGAGGCGTTCATCCGCGTCCACTCGGCACGCTCGCGCGTGCGCGACCCCGAGAAGACGCTCGCGTATCTGCGCCAGACCGTCGTCAACCTGTCCCGCTCGGCGCTGCGCCGCCGCATCCTCGGGCTGAAGCTGCTCTCCAAGCCGATGCCGGACATGGCGAGCGCGGAGGAGGGCGCGTACGACCAGCTGGAGCGCGACGCCCTGATCAAGGCCATGCGCGGCCTCCAGCGCCGCCAGCGCGAGGTCCTGGTGCTGCGCTACTTCGCGGACATGACCGAGTCGCAGGTCGCCGAGACGCTGGGGATATCCCTGGGCTCGGTGAAGGCGTACGGCTCGCGGGGGATCGCGGCGCTGCGGATAGCCATGGAGGCCCCGGCATGAGCGCCCGGTGGAACAACCGGGGATCCGGGGAGACGGGCCGTAACGGGGACGACGTCTTCGGGGACGACGTGTTCGGGGACGGCACGTTCGGGGACGGCGGCGGGCATGGGGACGACGGCGTACGTGGGGACGTGCGCCGGGAGCACGGGTATCGGTATCCCGGTTACGACGGGGACCACGGGGAGAGTACGTACGGGCCCGACCGCCCTCTGGACGACCGGACTGGAAACGAAATTGTGAACGACCCCTTCCCACCTGGCCTCACGCCGGACGAACTCGCGCTGCGGCGGCTGCTGCACGGCGCGGTCGACGGCATGGAGCCCGCCGACGGAGCCCTGGACCAGCTGCGCCGGGCCGTGCCCGAGCGCCAGGCGCGCAAACGGCAGGCCGTGGTCGGCGCGGTGGCCGCCGCGCTCCTGATCGGCACGGCGATCCCCGCCTTCCTGCATGTCGCCAACACGTCTTCCTCCTCCGACGAGGACCGGCCCGCCATCGCCGGACACGGCCGGCAGGACCAGGGCGGCACCGGTGTCGCGCCCGGTGCGGAGGGCGGTGGACGGGGGGCGGAGAAGCCCTCCGGTCGGATGACCCCGAGCTCGGTGCCCGGCTCGGCCGTGAAGCCCTCGGCGAGCGGTTCGTCCCCGGCGGCGGCCGCCGCCGGTGCGAGCGGCACGGTCGGCGGGCCCGCCGCCCCCGGCTCACCGGTCTGCGACGCGGCCGAACTCGGGGTGAAGTACGCGAAGGTCACCAAGCCCGACGCCGACGGCAAGGTCTACGGCACGTTCCGCGTCGCCAACGTCTCGCACTCGCTGTGCCAGGTCAGCGGCGCCGGCAAGGTCAACTTCCAGGCGCTGGGCGCGGCCGACGCGTCCCGGATCAGCGTGGTCGACCACGCCTCGGGCGACCCTGCGGCCGGGCTGCCCGATCCGTCGCAGGAGGCCACCGGGCTGGTGCTCAAGCCCGCGGCCGCGTACGAGGTGAAGTTCGCCTGGGTGCCGTCGGAGACCTGCCCCAGGCCGCTGCCCACGCCCGCGCCGTCCACGTCCCCGGCCACGAGCCCGAACGGCTCGACCACGGGTACGGGCGGGACGCCGGTGGGCGCGCAGACCCAGCTGGGCGGCGCCGGTGATCCCGGTACGCCTACCGTCGCGGCGGACGGGAAGGTCGCGGTCACGCATGTCGCGGAGCCGGGTGCGCCGAGTGCCGAGGCGACGATCCCGAATGCGTGCGCCGGAACGATCTATCGCACCGGGGTGCTCGCGGCGCCCGCGCCCCCGGCCCCCTAGCGCCCCTCGCGGGCGCCCTGCGGACGGCTCCTCTCGGAGGGGGAGGAGCCGTTCGCGGTTCTTTGCCTGCGGGCCGGTGGGGGCTGGTCGCGCAGTTCCCCGCGCCCCTGGGGGTTGCGGGTTTGGGGGGTCCTGGGCGTCAGGCCCGGGGACGCGCCCCTGGGGGTTGCGGGCCTAGGGGGTTGGAACCGTGGCTGCTTCTGGCGTCAGGCCCAGCGCCGCGTCCTGGGCCGCCTCCGCCTCGCGGCGGAGCAGGCGGAACCACATGAAGATCACGAAGCCTGCGAAGACGAACCACTCGCCGGTGTAGCCGAGGTTCTGGAACGCCTTCAGGTCCAGGCCGGTGTTCTGCGGCTTGGCGGCCGGGACGGGCTTCAGCCCGGTGTCGGCGGCCGTCAGCGTGACCCACGCGTCGTACACCTCGTACGGGACGAGGTTGACCAGCGACGCCGCGCTGATCATGCCGAGCTGGCCCTTGGGCAGCCCGCCCGACGCGTTCACCCCGTCCGTCCCGGGCGTCTCGGACGCCTGGAGCGCGCCGGCGACGGTGACCTCGCCGGTCGGCGGCGCGGGCGCCCGGTGGCCCTTGGGCAGCCAGCCGCGTACGACGGGTAGCGCCTTGCCGCCGTCGGTGCGCAGCAGCGTCAGGACGTACGAGCCGCTCTTGCCGTCCACCTGCCGGTCCGGCACCAGGAACTGCTCGCCGTACTTCCCGCTGGCCGTCGCCGCCCGGCCCGAGGTCTTCTGGTCCACCGGCAGCAGCTCCCGCAGCGGCACGGCCTTCTGCTCGGCGGCGGCGGGCTGCTTCTCGGCCGCGTTGTGCGACTGCACACGGTCCTCGAAGCGGCCGAGCTGCCAGGACCCCATGAACACGCAGAACGGGATCGCCAGCAGGACGAAGACGTTGATCCCCCACCAGCGAGGGGTCAGCAGGAACCGGTACACACCCCCACGGTACGGAACCCTCCCGCCGTGCCGGTCACGGGGTACGCGCTGGGGCCGGGAAGGCGCCGACGGCGGTGTCCGCTCAGCCGATGCCCAGATGCCTCCCCGCGAACTCCAGCTCCAGCCTGACCTGCTTGATCCGCTCCTCCACCACCAGCGAGCCGTGTCCCGCGTCGTACCGGTACACCTCGTGCACCGCGCCCCGGGCCGCCAGCCGGTCCACATAGTTCTCGACCTGGCGGATCGGGCAGCGCGGGTCGTTGACGCCCGCCGAGATGTAGACCGGCGCCTTCACCGCGTCCACGTACGTCAGCGGCGACGACGCCTCGAAGCGCTCGGGCACCTCCTCCGGGGTGCCACCGAGCAGCGTGCGGTCCATCGCCTTCAGCGCCTCCATCTCGTCGTGGTACGCCGTCACATAGTCCGCGACCGGCACCGCGGCGAGCCCCAGCGCCCAGGCGTCCGGCTGCGTACCGAGGCCGAGCAGGGTCAGATAGCCGCCCCAGGAGCCGCCCGCCAGGACCAGCCGGGACGGGTCGGCGAGACCGGAGGAGACGGCCCACTCGCGGACCGCCGCGATGTCCTCCAGCTCGATCAGCCCGACCCGGTGCTTGAGCGCGTCCGTCCACTCCCGTCCGTACCCCGTGGAGCCGCGGTAGTTGACGCGCACCACCGCGTATCCGTGGTCCACCCAGGCCGCCGGGCCCGCCGCGAAGGCGTCGCTGTCGTGCCAGGAGGGGCCGCCGTGGATCTCGAAGACGGTGGGGAACGGGCCCTCGCCCGAGGGCTGCTGGACCAGCGCGTGGATCCGGCCGCCGGGGCCCTCCACCCACGCGTCCCGCACCGGCACCGAGCCGGGCGCCTTCATCCCCGGAGGGTCGAGGACGATCTTTCCGGTGGTGGAGCGCACTTCCGAGGGGCGGGCCGCCGACGACCACAGGTACTCCACGGACCCGTCGGGCCGGGCCGTCGCGCCCGACACCGAGCCGGCCGGGGTCTCGACCTCGACCAGCTCGCGGGCCGCCAGGTCGTAGCGGAACAGCTCGCTGCGGGCCTCGAAGCTGTGCACGACGAGCAGCGCCGAGCCGTCCGGATACCACTCCGCCGAGACGTCGCCGGGCAGTTCGAGGGCGAGGTCGCTCTGCTCGCCGGTCGCCACGTCCCACACCATGGGCTCCCAGCGGCCCCGGCGCTGGTGCGCGATCAAGAGGCGGGTGTCCCCGGCCAGCGGCGCGAAGCCCAGGATCTCCAGGCCCAGCTCGCGGGTGCCGCCCGCGGTGTCGTCGAGCTCGGCGGCCGTCGAGCCGTCGAGGCGCACCACGCGCAGCGCCGAGTGCATCGCGTCGCCGTGCTCGGTGTGCTCGATGGCGATCAGCGTTCCGTCGTGCGAGAGGTCGCCGACTCCCGCCGACTCGCGGTGCCGGTAGATCTCCACGGGCGCGGCGCCGGGCCGTGCGACGTGGATCGTCGAGCCGTCCTCGTCGGTGGAGCGGCCGATCACCGCCGTGCCGTCCCGGCCGAGCGCGAGGCCGCCGGGGTAGGAGGGCTCCAGGCCCGGCACGGCGGGCTCGTCCTCGCCCCCGCCGAACGGCTGGCGCAGCCACACGCCGAACTCGTCGCCGTCGGTATCGCTGAACCACCAGATCCACTGGCCGTCGGGGGTCAGCACCCCGTCCGTCGTCCCGTTCGGCCGGTCCGTCGCCTGGCGCTGGGCGCCGGTCGCCCGGTCCCATGCGTACAGCTCGTACGTCCCCGTCGCGTTCGACACGAACAGCGAGCGGTCCGGGGCGTCCTCCGCCCAGTCGGGCAGCCCGACCCTGGGCGCCCGGAACCGCTTCTCCCACTCCGGCATCTCGTTCATGGACCCATCATGCGCCGCGCCGCCGACAAACCGCCGACGGCCTCCGTGGCCTGTGGATAACTCCCGGACACGGGGGCGGATGTGACAGACGTCACGGCCTGCCGGTCGGGCATCGGCCGTGACGTCGTGTCAGGTTCCGGGGTGGGCGCCCGGCGGAATCGTGGTCATGTTCCGCGTGGGGCGTGCGCCGGGCTCCGGGTCGGACTCGGGTCAGGAGTCCGGGCCGGTGTGCGCCGGACTCAGGCGCCCGGCGCCGTGGTGTGGTGCGGCTGGGCCGGAGCCGGGTGCTGGTCGACGGGCGTGCCCGGGATGGTCCGGGGCGTGGCCTCGGCGGCCGGGGCCGGTGCCGCTCCCGTGTCCGTCGACTCCTCCTTCATGGCGCGCGTCTCGCTCTTCAGGATCCGCAGCGACTTGCCCAGCGCCCTCGCCGTGTCGGGGAGCTTCTTGGAGCCGAAGAGCAGGATCAGCACCACCGCAACGATCAGCAGATGCCAGGGCTCAAGGCCATTGCGCAGGAACATCCCGTGGTCCTCCCGTTCTCAGCGAGACTTGCTACATTGCGCAACTGTACAACCAACATGACACGGATGAGGGCGTACGGATGGCAGGCAGCCACAAGGCGGGACACGCGCGCGGCGGCGGTCGGGGAGGTGGCGCGTCTGAGCCGCCTGTCCGCAAGCGCCGGCGCCGCGGTGTGCGGCTGGCGCTGGCCGTCGTGGTGTCGTTCGTCGTGCTCGCCGTGGCCGGGGCCGGCTGGCTCTACCTCCAGCTCAACGGGAACATCAACACCTTCGACGACGGCGGTGTCTCGGGCGACCGCCCGGCCGCCTCGACCAAGGGCCAGAACGTGCTGGTCATAGGCTCCGACTCACGCGCCGGTGACAACGTCCAGTACGGCCACGGCCAGGGCGACATCGGCCGCTCGGACACCGCGTTCCTGATGCACGTCCACGCCGACCACAAGCACGCCACGGCCGTCTCCATACCCCGCGACAGCCTGGTCGACGTACCGCCCTGCAAGCTGCCGAACGGCCAGTGGACCCAGACCCAGCACAATGTGATGTTCAACTCGGCGTTCTCGGTCGGCGACACGATCAAGGGCAACCCGGCCTGCACCCAGAACACCGTCGAGAAGCTGACCGGTCTGCGCGTCGACCACACCGTCGTCGTGGACTTCGCGGGCTTCGCCAAGATGACCAAGGCCGTCGGCGGCGTCCAGGTGTGCCTGCCCAAGGACGTCTACGAGGGCGACCTCAACCCCAACCGCCACTCGCGCGGCGAGAAGATCTTCGACAAGGGCGTCCAGGACGTCTCCGGCCAGAAGGCGCTCGACTACGTACGCATCCGGCACGGCATAGGCGACGGCTCGGACATCGGCCGCATCCAGCGCCAGCAGGCGTTCATCTCCAGCCTCATGAAGAAGGTCAAGTCGCAGGGCCTCAACCCGACGAGCCTGTTCCCGCTCGCGCAGGCGGCCACCAAGTCGATGACCGTCGACCCGGGCCTGGGCTCGGCCGACAAGCTGATCTCCTTCGCCATGTCGATGCGCAACATCGATCTGCACAACACCAAGTTCGTCACCCTGCCCTGGCGTTACGAGGGCGCGCGCGTGGCCGTGGTGAAGCCGCAGGCCGACGCCCTGTTCGCGGCGCTGCGCGCGGACCGGACCGTGGACGGCAAGGACGCGGGCGGCAAGAGCGGCGAGGGCAAGCAGGAGGACGTCAGCGCCAAGAGCCCGAGCCCCAGTGCGACCCCGCCGTCCGGCGCCGGGATCTCCGTCGCCGTCTACAACGGCACCACCACCAAGGGCCTCGCGAGCCGTGGCGCCGACGCCCTGAAGGCGGCCGGGTACACGGTCACCGGCACCGCGACCGCCGCCACCCACGACTTCGTCCACACGGTCATCGAGTACGGCCCGAACGACCGCGCCCACGCCGACGCGCTCGCCCAGCGCTTCCCCGGCGCGCTGCTGCGCTCGGCCAAGGCCCCCGGCCTCAGCGTCATCCTGGGCTCGAAGTACGCCGCCGACCCGACAGGGGCGGCCCCGACCACCCCGGCCGCCGTACCGACCGAGGTCGCCGCGAAGGCCCGCTCGGCCGACGACAGCGTCTGCTCCAACCTCTCGTACGGGTGATCCGGACTCTCTCCTTACGGAGAGAGCCTTCTTACGGAGAGTGCCTTGGTACGGGGGGTCTTCGTGAGGCGAAGGTCTTCGATCGGGCAAGGCAATCCCAAGAACGGGTAAAGCAGTTCGTCCGCCGTATGCCCGCGCCTCACAACTCGTTCACATTCGGCTCATAGCTTCGCGGCCATGAGACCCAAGGGAGACAAGCGCCGCAAGGCGCTGACGGTGGTGGCGCTGGCCTCCGCCGTCGCGGCGGGCAGCGCCGTCACGGCCAACTCCGCCCCGCAGCACGGCGGTCACCCGTTCCCCGGCCGGGACGGGCAGATCCGCAACGTGATCTACCTCCTCGGCGACGGCATGGGGCGCACCCACGTCACCGCCGGCCGCGAGCGCTACTACGGCGCCCAGGGCAAGCTCACCATGGAGCGCCTGCCCTACACCGGCGCCGTCGCCACGTACGCCGTGGAGAAGGGGACCGACAAGCCCGCGCTGGTCACCGACTCGGCCAGCTCCGCGACCGCGTGGTCGTCGGGCGTGAAGACCTACAACGCCGCGCTCGGCGTGGACGCGTACGAGAAGCGCCGCGCCACGCTCATGGAGCAGGCCAAGAAGGCGGGCTTCGCCACCGGCAACGTGTCGACCGCGGAGGTCACCGACGCGACCCCGGCCGCCCAGTTCAGCCATGTGCTGCTGCGCGGCTGCCAGGGCCCGGTCTACTCGGACGCGGCCTGCCTGCCCAAGAACGCGGACGGCAGCTACGAGAAGGCCCCGGCCGACAAGACCCTGATCACCCCGGTCGCCGAGCAGATCGCCCGCAACGGCACCGCCGACGTCGTCCTCGGCGGCGGCCTCGCCCGCTTCGAGCCGGACGATCAGAAGGCGCTGCAGGCCCAGGGCTACCAGGTGCTCGGCAGCTTCGGCGACCCGAGCCTGCCCGCGCAGACCGCCGCCAGCCAGAAGGTCGCCACCAAGGCCGACCTCGACGCCGCCAGGGGCAAGAAGGTCGTCGGGCTCTTCAACCGCGGCAACCTGACCGTCGAGCAGGCCAAGGCCCAGCTCCCGGCGAATGCCCCGCAGAAGCAGGAGCCGACGCTCGCCGACATGGCGAAGAAGTCGATCGACCTGCTCGACGGCCGCTCCAAGAAGGGCTTCTTCCTCCAGATCGAGGGCGCCCAGATCGACAAGCGCTCGCACGCCAACGACGCCGCGCAGACGCTCGCCGAGGTCAAGGCGTTCGACGACGCGGTCAGGGCCGCGTACGACTTCGCCAGGAAGGACAAGCACACGCTGGTCATCGTGACCGCCGACCACGAGTGCGCGGGCTTCAACATCATCGAGAAGGGCACGTACACCAACGCCGAGGCCGTCGCGCCCCCGGCCAATGTGGACGCGGGCAACACGGCGAACAACTCCACCCCTTCGCGCGCCACGTCCGGTGCCAAGGACCCGGCCCGCTCCTCGGGCATCCTCAACGGTTCCGGCTCCGGTGACGCCAAGAACTTCGCCCCGGCCACCTTCCGTACCCCGGACGACCCGGCGGACGTGAAGGACGGCAGCCCCGAGGCGAGCCTCTGGCTGACCTACCTCTCCGGCAACCACACCGGCGCCGACGTGCCGATCTACGCGTACGGGCCGGGCGCCGAGCGGTTCGCGGCGAGCCAGATCAACACCGAGCTGTACGGCAAGATGTACCGCTCGCTGTTCGGCACGGCACCGCGCGGCTGACGCCAAGTACCGATGTCCGGGCCGATGTTTCACGTGAAACGGGCTGTTTCACGTGAAACGTCGGCCCAACCGGCGTACGCCGAGCCCCAGTTGACCCCCTCCAGCCGTAGGAGCCAGCAGTGAACCGTCTGATCCGCCCGGCCGCGTTGGCCCTCGCCACGCTTGCCCTCACCAGCGCCTGCTCGGGCTCCGGCGGCTCGGGAGACAAGGCAGACAACGGGCAGCAGGCCGTCCGGGCCGAGCAGGCGGCGGCCCCGGCCGTGACCTTCCCCGCACCCCGCCAGGCCCCGTCACCCGCGGCGACCCTCGCCAAGGTCCCGGCGAAGGGCGAAGTGATCCTGGAGCAGGGCCCGTTCACGGACCGCGTGCGGGTCACCGCTCTGAAGATCACCGACAAGCCGTCCGTCACCGGTCACTTCGCGATCACCTCCGACGTGAGCGACGTGCTCGCGCTCGAACTGCGTGCCGCCTTCTACGACGAGCGCGGCCGCCTGGTCGGCACGGGCAGCTTCCAGTACGCGGAGGAGGGCGAGGCGGGCGAGGCCGCGCACGGGAGCGCCGGGCACTCCGGGCCGCGCGCGGAGGGTGCCGGGATCGACTTCACGGCCACGCCGAAGACCCCGCTGACGGGGGCCCCGGCGAGCGCGGTCCTGTCGGTGCCGGTGCTGGTCAACGAGTAGCGCTCAGAGCGCCGCCGGACGGCACCCCGGCCTCACCGCAGCCCGTGCCGCCGCGCCACCAGCCGCTCGGCGGCGGTCCTCGGCAGCAGTCGGCGCAGGGCGAAGACGAGCGGCGCGTTGCTGCCCACCGCGTACAGCGGCTTCGGCCGGACGGCCTCGATCGCCTTCACGACGGTCGCGGCGACGGTCTCGGGCGAAATCCCGTTCGCCTCATTCGAGTTGAGTGCCGTGAGCATCGTGCGGTACTCGGCAGCGAACGGGGAGCCGTCCCCGATGTACTGGGTGCGCCGCTCGCTGATCCCGGTCCGGATCGCTCCCGGCTCGACGGTCGTCATCCCAACCCCGTACGGCGCCACCTCCCGGCGCGCCGCGCTCGCGAAGCACTTGATCGCCGCCTTGGACGCCACGTACGAGGAGCGGTACGCGAGCGGGAAGCTGGCCAGCATCGAACCGACCATGACGACCCGGCCGTAGCCCCGCTCGCGCATGCCCGGCAGCAGCAGCTGGGTGAGCCGTACGGCGCCGAAGACGTTGAGCCGGAAAACGCGCTCGACCGCGTCCATGGGCAGCTCCTCGAACGGCCCGTTCTGGCTCTCGCCCGCGTTGTTGACGAGCACGTCGACGTCCCCGGCGGCGGCCGCGCACGCCGCCACGGAAGCGTCGTCGGTCAGATCCAGCGCCAGATACTCCACACCGGGCACCGGCCGGTCCACCTTCTCCGGGTCCCGGCTGGTCCCCAGCACCCGGTACCCGCGCGCGACCAGCGAGGCGGCGACGGCCGCGCCGATGCCGGAGGAGGCCCCGGTGACCAGCGCGACGCGCCCGCGCGCGGCCCCGCTCGCCCCGACCGCCCCGCTCACCCCAGCCTCCGCGCCAGCGCCCGCCCCGCGGCCCGGCCCGAGAAGATGCAGCCGCCGAGGAAGGTGCCCTCCAGGGCGTTGTACCCGTGCACCCCGCCGCCGCCGAACCCGGCGACCTCACCGGCCGCGTACAGGCCGTCGAACGGGGTCCCGTCCGGCCGTACGACCTGCGAGTCCAGCGTCGTCTCAAGCCCGCCGAGCGTCTTGCGGGTCAGTACGTGCAGCCGTACGGCGATCAGCGGCCCGTGCGCCGGGTCGAGCAGGCGGTGCGGTCTGGCGACCCGGGTGATCCGGTCCGGCCAGTACGCGCGCGCGTTGCGCATCGACATGACCTGGAAGTCCTTCGAGTAGCCGTTGCCGATCTCGCGGTCGCGGGCCACCATCTCCCGCTCCACCTGGTCGAGTTCGAGCTTCGGTCCCGGGGAGATCGCGTTCATGCCCTCGACGAGCTCGGGCAGGGTGCGGCGCACGACGAAGTCCTCGCCGTGGTCGAGGAACGCCTGCACGGGCCCGGGCGCCCCCTTGCGTACGCGCGAAAGCACCAGCTTCAGGTCCTTGCCGGTGATGTCGGGGTTCTGCTCGGAGCCGGAGAGGGCGAACTCCTTCTCCACGATCGACCGCGTCAGGACGAACCAGGTGTGGTCGTGGCCGGTGGCGAGGATGTGCCGGAGCGTGCCGAGCGTGTCATGGCCGGGGAAGAGCGGCGCGGGCAGCCGCCGCCCGTCGGCGTCCAGCCAGAGCGAGGACGGCCCCGGGATGATCCGGATGCCGTGGCCGGGCCAGACGGGGTCCCAGTTCTTCAGGCCCTCGGTGTAGTGCCACATCCGGTCGCGGTTGACGATCGAGGCGCCGGCGTCCTCGCTGATCCCCAGCATCCGCCCGTCGACGTACGCGGGCACGCCGGTGACCATGGACGCGGGCGCGGGCCCCATCCGCTCGGCCGGCCAGTTCTCGCGGACCAGGTCGTGGTTGCCGCCGATGCCGCCGGAGGTGACGACGACGGCCTGGGCGCGCAGCTCGAAGTCACCGGCGCTCTCCCGCGAGGAGGCGACACCGCGCGCCTCGGCCGACGGCACCAGCACGCTGCCGCGCACACCGACGGCGGCCCCGTTCTCGACGACCAGACCGTCCACGCGATGGCGGTACTTGAAGGTGACGAGCCCGCGCGCGGCGGCCGCGAGGACGGGTTCGCGAAAGACGCGCACGACCTCCGGGCCGGTGCCCCAGGTCAGATGGAAGCGCGGTACCGAGTTGCCGTGCCCGGCCGCCGTGCCCGCCCCGCGCTCGGCCCACCCGACGGTCGGCGTCACGCGCAGCCCGAGCCCGTACAGATAGGCGCGCTTCTCGCCCGCCGCGAAGTTCACATACGCCTTGGCCCACTGGCGCGGCCAGTGGTCCTCGCGCTCGCGGTCGAAGCCGGCCGAGCCCATCCAGTCGGCGAGCGCCAGCTCGTAGGAGTCCTTCACGCCCATCCGGCGCTGCTCCGGGCTGTCGACGAGGAACAGCCCGCCCAGCGACCAGAACGCCTGGCCGCCGAGGTTGGCCTCGTTCTCCTGGTCGACGACGAGGACCTTGCGGCCCGCGCGGACGAGTTCGTACGTGGCGACGAGCCCGGCGAGTCCGGCTCCCACGACGATGACATCGGCGTCGTCACTCACGGAAATCTCCTAGGAGGTAGGCGAGTCGGTCGTGATCGGGGTGCTGTAGGCGTCCAGTACATGCAGGAAGAGGGCTTCGCGACGCGCGCGTACGGCGTCGTTCGCGGGGTCGAGCAGGACCTGAACGGCGGTGCCGTCGTGGACGGCGACGAGCGCCTGGCCAAGGGCGTCCCGGTCGGCGACCCGCCGCCCGGCGCGCTCCAACGCGGCCACCACGACCGGCAGTACGGCGTCCTGGACGGCCTGTTCCCGCGCGGCCATCACGCGCCGCAGCCCGGGGTTGCGCAGGGCGTGCGCGGTGAACTCGGCGGTGACCCGGTACCAGGCGTCGTCGACCGGGATCGCGCGCAGTGCGGCCCGTACGGCGTCCTCGGGCGCGGCCGCCGACACCTCGGCGAGCGCGGCGCGGACATCGTCGAGCATGCGGGTGGAGCGCTCCTCCCACATGGCGAGGAACAGCTCGTCGAGCGAGGAGAAGTTCGAGTAGAAGGCGCCGCGCGTGTATCCGGCCCGCTCGCAGACCCGCTCGACGGTGGACCGGCCGAAGCCCTCCTCGGCGAACACTTCCAGCGCGGAGTCGAGCAGCAGCCTCCGGGTCCGGGCGCGGCGCGTGGTGACGCGCCGGGGAGCGGGCGGTTGTGCGGGAGCGGTGGACGCGGGCATGGCGGTCTCTCCTTTTCGATACGCGAACGTATCGGATGCACTGATGTATCGACAAGGCCCCTGACCTGCCCGGTCCCGGCGCGTGTCTCATTGTCGGCCGCACAGCCGTTTGTCGCGATTGCGTCCTGTACAGGTCCGGGTCCCTGCAGCAGGGTGCTCACCGTCGGCAGGGCGGCGACGTCGGGGGACGGACGCCGGGCGGACTCCAGTGACGTACGGATGGGGAGTGAGGAAACGATGGCCGAGTCGGCCGGCGCACAGGACCCCGGACCCGAGGGCGCGGGCTTCGCGTACCACCCGATGGAGCGGGAACTGATCGTGATCGCGGGGGCGGGGGCGGGGGCGGGGGCGGCGGGGGCTGCCGCGCGTGCGGGCGCCTCTCCCCGGGAGCCGCTGGAGCCCCCGGAACCCCCGCAGCCCCTGGGGATGTTCCTGTCGGACCAACAGCTCACGCTGGAGCCGCTGTTCGGCGACACGGCCCGGGTGCGGGAGGCGCTGGCGCTGCTCCCCGGGCACGGCGCGGAGGTGCCCGACCTCACGCTCTTCCACCGGGTGCGCGGCGGTGAGGACCGTATGGACGAGCTGGCCTCCCGGCTCGCGGGCCTGCCGGGGATCGAGACGGCGTACGTGAAGCCGAGTGCGCTCCCGGCGCGCGGGAACGATGACACTACGTACGACAGCGACAGCCACAGCCACAGCCACAGCCACAGTGACAGCGACCGGGACGACGACGGCCGGCGCGAGAAGGAGGGCGCGGCGGCCCCCGACTTCAGCGGCCGCCAGGGCTACCTGGGCCCGGCCCCCGAGGGCGTGGACGCGGCCTGGGCCTGGCTCCAGGCGGGCGGCTCGGGCGACGGCGTGAGCGTGGTCGACGTCGAGGGCGCGTGGCAGCTGGGCCACCGCGACCTCGGGCCCAAGCTCGCCGGGATCGTCGTGGGCACGCCCGTCGAGGACCTGGCGTGGCGCAACCACGGCACGTCCGTGCTCGGCGTGCTCGGCGGCAGCCGCACCGGCAGCGGGACGCTCGGCATCGTCCCCGAAGCGGTCCTCGCGGCCGCCTCCCCGCACGGCATCGGCACGGCGCGGGCGATCACCGAGGCCGCCGACCGCCTCACCCCCGGCGACATCCTGCTGATCCCGTTGCACCGCCCGGGCCCGCGCTTCGGCTACACGGCGAGCGACGACCAGCGCGGCCATATCCCGCTGGAGTGGTGGCCGGACGACTTCGCGGCCGTGCGCTACGCGACCGCCCGGGGCGTGGTGGTCGTCGAGGCGGCCGGCAACGGTGCGGACAGCCTGGACGACGCGCTCTACGAGGCCCGCCCGGACGGCTTCCCGGCCTGGTGGCGCAACCCGTTCGGCCCGGCGGGCCCCTCCTCCGGCGCGATCGTGGTCGGCGCGGGCGCGCCCCCGCCGGGCACCCACGGCCGCGACCACGGCCCGGACCGCTCCCGCCTCGGCTTCTCCAACTTCGGTACGCGCGTGGACGCCCAGGGCTGGGGCCACGAGGTCACCGCGGCGGGCGGCTTCTGGAACCGCCCCGGCGAACTCCAGGGCGGCCAGGAGGAGGACACCTGGTACACGGACGCGTTCTCCGGCACCTCACCGGCGGCGGCCATGGTCGCGGGCGCGGTCGCCGCGCTCCAGGGAATGTTGCGCACAGCGGGTTTGAAGCCGCTGCCACCCGCATACGTACGTGACGTATTGCGTGCGACCGGCTCGCCCCAGCGCGAGGCGCCCGGCCGCCCGCCCTCCCAGCGCATCGGCACCCGCCCCGACCTGCGGGCGGCGGTGGCCCATCTCGTACCCCGGCAGTACGCGGAGGGCCTGGCCGAACGCTTCGCGGACGAGGTCCTCCCGCACCCGAGCGAGAACGCCCCGAGCCTGCGCCTGTACGTCAACGGGGCCTGGCGCACCCTCACGTGCCCCGAGCCGCACGTCCGCCAGGCGGTCCACACCGCCTTCGCGGGCGCCCGGCCCCGCGTACACGTCCGGTACGCCGACGACGAGGTCGTGGGCGTGATCGTCACCGGCGAGACGACACAGTGACCCGATAGCGAGCCCGAGTGAAAGGTGAACGAGAAAATGACGTCCTACGCACCCACGAACATGGGCGGCGGCGGTATCGGCACGCAGCCCATCACCGCCCAGGACCCGAGCCAACAATTCGGCCAGCCGCAGCAGCAGTTCGGCCAGCCCCAGCAGGGCCAGTTCCCGCAGAGCCAGTTCCCGCAGCACCTCCAGCACCAGCTGCAACAGCTGGGCCAGCAGCAGCCGTTCCAGTCGCTGCTCCAGCAGTTCGGCCAGCAGCAGCCCGGCATGCAGACCCAGGGTCAGGCCCAGCCGCAGACGCCGTTCTTCGTGGCGTACGCGACGGCCGTACAGGCCCCCATCGCCCCCTTCCCCGGCATCCAGGCGACGATGACGCTCCTGGTCAACGGCCGCCCGGTGCGCCTTGAGCACCCGAGCCAGTTCATCATCGAGTCCGTCCTGGCGGCGTTCCGCTACGGCCAGCACGTACGGGTCGCGTACGACGACAGGATGCAGGTCAAGGGGATAGAGATAGAGGCATCGAAGCAGATGTAGTACGGCAGTGGGCCCGGGCCGAGAAGAGGTCGGCCCGGGCTTCCGTGCATGATGCCCACCGGAGGCGGGACTTATCCGCCGATGAGCGCGGCGACAGCGCGAGCGGACCAGTACCCGGCGGCGCCGGGCCGACTGGCGACGTACGCGGCCACGGCGCCGAGATCCCAGGCCCCGGCCTCCAGCAGCCCCGAGGCGAGATGCCGCAGATAGGGGGCGGAGGGCAGGGTCCACGGCACGTCGTCGAGAGCCCAGGGAGCGGTGAAAGTGAGCAGGGGAACCCCCTTCACCTGCCCGGGGCAGACGAGGGTCTCGTACCGCCCACCACCGAGGGCGGCCCTCCCCTCGGCAAGGACCTCGGCCAGATCAAGATCGCCAGTCGGCTCCCGGTACATCTCCTGAGCGGCGATGTCGGCGAACTGCCCCGCCGACACGAGATGCGCCCGCGCGTAGACGAGCCCGTCGGCGTCGGGATCGTAGAACGCCCGCCCACCACCCCACACCGGCGACTCGGTGGCGAAGTACACGACCCCGGGCAGCTCCACGGCGACGGACTCCACCGGCAGCCGCCGATCCCGGCACCCCGGATACACCCGCGCGGTCCCCGGCAGCGGCCCGCCGCGAATGTAGTGGCCGAGCCGTTCGAGAAACATGTTCGACCCGTACGAGGTGTACCAGACCAGCTCCGGCGCCGGCCCGTGGAACGGCCCTGGCGCGATGGTGTGCGCGGTGGTGCGGGGGTGGGTCACCCGCCGATGGTCCCAGGGGGGACGTTCATGCGGTGGGCACATTCGTGGTTCAGCCGGGGCAGTCGGCCTCGGTGGACGCGATGCCCGAACGGACGACGATGTAACGGGAGGGGGTGAGCCGATCCACTGCGTAATGGACGTACGGCCATGCGGCCCCCGAAGCCTGTCGCTGCCTGACGAGGGCCCGGCACGCCTCACCGGCTGCCATGCTCGCCCACGCGTCGATCTGATTCGCGTCCCACGCGATGTAGTTGGACCACACGTACATGGCTGAACTTGTGGGGTCGAAGCCGACGCTGATGTCTCCGTTGGCCAGGATGCGATCCGTGCTCAGCGTCTGGCGCATTCCGTTCGTTCTCTCGATGATCTTCCGTGCCGCCTGGTCGGCGACACGGATCTCGGTGCGGTCCGTGCTGGGAACCATGGCGGCCGCCAATCCGTCGGCACTCGCCTGCCAGACGTCACCGACCAACGGGTTCGTGTCCTGGTCGGCGCCCGTCCGGCACAGGGTGTTGGTGAGGAAGTCGTCCTGCCAGGCGATCCGGGTGGCGCTGCCCGTTGTCTCGTTCACGAGGACATAGGTGCGGTAGGGAAGGTCCGGGTGCAGCCGACGGATCGCATCGCGCAAAGTCACGCATGTGGACGAGGCGATCTCGGTCTCCGTGTAAAGCCGTTCCGCCTCGGCGCCGGTCAGCGAATAGGAGAGGTACACCTCTTTGCGCGACTCGTGAAACGTCACGGTTTTCGGCGACACCTCGATCCCCTCGTGCCAGATGGTGCCGGTGTCGTGAAGGAGAGCGCGCGCCGCGTCGTGCTCACCCTCGCCTTGTGCCGGACGCGCCTGGCGCCACGTATCCAGGCTCGCGCGGCCGCCGCTCTCGGCCTTCTTCGCGGTAGCGGCAGCCGACGGCTGTCTTGGCGTCGCTTTTGTGGGGGCCGGTGCGGCGCGCGTCACCGGCGCGTCTGCGGCGGACTCGTTCGCGCTCTCCTGGGGTACGAAGGCGAGCGCACCGCCGACCGCCGAGCCGACGACCGCGGCAGCCACCAGCACGGTGACCACGGTCCGCTTGCCGGTACGTGTCGGTGCGAGGTGCCAGGCGGGGTCGGCGACGGGCGGCATCTGCCACCCCGCGGCCAGCAGGTCGCCGATCCTTGTCGGCTCCACCCCGGGACCCACCACCTGTGTGGTCTGGGCACCGAGCAGCGCGGCGCACCGCTCGGCGGCCTCGCTGGCTGTTGCGCGCTCGTCCGGAGCCTTGGCCAGGGCCTGCGCCACGATCTCCCGGAGCCCGTCCGGCACTCCCGTCAGATCCGCCGGCTCGGACATGACGCGGAACGCGACGACGTCCGGCGCTCCGGATCCGAACGGCAGTCGTCCGGTGGCCGCGTAGGCGACGAGCGCCCCCCAGGTGAACATGTCACCCGCGGGTCCGGAGGTGCCCGTCCGGTAGTGCTCGGGGCTGACCCAGCCGGGTGTGCCGGTCGACGATCCGGTCCGGGTCACGCTGGTGCCGTCGAGGGCATGGGCGATGCCGAAGTCCAGGACCATGGGTCCGGCCGCGGAGAGGATGACGTTCTGCGGTTTCACATCGCGGTGAACCACGTCGGCTGCGTGAATGGCGGCGAGCGCGGTGGCGGTGCCGGTGGCAAAGGCGTACAGACTTGCTCCGGCAAGGGGCCCATACGTGGCCAGGTGCTCGTTCAGGGTGGGGCCGGGGGCGTAGACGGTGGCCAGCCAGGGGCGAGCTGCTTCGGGGGCCGCGGCCAGGAGCGGCACCAGGCAGGGGCCCGTCACACGCCGGGAGAGCTCTACCTCGCGCCGGAACCGGGCACGGAACTCGGCGTCGTCGGCCTGTGCGGGATGGATGAGCTTCACTGCCACCCGTAGCCCCGCAGGATCGAGCGCGGCGTGGACGGTGCCCATGCCACCCGAACCGAGTCGGCCGACAATCCGGTACGGGCCTATACGGACGGGGTCGCCGGGCTGGGCGGGGCTGACACGAGCGGGCAACGTATCTCCTCCGGTCTCCTTCGGTACGCATCGAAGGATGCTTGGGAGCGTTCATCTTGAAGCCAACAGCCGTGGCACGTCTGGCATTTGCCGATCTATCACGGCTCTGGCCGCTGCGGAAGTCGGCGGGGCGCGCTCGCTGAGCGCGTTTCGGGCGGGCGGAACTGGGCGTGCCGAGCCGGGGGGCGCCGCGCGGAGGAGGCGGCGACTTGCGCTTTCCGCAGCGTCAACTCCTACCGTCGTCCGTGTGGCCGGAAAGACCGGCCGGTGAGGGAGGCGGAGCCATGGCCTGGTCGATCGCGGACGTGGCCCGGATGTCCGGGGTGACGTCCCGGACACTGCGGCACTACGACGAGATCGGCCTGCTGCCGCCCGCGTGGATCGGGAGCAACGGGCACCGCTACTACGAGGAGGCGGATCTGCTGCGGCTGCAGCAGATCCTGCTGATGCGGGAGCTGGACCTGGGGCTGCGCGAGATCGCGGCGGTCCTGGACAGCCAGGCGGACCGGGTGGCCGTACTCCGCGAGCACCACGAGCGGCTGCTCGCCGAACGCGACCGGCTGTCCACGCTGGCCCGCACGGTCGGCCGCACCATCGCCGAACTGGAGAGAACAGAGGACAAGGAGAACGGCATGACGAAGATCAACAGGCCCGAGAACCTCTTCGAGGGCTTCGACCACACCGGCCACGACGAGGAGGCGCGCGAGCGCTGGCCCGACCACTACGAGCAGTCCCGCCGGGCCAGAGAGACGATGACCCCCGAGGACATGGAGCGCTGGCAGCGCGAGGTGACGGCGCAGATGATCCGCATGGCGGAGTTCATGACGTCCGGCACCCCGGTGACCGACCCGGCGGTCCAGTCCGAGGTACACGCCCACTACCAGGGCATCTGCCACTTCTGGACCCCGAACGCGGCGGCATACAAGGGCCTGGCCCGGACGTACGTCGAAGACCCCCGGTTCCGCGAGAACTTCGACAAGGTGGCGGAGGGGTTGGCGGAGTATCAGCGGGATGCGATGGGGGTTTATGCGGAGGGGCGGCTGGGCTGATGGTGTGGAACGACTGACGGGCTGCGTTGAGCTGAGGGGCGCGTGACGGTCCGCCACAGATTCCGGCGGACCGTCACGAAAGCTCCCAACCGGACTAGTTGCCCATGGGAAGAATGTACATTCAGTCAATTCGCGCTACGAGGCTCAAAAACAGGCCACATATCGTCATGTCTGTTTGCCGCGGCACGGCACGGCGACAGCATGGGCTGGCATTTGAACGGCGTGCTGCGCCGCGTAGTGGGATCGTCGGGGGTGCTGGTGAATCACGTGTGGCCACCGTCCACATTTCTCGGCCGGTTGCGGAGTCCGACACGTGCAGAACTGCTTCGGCAGGGCACCCAGATCAGCTATCCGCCGCATCGCGCGCTGCTACAGCAGGGGGACGAGAGTCGGCACGTCCTGTTGATCACGAGTGGTGTCGTGAAGGTTGTCGCCAGCGCAGAGAGTGGCTACGACATGCTGCTCGCCGTCCGTATAGCGGGTGACTTGGTTGGTGAGATGGCGGCCTTCGAGGAGCGCCCCAGGTCCGGCACGGTGGTCGCATGCAGTGAAGTGACCGCCCGGATTATTCAGATGCAAGCGCTGGAGACCTTCCTGGCCCAACACCCTGACGCCATGCGGGCCATCCTCCACATGCTGTGCGCCCGGCTGCGCTGGGCCAACAGGCGCCGGATCGATTTCCAGGCCTACGACTCGCTGACCCGGCTGGCCCGGGTTCTGGCCGAGTTGAGTCAGGCATACGCCCAGCCCGTGCCGGATGGCGATGGCAAGCGCTGGGACCTCGGGGTGACGCTCACTCAGAAGGAACTCGCGTCGCTGGCCGGCCTCGCTCTCAACACGGCCGAAAAAAGTCTGGCCGCTCTGGCTGCCATGGGGCTCGTGGAACGTAGTTATCGCAGCATAACGATCTGTGACGTCTCGAAACTGCTTGAGTTCGCCAAAGTATTCGACGACAACCCGTATTGATACGGGATCGCGTCACGCTCTCTCTTCTAGCCTCTCGGGCAGTACTCGTGGGCAGTGTCTGCCCACGGCCTGCCCAGAGAGGAATGATCGGGTGGTTGAGTGGCTCGGGTTCTATCCCTGCACCTGCATAGCCGTGGACGCGCAGGCCTACAGCAGAAGGAACGACCGTAGGCAGTCCGAAATCCAGCGTGACCTGCCGCAGCTCCTCGATCGCGCGGCCAGGGGCGCGGGCTTGGACCGTGCGCAGTGGCAGATCCAGCGCAAGGGCGACGAGCAGCTGGCGGTGCGCCCCCTGGACGGCACCGAGCCGCGCCTGGTCGACGACTACGTCCGGCATCTCGTCGCCGAGTTGCGCGAATACAACGCCCAGCGAGTGCCAGAGGCCCGGATGCGCCTGCGGGCCGTCATCCATCAGGGCCTGGTGGAGTTGGCCGAAAACGGCTTCGCCGGTTCGGCCGTGGTGGCCACAGCACGACTCCTGAGTGCGCGTCAGCTTTACGACGCCCTGGCCGCGCACCCTGACGCCGATCTGGCGCTGTTGCTGTCCGACGACGTGTTCCGGTCCACGGTGGCAGGCGGCCACACGACCCTGTCCACGGATGACTTCACCCATGTCGCCGTCCGGGTGAAGGAGTACGAGGCGATGGCCTGGCTGCGCGTGCCCGCGCTCGGCGCAGCGCTCGCCGCCTCATGCGAGCCCGGAACGGTGGAGACGGGGAGATCTGCGGCTCCGGCGCCGAATGAGCCAGTGGGGGACCGGCTCGGACCGGTTGTTGCCGGTAGGTCCGGCGGCGGGAGGGGAATCAGCAACGAGTACCAGGCCGACAACATCAACGTGACCAACGTG
The DNA here is from genome assembly GCF_043198895.1 of Streptomyces sp. NPDC048696. Taxonomy (NCBI): domain Bacteria; kingdom Bacillati; phylum Actinomycetota; class Actinomycetes; order Kitasatosporales; family Streptomycetaceae; genus Streptomyces; species Streptomyces sp. NPDC048696. The sequence goes on along the minus strand of NZ_JBICVJ010000003.1, from coordinate 132,168 downwards.
GCCGGTTCCGTGGACGCTCGGGGTGCCGTCTTCGGCTTCGGGACCGCTGGTGGCTGACACTTCGGACCCGGACGAGGGATCGGCCGTACCGCCTGTCTCCGCCTTCGACGAGGACGTCGTGCCGCCCGCACCAGACGGCGAGGCTATCGGTGCGCCGGAGGCCGGGGCGGAGGCACTCGGCCCGGATTCCGAAAGGAACGCGACTGCCGACCGACGCAAGGAGCTCGACGAGCGGGAGGAGGACGACCGGGGCTACGACGATCTGCGCCGCGTCCACCAGCTCGTCAACAACAACTTCTATGGTGTTGTCGACGCTGCGGGAGCGGCGTTCGGCTTCGGCGCCGCCTCGTCGCCCGGACTCGCCCCCGGCACCATCGAGCCCGAGGAGACGCGCCGGGCCCTGCGGTTCTACGTCCCGCCCCAGCCCTGCTTCGACGACGCGCTCGGCAAGCTGCGCGAGGGCGCTCTCGTAGTGCTGACCGGCCAGGACAACTGCGGCCGGGGCGCAGGCGCCCTCGCGCTGCTCAGGCGGGTTCTGGGCGAGGAGGCCAAGCTGCGCAGCCTGTCGCCCGCCAATGCCCTTGCTGAGCTGGCTGCTTCGCGAGACCTCAAGCCGGGACAGGGATACGTCATCTTCGACTACGTAGGTGAATTGCGTCCCGAAGCCGTTCAGGCGTACGAGATCGGGCGGCTGAGCGCAGAGCTCGGCCGCAGGAAGTCGTACCTGGTGGTCACCTCGGGTGACACGGCCTGCCGACGGCTGGCGCTGCGGGACCACTGTGTGCCGTGGCAGGCCCCGGACCCTGTGGAGCTGTTCGAGCACTGCAGGGGGAAGCTGCCGTGCGCCGGCTTTGAGCCGGACACCGAGAAGGAGTTGCTGGACCGGGTTGGCGAACAGCAGCGGCCCGCGGACGTCGTCGCGGCCGCTGTAGTCCTGTCGCGAGAGGGGGCGGAGGCAGCACTGGACACCTTGCGGGACCGGCACCGGGAGCTGGTCCAACAGTGGTTCCGCGAGCCACCGACCGCGGGTGACCTCCTCCCGCTCGCGGCCCTGGCATTTCTGGAAGGCATCCCGGAGCGGACGTTCGAGCAAGGGTGCGCCGCTCTCGCCGCTCATGTGCGCAACTGGGAGCAGAGCGGCGAGACGCCGGTCGGGGAGCCGGACGGCTCGACCGGAACCTCGTTGCGCGGCGCGGTGGCAGACCAGTCCCGGGCCCGGTGGCGAGACCGGGCGGTGGGGCTCGTGACGACAGAGCACCGGCTCGGCCCGAGCAGGGACGCCGGGCGCAGCGAGCGGTGCCTGATCTTCACCTCGCCGCGCATCCGCGAACTCGTCATCGCGGAACTGCACGACCTGTACGGCTACGAGCTGTGGTACCCCCTGCGCCAGTGGCTCGGTGAGCTGGCTCTTCTGGGCGACCTGGACACCCGGACCGAGGTGGCTCGGGGTGTCGCGCTCCTGGCCCGGTACGCGCTGGTCGAGGTCGACGAGAACCTGCTCACGGTATGGTCCGACGGCATCACCAGTCAGCGGGTCACCGCTGCCCTGACGCTCCAGTTCATGTGCGATGTCGAGCATCTCGCCCCGCAGGCCCTGAACATCGTCCTGAACTGGGTGGACAACCGCGGTGCGGGGCGTGCTGTGACGGCGGCCATGGCGCTGACCGGCCGCTTGGGCTCGCTCTACCGCCTGGAAGCGTTCAACTGGCTGTGGTTCCTGACGAATCGGGGCGAGCGGATCGCGTTCTCAGCCCGCCGTTCGCTGGTCCTGCTGCTACAGACCGCCGAGCAGGACCCAGAACGGGCTCTGTTGATCCTTCGGTATGTACGGACCGTGACCGCGAGGGCGCTGCCTGGATCCCGGGAGCGGTCCATCGCGCTGAGGACTGCCGTCCAACTCCTCGAAGCCACCCGGCTGGAGGCTGCTGAGCCTGTCGCGGCGGCGCTGCTGAGAACTGTCCCGGACAGCGTCCGCCATCTCGGAGCACTGTGGGCGGAGGTCCTGCACAGCAGCAACCGGAGCCGGGCGGTGAGCGCGCTGTGCCGGCTGCTGGTGCAGTTGCGGGACGACCCGTCAGTCATCGGCGCCGTACGCGAACTCGGTGAAGCCATTCGGAACGCCATGAGTCCGCAGCAGTGGGCAGCGCTGTGCCGTCACCTGTCCATTGCTCTGAAGCACCCCGACTACGCGATTCCCGGCGCCCACCAGCTGGCGCAGGTGCTCGTCGGATCATTGCGCGGCCGGGCGTCGGCGGAGTCCCGGCGCCCCGCCGCATCCCTCATGTCCACCGTTCCCTTTCCTTCCGCACAAGGAGGCTGAGCAAGTGAACTACCCGGTCATAGCCGAGCACATTCTGGCCACGGTCCAGGGCGTCTGGTGGTCTCGGCGTCGCCGCCGCGAGGATGTGCCGCCGCTGCCGCCCGGCGCCGTCTATGTCTTCAGGGTCGGCGGGAACTACCGCACATTCCCCGAGGGCATGGTGTTCGACCCGTGCCACCCCGACGTGCTCGACGCCTCCTCGGTGAGCCTGGTCGACACCCGGGCGCGCCTGGTCGATGTCGAGCGCCCGCTGCCGTCGGTGAGCGAGGCGGACAACTTCACGATGCGGGCGTCCTTCACCTGCCAGGTGACCGACCCGACCGTCATCGCCCGTCAGGGCGTCATCGACGTCACCGTTCCTTTGCGTGCCTACCTGATGGGCGACGGCGACCTGCCGAGAGTGAGCGCCGGGCACCGGGTGGAGGAGATCAACGCGGTGCGCACCGAGGCCGGCCACCGTATGACCGCCTACAGCACGATCGTGCCGCCGCGTGTCGCGGGCATGAGCGTCGAGTTCGTCACCGCCGAGGTGCACGCGTCGGACGACCTGCGGGACTGGGAACAGACGTTGCGCGACGAGCGGCGCTCCTGGGAACTCCAACGGGGGCAGCGCGACTTCGAAACGCAGGACGCACTCCGAGTTGCGGAGTTGCTAGCCCAGGGATCCGACCACGTGGACGCTTTCGGCATCGCCCGGAAGGAGATCGACGTCACCGAGGTGGCGGCCCGCATCCATCGGATCACCGAGGAGGAGTCGGCCCGCCGGCAGAGCGCCGAGACGGCGGAGCGGGTTCACGCGCAGACGCTGGAAACGGCGGAGGCGCAGATGCGTCGTGAGATGCTGCTGACACTGCTGCGGCAGATGGGCGGCAGCGAGTACGTGGACTACCACCAAGTCCTGGAGCGGGTCCTTCAGGAGACGGGCGGCAAGGGCGCGACTGGTGTCGGAGTCGCTGGGGCATCCGCCCGCATGGTCGAGTCGGGACAGGCGCGCTCCGGTCGTACGACAGCGGGCCGGGACGGCTCGCGTGACCCGCAGGGCGGTTTCGTCAAGGACGAGGACGATCTCGTTGACTGACTTCCTGACGCAGCATGTGACCGGCTCCGGCTCCGGCTCCGGCTCCAGCTCCGGCCCGACCGATGGCCAGGGCACTGGCGATGAGGGTGCCTCCCGCACGGCAAATGCCCGCACCGCATACCGGCTCTTTGCGCGTACTCCCGGTAGTGGGGCTCCTTCCCGCGCCACCCGCCGTCCTTCCGGATTCGAGGCCGCACGACGTCTGCGCGCCCTGACCGGCGTCGACGAGGAGTTGCTGGACAAGGTCAGGTACGAGCGGAGCAAGTACACGGCCCTCGGCGGGGTGGTGCTCGGCACCTCCGTCATCGCGGGCTTCTCCATGTGGAACTTCGCGACCGAGGCGCTCGGCAGGCTCTCCTTCGTGGCCTTGGTCCCGACGGTCATCTGGATGCTGTTCGTGCTCAACCTCGACCGCTGGCTGGTCACACCTCAGCCGAACGCGCGGAGACGGGTCGGGCCCCTCCTCCTGCGTTTGCTGATCGCGCTGATGCTTGGTGCGGTGATCGCCGAGCCGCTGGTGCTGCGTATCTTCCAGACGGCCATCGAGGAACATGTCGTGGACGAACGCACGGACGTCATCGACCAGTTGCGAACGAACCTAGTTCGCTGCAACCCCGTGCCGTCCACGACGCAGACTGTCGCCTCGGGTGGCTGCGACAAGACGTACGTTCTCTCCTTCCACGCGGCGCCCGGCGAACAGGCCGACCAACTGGCCGCCTTGCGCTCTGACGCCGCCGCTCTGCAGAAGCGGGTGGACCAGGACACCACCAGGTTGGAGGCCATCGACTCCGAAGTACGGGACGAGTGCCGCCAACTGATCCGTATAGCCGCTACCGGTCTGTATCAGCGGACGTCCGAGTGCCTGCGCCTGCGCGACAAGGCGCAGGACTACCGGACTACCCACCGCACCAGTGAGAACGAAACGCGGCTGGCCGGTCTGAACAGCGGCATCTCGAAGATCGAGGGCGAGCTGACCTCGTCACGCGGCGAGTTCCTCAAGGCCCGGGCCGCCAGCATCGAGCGGCGGCTCGACGAGGAACGCGCCAAGCAGAAGGAGATCGGTGTCCTGGAACGGATCCGGGCGCTCGATGAACTCGCGACGGGGAATCCGGTGCTGTTCGTGGGCATCTGGCTGGTCCGCCTCCTGTTTGTGCTCCTCGACGTGCTCCCCGTGCTGGTGAAGTACCTGAGCGGCGAGACTGCGTACGACCGGATGCTCACCAGTGAGAGCAACAGTGCCGTGAAGATTCACGGGGAGGAGGTCCGGCTCGCTGAGCGCCGGGCCACGGCGAACTTTGAGATCGCCCAAGACGCCATCGAACAGGAGGTCCGGCGCCACCGCGCCGAGTCGGAGGCGGCGTTTCGGGAACACACGGCAGCGATGAACATCCGGGTCCGGCAGGCGGTGAACGCGCTGGAGGACGAGCTCCGTCGCTCGTCGACGGTCTGACGCACCCGCCTGCACCAGAAGCGGCACCACGGCCGCCTCGCACGCCGGGGCGGCCGCCTGTTGACACGGACGAAAAGAGTGGGGGAGGCGTGATCACACCCGGAGACGGTGCAGACACGGACCCGGAGACCTATACGGCGACCGACCGCGGTGCGGCAGTTGCCAGGGTCCTGCTGTCCGAAGCCCGTGAGGAACTAGTGAGGGCCGACAACAAGGCCGGCCTGATGCTGGCGTCCCTGGGAGCGGCCTTGACCGCTCTGCTCGGCGCGATCGGCAGCGACATCATCGCCCCACGGCACTACCCGGTCGTCCCACGCCTCCTCCTCTGGGTGGGCTGTGCCGCCTGCGTACCAGCACTCGGGTTACTGGGCCTGGCCGTGATCCCACGGCTCGGCACCCCCCGGAGCTCCCGCACTCACTACTTCGGCGATGCGAGGCTGGCCGTGTCGGTCGCACACCTGGAGTGGATGGTCCGCCGCACCGACCTCGTATCCAGGGACCTGAGCCAATTGGCGACGCTGTCCCAGATCGCCTGGACCAAATACCGCTGCATACGCCACGCACTGGCCTGGGGCACGGCCTTTTGCGCCCTCACCCTGCTGGGCATAGTGACGGGAGCGTCGACCTAGCGATCAACCCGCGGGGAGAGGGCCAGGCTGTCCGAGCGCAACGCGCTCAGCGAGATCCGCTCACTCCCCACGCCCGCCGAAAAGCAGCTCAAGCTTGGTTTCCCTTGCGAGGAAACCAAGCCTGAGCTGGTCTTGCAGCTGTCGAGGTGGCGGGATTTGAACCCACGACCTCTTCGTCCCGAATGAGGTTCGGAACCTTCCGACCAGGGACATGCGGTTGCCGCGCAGGTCAGGATGTCGGGAGAAAATGGTCTCGTGTGGCGTCGGCGGGAACGGCTTCCTTGATCCACTCCCCGCCCACTCCCGAACTTTCGCCTTTGCGCGGCTTGGTGACGGCATGCCGTGCTTGATCACCTCCGATAGATGGCAGTGATCCGTGTCGCACAACGCATGCAGGGAGCCTCTGGCCTGTTCGCGTGCGGCGTGTCACTCTGCCGCTCGCCCGTTGAAGGGCCCTGTCTTGCGCAGCGTCCCCGGCCACTCGCGGGCACCCGAACCGGGTCACACGTCGTCCCGACAGGCAAGGAGATGACCATGAGCGACCGCAATGGGAGTGAGCAGTCCGGGAACCCTCAGCGCCAGGGCACAGTGGTGTACGACGCCGCAACGACCCCAGCTGATGGAGTCGTTCGGCGGCCTCACATCGCGCGGGGGCAAAGCGCCACCGATCGAGCCGCAGCCGCGTGCCTTCACGCCGGCATCGAGTTGAGCCGGGCCGAGCTCGTGCCGACCGGAGGTGCTGCGCGGGCCGCCAATGGTGTTCGGCTGTCCCGGCAGGCTCTCGCCGAGCTCGCCAAGAACGCTCCCGATCCCGCGGCCGACGCCCGCGGCGCGAGGAATGCCGCGGCTGCCGCGGCCGTCGCCGCCCAGGAGGCTCGATCCCATGGCGGGGCGAGTGAGCTTTCCGAGGCTGCGTATCGTGCGGCGATCAAGGCATCCCAGGCCGCAGGCGCCGCTGCGGGGAGTGAGGGGTTGGGGCGGAACGACACCCTGAACGCCGAGGCGGACGCGGCCGAGGCCGCCGCCGTCGCCGCGGCTGTGGAGGCGGGCTGGATGTAGGGGCGGCCCGCCCCGACTGCCACCTGTCCGGACGTCGGACGTCGGATGCCGGGTGCTCCTCCGGTGTGCGGTGCCCGGCGTCTGACCCCCACCCCCCTACCCCCCGAACAACCCCAACGCGTCGTCCACCGACCAGCTCTGCCAGCACACACCGAACAGCCCGACCGCGGAGATCAGCGCCATCATCAGGTTCTGCCCCTGCTCCGCCCAGTCGTGGATCATCAGGGCGAAGTAGATCAAGCTGAGTACGAAGCCGCTGACGAGCGCTATCGGCGTCAGGAATCCAGTGGTCAGGCCGAGGCCGAGGGCCAGCTCGGCGTAGGCGACGACGTACGCCATCAACGTCGGACGCGGCTTCACCACCAGGTCGAAGCCGCGGCGGACGAAGGGCCAGCGGTGCTTCTCCGCTATGCCCGCGGCCCAGCGGATGCCGCCGCCCGCGAACCACTGCTTCTTGTCCTTGTGGCGCCAGCTCTCCAGCCACCACAGCCCCAGGCCGATACGGAGCACCGCGAGCCACTGTGGGCCACTGAGCCAGATCGTCCGCATCTTGGTCCCCTCGCCGCGCGCTGAACTGATGGGTCGTCAGTTCAGCGCGCCCCGGCTCGCCCCGCAAGAGGTGCGGCGGCTCTCGATTCGCCCTTGTCGTCTAAGGGGCGACCCCATACCCTGAAACCGAAAACCTGATGGGTCGTCAGATCTCGCCGGTGAGTCGGCAGGCAGTCTGGGGGTACACGGTGGTCAGCGACGTGGGCGGTACCAGGGAGCTCCCCAAGGTCATCAGCGTGGACGATCACGTGATCGAGCCCGCGCATCTCTTCGCGACCTGGCTTCCGGAGAAGTACCGGGACAAGGGCCCGAAGCCCTTCACCGCCGGGATCGGTGATCTGCAGTACGTCGGGGGGAAGTACCGGTTCACCACCGACCCGGCGGGACAGATCACCGACTGGTGGGAGTACGAGGGGCTGCTCTTCCCGTACAAGCGGATCATCGCCGCCGTCGGGTTCTCCCGGGACGAGATGACGCTCGACGGGATCACCCGGGACCAGATGCGGCGGGGCTGCTGGGACCCCAAGGCGCGGCTCGCCGACATGGACCTCAACCACGTCGAGGCCAGCCTCTGCTTCCCGACCTTTCCCCGGTTCTGCGGGCAGACCTTCGCCGAGGCCAAGGACAAGGAGGTCGGGCTGGCCTGCGTACGGGCGTACAACGACTGGATGGTGGAGGAGTGGTGCGGGGACAGCGGCGGTCGGCTGATCCCGCTCTGCCTCATCCCGCTCTGGGACATCGACCTCGCGGTCGCCGAGATCAGGCGCAACGCCGCTCGTGGCGTGCGCGCGGTGACCTTCAGCGAGATCCCGACGTACCTGGGGCTGCCGTCCATCCACTCCGGCTACTGGGACCCGTTCTTCGCGGTGTGCCAGGAGACCGGCACGGTCGTCAACATGCACATCGGCAGCAGTTCGCAGATGCCCGCCGCGTCCCCCGACGCGCCGCCCGCCGTACAGGCCTCGCTGAGCTTCAACAACGCGATGGCGTCGATGATGGACTTCCTGTTCAGCGGTGTGCTCGTGAAGTTCCCGCGCCTCAAACTCGCGTACAGCGAGGGGCAGATGGGGTGGATCCCTTACGCCCTGGAGCGCGCCGACGACGTGTGGGAGGAGCACCGCGCCTGGGGCGGGGTGAAGGACCTGATCCCCGAGCCGCCCTCGACGTACTACTACCGCCAGATCTTCTGCTGCTTCTTCCGCGACAAGCACGGCATCGAGTCGATCGGGACCGTCGGGGTCGACAACGCGACCTTCGAGACCGACTACCCGCACGTCGACTCGACATGGCCGCACACGAAGGAGGTGGCCGCCGATCACGTCGGCGGGCTGCCGGAGGATGTGGCGTACAAGCTGTTGCGCGGGAACGCGATTCGTATGCTGGGCCTGCCGTTCGACCAGGAACGGACGGCCGCAGCCACCGCCTGAAGCCCGGTGCCGCGAGCGGGGGGCGGGGGTGCCGGGGGCGCGGCTGCGGGGCCACGGCTGCGGCGCCACGGCTCGGCCGGCACCGCGCGCGAAAGGCAGCAGGATGGCGAATCCCGTTTCAGAGGCCCTGGTCACCCTGGGGCGCGGCTATCTGCGCCGCGCTTCCGGCCCTCCGCTTGCGCTCGCCAAGGCGTCGCTCGCCGCGCGCCATCTCAATTCCCACCTCATGGATCACCCGCGTCGACGGGTCGTCGACACCGCCTTCGGGGCCAGGTTCGCCGTCGACACCACGGACTTGATCCAGCGGTACATCTACCTGTTCGGGGTGTGGGAGCCGCACATGACAGCCTGGCTCCGGCGTCGGCTGCGGCCGGGGGACGGCTTCGTCGACGTCGGGGCGAACATCGGCTACTTTAGTGTGCTGGCGTCGCAACTCGTCGGGGAAGCGGGGCGGGTGACCGCGATCGAGGCGTCGCCGCTGTTCCACGGGCGGCTTCTGCGGCACGCTCGGCTCAACCGGTGCGGCAACCTCCGCGCGGTCAACACCGCTGTCTCCGACAGCCACAAGACGCTGGAATTCGTCCTCGCCAGCTCGCACAACATGGGTGCGAACAGCATCGTCCCGTACGACGGCACCGCCGAGTCCACTTTCGAGATCGAGGCGGTGCCGCTGCCGGAAGTGCTCGAACCGGCGGAGATCGCCAACGCGCGAGTGATCAAGATTGACGTGGAAGGCGCGGAAGGCGGAGTCGTGCGAGGCATGGTCCCCATGCTCGACCTGATCCGACCTGACGCCGAGATCACGGTCGAGGTCACCCCTGACCGTATGGCGCAACTCGGCGATTGTGCCGATCAGTTGTTGGAGACAATGCGGAGCCACGGCTTCAACGTGTACCGGCTGGCCAATGAATATTCTCCGGAAAGCTACTCCGAAGCACTGCGGCGCGCTCCCCGAATCCCGGTGCGCCAGCGGGGGCCAATCGTGGGTGAGAGCGATCTGATCTTTTCGCGCGTCGACGCGGACACGCTTGCCTGAACAGCTCAGCACTTGAACACCTGAACAGCCGCCTGGCGTCACGTGGCCTGGCGTGATCCCCGGCCTGGCCCTTTTACGCGCTATCGATCAACCCGTAGCGGTATAAAGCCAGTTGAACGACGCCAGCGCCCGCGCCCGGGACTCGATGACCGCCATACGGGCGTCCCGCTCGGCGGCGTCCGTGTGCGTCGCCTGGCTGGTGGCCTGGCCGGGCCACTTGCGGTAGAGCAGGCCGACCTCGGATGAGAACCACCCGCGGCTCGTGGCGTTCAGGGCGAGCAGCAGCCCCGTGTCCTCCGAGGCCGGCAGGGCCATCCAGCCGCCGAGCGCGAGGAGCAGGTCCCGGCGGACGAACAGCGTCGCCGGGTGGACCTGGGCGCGGAAACCGTTCGCCTTCCAGTGGTCGAGGACCGCGCCGCGCTCGATCGCGCCCGGCTCCGGGTCGCCGGGGAAGCCCACGTGGGAGCCGTCGGGCAGCAGGTCCAGGACGCGTGAGGTGGCCCAGCCGAGGGCCGGGTCGGCTTCCAGGGCCGCGAGATCGCGTGCCAGCGCGCCCAGGGGCAACTGGTCGTCGGCGTCCAGGATCTTGACGTACTCGCCGTCCGCGTGGGCGAGGGCGATCGTGCGGGTGACGCCCGGACCGCCGGGGCGCCCCTGCCGGAAGGTCACCCGTTCGTCGTCGAGGGGGACATGCGGAGCGACGTCGTCGCTCTGGCCGTCCTGCTGGATCACCCAATGCCACTCCCAGCCCTCAGGGAGATCCTGTTCGCGGATCGACTTGTACGCGTCCGGAAGGAAGTGGGCGGACGGGCCGTGGACAGCGGTAATGACCGTGATGCGCCGGCGCACGGCGTCACCACCTTTCCAGGGGAGTGGTGAAGAGCAGTTCCGTGCGGTCGCCGGGCAGCGTGACATCGGTGATGTCCACCACCCGCTCGTCGACGTCGATCGTCGTCTTGCGGAGGATCAGGACGGATGTCCCGGGCGGCAGCTCCAGCTCCTCCGCCTCCTCGGGGGTCGGCGGTCGGGCGGTGACCCGCTCCTGTACGCGGTCGACCTCGATCCCGACGGTGTGGAGCTGGTTCTGTGTGCCGCCCGGCCACGGCTCCTTCGTCTCGTCGAGGAGGTCGGGGTTCCCCTCGATCAGGCAGCGCGGGATGTACGAGGTCACCAGGCTGAAGGGGGCGCTTTCGGCGGCGTACCGCGTCCGATAGCTGCGCTCAAGCAGGACCGTCCCCTCGGGAACGCCGAACGTTTCCGCGAGCTTCCGCCCCGCCTTGATCTCCCGGTAGGCCGCGAAGAAGACGAGGTCGTCGGCCTTGAGGCCGGTGTCGTGCTCGGTCGCGCCCGTCTCCAGCCGCTCGGTCACGGGCTTGCGTGCCCGGTCCTTCTCCCATTGGTGGCGGGCGTTGTCGCGCAGCGCCGAGGTGCGGGGGCGACGGACGAAGTTGCCCCGGCCGTGCTGCTTCTCGATCAGGCCCTCGTCCCGCAGCAGCCGGAGTGCGTCGCGGATCGTCGGCACGCTGCGCCGGTAGGTCTCGGCGAGCTTCGTCTCCGGCGGCAGACGGTCTCCGGGCCGCAGCTCACCCGCGCGGATGGACCGCCGGAGCTCGTCCGCGATCCGCTCGTACGCCACTGCCATGGGCGCTCACCGTCCCGTTGTCCGACGATGATCAGCGTACGACTCCTCAAGAGGTCCTGACGAGTGGAGAGAGTGGAGAGGGGCGGGCGGGGCGGCCGCACCCGCACTTCCCGGGATTGCGCACGGAGCATTAGGCGCGCGCGGCTATTGCCTTTGGGGTGGACCAATTCTCTGCCGCATCGAAAGGCGCAGGCAGGCTATAGGCATCGGCCATAGAAGCGCCCGACCGCTGGCGACGGGGGATGCGCCAGCGGTCGGGCTGCGACCAACAGTAACAACGCTGCTCGCGCTGCGGGAATGGACTCCTCCACCGTATCGGCGACTTGTGATCGGGATCACACGGCGTGATTACTGGTCGCAAGGAGGCGTATACGAGAGGCGAGGCAGATTCTCGTGCCATTTCTCCGGCGTCAGGACGCCCCGAGTGGTCGAGCAAATACGGCTGATGGCCTCATCGGCGTCCAAGTTCCACAGCCGGACCGTATCGCTGCCGCTCGACACCCCGAGCATGTGACTCTGGGGACTGAACGACAGGAAATTGCCCGTCTTGGCGTTGGGGCTCATCGACTGACCGATGGGAGCGGCCTCGGACGGGTGGCCGACGTTCCAGAGCCGGACCGCGTTGTCGTTGCCGCCGCTCGCCAGGGTGCGGCCGTCCTGGCTGAACGTCAGGGACACGACCGCTTCGGTGTGGCCGGTCAGGGGTGAGCCCAACCGGGCAGCCTTGAGCGGGTCGGTGATGTTCCAGAGGCGGACCGTGTCGTCGTCGCTGCCGCTGGCCAGCGTATGGCCGTCCGGACTGTAGGCCAGTGCGTTGATGGGGCCGAGGTGTCCGGACAGCGGCGCGCCGAGCGGGGAGACCTGACGCGGGTCGGTCACGTTCCACAGCCGGATGGTGCCGTCCGCGCTGCCGCTGGCGAGAGTGCGGCCGTCCGGGCCGAAGACCAGGGAGTTGACGTAGCCCGTGTGGCCGGAGAGCGGTGTGCCGAGCGGGAGCGGCCGGGCCGGGTCGCCCACGTCGTACAGCTGAATCGTGCGGTCGTCGTAGTCGGCCGCCAAGGTGCGGCCGTCCGGGCTGAACGCGAGCGCGTCGGGGCCGGAGAACCGGGTGCGCAGGGCGATGGGCGACCCGTAGGGCCTGGGCCGGGCCGGGTCGGTGACGTTCCACAGCTGCACCGCGCTGCGTGTCATCTGCACCGCGAGTGTGCGGCCGTCGGGCGAGAACGTCAGCGAACGTACGTCGCCGTCCCCGGGCGTGAACGGCGCGCTCAGTGACACGGGCCGGTTGGGAGTCTGCACGTTCCACAGCCGAACCCGGTGATCGCGCGCGGCCGTGGCGAGCACCCGTCCGTCCGGGCGGAACGCCCCGATACGGCCGATCATGTCCGACGTCGGTATCGACCACAGCCGGACCTTGCTGTCGCCGCTCCCGGTGGCGAGGGTGCGGCCGTCGGGGCTGAAGCCCAGGGCGTACATCTCGCCGCTGCTCCCCGCGAGGGGCTCGCCGACCTGCGACGGGTAGGCCGGATCGCTGACGTTCCACAGGCTCGCCGTGCTGTCCGCGCTGGCGGCGGCGAGCTTGCTTCCGTCGGGGCTGAAGGCCACCGACCAGATGGGACCGGTGTGGCCGGTGAGCGGGGTGCCGAGCGGTGCCGCCTGACGGGGGTCGGCGACGCTCCAGAGCCGGATGGTGTCGTCCGAGCCGCCGCTGGCCAATGTGCGGCCGTCGGGGCTGAAGGCCACGGAGTGCACTGTGCCCGTGTGGCCGGTCAGCACCGTGTCGAGCGGCACCGGCCGCAGCGGATCAGCGGTGTCCCACAGCCTGATCGAGCCGTCGTCGCCACCCGCCGCCAGCGTCCGCCCGTCAGGGCTGAACGCCACGCAGCGCGCGGCGGCGGTGTGGCCGGTCAGGACGCCGAGGGCGTTCGGCCGGCGCGGGTCGGCCACGTCCCACAGCCGAACGGTGCGGTCCTCACCGGCGGAGGCCAGGGTGCGTCCGTCCGGCCTGAAGGCGAGGAGGTAGATCGTGCCGTGGTGGCCGGTCAGGGGAGCGCCGAGCGGCTGCGGACGGCCGGGATCGCGTACGTCCCACAGCCGGATCGTGCCGTCGTCCGAGGCGCTGGCGAGGGTGCTGCCGTCCGGGCTGAAGACCGCGCTGCTCACCCAGCTCGTGTGGCCGGTGAGGGGCGGGCCCAGCGGCTTGGGCCGGGCCGGGTCCGCCACGTCCCACAGCCGGACGGTCCGGTCGTAGCTGGCGGTGGCCAGGACCCGCCCGTTCGGGCTGAACGAGGTGAGGTAGACGGCTCCGGTGTGGCCGAGGAGCGGGGTGGCCAGCGGAGCGTTCACGATCGAGATCAGGCGGTTGTTCGTGCCCTGGTTGTCGGGCCGCAAGTGGTGGGCGACCAGGGCGAGCTGAGCGGAGAGCGACGGGTCCGTGTGCTGGGCCCGGTCGGCCTCGGCGACCACCTGCTCGAACACGGCGTCGTCCCGCTGCTGCCGGGCGACCCATGCCGCACAGACGGCCAGTACCGCCAGGACGACCAGGGCCGATATCGCGCTGCGGCTGATCCAGACGGTGCGCTTGCGCAGCCTGACCGAAGCGGCCAGGAACTCCTTGGCGCCCCGGGTCAGGAAGGTGTCACCCGCAGACTTCGCCCAGGTATGGGCCTGTTCGAGGCGAGAGCCCCGGTAGAGCAGCGAGGTGTCCCGCTTCGAGTCCTCCCAGGCCCGGCCGTCCTCCTCCAGCCGCTGGCGCAGCAGATGGTCGTTGCGGTCCTCGTCGATCCACTCGCGAAGGCGCGGCCAGGCGTGGAGCAGCGCCTCGTGGGTGATCTCCACGGTCTCCGCGTCGAGGGTCACCAGACGGGCGCGCACCAGCGCTTCGAGCGACTCCTCCGTCCTGTTGGGGTCCGTCGACTCCTCCGCGAGCTGGCGCCGCGTCCCCCGTCTACGGGTGGCCTGGGTGTCCTCGCTCAGCTTGACCAGCCTGAGCAGGAGCAGTCGCGCGGCCGTGCGGGCCGCCGGGTCGAGGCTCGACCAGGCACGCTCGGCGGTCGCCGCCACGGCGCCCTGGATTCCGCCCGCCGCGCGGTAGCCGGCCAGCGTGAGCCGTCCCGCCTTGCGCCGCTGCCAGGTGGCGAGGAGGGCGTGGGAGAGGAGCGGAAGCGCCCCCGCGTCGTGCACCCCTCGGGGGCCGTCGGCGCTCACTTCCCGGACGATCAGCTCCGCGAGCCCCGGTTCGAGTTCCATGCCCACGGCCTTGGCCGGGCCGGTCACCGCTTCCCTCAGCTCCGCGGTGGTCAGCGGCCCGAGCACCATGTGCCGGTGCTGCAGCGCGTCGGCCAGCTCGGGATACCCGAGGCACCGCTCGTAGAAGTCGGCGCGGATGCCGAGCACGACGAGCAGGGGGGCCGGGTCGCCGGAGCATGGGGGTCCCCCCTGCTCGACCGGAGTCGAGAGCTTGGGGGAAGGCGTGCACGCGGCGTGGAGGAGCTGGACGAACGTACGCCGGCTCGTCTCGTCGGCGCAGAGGGTGAACGTCTCCTCGAACTGGTCCACGATGACGACCGGAGCGGCGGGAGAAGAGGTCTCGCGCCGCGCCCATGCCGCGACGGCCTCCCGCACCGCGTGCGCGAACTTCGGAGTACCGGGCTCCTGCGCGCCGGAGACGACGGGTGCGAGCTCGGGTATTCGGCGCGTCAGCTCCGCGAGCGGATCGCCGCCCGGCACGAGCTGGAGTACCTGCCGCGCCTGCTTGTTCTGGCCCCTCGGCCCGCCGTTCTGCAACGCGGGCACCAGCCCGGCGTTCAGCAGCGAGGACTTTCCCGCTCCGGAGGCGCCCACGAGCATGACCAGGCCGCCCGTCTTCTCCGCCGCGCGGAGCTGAGCGACGAGGGCGTCCCTGCTGCGCTCCCGGCCGAAGAACCACCGGGCGTCCTGCTGACGATACGAAGCCAGGCCCCGGTACGGGCACACGCCACCGGGCACGGTGACGGCTTCGACCGGAGGTTGTTCGTCCTCTTCCGCGGGGGACACGGGGCGATCACCGACCGGGTCGGCGACCGCGCGCTCCCACAGGCGCTGCCAGTGCGCCAGGTCGTACAGGCCCGTGGACACGGGCGCGGGCCGCGAGCGCCGCGCCTCGGGAATCAGGACGTGCAGCACGACTGCGAGGGCGGCGAACTGGGCAGGCACATTCCGGGCCCGTCGCCAGTCGCTGATCCGCTGCGCGGACACCCGTACGGGCCGCCCTCGTTCGTCGACCCGCTGAAGCCGGACGACCGCCTCGGCCACGCGCTTGAGAGGAGGGTTGCCGGCCTCCGTGTACAGCAGCGCGAGACGTTCCGCGAAGGCTGTGCGTGCCCCTGAGTCGGAACTCAAGGTTCCACTCCTTACTTCCCCCGCACCTGAACATCCGGACCGGAAAACCCACCCTATACGGCTGACCTGCGGCTAAGCCGTGAACTCACTGCCAGGGACTCCTCCGTGGGAGCCGTAACTGGCAGGATCTCGACGCAGCAGCGCACCAACCGGGCGACGCCCGGACAGGCCACCGGCCCGGCGCTCGAAGAGACAGCTCATGATGCCGCATGTTCTCGGCCAGCTTCGGTTCGGAGCCACGAGACGGCGGCGACGGCCCCGCCGCGTGAGTTCGAGGATCCGTGGAGCTCGGCCCCATGCGGGGAGCCGGCGCGTCACCACGGGTCGGGCATTCCGACGCCGACAGTGTGGTCCGGCACCGGTCCCAACAGGGGAGGGACTGGCGCCGGACCCACACCGTCAGCCGGTGAATGCCCCGGCCGGTCGCCGAAGGCACCGGCAGCAGCGACGCAGAAGAGGCCGTTCCCCGATGAGGGGAACGGCCACTTCTGCGTCTGCCGGGTGCGACGGGCCGGCGCGACGGGCGGTCGGCCCGGAAACACAGGTCAGGCCCGGCACTGATCTCTCAGTACCGGGCCTGACCTGGTCCTACAGCTGTCGGGGTGGCGGGATTTGAACCCACGACCTCTTCGTCCCGAACGAAGCGCGCTGCCAAGCTGCGCTACACCCCGATGTCGCCCGTTGTCCTGGCGACGTCGTTTACTTTAGCCCACCGGCGGCCGGAGACGAAATCCGGTTTCGGGGGGCCGTCAGGGGCGGGGTGTCAGGGTCAGGAGGGTCGCCTCGGGCGGGCACGCGAAGCGGACCGGGGTGTAGCGGTTCGCGCCGCAGCCCGCCGAGACGTGCAGGTACGAGCGGTGGCCGCCCGACTCGTGGGTGGACAGGCCCTTCACGCGGTCCGTGTCCAGGTCGCAGTTGGTGACCAGGGCGCCGTAGAACGGGATGCACAGCTGGCCGCCGTGGGTGTGGCCGGCCAGGATCAGGGGGTAGCCGTCGGCCGTGAAGGCGTCCAGAGTGCGCAGGTACGGGGCGTGGACCACCGCGATCGACGCGTCCGCGTCCGTCTCGGGGCCGCCCTCGACCAGCCCGTACCGGTCCCGCTTGATGTGCGGGTCGTCCAGGCCCGTGAACGCGAGCTCGAAGCCGCCGGGCAGCTTCAGCCGGCCCCGCGTGTTGCTCAGGCCGACCCAGCCCGCCGCGTCGAACGCGTCCCGCAGGTCCTCCCACGGGTTGTGGACGACGCCGACGGCGGGCGGGTTGCCGTTCAGGCCGTGCCTGCCCTGGGCCTTCTCCAGCAGGTAGCGGGCTGGGTTGCGCAGCTTGGGGCCGTAGTAGTCGTTCGAGCCGAAGACGTACACGCCCGGGAACTCCATCAGCGGCCCCAGTGCGTCCAGGACCTCCGGGACGCCCTCCGGGTCCGACAGGTTGTCGCCCGTGTTGACCACGAAGTCCGGGCGCAGGCCCGCCAGCGACTGGATCCACGCGCGCTTCTTGCGCTGGCCGCTCACCATGTGGATGTCGGAGATCTGCAGCACCCGCAACGGACGCGCGCCGCGCGGCAGCATCGGTACGGTCACCCGTCGCAGCCGGAACGATCGGGCCTCGAAGCCGATCGAGTAGGCGAGGCCGGCCGCCCCGACCGCCGTGATTCCCAGGGGTACTCCGTATCGCGCGCGCATGCGCCCATCGTTGCAGACGGGTGACGGGCGTACGGCCACCGGCAGCGGCGGCCGCTCTCGCCGGAGAGGGGCGTACGTTCACCGGCCGCGGCGGCCGCCCCTCGCCGGAGAGCACCCGCGACCCGCCCGTACCCCTTCCGCCCGAAACTCGCACGCGCCCCCGCGCCGCCACCTGACACACTGGGGCGTATGACCACGCTCAAGGCCACGCTCAAGGACGACCTCACCACCGCCATGAAGGCGCGCGACGAGCTGCGCTCGTCCACGCTCCGCCTGACCCTCACCGCCATCGCCAAGGAGGAGGTCGCGGGCAAGAGCGCGCGCGAGCTCTCCGACGAGGAGGTGCTGAAGGTCATCGCCAAGGAGGCGAAGAAGCGGCGTGAGGCGGCCGACGCCTTCGAGCAGGGCGGCCGGGCGGAGTCGGCGGCCAAGGAGCGGGCCGAGGGCGAGATCCTCGACGCGTACCTGCCCAAGCAGCTCTCCGACGACGAGCTGAACGCGATCGTGGCGGACGCCGTCACGGAGGCCAAGGCCGGTGGGGCCGAGGGGCCGCGCGCCATGGGCGCCGTCATGAAGATCGTGAACCCGAAGGTCGCCGGACTCGCCGACGGCGGCCGGGTCGCCGCGACCGTGAAGCGCCTCCTCGCGGGCTGACCCGCAGCCGTAGACGGTAGGTAAGTACGTAAGAGGGGGGCGCCCGGTTTTCCCGGGTGCCCCCTTCTTACGTGTCTTACGTGTCTTATGTGCCTACGTGCCTACGTGCCTACGTGCCTACGTGTCTTATGTGCCTACGTGCCTACGTGCCTACGTGCTCATCGCGACGCGGGCCCGACCCCTACGGCCAGTTCCCGCCGATCGCCCCCGTGTCCCCGCCGATCATCCCCGGCGGGATCGAGATGCCCGGGTTCGGCGGGACCGTGACGCCGCCGCCCGGCTTGTTGTCGCCGCCGCCCGGGCGGTGCTTCTTGCCGCCGCCCCTCGGCTTGGCGGCGTTGTCGTCGCCCGCCGGGGGGTTCTCCTTGCCCTGCGGGTCGGGGATGTTGACCGTCACGAAGCTGGGGGACGGCTGGCCGCTCAGGGCGCCCGTCATGGCGTCCTTCCAGATCGGTCCGGGGACCTGGCCGCCGTACACCTTCTCCTGGTACTGGCCGCCGATCGTGATGTTCTCCATCTCGACCTTCTGCGTCGGGCTGCCGACCCACACCGCGCCCGACATGTTCGGCGTGTAGCCGACGAACCAGGCGTTCTTGCGCTGGTCGGTGGTACCGGTCTTGCCCGCGTTGTCGCGGTCCGACAGACCGGCCAGGGCGCCCGTACCGGAGTCGGTGACACCGCGCAGCAGCGTGTTGACGGCGTCCGCCGTGTTCTGCGACATCGCCTGGCTGCACGAGGTCTTCGGCACGGGCAGCGCCGTGCCGTCCGCCTTCTTGATCGACTCGATGGCGACCGGCGTGCAGTACGTGCCCCGGTTGGCGAAGGCGGCGTACGCGCTCGCCATGTTCAGCGGGGAGATACCGGTGGAGCCCAGCGTCAGTGCCGAGGGCACCATCGGGAGCTTCGTGCCGTCGCCCTGCACCACGTGCAGCTTGTCCGTCATCTGCGCGACCGGGCACATGCCGATCTCGCCGAGCATCTGCACGAAGTACGTGTTGACCGACTTCTCCATCGCGGTCTTCAGCGGGTACGGCCCGTGCTCGGACTCGTTCTCGTTCTGCAGCTGCTCGTTGTTGGTGTTCACCCACGGCTTGGCGCCGCACGTCTGGACGGTCGCCGGGTAGTCCATCTCGTACGGCGACGGGTACTGCTGCGTCGGCGGCTTGCCGCCCTCGATCGCGGCGGCGGCCAGGAACGGCTTGAAGGTCGAGCCGACCGGGAAGCCGAAGTTCGAGCCGCCCATCTGCTTGTTGACCGAGAAGTTGATCTGGGTCTCGTTGGCCCCGAAGCCGTACGGCCTCGACTGGCCCATCGCCATGATCTTGCCGGTGCCGGGCTGGACCAGCGTGACGGCGGTGGCGACCTTGTCCGTCTGGTAGACGTGGTCCTTGATCGAGGCCTGGGTGGACTGCTGGGCCTGCGGGTCCAGGGTCGTACGGACGGTCAGGCCGCCCTGGTTCCAGAGCTTGGCCCGCTCCTCCTTGGTCTTGCCGAAGACCGGGTCGGAGAGGAAGACCTCGCGTACGTAGTCACAGAAGAAGCCCGCGCCGCTGACGGCCGTGATGCAGCCGTTCTTCGGCTTGGAGACCTTCAGCTTGATCGGCACGGCCTTGGCGCGGTCGGCCTCGGCCTGCGAGATGTCCTTCTTGTCGGCCATCCGCTGGAGGACCACGTCGCGGCGCTTCTTCGCCTCGGTGGCGTCGTTGACGGGGTCGTAGCGGCTCGGCGACTGGACGATGCCGGCCAGCATGGCGGACTCGGGCAGCGTCAGGTCCTTGGCGGGCTTGGAGAAGTAGCGCTTGGCCGCGGCCTCGATGCCGTAGGCCTGCTGCCCGAAGAACGTGATGTTGAGGTAGTTCTCCAGGATCTTCTTCTTGCCGAGCTCTTCCTCGACCTGGATCGCGTACTTGAGCTCCTTGACCTTGCGGCCGAGCGTCTGCTGGGTGGCCTCGGCGACCTTGTCGGGGTCGTCGCCGGCCTCCTCCACGAAGACGTTCTTGATGTACTGCTGGGTGAGGGTCGAAGCGCCCTGGGCCACCCCGCCCGACGTCGCGTTCTTGTTGAGCGCGCGCAGCACGCCCTTGAGGTCGATCGCGCCGTGCTCGTAGAAGCGCGCGTCCTCGATCGCGACGATCGCCTTCTGCATGTACGGGGAGATGTCCGCGAGCGGCACCACCGTGCGGTCGCGCGAGTAGATCGTCGCGATCGCTCCGCCCTGGGAGTCCAGGATCGTGGTGCGCTGACTGAGCGGCGGGGTCTTGAGATTGGCGGGGATCTCGTCGAATCCGTCGACCGTGCCCTTGGCCGCGAGCCCCAGCGCGCCGAACGCCGGCAGCGCGATCCCCGCGAGCACGGCTCCGGCGAGCACACTCACCCCGACGAACTTGGCGGCCTGCTGGGTCCCGGTCAGACCACCGCCCGAGCGCTTCTTTGCCATGAGGGCAGCCTACGTTCTGATTCGCCGGACACGGGTCAATGCTCTGGCCTAAGCTGCGCTCAACTGTCACAGCAGTGCGGTTGCGCATCAAGTCGATGTTTATGGCTGTCCGGCTCCCGGACAAGCAGGCGATTGCCCGCAATCGCTGTCCGTTTACGCCTCATGCGTCATCAGGCGTCCGTTGTGGCTCAACTGAAACGCCCCGGTTTGCCGGGATTCTCACGCATGTCCCCAGCTCACTCCGTTGGGTGATCTGCCGCGTACGCATAGTCCGTTCGGGCCATTCAAGATTGGGCCCGAAGGGGGTGTTGCGCTGTGCCCACCTTCCGTAACGTCCTCAACTGGCAGCGGTGAATATGCCTCTGCCGCCGTGGGGGAGCCTCGATTCGGGAGAGGACGGCGCCGGCATGGGCTGGGTAACCGACTGGAGTGCGCAGGCAGCCTGCCGCACTACCGATCCGGACGAACTGTTCGTACAGGGTGCGGCTCAGAACAGGGCCAAGGCGGTGTGTACCGGATGCCCGGTACGGACCGAGTGCCTCGCGGACGCACTGGACAACCGCGTCGAATTCGGCGTGTGGGGCGGAATGACGGAGCGGGAGCGGCGCGCACTGCTGCGCAGGCGACCCACCGTCACTTCCTGGCGCCGTCTTCTGGAGACGGCGCGTACGGAGTACGAGCGCAGCACGGGCATCCTGTCCGTGGGCGTCGACGACGACGAGGCGTACGTCTATCGACCACACGCCGTGGACGAGACCTACGCCGCCGTGGGGTAGGCCGTGGAGTAGCCCACGACGTCGTACCCGCCGTACGACATGTACGCATACGACACGTACGTAGCGCATCGTCCTGACGCTGACGCGTACGGACGGACGCTTACGTACGGATCAGACAGCTCCGGCCTTCTCGTTCTGGGTCGCGAGCCGTTCCCCGATGGCCCGGAGCCCGGCGAGATCGTGTACGTCGCCGGGCAGGGCGGCCACTTCGGCCACCGGGACTTCGGGGTGGAGCGCGGTGAAACGGTCGCGCGTGCGCTGTTCGCGTGCCAGCACCTGCATCCGCTCTGCGTGCAGGCGCAGCAGACCGGCGGTCAGCCGGTCGACCGACACGCCGTCGGGTCCGGTGGTGGAAGGGGGGACTTCGGGAGAGGAACCACCGGTGCCACGCTCCTCAGCCTTCCCGTCCCTCTGATCGACAATGCGGCCGTCGACAAGATTTTCCCCATCGCCGTCGGCGGGGCCCCTCTCGCGCTCCTCGTCGAGGCTCTCCGCCGCCGCCAGCGCCCGCTGCGCCGAAAGCCGGGCCGCGCCGCTGCCGTGCACCCGGTTGAGCACGAGACCGGCGAGCGGCATCGAGTCGGCCGCGAGCCGTTCCACGAAGTACGCGGCCTCGCGCAGCGCGTCCCGCTCCGGCGCCGCGACCACCAGGAAGGCCGTCCCGGGCGCCTGGAGCAGCCGGTACGTGGCGTCCGCGCGGGTGCGGAAGCCGCCGAACATCGTGTCCATCGCCGCCACGAACGTCTGGACGTCCCGCAGCAGTTGGCCGCCGAGGAGCTTGCCGAGGGTGCCCGTCATCATCGACATGCCGACGTTGAGGAACTTCATCCCGGCCCGCCCGCCCATCTTGGCGGGGGCCATGAGCAGCCGGATGAACTTGCCGTCCAGGAACGACCCCAGCCGCTTCGGCGCGTCCAGGAAGTCGAGCGCCGAGCGCGAGGGCGGGGTGTCGACGACGATCAGGTCCCACTCGTCGCGCGCCCGCAGCTGGCCCAGCTTCTCCATCGCCATGTACTCCTGCGTGCCCGCGAAACCGGCCGACAGGGACTGGTAGAAGGGGTTGGAGAGGATCGCCCGGGCCCGCTCGCCATCCGCGTGCGCCTCGACGATCTCGTCGAAGGTCCGCTTCATGTCGAGCATCATGGCGTGCAGTTCACCGGCGCCGTCGACGTCCTTGACCCGGCGCGGGGTGTTGTCGAGCGAGTCGATCCCCATCGACTGGGCGAGCCGGCGGGCCGGGTCGATGGTCAGGACGACCACCTTGCGGCCGCGCTCGGCGGCCCGCAGCCCCAGCGCCGCGGCGGTCGTCGTCTTGCCGACCCCGCCGGAGCCGCAGCACACCACGATCCGCGTCTTCGGGTCGTCGAGCAGAGGGTCGATGTCCAACGGCGCGGCCGTGTCCATGCTCACTTGCCCACCCCGGAATTCCGCAGCTCGACGGCCAGGCGGTAGAGCCCGGCCAGGTCCATTCCCTCACCGATCAGCGGCAGTTCGTGCACCGGCAGCCCCAACTCGCCCACCACCCGCCGCTGTTCCCGTTCCAGCTCCACCCGCTCCGCGTGCTCGGCGGCCTCCTGGAGCAGCGGTGTGACCAGCTTGGCCGAGCCGGTGACCCCGGCGCGGGTGAGCGCCTTGGCGACCTCCTTGCGCCGGTCGCCGGTGACGCCCCGGACCGCCTCCTCGTCCAGCAGGTGCGGGCGGACCATGTTCACGATGACGGCGCCGGTCGGCAGCTCGGCGGCGCGCAGCTCGGCGATGCCGTCGGCGGTCTCCTGGACCGGCATCTCCTCAAGCAGCGTCACCAGGTGCACGGCCGTCTCGGGCGACTTGAGGACGCGCATCACGGCCTGCGCCTGGTTGTGTATCGGCCCGATCTTGGCGAGCCCGGCGACCTCGTCGTTGACGTTGAGGAAGCGGGTGATCCGGCCGGTGGGCGGTGCGTCCATGACCACATGGTCGTACGCGTACCGCCCCTGCTTGTCCTTACGCCTGACGGCTTCGCACGCCTTGCCGGTCAGCAGGACGTCGCGGACGCCCGGCGCGATGGTGGTGGCGAAGTCGATGGCGCCGAGCTTCTTCAGGGCGCGGCCGGCCGAGCCCAGCTTGTAGAACATCTGGAGGTAGTCGAGCAGGGCCCGCTCGGCGTCGATCGCCAGCGCGTACACCTCCCCGCCGCCCGGCGCCACGGCGATCTTCCGCTCCTCGTACGGGAACGCCTCCGTCTCGAAGAGCTGTGCGATGCCCTGTCTGCCCTCGACCTCGACGAGGAGCGTGCGCTTGCCCTCCGTCGCGAGGGCGAGCGCGAGGGCAGCGGCGACCGTGGTCTTGCCGGTACCGCCCTTGCCGCTGACGACCTGGAGCCTGCTCACACAGTCGAGCCTAACCAGTCGCCCGACGGCCTACGCATGAGGCTGCCTCCGGCAGCGGCTACAGTCGGCCACATGACCAAGTGGGAATACGCGACCGTGCCCCTTCTCGTGCACGCGACCAAGCAGATTCTGGACACCTGGGGCGAGGACGGCTGGGAGCTGGTCCAGGTCGTTCCCGGGCCGAACAACCCCGAGCAGCTGGTGGCCTACCTGAAGCGGGAGAAGCAGGCATGAGCGGTGCGGTTGAGGCGAAGCTGGCCGAGCTCGGCCTGACGTTGCCGGAGGTCGTGCCGCCGCTGGCCGCGTACCAGCCGGCCGTGCGGTCGGGTGTGTACGTGTTCACGGCCGGGCAGCTGCCCATGGTCGACGGGAAGCTGACGCTGACCGGCAAGGTGGGCGCGGAGGTGACGGCCGAGGAGGCGAAGGACGCGGCGCGTATCTGTGCGCTGAACGCTCTCGCGGCGGTGAAGTCGGTCGCGGGTGACCTTGATCGCATCGCGCGCGTGGTGAAGGTCGTGGGGTTCGTCGCCTCGGCGAGCGACTTCACGGGGCAGCCCGGCGTGATCAATGGTGCGAGTGAGCTGCTCGGCGCGGTCCTGGGCGACAAGGGTGTGCACGCCCGCAGCGCGGTCGGCGTCGCGGTCCTGCCGCTGGACGCGCCGGTCGAGGTCGAGATCCAGGTCGAGCTGACGGAGTAGTCGCGGCGGGTGGGGGGCGTGGGTTTTCGCCCGCGGACCGTGCGGCGTTGCTCGCGCCCCTTCGTTTGTCCGCGGACCGTGCTGGGCTGGTCGCGCAGTTCCCCGCGCCCCTGAAAGCCTGCGGCTGAGCTGAGTCTTCGGCTGCGGCGTACTACCTAGGGGCGCGGGGAACTGCGCGACCAGCCCCCACCGGCCCGCAGCCGAAATCCGCGCACCCAAGCGGAGCTATTAGCAACCGCAGGAGCGGCGGATCACCAGGCGGGACGGGAACTGCTTGAGGCGTTCGCGGCGGGAGCCCGCTACGCGGAGTGCGTCGTCCAGGACCAGGTCCACCGCCGCGCGGGCCATCGCGGGGCGGTCGGAGGCGACCGTGGTGAGGGGCGGGTCCGTCAGACCGGCCTCCTTCACGTCGTCGAAGCCCGCCACCGCCAGCTCCCCGGGCACGTCGATCCGCAGCTCACGGGCGGCGCGCAGCACCCCGATCGCCTGGTCGTCGGTGGAGCAGAAGATCGCCGGGGGCCGCTCGGGCCCGGCGAGAATGTCCAGCGCGACCCGGTACGCGTCGTACCGGTTGTACGGGGCTTGAAAGAGGCGGCCTTCGAGGGAGCGGCCGGACTCGACCATCGCCCGCCGCCAGCCCTCCACGTGGTCCGCCACCGGGTCGCCGACCGCCGGGGTCGACTCGACCCCGCCGAGGCACGCCACGTACGCGTGACCGTGTTCCAGCAGATGACGGGTGGCCAGCTGCGCCCCGCCGATGTCGTCCGTGACGACCGCCACGTCGTCGATCGCCTCCGGCCGTTCGTGGAGGAGCACCACGCGCGCGTCCCAGGCGTCGATCTCCGCCGCCGCGCGCTCGCTGGGGCCCTGGCTGACCAGGATCAGACCGGCGACCCGCATACCGAGGAAGGCCCGCAGGTAGTGGACCTCGCGGTCGTCCAGATAGTCGGAGTTGCCGACCAGGACCATTTTTCCGCGCTCGGCGGCCGCCTGCTCCACCGCGTGCGCCATCTCCGCGAAGAACGGCTGGCGCGCGTCCGGGACGATCATGCCTATGAGGTCCGTGCGCCGCGACGCCATCGCCTGGGCAACCCGGTCGGGCCGGTAGCCCAGCTCCTTGATCGCGGCGAGTACCCGCTCGCGCGTGGCCGGGGCGACCGGCCTCGGTCCGTTGTTGATGACATAGCTGACGACCGCGGTCGACGTACCCGCCAGTCTCGCCACATCATCCCGCGTCACCTTGGCCACGAGCGGGAGTCTACGCGGGGTGACCTACCTCTGGGCAGGGCGTACGGAGGCTTCCTCCGCCTCCGTCCGGGCCGGGACCGATGGGGAGGCCACGGATTCCGCGGCCGCCTTGGCCTTGGCCTCCGCCGCCGACTTCGCCTTGGCCTCCTCGGCCGCCCGTTCGACCTTCTCGGGCGTCACGAACCGGTATCCGACATTGCGGACAGTGCCGATCAGGGACTCGTGCTCGGGGCCGAGCTTGGCCCGCAGCCGCCGTACGTGGACGTCGACCGTGCGCGTACCGCCGAAGTAGTCGTAGCCCCAGACCTCCTGGAGCAGCTGCGCGCGCGTGAAGACCCGGCCCGGGTGCTGGGCGAGGTACTTCAGGAGCTCGAACTCCTTGAAGGTCAGGTCCAGGACCCGGCCCTTCAGCTTCGCGCTGTACGTCGCCTCGTCCACGGACAGATCGCCGTTGCGGATCTCCATGGGGGAGTCGTCCGAGGTGATCTGCTGGCGGCCCATCGCGAGCCGCAGCCGCGCCTCGACCTCGGCGGGACCCGCGGTGTCGAGCAGTACGTCGTCGATGCCCCAGTCGGCGGTGACGGCGGCCAGACCGCCCTCGGTGACCACCAGGAGCAGCGGACAGCCGGGCCCGGTGGAGCGCAGCAGCTGGCACAGCGACCGGATCTGCGGCAGATCGCGGCGGCCGTCGACGAGGATGACGTCGGCACCGGGGGTGTCGACGAGGGCCGGGCCCTCGGCGGGGGCCACCCGCACGTTGTGCAGCAGCAGGCCGAGGGCGGGAAGCACCTCCGTCGACGGCTGGAGGGCATTGGTCAGGAGCAGCAGAGAGCTCATCGCACCCCACCTGCCCAGGTCGTCGGCTTCGTATCGTGCACGGTCTGCTCGCCCATAACGTCGGTTCCTCCTCGGTCCCTGCGAGGACGTTTACGGCACTGCTTCGTACTTCTCGTACTGCTTCCCGTACTCGCGTACGGACGTCTCTTCCGTACTTCGTACGGTCGGCTCCCGCGCCCCCGGAAGCCTGTCGAGTCTTCTTTGTGAGCCTTCGGTCACCTGCCTGTAACAACGGGCCGGAAACGCAAAAGGACCCGGGGGCTGCGCTGCCCGGATCCTCTGCCCAGCAGAATAGCCCACATGAGTTCCGAGCCAGAGGGCCGATTTCACACTGTGGATGTTTCCTCGATCACCAGGGGACCTCGGCGGGCCACTCTGCGCACCTCGGACGGCGTGCCGATCGAGGCGGTCCACGATCCGTGCGCGGCGGGTGCGACGGACACCGTGATCGTGGTCGCGCACGGCTTCACGGGCTCGGCGGACCGCCCGGCGGTGCGGCGGGCGGCGGGGGTGTTCGCCCAGTACACGGGCGTGGTGTCGTTCTCGTTCCGGGGCCACGGCCGCTCCGGCGGGCGCTCCACGGTCGGCGACCGGGAGGTCCTGGACCTGGCGGCGGCGGTGGAGTGGGCGAGATCACTCGGCTACGCGCGCGTGGCGACCGTCGGGTTCTCGATGGGCGGCTCGGTGGTGCTGCGGCACGCGGCGACGCACAAGGGGAGCACGGAGGCGTGCCCGGCGCACACGGATGCCGCGGTTTCGGTGAGTGCGCCCGCCCGTTGGTACTACCGGGGGACCGCGCCCATGCGGCGGCTGCACTGGCTGGTGACCCGGCCCGCCGGCCGCCTGGTCGGCCGGTTCGGCTTCGCGACCCGGATCGACTCCGAGGAGTGGGACCCGGTGCCGCTCTCGCCGGTCGAGGCGGTTCCGCTGATCGCGCCGACCCCGCTTCTGATCGTCCACGGCGACCGCGACCCGTACTTCCCGCTGGACCACCCGAGGATGCTGGCGGCGGCCGGGCCCGCGCGGTTGTGGCTGGAGCCGGGCATGGGGCACGCGGAGAACGCGGCGGGCGAGGAGCTGCTGAGGCGTATCGCCCAGTGGGTGTCGCAGTGGGTGTCGGTGGCGTAGCCCATCATGGGGGGCGACGAAAGGAGTGTCGCCATGGCAGCGGGAACCATCCGCTTCTGGGCCGCGGCCAAAGCCGCCGCCGGTGTCGCCGAGGAGCCGTATACGGCGGCCACGCTGGCGGAGGCGCTCGACGCGGTGCGCGAGCGCCACCCGGGCGAGCTGACCCGGGTACTGCTCAGATGTTCGTTCCTCGTCGACGGCGATCCCGTCGGGACCCGCGGGCATGAGACCGTACGGCTTGCCGAGGGCGGCACGGTCGAGGTGCTCCCGCCGTTCGCAGGAGGGTGACCCCCCAGTCATGAGCGATCAGCAGTACCCGCCGTATCCGTACGACGAGCGCTATCCGCAGTACGACCAGTACGGGCAGCCGGTCCAGCAGCAGCATCCGCAGCACCAGCACCAGCAGCAGTACGAGGCGTACCAGCAGTACGACCAGTACGGGCAGCCGGTCCAGCAGCACGCGGTCCAGCAGCCGGTCCAGCACCAGCAGCACCAGCAGCCGCAGCAGTTCCCGCACGACCCGTCGTACCAGGAGCAGCAGCAGTACACGCAGACGTGGGAGGGCCAGACCTGGGACACCCAGTACCAGCCCACCATCCAGCCGCAGCCCGTGCAGCAGCCGGTCCAGGAGCAGTACGCGCAGGCGTACGCGCAGCCCGCCGCCGACACCGCGTATCCGCCGCCGCGGGCGGAGTCGGCACCGCTGCCTCCGGAGGCGCCGGCCCGGGAACCGGCGCCGGCCGAGCCCGTCCGGGCCGACGGCCCCGCGTACGGCTCGCCCACGATCGTCGGCAACACCCGCGTCACCGACGCCCAGCGCGCGCGTGCCGAGGGGCGTTCGCCGATCATCGCGCCGGGGATGCAGCCCGCCGCGCTCACCGCCGTCCTCGGCCTGCTGCTCGCGGGCGGGGCCGCGCTCGGCAACTACGCGCTGGTGGCGCCGCTGGTGCTGCTCCAGGCGGTCACGGCCGCGGGCTGGTTCCGGCTGAACGGGATGTGGCCCGCCCGCCAGGGCATCGCGCTCGCCTTCGCGGGCGGCCTGGTGGCCGACGTGGCGCTCCTGGCGGTCGGCGACGACCACGGGCCCGCCGCGATCCTGGGCACGCTCGGAGTGTGGGTGCTGCTCACCCTCGTCCTCCAGCTGCGCAGCCACGCGGATCCGGACGAGCGGATGTACGGCCTGATGGCGTCCGTCACCTCGGCGGCGCTCACGGTCCTGGCGGCCGGATACCTCGCCGCGATCCCGCACGCCGTCTCGGTGGGCGCGGTCGCGGTGGCGGTCGCGGTGCCCGCGCGCGCGTTGCCGCTGCCGGGCCCCGTCTCGGTCGCCGTCTGTCTGCTCGCGGCCGCGGGCGCCGGGATCGCGGTCGGCCAGATGACCGACATCGGTGCCTCCGGCGCGCTGCTGGGCCTCGCGGCCGGGGTGTGCGCGCTGATCGGGCTGCGGGTGGCCAGCTACGACTACCCGTCGCGCTTCGTGCACATGACCGCCGGAGTGGCAATGCCCCTCACGGCGGCTGTTCCCGCTTTGTATCTGATCGGTCGAGTGATCGGGTAATTCCGGAGGTTAGGCTCGCATCCGTACGACCGGGCCGATCGGCAGCGGGCTTGATCGCCGACAGATTGAACGACCACGGGTGGGGGACACGTACGCAATGCGCGCACTCCGAATATGGCTGATCGTCGCGGTGGTCCTCGGCGGCCTCTTCGTCGCCGCGGACCGCATCGCGGTCAATGTGGTCGAGTCGAAGGTGGCCGACCGGATCAAGAGCAGTCAGGGGCTGAACGCCACCCCGGACGTCTCCATCACCGGGTTCCCCTTCCTCACCCAGGCGCTCGGCAAGGAGTTCGACGAGGTCGACGTGCGCCTGGGCGGCGTCACCGCCACCGCCGACGGCCACTCGGTCAACGTCACAGAGGTCAAGGCGAAGCTGCACGACGTGAAGGTGAACGGCGGCTACTCGTCCGCCACGGTCGTACGGGCCGACGGCTCGGCCCGTATCTCCTACGCCGACCTGGCGAAGGCCGCGCCCAAGGGCGCCACCGTCTCGTACGCGGGCCCCGAGCG
Organism: Streptomyces sp. NPDC048696; assembly: GCF_043198895.1. Lineage (NCBI taxonomy): Bacteria > Bacillati > Actinomycetota > Actinomycetes > Kitasatosporales > Streptomycetaceae > Streptomyces > Streptomyces sp. NPDC048696. The sequence goes on along the minus strand of NZ_JBICVJ010000003.1, from coordinate 102,704 downwards.
GGCCGCCAAGGGGCAGATCCAGGTCAGCGGGCAGCTCACCGATCTGCTCGACGGGGCGGGTGTGCAGGTCCCGACGAGCCTGCGGCTGCTGCTGGCCGGTCGTACGGTCAGCACGTACAGCACCGTCACGCTGGAGGGCGGCTCCACCGTGCGGGTGCGGTCGGAGGGGCTGCCGAAGCTGCCGGTGGCGGGGTTCGACGAGAAGTTGCGCAAGGCCGTGGACTACGACCTGAAGATCGCGGGGATGCCGCGGGGGATCAAGCTCGACAAGGTCGAGGCCGCGCAGGATGGACTCCGGTTCAGTGGGACTGGGACGAACGTCTCCCTGGCCGGCTGAACCTCTCGGAGGCTGTGTTTCGTCTGCGGGCCGGTGGGGGCTGGACGCGCAGTTCCCCGCGCCCCTAAAGGCCCCAAAGCAGCGGGTGCGGCCCCGGCAGCACGTCCGTGCGGGTCATAGCCGGATTGTGAGACGAGTGTGTCCGGTGGGTAGATGGCTTGCCGGGTGACGGCGCTCCTACCGCCCCGGAAGGCCTTCTTCGGCCAATCTTGTCCCGGATCATGGACGATCGTGTCTCAAAATACGACACACCGGTGACAGGGGCGCGTCCGCGTCCCTACGATCGGGGCTATGAAGCGACAGGCGGATCTCACGAAGCGGCGGGCAGTCGACCTGTGCCGCGTCGCCGCCATGCTCTGTCGCCGCGCCTGAGCGGAACGCTCAATTCCCGCATTCCCCAGGCCCTTTCGGGCGATCCGTTCCGTTCCGGATCGTCAGGGCCCGCGCCGCAGCACTCCGCGCACGCACACAGCGCACCCGCACCCCGCGCAACCCCGCCGCACACTGCCCCGGAGGAGAACCCGCATGAGCCGCAGCGACGTCCTGGTAGACGCCGACTGGGTCGAGGCCCACATCGACGACCCGAAGGTCGCCCTCGTCGAGGTGGACGAGGACACCTCGGCGTACGAGAAGAACCACATCAGGAACGCGATCCGGATCGACTGGACCAAGGACCTCCAGGACCCGGTCCGCCGTGACTTCATCGACCAGGAGGGCTTCGAGAAGCTCCTGTCGGCGAAGGGCATCGCGAACGACACCACCGTCGTCCTCTACGGCGGCAACAACAACTGGTTCGCCTCGTACGCCTACTGGTACTTCAAGCTCTACGGCCACGACAGCGTCAAGCTGCTCGACGGCGGCCGCAAGAAGTGGGAGCTGGACTCGCGCGACCTGGTCGACGGGTCGCAGGTCCCGAGCCGCCCGGCCACCGAGTACAAGGCCAAGCCCCAGAACACCGCGATCCGCGCCTTCCGCGACGACGTGGTGGCGGCCATCGGTTCGCAGAACCTGGTCGACGTGCGCTCGCCCGACGAGTTCAGCGGCAAGCTGCTCGCCCCGGCCCACCTCCCGCAGGAGCAGTCGCAGCGCCCGGGCCACGTCCCGTCCGCCCGCAACATCCCGTGGTCGAAGAACGCCAACGACGACGGCACCTTCAAGTCGGACGACGCCCTGAAGGAGCTGTACGCGGCCGAGCAGGTCGACCTGGCGAAGGACACCATCGCGTACTGCCGCATCGGTGAGCGCTCGGCCCTGACGTGGTTCGTGCTGCACGAGCTGCTCGGCGTGACGAACGTCAAGAACTACGACGGCTCGTGGACCGAGTACGGCTCCCTCGTCGGCGTGCCGATCGAGCTCGGCGCCAACAAGTAACAGCGCGCAGCCCGTTCGGCCCCCCCAAGAACACAAACCGTAAGGAAGAACCATGTGTGGAGCGAAGGCAGGCGGCCCCGACGCCTCGACGATCAAGCCCGGTGAGACCACCATCCAGGGCCAGGTGACCCGCGACGGCGAGCCGGTGGTGGGCTACGTCCGCCTCCTGGACTCGACCGGTGAGTTCACCGCCGAGGTCCCGACCTCGGCGACGGGCCAGTTCCGCTTCTACGCGGCCGAGGGCACCTGGACCGTGCGCGCGCTGGTCCCCGGCGGCCAGGCCGACCGCACGGTCGTCGCTCAGACGGGCGGACTCGCGGAGGTCGCCATCGCCGTGTGACGGCGCGGCGACGCGTGAACCGGCCGGAGGGCCGCACCCCAGGGGGTTGGACGCTTACCTGGACCGGGTGCGGCCCTCCGTGCCGTTTTCGGGCGGCCGATACGGTCGTACGCTGGATTCATGTTGGCCCGTCGGCGGCGCGAGTACTTCTGGCTGATGGGCGGATGCCTGGTCCTGTTCGTGTCCGCCTGGGGCTTCGTACGGCTGTGGTCGGTCCCGGCGGCCGTCGCGATGTGCGTGGTCGCGATGGTGATCCCGCCGGTCGCGGCGATGGTGGCGAACCGGCGCGGCCCGGACGACCGCTGGTGGGACGACCCCTCCGGGGACCCGAAGTCCGACGAGTGGTGGGACGAGCTGGACGGGAAGAAGAAGTACTGAGCCCGTACCTGGATGCGCGAGCCGTACGTGTTCTCAGTACACCAGCGCCTGCGTCTCGTCCTTCATCACTTCCTGTACGAAGACCTGCGCGCCCGCGATCCGTACGCCGTCCAGGACGTCCTTCTCGGTGATGTCGCGCCGGACCGCGCACTGTGTGCACAGGGTGATCGTGCCGGCCGCCAGGATCGACTCGATCAGGTCGGGCAGCGGCGCGGCGTGCGGCAGCTCGAACTCCGCCGCCCGCCCCGGCAGCGCGAACCACGACGACTCGCCGGTCAGCCAGAGGGAGACCTCGACCCCGCTGGCGACGGCGACCGCCGCCACGGTGAACGCCTGCGAGCACCGCTCGGGGGCGTCGGCCCCGGCGGTCACCTTGATCACGAGCTTCTTCGCCATGTGCGGAACTGTACGGGGGCGTACCCCCGCGGTGATCGCTCCCACCGCCGCCGCGCGCCTCGCGGCCCACCTCACAGAGAGCGCCGTGGCCGAACCCATTAGGCTGGGGTACGGCCCTTTACTGCCCACACGCTCATCCGAGGAGCACCCCGTGCTTGAGGCTTTCTTCGAAACCCTGCTGGTCCTGGTCTGCGTCGGTGTCCTCGCCTTCGCCGGTCTGGCCGTGAAGAAGCTGTACCAGGGCCAGCGCTGACCGCGCCCCAGCCGCAGACGTAACGAAAGACTGATCGAAGCCTCATGATCGAGATCCCGTCCGACCTGAACCCGGACCTCGTCCCCCTCGCCTTCCTCCTTGGTACGTGGGAGGGCGCCGGTGTCACCGACTTCCCGGGTGCCGAGAAGGCCAATTTCGGCCAGTCCGTCACCTTCAGCCACGACGGCCGGGACTTCCTGGAGTACGTGTCGCACTCCTGGATCCTCGACGCCGAGGGCAACAAGGTGCGGCCGCTGGAGTCCGAGTCCGGCTACTGGCGCATCGACAAGGACCGCAAGGTCGAGGTCGTCATGGTCCGCGACCAGGGCGTCGTGGAGATCTGGTACGGCGAGCTCGCCCACCAGAAGCCGCAGATCGACCTGGTCACCGACGCCGTGGCGCGCACCGCCGCCTCCGGCCCGTACACCGGTGGCAAGCGGCTCTACGGCTACGTCAAGAGCGACCTCATGTGGGTCGGCGAGAAGGCGACGCCCGAGGTCGAGCTGCGCCCGTACATGTCCGCGCACCTGAAGAAGGTCGTCACGCCCGAGGAGGTCGCGGCCATGGCGCGCGGTCTCGGCGACCTGCCCGACGACGGGATCGCCTTCTTCAAGTAGGCGATCGGGGCCGTCGAGGCCATCGGGGCGATCGAGAAGTACGCGATCAAGCCGGTAATCCCGCCGTGGCTCCTACACTGGGCGTGTGGTGACCACCGACTGGCAGAGCGACCTCCGCAGGCGCGGGTACCGGCTGACCCCTCAGCGCCAGCTCGTGCTGGAGGCCGTCGACGTACTGGAACACGCGACGCCCGACGACATCCTCACCGAGGTGCGGAAGACGGCGGGCGGCGTGAACATCTCCACCGTGTACCGGACCCTGGAGCTCCTGGAGGAGCTGGGTCTGGTCTCGCACGCCCATCTGGGCCACGGCGCCCCGACGTACCACCTGGCCGACCGCCATCACCACATCCATCTGGTCTGCCGGGACTGTACGTCGGTGATCGAGGCCGATGTGGACATCGCGGCCGAGTTCACCGCCAAGCTCTGCGCGACCTTCGGCTTCGAGACGGACATGAAGCACTTCGCGATCTTCGGGCAGTGCCGCAAGTGCGCGGAGGCCTCGGCCTCGGCCGAAGGCGCGGCAGCCTCGGCCCCGGAAGCTCCGGCTGAGGAATCTTCAAGTACCGCGTCGTAGGCTTGCGTACATGCAGCGACATTCAACGACCAGCCCTCTGCTGTCCCTGCCCGGCGCCGTGCCCGCCGAGGCGCCGGACGAGGGTGTCGCCGCGCATTACGGCGACCTCTTCCGGGAGCAGCGCGCACTCGCCGACGGCGCCGGCTTCGTCGACCTCTCGCACCGCGGTGTCATCACCGTCACCGGCGACGACCGGCTGAGCTGGCTGCACCTGCTGCTCACCCAGCACGTCAGCGATCTGGCGCCGGGCCTGGCCACCGAGGCGCTGATCCTCTCCGCGCACGGCCACGTCGAGCACGCGCTCTACCTCGTCGACGACGGTACGACGGTGTGGGCGCACGTCGAGCCCGGTACGCAGCAGGACCTCATCGCGTATCTGGAGTCGATGAAGTTCTTCTACCGCGTCGAAGTCGCCGACCGGACGGGCGAGTTCGCGGTGGTGCACCTGCCCGCCGGGTCCATCGCCGAGGTGCCCGCCGACACGGTCGTACGGGAGACCCCGCACGGGCGTGACCTGTTCCTGCGCCGCGCCGAGCTGGAGAAGTTCGCCGCCGAGCACGGGCCCGCCGCCGGGATCCTGGCGTACGAGGCGCTGCGGGTGGAGTCGCACCGGCCCCGGCTCGGCCTGGAGACCGACCACCGGACGATCCCGCACGAGCTGGGCTGGATCGGGACCGCCGTGCATCTGCAGAAGGGGTGCTACCGGGGGCAGGAGACGGTCGCCCGGGTCCAGAACCTCGGCAAGCCGCCGCGCCGCCTCGTCTTCCTGCACCTAGACGGCAGCGAGGTGCTTCTGCCCGCGCACGGGACGCCGCTGCGGGTGGCGGCGGACGGCGAGGAGGGCCGCCAGATCGGCTTCATCACGACGTCGGCCCGCCACCACGAGCTGGGCCCGATCGCCCTGGCCCTGGTCAAGCGCAACGTACCGCTGGACGCGGAGCTGCTGGCCGGGAACACGGCGGCGGCCCAGGAGGTCGTGGTCGAGCCGTAGCCGGGGCTGCGCCCCCTGCGCCACCGCTTCGGGGCTGCGCCCCATGCCCCGTCGTCATTCGTCCGCGGGCCGGTGGGGGCTGGTCGTTCCCCCAAGTTCTCGGCTCCGCTCGAACAGGGGGGACCCCCATCGCGGCGGAGCCGCACAATGTCGCAGCCCCGCGCCCCTTATCGGCGGGGGCTAGACCTCCACCAGCACCGTGAACGGGCCGTGGTTCGTCAGGGACACCCTCATGTCCGCGCCGAAGCGGCCCGTTTCCACCGTCGCGCCCAGGGCTCGCAGCTGGGTCACCACCTCGTCGACCAGGGGCTCGGCCACCTCGCCGGGCGCGGCCGCGTTCCAGGTGGGGCGGCGGCCCTTGCGGGCGTCCCCGTACAGGGTGAACTGGGAGATCACCAGAAGCGGCGCGGCCACGTCCGAGCAGGACTTCTCGTCCGCCAGGATCCGCACCGACCACAGCTTTCGCGCCAACTGCGCCGCCTTCTCGGGCGTATCGCCGTGGGTGACCCCCACCAGCACACACAGGCCCTCGCCCACGATCTCGCCGACCGTCTCACCGGCCACGACGACGCTCGCGCCGTCCACCCTCTGTACCACCGCTCGCATGAGGCCCAACCTATTGCACCGGCCAATCCAGTCTCACGGGGGCCGAACGGGTGGTGTGTGTCTGCATATGCACCACTGGGAGTGGCACGATGCTGACAGGCGGTGCGATCCATCCCGCACCGGTCGAGGGGACGGTAAGACGCATGAGCACTTCTGGCGGCGGGCCGCAGTCGCCCGGCCCCGTATCGCTGACCCGGACGAGCCCGCGGGCCGAGCGGTCGGCCATCACGAGGCCGCCCGCACAGCGTGCCGGTGACCATCTGCCCGTACCGAAAACATACGATCTGACCACCTTGCGGCTGCCGGAGCTGCGGACGCTGCGGCGTCAGTCGCAGCGCGACGAGGCCGACCTCAGCTATGTGCGGCGGCTGCTGCACGGGCGCATCGACATCCTGCGGGCCGAGCTCGCCCGGCGCACCGGCCCGCACACGCCCGTGGTGGACCGGCTCTCCGAGATCCTGGCGGACGCGCCCTCCTCGCACCGGGCCTCCGCCCGCCACGTCACGCTCTCCACCCCGCGCAGCGCCGAGTACCGGCTCCTCGCGGCGGAAATGGACGCCGAGGTCCAGCTCTCCGACCTCGACGCGCGTACGGACGACGAGCTGCACACCGCCATGGGGCGGCTCATCCGCTACGAGCAGCAGGTCTCGCGGCGCCGCCAGCACCTCCAGCGCACGGCGGACGATTGCAGTGCCGAGATCGCCCGCAGGTACCGTGAAGGCGAAGCACAAGTAGACGACCTGCTCATCTGACCACCGATTCTGACCATCGAATCGAAGGACACAAGGCGGGTCCACGCCCGGAAGGCCCCGCCATGACCATCGACACCGTCATACCCCCGGTCCTCGCCGAAGTCGTACGTTCCGGTTTCGTCGAGGGCCACCATCGGGGCTCGCTGGTGGTGCTGGCGGCCGACGGCAGCGTGGAGCTCGCGCTCGGCGACCCGGCGGCGCCCGTCTTCCCGCGCTCCAGCAACAAGCCGATGCAGGCCGCGGCCGTCCTGCGGGCCGGGCTCGACCTGTCCGGGGAGCGCCTGGCGCTCGCCGCCGCCAGCCACTCCGGCGAGGGCTTCCACCTCGACCTCGTCCGCAAGATGCTCACCGAGCACGGGCTGACCCCCGACGACCTCCAGACCCCGCCCGACCTGCCGCTGGACCCGGCGGAGGCCGAGACGTACCTGGCGGCCGGGCACGTACGCGACCGGCTCACCATGAACTGCTCCGGCAAGCACGCGGCCATGCTCGCGGCCTGCCGCCTCAACGGCTGGGACGAGGCGACCTACCTCGACCCGGCCCACCCGCTCCAGCGCCTCGTCCACGACTGCGTGGAGTCGGCGGCGGGCGAGCCGGTGGCGTCGGTCGGCACGGACGGTTGCGGGGCGCCGCTGATGGCGATCTCGCTGACGGGTCTGGCCCGAGCGTTCCGTACGTTCGTGCTCGCCGAGCCGGGTACGCCCGAGCGCCGGGTGGCGGACGCGATGCGCGCGCACCCCGAGTACGTGGCGGGCACCCGCCGCCCCGACACCTGGCTGATGCGCGAGGTGCCCGGGGTGCTGTCGAAGATGGGCGCGGAGGCGGTCCAGGCGGTGGCCCTGCCGGACGGCCGCGCGCTCGCCTTCAAGATCGACGACGGCTCGGCGCGGGCTCTCGGCCCGGTCCTGTCCCGCGCCCTGCGCCTGCTGGGCGTGGACACCCCGGCGCTCGACCGCATCGGCGACGCACCGCTGCTCGGGGGGCCGGTGCGGGTGGGAGAGGTGAGGGCGGCGTTCTAGTCGCTCGGCTTTCGTCCGCGGACCGTCTTGGGCTGGTCGCGCAGTTCCCCGCGCCCCTGAAGGAGGGCCCGAAGGGCCCATCCAAGGGGCGCGGGGAACTGCGCGAGCAACCCAGCACGGTCCGCAGACGAACAGGTCCCTCGGAGAGTTTCGGGAAGGGGCGGGGTGGGGGAAGAAGGGCGTCAGCCCCCACCGCCCCGCGGCCGCAAAAATCAGGCGACAGCCAAACCGCCCGCTGCCTAGCGTGACCGTATGAGCCCCGACGCACAGGCCGACGTACCGGTCCGCAAGGTCGCCGAAACCGAGTTCACGGACTGGCTGAAGGCCGTGAACGTCGGCTTCCTGCGCCCCCCGCTGGTGTCGGAGACCGACGCGGCGGGGCGCCGCGAGAACACCGACCTCGCCCGCACGCAGGGCGCGTTCGACGGCGACCGCTGCGTGGCCACGTTCCGCAGCTTCGCCCAGGAGCTGACGGTCGTCGGCGGCGCCGCGATACCGACGAGCGCGGTCACCAACGTCACCGTCTCGCCCACGCACCGCCGCCGCGGCCTGCTCAGCCGGATGATGGCGAACGAGCTGGCCGAGGCGAAGGAGCGCGGCGACGTCGCGGCCACGCTCATCGCCGCCGAGTACCCGATCTACGGCCGCTACGGCTTCGGCCCGGCCACCTCGGTCGCCGAGTGGGAGATCGAGGTCGGCCGGACGGGCCTGGACCCGCGCTGGTCGGGCCCCGAGGACGGCGGCCGTATCGACCTGATCACCTCGGAGGACGTACGCAAGCTCGGCCCCGAGCTCTTCGAGCGCTTCCGGGCCGTCCAGCCCGGCACGGTCAGCCGCAACCAGCGCTGGTGGGACCTGAACACGGGCGCGACCCAGCGCACCGGCCACCCCTGGACCGAGCCGTTCTGGGCGCTCCACCGCTCGGCCACGGGCGAGCCGGAGGGCCTGGCGGCGTACACGGCCGACGAGACGTGGACCGACGCCAAGCAGCCGCTCAACACGGCGACGGTCAGGGGCCTGATAGCCCTGACCCCGGCCGCCGAGCGCGCGCTGTGGCACTTCGTCTGCTCGATCGACTGGATCACCAAGGTCCGTACGGGCCACCGCGCCCCCGACGACCTCCTCCCGCACCTGTTCCCGGACCCGCGGGCGGCCCGCCCGGTGACGCAGGCGGACTTCCTGTGGGTGCGGCTGCTGGACGTCGTACGAGCCCTCGAATCCCGTACGTATCCCACGACGGACTCCCTGGTCCTGGAGGTCGTCGACGCGACGGGCCCGACCGCCGGCCGCTACCACCTGGCCGCCACCCCGTCCGGCGCCACCTGCGCCCCCACCTCGGCGTCGCCGGATCTGATCCTGGACGTACGGGAGTTGGGGACGCTGTACCTGGGCGACGAGTCGGCGGTACGGCTGGCGGCGCTCGGCCGGGTCGCGCAGGGGACCCCGGGGGCGGCGACCCGGGCGGACGCCCTGTTCCGGACGCCCCGGCGGCCGTGGTGCCCGGACATGTTCTGAGCGGTGTCCGAACGGGTTCCGCCGGGTTCCGCGGGGTCAGTTCAGTCCGGGCTGCACGATCAGCACGGCCAGGATCACCGCACCGAGGCTGGTGCAGGTGTGGTTGTGGCCCTTGAAGCCGATGCTCAGCAACAGCAGCGCCACCATGCCCATGACCCCGAACTGCCACTGGACGAGCTGTTCGAAGCCGACGGCGAAGATGGCGAACGTGAGCGTGATCAGAGGCATGGGGTCCCTCCTTGTCGAGGCCCGGCGAGTCCGCCGGGGTCCGGTCGGGTGAGGACCGGTCCGCTCGGGGCGAGCGGGCCGGGCGTGCGGGGAAGTGCGCTGCAAATCGGGCCGGGCGAGGGTGCGTTGTAGCGTGCGAGTGTGATTGACCCTCGGGAATTGCTCTGCGATGCCAAGTACGTGTTCTTCGACTTTGACGGCCCCATCTGCCGGTTGTTCTCCGGCCACCCGGCGAGTGTGATCGCCGAGCGGATGCGGCGAGCCATGGCCGCTCACGGGATCCCGCTGGATCCGGTGGCTGATCCGCACGCCGTGCTCCGCGTTGCGGCAGAGCTCGCCGACCGGACTGTCGTGGCCGAGCTGGAGCAGATGCTGACCGAGGAGGAAGTGCGCGCTGCGGCCACGGCCCGCCCCACCGCGTCTGCCGACCCGCTGATCCGTGCGCTGCACGGGACGGGTCGTCGGCTCGCCGTGACGACGAACAACTCGGCGGCAGCGGCGGCAAGTTATCTTGCGTCGAGGGGCCTCGCCGGCTGCTTCGGGGGCCAGGTGTACGGCCGGTCCGGCGATCCCGCGCGACTCAAGCCGGACCCGGACTGCGTGATCCGAGCGCTGGAGGGGACGGGCGCCCACGCGTCGGATGCCTTGCTGCTCGGGGACAGCCGGAGCGACTGGTTGGCGGCACGGGCGGCGGGCGTCGCCTTTCTCGGCTATGCCCGCAACGAGAGGAAGTGGGAAGAGCTGCGGCCTGCGACGGTCGTCGTCCGTTCCCTGGAGCAGGTGCTGGATGCGGTGCTGCGTACACACGGAGACTGACTCGGCCATGTTCATCTCCAGTCGGGCCGAGGCGGCTAGGCAGTCTAATTAGACTGCGCTAGTGCTTATTTGACAGTAAGCCAGATAAACCAGCTTGATCGGCAGTCAAATAAGCAAACCTTGACCGAAAGTCGTGTGCGCCACTCGGTCAAGTTGTACGGTTTCCCTATGGCCACTGAACGCCCAGGCGCCCAGGAGGGCGAGGTTCCGCAAGGGGGCAAGTGGACGGCTAAGAAGATCGCCGGCGAACTGCGCTCCCGGATCAACCGAGGTGTCCGAGGCTACGAGCTCGGACAACGACTCCCCACGCACAATGAATTGGCGAACGAGTTCAGCGTTTCCCTGAGTACGGTCCAGGGAGCGATGGACGAGCTCAAGAGCGAGGGCTGGATCGAGTCCCGCCAGGGCAGCCAGGCGAAGGTGCTGCGCGCGCAGCAGGTCTACACGCCGCCCGCACCGGACGGGCGCTCCGCACCCGAAGGATTCCAGTCCATCCTCGCGAACGCGTTCACGGCACAAGAGGTGACGCTGGACGCCTTCTGTCTGACGACCGAGTCCCTGGCCGACCACCTCGGCGTGCTGGCCCGTGGGCTCGCCGGTCAACGGACGCGCGACGAGGCCGGGGTGCCGCGCAGCATCGCGATGAGGCTCCTGCTGCCCGCAGCCGATCCGAAGCCGGTCTTCCCGTCCGCGGCCGACGATCCGGACGACAGCCGACCGTACGAACGCTGGGCCGCCATGGTGGATCTGCATATCCTGCGGCTGCGCCGGACGCTCGACGCGCTGCGCCGGGGCGGGTTCGTGTCGGAGGTGCGCATCGAGGTCCGCCGGGTGCCGGTTACACCGGCTTTCAAGCTCTACCTGTTCAACAAGGTGACCGTGCTCCAGGGCTATTACATGGTGGAGCAGCGCGAGATGCTGCTGGACGACGATGAGCGAGTGCAGGCGCTGGACGTTCTGGGCCTCCAGTCGAGGCTCTTCCGCTACGAGAAGAGCGTCGACACGGAGTCTCAGGGATCGCTCTTGGTCGAGGCTGCGCAGAAATGGTTCGACTCGTGGTGGGAGCATATCGGGGTGGCGTCCGGCCCGGCCGCTAAACGCTCAGCAGCACCTTCCCCACCACCCCCCGCCCCTCGATAGCCGCATGCGCGTCCGCCGCCCGTTCCAGGGGGAACACCGCGCCGATCACCGGGCGCAGGCGGCCCGCCGCCGCCTCCGACAGGGCGCGGGTGACCAGGGCGACGCGGCGTTCGGGGGTGAGCTGGACGTCGGGGATGCCGAGGAGGGTGATGGTGCGGCGGGCCGCCTCCGCCGGGTCGACGGGGGCGAAGCCGCCCGTGGGGGCGCCGTGGGCGGAGAAGCGGCCGCCGGTCGCGGTCAACGGGAAGGCCCGTACGCCCAGTTCGCCGCCCACCCCGTCCAGGACCACGTCGGCGCCCGCCTCGCCCAGCACCTCGCGGGCCTGGGTCGGCCAGTCGGGCGAGCCCGCGTCGATCACTTCGTGCGCGCCCAACTCCCGTACGAGAGCCAGCTTTTCCTCGCCCCGCGCCACCGCCACCACCCGCGCCCCCATCGAGCGGGCGAGCTGGACCAGGAGCGTGCCCATGCCGCCGGACGCGCCCGTGATCAGGACCGTCTCGCCCGCCTTGAGGGCGGTGAGGTCGAGCAGGGCCAGTGCCGTCACGCCGTCGTGGACCAGCGCGGCCGCCTCGCGCAGGCCGAGGCCGTCGGGGATGGGGGCGAGGTGGTCGGCGGGGACGGCGGCGAGCGAGGCGTAGCTGCCGGGTTCGACGGCGGCGACCACCCGGCGGCCGGCCCAGGCGACCGCGTCCACCGCGGCGCCGGTCGACGTCACCGTGCCCGCGACGGCGCCGCCGGGCACGTACGGCGGTGCCACGTCGAAGTACTCGCCGAACGCGCCCGCCCGTATCTGCGTCTGCACGAAGAGCGTGTCGATGTGGTCCACGGCCACCACCACCTCGTCCGGTCCGGCCACCGGGTCCGCCAGCTCCGCCGGAACCAGTACCTCCGGGCCACCGAACTCCTTGACCTGTGCCACGCGCATGCCGATCCCCACTTCCGTACTCCGTTGTCACCGGTACGGGACGAGTCTTCGACCTCAAGCGGACTTCAGGTCAAGCGCGGGTCCGCACGGCCGCACGGCCGCCCGTACGCCCGCTTCAGCTGCCCGTACGCTCGCCTCATGGGTTTGCGGGAGCAGAAGAAGCAGCGGACGTACCAGTCCGTCTCGGACGTGGCGATCGCGCTCTTCCTTGAGAAGGGCTTCGACAACGTGCCGGTCGCGGAGGTGGCGGCGGCCGCCGGGATCTCCAAGCCCACCCTCTTCCGCTACTTCCCGGCCAAGGAGGACCTGGCCCTGCACCGGTTCTCCGACCATGAGGACGAGGCCGCCCGGGTCGTCGCGCAGGGCCGCGCCGACGGCCTCGCGCCGCTCGCCGCCCTGCGCCGCCACTTCCTGGCGGGCCTGGCCGACCGCGATCCGGTGACCGGGCTGAACGACGACCCGCGCGTACGGGCCTACCACGGGCTGCTCTACGGCACGCCGAGCCTGGTGGCGCGGCTGTTCGCGTACCAGGGGCGGGCCGAGGACGCGCTCGCCGCCGCCCTCGGCTCCGACATCGGGGCGCGCCTCGCGGCGGGCCAGATCGTCGCCGTGCAGCGGATCCTCGCCGAGGAGAACTGGCGGCGGATCCAGGCGGGCGAGAGCGCGGAGGCGGTGTATCCGACGGCCGTGGAGGCGGCCGAGGGGGCGTTCGCGCAGCTGGGGGAGGGGTTGGGGCGGTATGCGTAACCCCTGCGTCCGGCGCGTCCGGTCGGTGATCTTTCGTTACTGAGTAAATAATTTAACCGGGTTGCGTTATGGTGGATGCATGACGCCACTCGACCGCGAACTCACTCGGGAACGGGCCTATCACCAGACCTGCCGCGAGGCCCTGACCGGCATGGTCGAGGGCGCGGACGTGCAGGTCGTCCAGGGCGAGAACGCGTTCGCCTCCGGCGCGGACGCCGAAGTGCTCGGCTATCAACTGCGCAGCTGGGCCAAGGAGTTGCGGGAGGAGCCGGACGGGCCGCTGTTCTTCGGACGGCTCGACTTCGCGGCGGCCAGCGGACCCGGCGGACCCGGCGGACCCGGCGACCACGCCGGGCAGAGCTATCACATCGGGCGCCGCCGCATCAGCGAGCACCCCTCGGCGCCGCCGCTCGTCGTCGACTGGCGGGCGCCGGTCTCGCGGACGTTCTACCAGGCCGGGGCCCGCGACCCGATGGGCGTCGCGGTCCGCCGCCGCTTCGGCTGGGCCCCCGGCAGCCGGGGCGCCGCCGAGGACCTGACGAGCCTGGAGGACGAGCGGCTGGGCGAGGCGGCACCCGGCGGGATGCCCACCGGCGGGATGCCCACCGACGGGACGCCCGCCGACGGCGTCGACGCCCCCGACCCGGCCGCCGCCCGCCCCGGCACCATCCTCGCCACCGAGATCGAGCGCCCCCGCGTCGGCCCCATGCGCGACATCGCCGCCACGATCCAGCCCGAACAGGACGACCTCGTACGCGCCGGGCTCGACCGTTCGATCTGTGTGCAGGGCGCCCCCGGCACCGGCAAGACGGCGGTCGGGCTGCACCGGGCCGCGTATCTGCTCTACACCCATCCGCAGCGCATCCGGCGCGGCGGACTGCTCGTCCTCGGGCCCAACCGGACCTTCCTGCACTACATCGCCCAGGTCCTGCCCGCCCTCGGCGAGGCCGGGATCCGGCAGTCGACGGTCGACGAGGAGATCGCGCGCGTGCCGGTCCGCGCGGTGGACGAGCCGGACGCGGCGGCCCTCAAGCACGACGCCCGGATGGCGCGGGTGCTGCATCGCGCGCTCTACGCGCGCGTGGGCGTTCCCGAGGCGCCCGTCGCGGTGCCGGACGGCTCGTACCGGTGGCGGGTGTCGCTGGGGGAGCTGACGGAGATCGTCGAGGCGGTACGGGCCGAGGAGCCGCCGTACGCGGTCGGGCGCGAGCGGGTCCGCAGCCGGGCCGTGCGCGTCATCCAGCTCCAGGCCGAACACCGCGCCGGTCCCATGAACAACACCTGGCTGCAACGGATTTCGCGGGCCCGCCCGGTCTCGGCGTTCGTGGACACCGCCTGGCCGAAGGTCACGCCCGAGGAGGTGCTGGCGGCCCTGTTCACCGACCCGGACGCGCTGGCGGCGGCCGCCGACGGCATCCTCGCCGCCGACGAGCACAAGCACCTGCTGTGGCCGAAGCCGCCGCGCTCGTACAAGTCGGCCAAGTGGTCGGCGGCCGATCTGGTCCTGCTCGACGAGCTCGCGGGCCTGATCGAACGGCCCGAGGGGTACGGCCACATCGTCGTCGACGAGGCCCAGGACCTCTCGCCGATGCAGTGCCGCGCCATCGCCCGCCGCTCCGGCTTCGGCTCGCTGACCGTGCTCGGCGACCTGGCCCAGGGCACCACGCCGTGGGCGGCCCGCGACTGGCCCGGACAGATGGCGCATCTGGGCAAGCCGGACGCGCGCGTAGTGCCGCTCACGACCGGCTTCCGCGTCCCGGCGGCGATCGTGGCGCTCGCCAACCGCCTCCTCGGCGACCTCGACGTCTGCGTACCGCCGTCGCGATCGCTGCGCCGGGACGGCGAGTTGACGATGACGCGGGTGGCGGACGTACGGGCCGGGGTGGTCCGGTCCGTACGGGCGGCGCTGGCGCACGAGGGCTCGGTGGGCGTGATCGCGCGCGACGCGGACGTGCCCGCGCTGCGCGAGGCGCTGGCGGCGGCGGGCGTGGCGACGGCCGAGCCGGACGACCTGACGTCGGCGGCGCGGGTGACGGTGCTGCCCGCGACGGTCGCGAAGGGGCTGGAGTACGACCATGTGGTGGCCGTGGAGCCGGCCGCGATCGCGGAGGCGGAGAAGCGGGGTCCGCACCGCCTGTACGTGGTCCTGACGCGGGCGGTCTCGCGCCTCGACGTACTGCACAGCAGGCCGCTGCCGACGGCGCTGGACGGGGCGGGCGGGGCGGGCGGGGTCAACCTGGCGGATCCATAAGGCGATTGGTGCGCGAAGGGCGTCGGGTCACTATGTTGTGGAGCGTTCAAGCAAGGATCGAGCAAGCGCGACACACGACCGCTTACCTCTCCTGGGGGACCCACAGCCATGTCCACTTCTCCGTCTTCTCCCTCTCCCGAATCCCCGGCCGTCGGTCCGGCGGCCGCCGCCCTGCCCGGCTACACGCCCGGCACCTGGACGATCGACCCGATCCACTCCGAAGTCGCCTTCTCCGTACGGCACCTGGGCATCGCCAATGTGCGCGGCCGGTTCGACGCGTTCGAGGCCGAGATCGTGCTCGCCGAGGACCCGCTGGAGTCCTCGGTCACCGCGGCGATCCAGATCGCGTCCGTGTCGACCGGGCACGAGCAGCGCGACAACCACATACGGTCGGAGGACTTCCTGCACGCGGCGGAGTTCCCCGAGATGACCTTCCGCTCGACCGGCGTCCGGGCGGCGGACGGCGACGGCTTCCTGGTCGACGGCGAACTGACCGTGCGCGGCGTCACCCGTCCCGTCACCCTCGACCTGGAGCTGATCGGCTTCGGCAAGGGCTACGAGGGCCGCTCCGTGGCGGGCTTCTCCGCGACCACCCAGATCAGCCGCAAGGCGTTCGGCGTGCACGGCGGCGCGGGGGGCGCGGCGCTCGGCGACACGGTGAAGATCACGCTGGACGTGGAGGCGGGCCAGGCCTCCTGAGCGCAGGCTTCCTGAGCCCGGACGGTACGGCCTCTCTCCCCGCGATGCCCGCCCCGGCACGTGGCGCGGCACACTTTTGCAAGCACCTGCTTGCAAAAGTTAGCGGGGAGGGGGCAGTATCGGGGTATGGCATCGCTCAACGTCGGCAATCTCGGCGAGTTCCTGCGCGAGCAGCGGCGTAATGCGCAGCTGTCGTTGCGGCAGCTCGCGGATGCCGCCGGGGTGTCCAATCCGTATCTGAGCCAGATCGAGCGCGGGCTGCGCAAGCCGAGCGCGGACATTCTGCAGCAGCTCGCCAAGGCGCTGCGGATCTCCGCCGAGACGCTGTACGTGCAGGCCGGGATCCTCGACGAGCGGGCGCCGGAGGCGGCGGAGACGCGCAGCGTCATCCTCGCCGACCCGTCGCTCGACGAACGCCAGAAGCAGGTGCTGATCCAGATCTACGAGTCCTTCCGCAAGGAGAACGGGCTCGACGCACCCCAGGCTTTTGGCGGCGAGAGCGGCGAGAGCGGCAAGGGCTCCGGCGACAGCGACGACGGCGATGCCGCATCGGCTCCCCCGAGCTGATCCACGTACCGATCCGGGAGGAAACCAGCATGGCCGTCACCGATGAGCTGCGTAATGTCCTGACCGACCCGAAGCCGGGCTACTTCGTCGCCGGCGCCCTCGACCTCGGCGTGAAGCAGGCCGCGAAGGTACCGGCGCTCGTGGAGCGGTTCCAGGCCGAGGTCCCGGCGCGTATCGAGGCCGTACGGAACACGGACCCCAAGGCCGTCCAGGACAAGGTCGTCGACCGGGCCAAGGAGGCGCAGGCCGCCGTCACCGCGAAGGTGACCGGGGTCGTCGGCGCCCTCGACGGCGACGTGAAGAAGCTCGGCGACTCCGTGCAGCACCTCGCCCTCCAGGTGGTCGGCATCACCGCCGAGTCCCTGGTCAAGGTGCGCGAGGGGTACGACAAGGTGGCCGAGCACGGCAAGGGCGTCGTCAAGGAGTGGCGCGGCGAGGCCGCCGAGGAGATCTCCGAGATCGGCCAGGCGGTGGAGCCGAAGGAGTCGGAGCCCGCGGCGGACTCCGCCTCGTCCGAGGACTCCGCGGACGCCAAGCCCGCCGCCAGGAAGACCACCGCGCGCAAGAGCGCCGCGAAGAAGACGGCGGCCAAGCCCGCCGAGTGAGCGAGCGGCGAGTGGGCGACCGGCCAGGGTGCCGGACCGGCGCAGGGGCCGGTTCCGGCGGCGGGCACGTTTTCGTCGCCCGGAGCGTTTGACGGGTACCTTGGCCGCGTAGGGACGACCCGTACGGAAGGTGGTGGACAGCGGTGCTGATGCAGGGTTTCGCGGGGTTCATGTGGCTGCTGAGTACAGCCCTGACCGCATTGAGCCTCTTCGCGCTCCTCGACGCGGCCTTCCGCCGGGAAGACGCGTTCCGCGCGACGGACAAGCAGACGAAGCCGTTCTGGCTGATCATTCTGGCCATCGCGCTGTTCGTCAGCGTGCTGTTCCCGCTGCTGTCGTTCCTGCCGATCATCGGCGCGGTGGCCGTGATCGTCTACATCGTGGACGTACGTCCTGCGGTACGGGCGATTTCCGGCCGTGGCGGCCGTGGCGGCGGCCGCCGGGGCGGCTCCAGCAGCGACGGTCCGTACGGGCCGTACAACGGCGGACGGTAGATCCGGGGCCCCGAGCGGGTTCCGCGGGGCGCCCGCGCCCCGGCCGTGCCGTCCCCGCCCGCCTCACGACGCCTGCGTCGCCCCCGTCCGCTCAAGCAGCAACACCGCCACGTCGTCGGTGAGTTCACCGCCGTTGAGCTCGCGGGCCTCCGTCACGGCGGCCTCCAGCAGGGCCTCGCCGCGCAGGCCCGCCGTCAGGCGGCGGTTGATCATGTCGAGCATGCCGTCCTGACCCAGGCGCTGGTCGCCCTGGCCGGTGCGGCCCTCGATCAGGCCGTCCGTGTACATCAACAGGCTCCACTCGGCGCCCAGTTCGACCCGGCGGCGCGGCCACCGCGTCTGCGGCAGCAGGCCGAGGGCCGGGCCGCCGCTCTCGTACGCCAGCAGGCTCGCGGGGCTGTCCGCGCGGGTGACCAGCGGGGCCGGATGTCCCGCCAGGCTCAGCTCGGCGCGGTGGCCGTCGGGGGCGATGTCGACCGTGCAGAGCGTCGCGAAGATCTCGTCGCTGTCGCGCTCGTGCTCCAGCACCTGCTGAAGGGTCGTCAGCAGCGCGTCGCCGCACAGACCCGCCAGCGTCAACGCCCGCCAGGCGATGCGGAGTTCGACCCCGAGGGCGGCCTCGTCGGGGCCGTGGCCGCAGACGTCGCCGATCATGGCGTGGACGGTGCCGTCGGGGGTGCGGACCGTGTCGTAGAAGTCGCCGCCGAGCAGGGCGCGGGAGCGGCCCGGGCGGTAGCGGGCGGCGAACCGCAGGTCGGAGCCGTCGAGGAGCGGGGTCGGCAGGAGGCCGCGCTCCAGGCGGGCGTTCTCCTGCGCGCGCAGCCGGGACTCGGCGAGCTTGTACTGCGCCACATCGGCGCGCTTGCGCTCCACCGCGTACCGGATGGCGCGGCTGAGCACCTTGCCGTCGAGCTCGTCGCGGAAGAGGTAGTCCTGCGCGCCGACACGGACGGCTTCCGCCGCGCGTTCGGCGTGCGTGGAGGGCGTGAGCGCGAGGACCGCGTGGCGCGGGGCGAGCCGGAGCAGATGCCGTAGCGCGGCGAGCTCGTCGTCGGGGTCGCGGCCGGGCAGCGCGAGGTCGAGCAGGATGCAGTTCACATCGTCGGTGAGCAGCCGCTCGGCCTCGGTGAGATTACGGGCGGTACGGATCCGCACCCGCGTCCCGGCCGTGTGCAGCAGCTCGGACACCGCGAAGGGGCCGACGGGGTCGTCCTCGATGACGAGCAGATTGAGCGCGCTCGTCCCCGCGGCGGCACCCGTCCCGGCGACGACACCGGCCCCCGCCGGGACACCGGTCCCGACCAGCCCGCCGGTCCCGCCGGAGACACTGGTCCCACCGGAACCCCCCGCCCCGGCAAGCGCTCCCGCCGCCACAGACGCACCCGTCCCCATCGCCGCTCCCGGAAACCCCGCCCCCGCAGCGCCCCCGGGGACGCAGGCCCCCGGCAGGACGGGCGCGGGCGAGGCAGGATCCACAGGCCTGGCCAGAGGGCTCCGCCCGGGCAGGGGCGGCTGCGCGGCCGGATCCGTCGTGTCGGCCGAAGGGGACCGTCCGGCCACAGGGGCCCGCCCGGTCGGGTCGGTCGGTCCGCCCGGCGGTGTCGCCCCGGCCATGGACGTCCGCCCGGCCGGGTCCGCAGGCCCGGTCGGCAGTGCCGCCCCGGCCAGGGGGTTCGGCCCGGCCGGGGGCGTCGGAGGCCATATGTGAGGTGCGGGCATCGTTCCGGTCCTTCCCTCCCCCCGAGGGCGCCGCGGAACGCAAAGCCACGTGCCGCCAGTCCCGGACCTTAGCCTCAGACGCCCGGGCAACGGAATGGCGCGCGGTGACTGTTCGGCAAATGCCCATCGGCATATGCCGCATGCCTCACTTGTCCGGGCGGACGACCCCCAGGATCGGCATCGTGCCCGCGCCCGTGATCGTCACATTCCGCCCCGGCCGCGGGGCGTGCACGATCGCGCCGTCGCCGATGTACATCCCGACGTGCGTCGCGTCCGCGAAGTAAATGATCAGATCGCCCGGTCGCATGTCCTTGATGTCGACATGCCGCAGTTGCGCCCACTGCTCCTGCGAGGTGCGCGGGATGCCCTGGCCCGCCGCCAGCCAGGCCTGCGAGGTCAGGCCGGAGCAGTCGTACGTCCGCGGCCCCTCCGCGCCCCACTCGTACGGCTTGCCGATCTGGTCGGTGGCGAACTTCACCGCCCGCTTGCCCTGTTCGCTCGCCCTGCCGTTGATCTCCCGCAATATGCCCGAACTGAGCCAGTCCGTCTGGGCCTTGAACTGCTGCTCCTGCTCCAGCTGGGCCAGCCGCTCGCGCTCCTTCGCCTCCAGCTGGGACTCCAGCTTCTCGGCGGCCGCGATCTTGTCGGTGATCTCCTTCTTGGCGGTCTCCTTCTTGACCCGGTTCGCCTCCAGCTTGGTCCACTGGGCGGAGGCGTCCTTCGAGTACTGCGCCAAGTCGGCCTGCGTGCGGTTCAGTTCGGCCAGCATCCCCTGGGTGGCCTGCTGGCCCTCGCGCAGCCGGTCGGCGCCGTCCAGGAACGCGTCCGGGTTGCCGCTCAGCATCATCTGCGCGCCCAGCGGCAGCCCGCCCGTGCGGTACTGCTGCCGGGCCGCGGCGCCCGCCTGGTCCTTGAGCCGCTTGATGCGCTCCTCGCCCTTGACGATCTCCTGGGCGATCTTCACGATCTGCGCGGACTGGACCTTGGTCTGCTCCTCGGCCAGGTTGTACGCCTCGGTCGCGACCGCCGCCTGTCGGTACAGCTCGTCTATTTCCTTGCGCACGTCGTCAAGGCTCTTCGTCCCCGGGGCGGGCGGGGTCGAAGGCGGCGTCGCCGTGGTCGTCGGCTCCGGCTTCGGGCTCGGCGCGGCGAACGCCGTGGTCGGCATCGCCAGCACGGTCAGGGCGCACACCACGGTGATCGCGGTGGCCAAACGGCGTTGTCGCACGAAAACTCTCCCCCTCCGGACATCCGGAATCCCCAGGTCCCACATCACGTCGGACAGCAAGCACGCACCACATCCCGCAGGTCACGCGGAACGTGGATGTGATTAACCGTCAGTAACATCTCGCAACATCGCGATGGTGCCACGCCGTTCGCCAAAACGACAGAGGCGGACGGGCACCTGACGGGTCACTCCCCGCATGTGGGACGAACGGCACGACGTGTGCGTTCCCCGTGCGGGGGTGACGTGTGGAGTGACCGGCAGGGTCCGTGCGTACGCCAGCGCAGTGCCCCAAGGCCGAGCCCGGGCCCGTCACCCCCGAGGCGCCAGCGCTTCCCACTCCACCGTGACCTCCCCCTGGCGCCAGCGCCTGGGCCCGTCCGTGAGCGGCCAGTTGGCCGCCAGGTCCCGGACCGCCCGCATCCAGCGCTGGCGCGCGCCCAGCGACGCGTACGGCGCCGCCGCGGCCCACGCGCGGTCGAAGTCGCGCAGGAACGCATGCACCGGCTCGCCCGGCACATTGCGGTGGATCAGCGCCTTCGGGAGCCGCTCGGCCAGGTCGGAGGGGCGCTCCAGGGACCCGAGGCGGGTCGCGAAGGTCACCGTGCGCGGCCCGGACCGATCGAGGGCCACCCACACATGCCGCCGCCCGATCTCGTCGCAGGTGCCCTCGACGAGCAGTCCGCCGTCCGCGAGCCGGGCGCACAGCCGCGCCCAGACCGCCGCGACCTCGCCCTCCTCGTACTGCCGCAGCACGTTCGCCGCCCGGATCAGCAGCGGCGGACGGGGCAGCGGGACCTCGAAGCCGCCGTGCACGAAGGTGAGCCCGTCCCGCTCGTACGGCTTCGCGGCGGCGACCCGGGCCGGTTCGATCTCGATCCCGACGACGGATACGGCGGGCGCGGCGGTGCGCAGCCGCTGGAGCAGTTCCACGGCCGTCCAGGGGGCCGCCCCGTACCCGAGGTCGACCGCGATGGGCGCCTCGGCGCGGCGCAGCGCGGGCCCGTGCGCGTCGGCGATCCAGCGGTCCATGCGGCGCAGCCGGTTGGGGTTGGTGGTGCCGCGCGTGACGGTGCCGACGGGCCGGCGGGGAGCGGGTGGAGCCATGTCCCGAGCCTACGGCGGCCGCCTCGCGCGCTCCCGCCCGGGCAAAATTTTCGGCAAACCGGAAAGAAACGAAGGCGAGCGGAAATGAAAAAGAGGCTTCCGGTGGTTACGCGTTCTTGAGGGGACGCCCGCGTCCCTTCCGCGCCATGCCCCTGTCGAGCGCAGTCCGACGAGCGCAGTCCAGTCGAGGAGGACGTCGACCGTGAGCCAGTACGTGTCCCGGTTCGCCGGCTCCCTGGCGGGGCCGCCCAGGCTCCGCCTCCCCGGCGGCCACCGCAGGCCGCGCCGGATCGCCATGCTCAGCGTCCACACCTCCCCCCTGCACCAGCCCGGCACGGGCGACGCGGGCGGCATGAACGTCTACATCGTGGAGCTCGCCAAGCGCCTCGCAGCGATCAACATCGAGGTCGAGATCTTCACGCGCGCGACCACGGGCGGGCTCGCCCCGACGGTCGAGATGGCGCCCGGGGTACTGGTGCGGCACATCGACGCGGGCCCGTACGAGGGTCTGGCCAAGGAGGAGCTGCCCGCGCAGCTGTGCGCCTTCACGCACGGCGTGATGCAGGCGTGGGCGGGCCACCGCCCCGGCCACTACGACCTGGTCCACTCCCACTACTGGCTCTCCGGCCACGTCGGCTGGCTCGCCGCCGAGCGCTGGGGCGTCCCCCTCGTCCATGCCATGCACACCATGGCCAAGGTCAAGAACGCGGCGCTCGCCGACGGCGACACGCCCGAGCCCGCCGCGCGCGTGATCGGCGAGACGCAGATCGTCGACGCGGCGGACCGGCTGATCGCCAACACGGCCGAGGAGGCGGACGAGCTGGTCCGCTTCTACGACGCCGACCCCGGCAAGGTCGCCGTCGTCCACCCCGGCGTGAACCTGGAGCGCTTCCGCCCGGCGGACGGCCGGGCCGCGGCCCGGGCCCGCCTCGGGCTGCCGCAGGACGCCCTGATCCCGCTCTTCGCGGGCCGCATCCAGCCGCTGAAGGCGCCGGACGTCCTGCTCAGGGCGGTGGCGGTGCTGCTGACCGAGAACCCCTCGCTGCGCTCGCGGATCGTGGTCCCGGTGATCGGCGGCCCCAGCGGCAGCGGCCTGGCGAAGCCGGAGGGCCTGCACAAGCTGGCCGCGCGGCTCGGCATCTCGGACGTGGTGCGGTTCCATCCGCCGGTCGGCCAGGACCGCCTCGCGGACTGGTTCCGCGCGGCATCGGTGCTGGTCATGCCCTCGTACAGCGAATCCTTCGGCCTGGTCGCCATCGAGGCGCAGGCGGCCGGCACCCCGGTCGTGGCGGCCGAGGTGGGCGGCCTTCCGGTGGCCGTGCGGGACGGCACGACCGGCTTCCTCGTCCCCGGCCACGACCCGGTCGACTACGCCCGCGCGCTGCGCCGCTTCGCCGACGAGCCGGCGCTGGTGGACCGGATGGGCGCGGCCGCCGCCCACCACGCCCAGTCCTTCGGCTGGGGCACGGCGGCCTCGGCCACCGCCGACGTCTACACCGCGGCGATGCACGAACACCGCCGTCGCGTACGCTCGCACCATGGCTGACGCGCGGCAGGTCGTCGACGAGTTCCTCAAGGGCGCCGAGCTCGAATGGGAGACCCCCGAGCCCGGTTCGTACGTGGTGAAGCTCCCCGGCACCCGGAAGCTCTCCACCACGTGCTCGCTGAAGATCGGCAACCACTCGCTCTCCGTGAACGCGTTCGTGGTCCGCCACCCCGACGAGAACGAGCCGGCCGTGCACCGCTGGCTCCTGGAGCGCAACCTGCGCCTGTACGGCGTGAGTTACGCGATCGACAGCCTCGGCGACGTCTACCTCGCCGGCAAGCTCCCGCTGGCGTCGGTGACCCCGGACGAGCTCGACCGCCTCCTCGGCACGGTCCTGGAGGAGGCGGACGGCTCCTTCAACACGCTCCTGGAGCTGGGCTTCGCGTCGGCGATCCGGCGGGAGTACGAGTGGCGGGTCTCGCGCGGGGAGTCGACGCGGAACCTGGACGCGTTCGCGCATCTGACGGGCCGTCCGAGCGACTGACGGGGTCGCGAACGGCCGGTCGGTACGGGGCTCGACGTGCCCCGTAGCCGGACCGAGTCGGTCAGCCGACCGTCTCCGCCTCCGTGGCCTTCTCCGTCTTCTCCGCGACGGCCGCCTCCTCGCCGTCCTCCCCCGCCAGCGCCCGCCGCAGCAGGACCGCGTACCCGGCGGCCGCCACGCAGCCGACCACCGCGCAGCCGATCCACAGCACCGTCGGGCCGGGGCCGTCCACCACCCAGCCGGCCAGGATCGGGGCGACGAAGCCCGCCACCGCCCAGGACATGCCCATCACGCCCTGGTAGCGGCCGCGGGCGTGCTCCGGGGCCAGGCGCGCGGTCGCGGCGGCGTTGGTCGGCACGTGCACCATCTCGCCGAGCGTCCACACCACCACGGTCGCCGCGAACACCAGAGGCGTCCCGGCCAGCGCCGTCACCCCGGTCCCGGTGGCGAAGAGCAGCGAGGAGACGGTGAGCAGCGCGGCCGGCGAGCGCTTCTCGGTGATCTTGTTGACCAGCAGCTGGAGGGCGACTATCACCACGCCGTTGACGGCGATGACCATGCCGTAGGAGTGGGCGGGCAGGCCCTCGCGGGCCATGGTCAGCGGCAGGCCCACCCAGGGGGCAGTGAAGATCAGGCAGACGAGCAGGTTGAGCAGGAGCAGGGTCCGGAACGGGGCGTCCTTCAGGACGTCGACGATCGTCACCCGCTGCTCGGCGGCCGCCTTGGAGGCGGCGTCCTCCTTCACCGCCGGACGGGTCTCGGGCAGCCGCAGGAAGACGATCAGCGCGCACAGCACGGTCGCCACGGCGTCGGCCAGGAACAGCGTGCGGTAGCCGAGGAAGACCGCGGCGCCGCCGCCCAGCGCGGCGATGGCGAAGCCCAGGTTGAGCGCCCAGTAGTTCAGCGCGTAGGCCCGGCGCCGTTCGGACTCGGGGACCATGTCGGCGATGGTCGCGGCGATCGAGGGCCGCACGGCCTGCATCGCGACGCCCATCAGGAGCACCACGGCGGCGATCCCGACGGCGTTGGTCACCACGGCCAGCGCGGCCGCGCACGTCGCCCCCGCCAGATGCGTCGCGATCATCGTCGGCCGCCGCCCCCACCGGTCGGTGAGCATCCCGCCCAGCGGCGATCCGGCGACTCCGCCGAGTCCGTGCAGCGCGACGACGATTCCGGCGTACCAGGCCGAGTAGCCGAGCTCCTGCGTGAGATAGAGGGAGAGGAAGGTGAGGACGAAGGCGCCGGTGCGGTTCACCAGCGTGGAGGTCCACAGCCACCAGAAGCCGCCGGGCAGGCCCGAGACGGTCTGACGGGCTGAACTTCTGAGCGAGGCGATGGACATCGGTGACAGCCCCCCGTGGGATGTAAGCAGCTCAACTACAGTCCGTAACTTACGTAACCCCTCGTCTCAGCCGCCACCGAATTGACGATGAGCGTCAATCGTCGGCCGTCGATTACGCTCGGGCGCATGGCCGACGCACCGTACAAGCTGATCCTCCTCCGCCACGGCGAGAGCGAATGGAACGAGAAGAACCTGTTCACCGGCTGGGTGGACGTCAACCTCACCCCGAAGGGCGAGAAGGAGGCGGCGCGCGGCGGTGAGCTGCTCAAGGACGCCGGTCTGCTCCCCGACGTGCTGCACACCTCCCTCCAGAAGCGCGCGATCCGCACGGCGCAGCTGGCGCTGGAGTCCGCGGACCGCCACTGGATCCCGGTGCACCGCAGCTGGCGCCTGAACGAGCGCCACTACGGCGCGCTCCAGGGCAAGGACAAGGCGCAGACGCTCGCCGAGTTCGGCGAGGAGCAGTTCATGCTGTGGCGCCGCTCGTACGACACCCCGCCGCCGGCGCTTGCGGACGGCACGGAGTTCTCGCAGAGCGACGACGCCCGCTACGCGACGATCCCGCCGGAGCTGCGCCCGCGGACCGAGTGCCTCAAGGACGTCGTCACGCGCATGCTGCCGTACTGGTACGACGGCATCGTCCCGGACCTGCTCGCGGGCCGTACGGTCCTGGTCGCGGCCCACGGCAACAGCCTGCGCGCCCTGGTCAAGCACCTCGACGGCATCTCCGACGCCGACATCGCGGGCCTGAACATCCCGACCGGCATCCCGCTCGTCTACGAGCTCGACGCCGACTTCAAGCCGGTCAAGCCCGGCGGCACCTACCTCGACCCGGACGCGGCTGCGGCCGCGATCGAGGCGGTCAAGAACCAGGGCAAGAAGAAGTAGCCCGCTCTTTGCGGCAGCCCGCTCTTCGTGAGCGAAAGGGGCCCCCGTCCGTTGCGGACGGGGGCCCCTTCTCGGTCGTGCGCGGACTGTCACGCGTCAGCCGCAGCCGCCGCCGCACTGGCAGGAGCCGCCCGACTGGCAGCCGCAGGAGCAGCCGGGGCCGCACTGGCAGCCGCTCTGGGGGGCGGGCTGTGGCGCTGTGGTCGTCGGGGAAACGGGCATGGTTCCCTCCCTGGGTAGGCGTGCCTCACCGGCATACGAAGCCTCAACCCTGTTCATGCCCGCTCCCAAGGGCGCATCACCGGCGCATTCGCGCAGTGGGGGCAATGCGCGCCTTCGTACGCATCGATGCGCCCCCGCCCCGCGCTCCAGCCGTGCGCCCCCATCCGAACAACCGGTCCGCGCGCCCTCGGCTACGCGCCCTCGACCTGCACCGGCGGCTGGAGGTCGTCCGCGTGTTCGCCCGTGACCAGGTAGACCACGCGCTTGGCGACCGACACCGCGTGGTCCGCGAAGCGCTCGTAGTAGCGGCCGAGGAGGGTGACGTCGACCGCCGTCTCGATGCCGTGCTTCCAGCGGTCGTCCATCAGGTGCTGGAAGAGCGTGCGGTGCAGGAGGTCCATCTCGTCGTCGTCCTGCTCCAGCTGGAGCGCCAGGTCGACGTCCTTGGTGATGATCACCTCGGCGGCCTTCGCCATCAGGCGCTGGGCGAGCTGGCCCATCTCCAGGATCGTGGCGTGCAGATCGCGCGGAACCGCGCGCTCCGGGTAGCGCAGCCGGGTCAGCTTGGCGACGTGCTGGGCCAGGTCGCCGGAGCGCTCCAGGTCGGCGCTCATCCGCAGCGAGGTGACCACGATCCGCAGATCCGTGGCGACCGGCTGCTGGCGGGCCAGCAGGGCTATCGCGCGGGCCTCCAGGTCGTGCTGGAGATCGTCGACCTTCTGGTCGGCCGCGATGACGCTCTCGGCGAGCTTGAGGTCGGCGTCGAGCATGGCCGTCGTGGCGCGCCCGATCGCCGACCCGACAAGGCGGGCCATCTCGACCAGGCCCTCGCCGATCGAGTCCAGTTCCTCGTGGTACGCGTCCCGCATGGGTGTCCTTCTTTCAATGACTCCGGGGGGCCGGGGGCGGCTGTGACCCCCACGCTCCCACGTTCCGTGGGTTACGCGTCCGATTCGGCCACACCAAGTGAACCGGCACTATCACCATGGTGAACTCTGGGCGACGAACGTTCGAGCAGACACCCGGATGGCTGGGAGAGTGTCGGTGCGCCCGCATAACCTGGATGCATGGACGTGAACGCGGCGGTCGCCGCAGCGGCAGCGATCGCCGGGTTGTGCACCGGCGTCATCGCCATGCTGGCGTTCCGCTGGAGCGAGCGCGACCAGGCGCGGCCCACCCGGACCTCCCTGCACACGGACGCGGTGCTGCCGCCCGGCGTGGACACCGTGCTGTCGGTGCTCCGCTCCTCGGCGGTGGTGCTCGACGAGAGCGACTCGGTCGTCAAGGCCAGCTCCGCGGCGTACGCACTGGGGCTGGTCAGGGGCGGAAAGCTGGCCGTGGAGCCGATGCTCCACATGGCCCGGGACACCCGCAGGGACGGGGAGATACGCCAGGTCGAGCTCGACCTGCCCCGCCGGGGCACCGGCCGGGGCGAGGCCCTCGCGGTCTCGGCGCGCGTGGCGCCGCTGGGCTCGCGGCTCGTGCTGCTCCTGGTCGAGGACCTCACCGAGGCCCGCCGCATCGAGGCGGTCCGGCGCGACTTCGTCGCCAACGTCAGCCATGAGCTCAAGACGCCGGTCGGCGCGCTCTCGCTGCTCTCCGAGGCCGTCATGGACGCCTCGGACGACCCCGAGGCGATCACCCGCTTCGCGGGCCGCATGCAGATCGAGGCGAACCGGCTGACCAATCTGGTCCAGGAGCTCATCGACCTGTCCCGGGTGCAGAACGACGACCCGCTGGAGGACGCCGAGCCGGTCCGGGTCGACGAGCTGGTCGCCGAGGCCATCGACCGCTCCCGCCACCCCGCGTCCACCAAGCAGATCACCATGGCCGCGGGCGGCACCGCCGACCTGTACGTCTGGGGCAACCGCGGCCAGCTCGCCGCCGCCCTCGGCAACCTCGTCGAGAACGCGGTCAACTACTCCCCGGCCAGGACGCGGGTCGGCATCGCGGGCCGCCGCGTGGCCGCGCCCGGCGGGGACCTGATCGAGATAGCCGTGACCGACCAGGGCATCGGCATCTCGGAGAAGGACCGGGAGCGCGTCTTCGAGCGCTTCTACCGCGTCGACCCGGCCCGCTCCCGCGCCACCGGTGGTACGGGCCTGGGCCTGGCCATCGTCAAACACGTGGCCGCCTCGCACGGCGGGGAGGTCACCGTCTGGAGCTCCGAGGGACAGGGCTCCACCTTCACCCTACGGCTGCCGGAGGCCGGCGCGGTCCGGGACCGCACCACCACCTCCGCCGACACCGCAGGCCCGGACGACGACGCCGTCGACGAGCCGTACGACACCTTCCCCCCTGCCGCGCACGACTCACACACTGTGCTCCCTGCCCCGGAGGTCCTTCCGTGACCCGAGTGCTCGTCGTCGAGGACGAGGAATCGTTCAGCGACGCCCTGTCCTACATGCTTCGCAAAGAGGGCTTCGAGGTCGCCGTGGCGGCCACCGGGCCCGACGGGCTGGACGAGTTCGAGCGCAACGGCGCCGACCTCGTCCTGCTCGACCTGATGCTGCCGGGGCTGCCCGGCACGGAGGTCTGCCGCCAGCTGCGCGGCCGCTCCAACGTCCCGGTGATCATGGTGACCGCCAAGGACAGCGAGATCGACAAGGTCGTGGGCCTCGAAATAGGAGCCGACGACTACGTCACCAAGCCCTTCTCGTCCCGCGAGCTCGTCGCCCGCATCCGCGCGGTGCTGCGCCGGCGCGGCGAGCCGGAGGAGGTCACCCCGGCGGCCCTGGAGGCGGGCCCGGTCCGGATGGACGTGGACCGCCATGTGGTCACGGTCTCCGGCGGCAAGGTCGACCTCCCGCTGAAGGAGTTCGACCTCCTGGAGATGCTGCTGCGCAACGCGGGCCGCGTGCTGACCCGTATGCAGCTCATCGACAGAGTCTGGGGCGCGGACTACGTCGGCGACACCAAGACCCTCGACGTCCACGTCAAGCGCCTCCGCGCCAAGATCGAGCCGGACCCGGGCGCGCCGCGGTACTTGGTGACGGTGCGAGGGCTGGGCTACAAGTTCGAGCCGTAAGCCGCTGGCCGCGCTGCGAGCCGTAGACACCGGTTGCGCCGCGAGCCGTGAACAGCGGCCGCATATGAGGAGGGGCCCCGGACATCTGTCCGGGGCCCCTCCTCATGCGTACCTGCGTACGTACGCGTGCGTCAGTGACCCGCACCCGTGGTCGCGGTGCCGGACGGCTTGCCGCCCTTGGCGGGGGTGCCCGACGGCTTGCCCGAGGGCTTGCCGCCCTCCGGCTTGCCGCTCTCGGTGGCGCCCGGCGCCGTGGTGGCGCCCGGGGCGCCCGGCGTGGCCGCCGGGGGCTTGGGGAGCTCGCTCGGGCCGTAGCCCTCGAAGTAGCTCGTGGCCGGGATCACGTAGGCGCGCAGGGTCACCTCGCCGGCGGTGCTCAGCTGGAAGGTGACGGGCTGGGCGTCGCCGTTCCTGGCGGCCTCCTTGCCGTTCTCGACCACGGCGGACGCGTTGTCCTTGCCGCCGAGCAGCAGCGAGCCGTGCGCGGGCACGGTGAGCGCGCTCTGGCCCTTGGCGGGGGACAGCTTCACGGCCGCGCCCGAGGCCGACAGCTTGACCGCGTCGAGCGTCTGCGCCTTGTCGCCGTTGTTGAAGATCGTCGCCGTGATGACGGCGGGACCGGCGGCGTCGGCCTTCGGCTGCGTCAGAACGGTCGCGTTCTGGATCTTGATGTCGCCGACCTTGACGGCGGCGTTGTCCGGCTTCACTTCGAGCGTCTGCGCGTCGTTGCCCGCCGAGCAGGCGGCGAGAGAGGCGAGCGAGAACGCGATGGCAGAGGCGGCGAGGGCGCCGCGTCGAAGGCTGCGGCTCACGGCGGCGGCAACTCCTTGGACGTAAGGACATCTAAAGGACGGCTAAGTGTGTGTCAGCTGGCTTAGGTTACCGAGGCGCCCCGCCGCCCCCGCACCCGACCCGCCCCTGGGGCCGTGTCCGGCGCACCGGACCGCGCACCGGGTCGCCGATCACCCCGCCGTCCGGACCCCCGGCCGCGCCGCGAGCTCCGCGCACCCTTCCTGATCTCCCCGTTTCCTTACGCCGTTCACATATCCCCGATGATCAATTCCCCGGACCGCCACGCATTCCTTACCGAAAACGCGCCGGGAGTTCCCGGGAGGTTCCCGGGAAGCGCTCGGGAACTCTCCGTCCGGCTCCGGGTGATCAATTCACGAAAAAATCGCGGGAGCACCCGAACGGGTGACCGGTTGTCGAACGGAGCAGTGGAAGTTCACCGCTTCGAAGCCGACAAAACGGGACGTTCGGCCCTGCGGAAGGGGGTTGCGGAGAGTGTGCGGGGCATGTTTCCCTTGCCCCGAACAGCGGCTCCGACCTGCGGATACCCCTTCCCGTGAACCCTCCGCAGCACGTTCGTGATGCTGTTGTCAAGCCCCGAGATATGCCCTGACCTGCGAAAACGCCATTCAGAACACGCTGTTCTCGTGTTACCCTGGATAGCCACGGAAGGGGTACCTGTCACATGACGTTCAAGGTTGGCGACACCGTGGTCTATCCCCATCACGGGGCCGCGCTGATCGAGGCCATCGAAACTCGCCAGATCAAAGGCGTGGACAAGACCTACTTGGTGCTCAAGGTCGCCCAGGGCGACTTGACGGTGCGCGTACCCGCGGACAATGCGGAGTTCGTAGGCGTGCGCGATGTGGTCGGTCAGGACGGGCTGGACCGGGTCTTCGAGGTGCTTCGCGCACCGTACGCGGAGGAGCCCACCAACTGGTCCCGTCGCTACAAGGCAAATCTGGAGAAGCTCGCCTCCGGCGATGTCATCAAGGTCGCCGAAGTGGTGCGCGACCTGTGGCGTCGTGAGCGCGAGCGCGGACTCTCCGCAGGTGAGAAGCGCATGCTCGCCAAGGCGCGCCAGATTCTGGTGAGCGAGCTCGCACTCGCTGAGAACACCAACGAAGACAAGGCCGAGGCCCTCCTCGACGAGGTTCTCGCGTCCTGACACCGGGGACCCGGGGGCGCGACCCCTGGAGTACCCGCATTGCCGCGGTGCCCGCTGACCAGCAGTGATCATGCTGCTGTGTCGCCGGGCGCTGCGGCATGTTCGGACATATTCGTACGTTCGTATTCCTACGTACCGTACGGCCCCCGTACTCGGCCCGCCTCGTACGTCGGCGGGCCGGGCCCGGGCCGCTCGCTCGACCGGTCGTCACGGAAGGGGCCGGTCAGGGCGTTGCGCCCGGCACTCCCCCAGCCACCGGCCGGGGGTACCCCCAGGCCATACCCATGTCGCCGGAGGACACAAACCTTGTCTGAGGAAACGCGCGTTTTCCGCACCGCCGCGGTGATTCCCGCGGCCGGCCGCGGCGTGCGGCTCGGCCCGGGCGCCCCCAAGGCGCTCCGCGCGCTGAACGGCACTCCCATGCTCATCCACGCCGTCCGGGCGATGGCCGCCTCCCGTGCGGTCTCGCTCGTCGTCGTCGTGGCCCCGCCGGACGGCGCCACCGAGGTCAAGAACCTGCTGGCCGAGCACGCGCTGCCGGAGCGCACCGACTTCCTCGTGGTGCCGGGCGGCGAGTCCCGCCAGGAGTCCGTGCGGCTCGGCCTGGACGCGCTGCCGCCCGGCATCGACGTGGTGCTCGTGCACGACGCGGCCCGCCCGCTGGTGCCGGTCGACACCGTCGACGCGGTGATCGAGGCCGTACGGGACGGGGCCCCGGCCGTCGTCCCCGCGCTGCCGCTGGCCGACACGGTCAAGCAGGTCGAGCCGCGCGAGGGCGGCGCGCCCGAGCCGGTGCTCGCCACGCCCGACCGCTCCCGGCTGCGCGCGGTGCAGACCCCGCAGGGCTTCGACCGCGCCACGCTGGTCCGCGCCCACGAGAGCGTCACCGACAACGTCACGGACGACGCGTCCATGGTCGAGCAGCTGGGCCTGACGGTCGTGGCCGTGCCCGGCCACGAGGAGGCGTTCAAGGTGACCCGCCCGCTGGACCTGGTCCTCGCGGAGGCCGTCCTCGCCCGCAGGAGGGCCAACGATGGCTTCTGAGATTCCTGCGACTTCTGGGACTCCTGGGACCCCTGTCGTCCCCGTGATGCCCCAGGTGGGCATCGGCACCGACATCCACGCCTTCGAGGAGGGTCGCGAGCTGTGGTGCGCGGGGTTGCTCTGGGAGGGCGAGGGCCCCGGCCTCGCGGGCCACTCCGACGCCGACGTCGTCGCCCACGCCGCCTGCAACGCGCTGTTCTCGGCGGCGGGCCTCGGCGACCTCGGCGCCCACTTCGGCACCGGCCGGCCCGAGTGGTCCGGCGCCTCCGGCGTCACGCTGCTCACCGAGGCCGCCCGGATCGTCCGGGCGGCGGGCTTCGGCGTAGGCAACGTGGCTGTGCAGGTCGTCGGCCCCCGGCCGAAGATCGGCAAGCGGCGCGACGAGGCGCAGAAGGTGCTCTCGGACGCGGTCGGCGCCCCGGTCTCGGTCTCCGGCGCCACCACCGACGGCCTGGGCTTCCCCGGCCGCGGCGACGGTCTCGCGGCGATCGCGACGGCGCTGGTCTACCGGACGGGCTGACCGGACGGGCCGACCGGTCCCGCAGGCCCTTTCGGCAGCTCCGTCCGCAGCCCCTTCCGCTCCTTTCCGGACAGGTCCGGAAAAGCTTCTGTCACACTTCGGTGCCCCGTGCCCCAAAGGGTCGCGGGGCACTGCTACGGGGCCACTACCCTGGACTCGTGACTATTCGCCTGTACGACACCAGCGCCCGGCAGATCCGCGACTTCACCCCGCTAGTGCCGGGCTGTGTCTCGATCTACCTCTGTGGCGCGACCGTGCAGGCCGCACCGCACATCGGACACGTCCGGTCCTACCTGAACTTCGACATCATGCGCCGCTGGTTCCAATACCGCGGCCACGACGTCACGTTCATCCGCAACGTCACCGACATCGACGACAAGATCATCACGAAGTCGGCCGAGCAGGGCCGCCCTTGGTGGTCCATCGGCTACGAGAACGAGCGCGCCTTCAACGACGGCTATGACGCGCTGGGTTGCCTGCCGCCCACGTACGAACCGCGGGCGACCGGGCACGTGCCCGAGATGATCGAGATGATGCGCACGCTGATCGAGCGCGGTCACGCGTACGAGGCGGACGGCAGCGTCTACTTCGACGTGCGCTCCTTCCCCGGCTATCTGGAGCTGTCCAACCAGGACATCGACGATCTGCGCCAGCCCGCCGAGGACGGCATCACCGGCAAGCGCGACCCGCGCGACTTCGCCATGTGGAAGGCCACCAAGCCGGGCGAGCCCGACTGGGAGACGCCCTGGGGCCGCGGCCGGCCGGGCTGGCACCTGGAGTGCTCGGCGATGGCCCACAAGTACCTGGGCAGCGCCTTCGACATCCACGGCGGCGGTCTCGACCTGATCTTCCCGCACCACGAGAACGAGATCGCGCAGGCCAAGGCGTTCGGCGACGCGTTCGCCGCGTACTGGGTGCACAACGCCTGGGTGACGATGAGCGGCGAGAAGATGTCGAAGTCGCTCGGCAACTCGGTCCTGGTCTCGGAGATGACCAAGGTGTGGCGGCCGATCGTGCTCCGCTACTACCTGGGCACCCCGCACTACCGCTCGATGATCGAGTACAGCGAGGAGGCGCTGCGCGAGGCCGAGTCGGCGTTCGCGCGGATCGAGGGCTTCGTCCAGCGGGTCGTCGAGAAGGCCGGGGGAGTGGTGGAGCCGGCCGCCGAGGTGCCGCTCGCGTTCGCCGAGGCGATGGACGACGACCTCGGCGTCCCGCAGGCGCTCGCGATCATCCACACCACGGTCCGCCAGGGCAACAGCGCGCTGGCCGCCGACGACAAGGAGGCGGCCGTCGCCCGCCTGGCCGAGGTCCGGGCGATGCTCGGCGTCCTCGGCCTGGACCCGCTGGACGCGCACTGGGCGGGCGAGGCCGACCGCGGCGAGGACCTGCACGGGGCCGTCGACACGCTCGTACGCCTGGTGCTGGAACAGCGCGAGGCGGCCCGCACCCGCAAGGACTGGGCCACCGCGGACGCCATCCGCGACCAGCTGACCCAGTCCGGCCTGGTCATCGAGGACAGCCCCAGCGGCCCCCGCTGGAGCCTCGGCCCCCGCTGACGGGGAAGCGCGATGTGCCGCCCGGGCGACTGGGCGGCACACTTCATATACGTACGTACGCAGGACCCACGGACGAAACGACGCCCCGTAGGTCGCAGAATCACGGAAACAGGTAGGTCATGGCCGGGAACAGCCAGCGCAGGAACCGCCGCACGTCCAACAAGAAGGGCGCTACGGTCGGCAGCGGTGGCCAGCGACGCCGGGGCCTGGAGGGCAAGGGCCCCACGCCCAAGGCCGAGGACCGCAAGAAGCACAAGAAGAACCGCATCGCCACCGCCAAGGCCAAGCAGGCCGCGAACCGCCGTCCGGCCCCGCGCCGCGGCGGCGTCAAGGGCACGTCCGAGATGGTCGTCGGCCGCAACCCGGTCTTCGAGGCGCTGCGCGACGGTGTCCCGGCGATCACGCTCTACGTCCAGCAGTACATCGACAACGACGAGCGCGTACGCGACGTCCTCAAGCTCGCGGGCGAGCGCGGCAACATCAACCTGATGGAGGCCCCGCGCCTCGAACTCGACCGGATGACGAACGGCCTGAACCACCAGGGCCTCGTCCTCCAGGTCCCGCCGTACGAGTACGCGCACCCGCAGGACCTCCTGGAGGCGGCGTACGACAACCACGACCAGCCGCTGATCGTCGCCCTCGACGGGGTGACCGACCCGCGCAACCTCGGCGCGATCGTCCGCTCCACCTCCGCCTTCGGCGGCCACGGCGTGGTCGTGCCGGAGCGGCGCGCGGCCGGGATGACGGCGGGCGCCTGGAAGTCCTCGGCGGGCACGGCCGCCCGTACGCCGGTCTCCCGCGTCACCAACCTCACCCGCGCCCTTGAGGACTACAAGAAGGCCGGTGTCACGGTCGTGGGCCTGGCGGCCGACGGCGAGCACACGGTCGAGTCCCTGGAGGCGCTCGGCGGCCCGGTCGTCATCGTCATCGGCAGCGAGGGCAAGGGCCTGGGCCGCCTGGTCGGCGAGACCTGCGACTACCGGGTGCGGATCTCGATGCCGGGCGGCGCGGAGTCGCTGAACGCCGGTGTCGCGGCGGGCATCGTGCTGTACGAGGCGGCGCGCCGGCGCAAGGGCTGACGTGTGGAGCCCGCCTGCGCGTGTGCACGCGCGCGTAGGCGGTCCCGCGTGTCCACGCGCGCGTGGGCGCGCGTCGGTGGCCCGTAGCGGTGACCCATAGGGCCGACGCCCGTCCGGCGTAAGTGATCTTGACGGGCCTCGGACACATCGCCCCCGTCAAGGCAGTGTCCTAAACCTCCATCACTCGGTTAGATGAGTGTGGACACCAGAACGCCCCGGCCCGGGTTCGACGATCAGCCTGCCCTGAGTATGGTCAAGGTGGACGCCGACCCCGCGCAGGTCATCGTCAACCACGCCAGTTTCCGCGTGCATTTCGCCCCGAAGTCCATGCCCAGGCGGACGCTGGCGGACCCGACGAGGATGCCGGCCTCGGGTGCCGCGCGCCGCCGGGCGCCGGTGGTGTGGAGCGGCCGGGCGGCGCCCGGGGCGACCGGGCTGCTGCAGGCGGTCCGGGGCCTGGACGGGCCGGGCGCGTTCGACGCGGGCGCGACCCAGACGATCCCGCGCATCGACGACACCATGCCGACGCCGGTGGTCGTCGCCCCCCGCGCGCCGCTGGGCGAGCCGGGCGTGGCCGACACCGCGCTGCTCCAGGCGGTCCGGCCCCCCGCGTACGACCAAGGGGCGTACGGGGACGACGAGTTCGACGTCCACGAGCCCGGCGACGACGAGGCCGAGGGCGGCGCGCGCGGCCACCGGCACGGCGCGGATCCGGTGCGGCACGCGTACTACCCGGGCCGCCGGATGAACCTCGGCGTGGTCCTGCTCCCGCTGCGCGTCTTCCTCGGCTTCATCTCCGTGTACGCGGGCATGGGCAAGCTCTGCGACCCCGTCTACTTCGACGGCGGCGAGCGCGGCTCGATGATGAAGTGGCTGAACTCGCTGCACCCGTGGGCCCTCGCCGAGCCGCTGCGCGCCTTCGCGCTCCAGCATCCGGTCGGGGCGGGGCTCTCGGTGGCCTTCCTGCAGATCGTGGTGGGCGTGCTCACCATGCTGGGTCTGTGGCAGCGGGTCGCGGCGGTGTTCGGGGCGCTGCTGTCCGCGGTGCTCCTGGTGACGGTGAGCTGGCAGACGGTTCCCGCGTACGACGCGCCGGACTTCATCTACCTGGCGGCCTGGTCGCCGCTGATCGCGGCGGGCGCGCCGGTGTACTCGCTGGACGCGCGGCTCGCGGGCGAGGCCTGGCGCCGGCTCGGCCCGCGCTCCACGCTGTGGGAGCTGCGGCGGCGGGTGCTGCGGCGGGGGACCGTCATGGCGACCGTCGTGGTCGGCCTGACGCTGCTGATCGGCTCGCTGCTCGGCGGGGCGGTGCGCTCCACCGAGATGGTGACGGTCCCGGGTCCCAACTCCGACCCCACCAACTACCTGCCGGGTACGCCGCTGGCGCCGGAGCCGCACGCGAAGCCGGTGCGGCGCGGTCCTTCGCCGCGGCCGTCGGTGAGCGGGTCGGCGTCCGCGAAGCCGTCGAAGCGGGCGGGGGCGCCGAAGTCGGCGGTCCGGGACTCGGGGGCGGTGGGGAGTGTGCCGTCCCAGACCCAGGGCACGGTCGGGCACAAGCCGTCGGCGTCGCGCCACACGTCACCGGCGGCCCCGTCGACGACGTCCGCGGGTCCGACGTCCTCGGGCTCCTCCGGCTCGTCCCCGTCGTCGACGTCGGGCACGTCCGGCAACCGGAACCCGATCGGGGGGTTGCTGGGCTGACGGCGGTCGTGCCGAGCGATTCGTCTGCGGGCCGGTGGGGGCTGGCGCCTGTCTTCCCCCACCCCGCCCCTTCCCGAAGGCCTCCGGCGGTTGTCGCTTCGTCTGGCCGCCGGTGGGGGCTGGTCGCGCAGTTCCCCGCGCCCCTTAAATGGGCCCTTCGGGCCCTCCTTTAGGGGCGCGGGGAACTGCGCGAGCAACCCAGCACGGTCCGCAGACGAATCGGGGCGCAGGGGCGCAGCCCCGCTCAGGGGTCCGGGGGCGGAGCCCCCGGGAGTCAAATCCCCTGGCCCGACAGTTCCTTCGCCGCCTCCGTCAGATCCTTCGCCGTGTCGATCGCCCGCCAGTACGCGCCGTGCGGCAGCGGGTAGCCGGCCAGGCGGCGTTCGCGGGCCAGGCGGGGGAACGTGGTGCGCTCGTGGTCGCCGCGGTCCGGGAGCAGCCCGGTGAAGGCCGCGGAGAACACGTACACACCCGCGTTGATCAGATACGGCGACGGCGGCGACTCGATGAAGTCGGTGATGTGGCCGAAGGCGTCGGTCTCGACGGCGCCCCACGGGATCCGGGGCCGGGCCAGGGCGAGCGTCGCGGTCGCGTCGCGCTCGCCGTGGAATGCCGCCATCTCGCGCAGCGAGAAGCGCGTCCAGATGTCACCGTTGGTGGCGTACCACGGCCGGTCGGGGTGCGGCAGCCGCGCGGCCGCGTACTTGAGGCCGCCCCCGCGCCCCAGCGGCTCGCCCTCGACCACGGTCGTGACGCGCAGCGGCAGATCCGCCGAGGAAAGCCAGTCCTGGAGCACACCGGCGAGATGGCCGCAGGAGATCACGGCGTCGGTGACGCCCTCCGCGGCCAGCCAGGCAAGCTGATGGCCGATGATCGGGGTCCCCGTCCCGGGGATCTCGACCATCGGCTTGGGGCGGTCGTCGGTATACGGACGCAGTCGTGAGCCCTGGCCGCCCGCCAGGACCACGGCCTGCGTCGGGAAGGTCGAAGTCGTGCTCGCAGTCATGCCGTGAACCATATGCCGTGCGCAGGCCGCGGTACGGCTGGTACGGCGGCTCAGGACTCCTGGGCCACGCCCGATGCGAACGAGGTGTCGCAGACGGGCCGCGAGAACGACTGGGCCTTGGCGGGGCCGTACTGCTCCACGGCGGCCCGGCCGAGCGCCCGCGCGATCGACATGCAGTGCTTGGCGAGGGAGGGGCGGCGCTCCACCTCGCGCTGAAGGTGGGTGAGAGCGGTACCGGGGTCCTTCTCCTGGAGCTCGACGAGGAGCGCGTCGCGCAGGATGTCCTGCGGGGCACGGGACTTCGCGCGTACGGAGACGTCCTCGGCGGAGGCGGTCAGCAGCTGCGAGTCGCTGGTCCCGGCCCAGTTGACCCGGGTGACCGCGAGCGTCCCGGAGAGGACGAGGACGACGGGCAGGACGAGAGCTAGGGTGCGGCCGATTCGGCGGGCTGTGTGCGTCACGGAGGCGAGCGTAGCGGGGGGTAATGATTTGGCGACATTTA
The DNA here is from genome assembly GCF_043198895.1 of Streptomyces sp. NPDC048696. NCBI lineage: Bacteria > Bacillati > Actinomycetota > Actinomycetes > Kitasatosporales > Streptomycetaceae > Streptomyces > Streptomyces sp. NPDC048696. The sequence goes on along the minus strand of NZ_JBICVJ010000003.1, from coordinate 64,151 downwards.
GTCACCCGGTCGGGGGATGGTTCGAGGCGGCGTTTCGAATCCGGTGTTGACGAACGCAGTTCGAAATGGCCGTTGTGCCGGGGTATTTGTCGACACCTCCGCCCGGCTCCCCGGACCTTCTCCAAAGGGAGAGCCCCGCACCCCGGTAGGTGGGTGCGGGGCCGGCTGACGTGCCGCCGTACGTCAGCCGCTGAGGCACCGGCCGCCGAGCCGAGGCGTCAGTCGCTGAGGCGCTCGCCCGTCGACGTCGAGAAGACGTGGGTCTCGCCCGGGCGCGGGACGACGTGGAGCTGGGTGCCCTTCTCCGGGACCGAGCGGCCGTTCACGCGGACCACGAGGTCCTTCTGCTCGCCGCCGACCTCGGCGGTGCCGTAGACGTAACCGTCGGCGCCGAGCTCCTCGACGACGTTCACGGTCACGGCGAGACCGGCGGGGGCGTCTTCGGCCTCCTTGGTGAGAGACGCCGTGGATGCAGCCGCGCCGCCGTTGTGCTCGACGATGTCGAAGTGCTCGGGACGCACGCCGACCGTCACCGTGCGGTCGCCCTTGTCGGCGGCCGCGGACAGCGCCTCGCGGCTCACCGGCACCACGCTGTTGCCGAACTTCACGCCGCCGTCGGTGATCGGGACCTCGACCAGGTTCATGGCCGGGGAGCCGATGAAGCCCGCGACGAAGAGGTTGGCCGGGCGGTCGTACATGTTGCGCGGCGAGTCCACCTGCTGGAGCAGGCCGTCCTTGAGCACGGCCACGCGGTCGCCCATGGTCATGGCCTCGACCTGGTCGTGGGTGACGTACACCGTGGTGATGCCCAGGCGCCGCTGGAGCGAGGCGATCTGCGTACGGGTGGAGACGCGGAGCTTGGCGTCGAGGTTCGACAGCGGCTCGTCCATCAGGAAGACCTGCGGCTCGCGGACGATGGCGCGGCCCATCGCGACGCGCTGGCGCTGGCCGCCGGAGAGCGCCTTGGGCTTGCGGTCCAGGTACTCGGTGAGGTCGAGGATCTTCGCCGCCTCCTCGACCTTCTTGCGGATCTCCGCCTTGTTGACGCCCGCGATCTTGAGCGCGAAGCCCATGTTGTCGGCGACGCTCATGTGCGGGTACAGCGCGTAGTTCTGGAACACCATCGCGATGTCCCGGTCCTTCGGCGGGAGGTGCGTGACGTCGCGCTCGCCGATGCGGATGGATCCGCCGTTGACGTCCTCAAGTCCCGCGAGCATGCGCAGGGAGGTGGACTTTCCGCAGCCCGAGGGGCCGACGAGGACGAGGAACTCGCCGTCCTCGATCTCGATGTCGAGGCCGTCGACCGCGGGCTTGGTGGAGCCCGGGTAGATCCGCGTCGCCTTGTCGAACGTGACAGTGGCCATGGGAGACCTGTCCCTTCACCGGCAGGAACGTGCCGGACGATCCGAGTAGAGGGAGAAGTGGTGTAGTCCACCTGGGTGGACTGGGACGAGACGCTACCCGCAGATGTCCGGTCTGTCAGCAGGCCGGCGGACGGGATTTCGACGGGTTCGCGGCGGGATCGCCGCGGGAGTCCGACGCGAACCTCCCGGACCCGGCGGGGGCGAACTCCGTGGAGCGCGCAATCGGGCTCTGTGTAGAGTGAGGTAGCCCTTCGCACGCGGGCCGTTCCGGTTGGGGCGAACGCGTGCGATGCCGCCTTAGCTCAGTTGGCTAGAGCGCTTGACTTGTAATCTTGAGGTCGTCGGTTCGATTCCGACAGGCGGCTCCATCGCACCACCCCGCACCACCCGTCCCGGACCGATCAAGGTCCGGGACAATTGTTTTTCCGGGCCGCGATGCAGCGGTGCCGGGTGGGGCAGAAGGGGCAGGGGGCCACAGGGGTATGAGTCGTCGTTCCAGCGGGCTGATCGGGGTCTGGGCCGAGGCGCAGCGGCAGCAGCAGCGCCAGCAGGAGGCCCGGCGCCGGGCGTCGATGCAGCAGCAGCGGCAGCGCGAACGCGAGCAGCGGGCACAGGAGCGGGACGCCGCGCGCGCCACCCGCGAACAGCAGGCGGCCTACCGCCAGAGCCGGGAGGCGGACGCGCGGCTGCGCACCCAGGAACTGGACGCGCGGGTGGACGCGCTGACCGGCCTCCTCGCGGCGGGCTGCGCCGCGCAGCCGTTCACCACCGGGTCGCTGCGGCGCACCCAGGAGAGCATCGAGCCGTTCGCGCCCGGCGCGCTGGCGCAGCCGGTCGCGATGCCGGACCCGGCCCGCTACCAGGCGCAGGGCGGCTGGACCGCCAACCGCCGGGACCGGGCCCAGCAGGAGGCGCAGGCCGCCTACCAGCGGGACTGGGACGCGGCGCAGCTGGCGGAGACCGAGCGGCGCCGGCGGCTGGCCGAGTACCGGGACCGGTACGACGCCTGGGCGGCCGCGCGGCTCGCCGAGGTCCAGGGGCTCGACGAGGGCGTCGACGAGCTGGTGGCCGGGCTGCGGGCGGCCGATCCGGGCGCGGTGGTGGAGTACTTCTCGGCCGCCCTGTACGCGGCGGCGATCTGGCCGGAGGGCTTCCCGCGCCGGCTGTCGTGCTCGTACGACCGGGGTGCGAAGCAGTTGGTCCTGGACTGGGAGCTGCCCGCGTTCGACGTCGTCCCGGCGGCCAAGTCCGTACGGTATGTGGCCAGTTCGGACGAGGAGCGGGAGGCCGCGCGACCGGCGGCCCAGCGGCGGGCGCTCTACCGGGACACGCTCGCCCAGAGCGTGCTGCTGGTGGTGCGGGACCTGTTCGCGGCCGACGAGTACGGCGTACTGGAGTCGGTGGCGCTCAACGGGTTCGTCGACGACGTCGATCCCGCGACCGGACGGCGGGCCGAGATCTTCCTGGCCACGGTGATGGTCGAGCGGACCGCGCTGGCCGCCCTCAACCTGGCGCAGGTGAGCGCGGTGGACTGCCTGGTGGACGCGCTGCACGGGCAGCTCTCATCCCGTCCCGACCAGCGCGCGGCCGTACGTCCGCTGCGCCGGCCCGGGGAGCTGGGCGCGGGCGTGGTCTCGCACGGCAGCGACGAGGACGAGCCCGACCTGTTCGTGATGGACCCCATCGAATTCGAGGTCCTGGTCGCGGAGTTGTTCCGCGCCCGGGGCATGCGGGCGGTGACCACCCAGCGCTCGAACGACGGCGGCGTCGACGTCGAGGCGCTGGACGCGGACCCGATCAGCGGCGGCCGCATCATCGTCCAGGTCAAGCGCTACCGGAACACGGTCCCGCCGACGGCCGTACGCGACCTGTACGGCACGGTCCAGGGCGCGGGCGCCAACAAGGGCGTCCTGGTGACCACGTCGGGCTTCGGCCCCGGTTCGTACGCCTTCGCCCAGGGCAAGCCGCTGACCCTGGTGTCCGGGGCGGAGCTGGTGGACCTGCTGCACGAGTGCGGGCTGCGGGGGCGGCTGGGGGAGCGGGGCGAGCGGGCGCCTTCGAGCGAGCGGACGCCCACTTTGGTGGACACGCCGCTGGCTCCGGCCGCCTCGGAGCCCGAGGACGACTTCAACGTCCTGGGGATGACGTGGGCCGGGGCGGTGGCGCTGGATGTGTGCGTGCTGGTGTGCGAGGGGAACCGGGTGCTCGACGACGACCACTTCGTGTTCTTCAACAACCGTGAGGTGCCCGGGGGTTCGGTGCGGATGGTGCCGGGGGCGGTCGAGGACCGGGCGGCGGTACGGGTGGCGTTCGACGCGCTCCCGCCGCGCGCGGACCGGCTCGTCCTGGTCGCCTCCGTCGACCCCGAGGTGAACCCGGACGCGGACCTGTCCGGCTTCACCGACGCGGGCATCCTGCTGCGCGACGCGACGGGCGCGGAGCTGGACCGCCTGCCGGTCTCGGACGGCCGCGCGGGCGAAACGGCCCTGGTCCTCGGCTCGTTCCGGCGCCGCCCGGGCGACGACTGGGACTTCGTCCTGGGCGGCCGCGGCTATACGGGCGGCCTGGAGGCGCTGATCGGGGACTTCGGGATAGAGGTGGAGTAGTACCCAGCTGTGGGCATGCATGCCGCCAGGCGCGGGGTGAGGGCTCAGGCGGGGGTGCGGGCGTCCGGGGACGGGGTGCCGCTGTGCCCACCCGTGCCGCCCCAGCGGCACGATTGCCCACAGCTGGGTAGACGGGCCCCCGCATCGGGTCAGTGCCGCCCCGAAACCCGGTCCGCGATCGCCGCGACCCGGTCCGTGCGGGCCGACCGCGCGGACAGCTCGCGCCGGTCCGCCCCCCGATACGCCGCGTACATCCCCCGGACCCCCGCCCACCGGAACGGCTCCGGCTCCCACCGCCGCACCCGGTGCCCGACCCACGGCAGTGCGGTCAGCTCCGTGGCCCCGCCCTGCCCCGAGTCCTGCCGCACCAGATCCCGCAGCGTACGCGCCGCGAGGTTCGCCGTGGCGACCCCGGACCCGACGTAACCGCCCGCCCACCCCAGCCCCGTGGACCGGTCGAGCGTGACCGTCGCGCACCAGTCGCGCGGCACGCCGAGCACCCCCGACCACGCGTGCGTCACCGACACCCCCGCCAGCTGCGGGAAGAACCGGATCAGGATCTCCCGCAGCGCCTCGACGGTCTCGGGCCGCGTACGGCCGTCGTTGTCCGTACGGGACCCGAACCGGTACGGGACCCCGCGTCCGCCGATCGCGATCCGGTCGTCGGCGGTGCGCTGCGCGTACATGTACGCGTGCGCCATGTCGCCCAGCGTCTCGCGCCCCGCCCAGCCGATGGACTCCCACAGCTCGGCGGGCAGCGGCTCGGTGGCGATCATGGACGAGTTCATCGGCAGCCAGGCCCGCCGCTGGCCCTTCAGGGACGCGGTGAACCCCTCGGTGCAGCGCAGGACGTAAGGCGCGCGCACGGTGCCGTACGGAGTGACGGCGTGCTTGGGCCGGATCTCGGTGACCGGCGTCGACTCGTACACCGTGACGCCCAGCGCCTCGACGGCCGCCGCCAGACCCTTGACCAGCTTCACGGGGTGCACGCGGGCGCCGTGCGGGGTCCAGCCGGAGCCGACGGCCCCGGCGACCCGGACGCGCTCGGCGGTCTCGCGCGCCCCGAGCAGCAGCCGGTCCTTCTCGCCGAACTCCAGCTCGGCGGCGTGGAACGCCTTGAGGCGGCTCAACTGGGCGGGCGTGTACGCCACTTCGAGCACTCCGCCCTGATGGACATCGGCGTCGATGGACTCCTCGGCGGCGACCCGGACGACCTCGTCGACGGTGTCGTTCATGGCCCGCTGGAGCCGTACGGCGGCGTCGCGGCCGTGCAGCCGGGCGTACCGGTCGCGGCCCGCGATGCCGTTGTACAGCCAGCCGCCGTTGCGCCCGGAGGCGCCGTAGCCGCAGAAGCGGGCTTCGAGGACGGCGATGTCGAGGAACGGGACGGCCTTCTTGAGGTAGTACGCCGTCCACAGCCCCGTGTAGCCGCCGCCCACGATCACGACGTCCGCCGTGGCGTCGCCGGTCAAGGGCTCGCGGGGGGCGGGGATGCCGTCCTGCGCGTACCAGAAGGAGATGCCGCCGTTGATCGTGCGCGTGGTCATGGGCGTTGTTGGTACACCCCGTACGAACGCCTGTCCAGAGACGGAATCCGCAGGACTTTGGTCCCCGCGGGTCGGGACTTCCGGCGCGCCGGACGCGTCCGCGCGACACATAGGTTCCCTATGAAAGGGTTTGGGTCGGTCTGTGGCCGACACCGGCCGACGCCGGGGACGCTGGGAGAGATGGCTCGTATGACGGCCGTACGCAGGACGACGGTTTACAGGGTTCGCCGCGCGGCGCTGGCGCTGGTGGTGGCGACGACGGTGGGCGTCTCGGCGGCCGCGTGCGGTGCGGATTCGGGCTCCGGCGGGTCGTCCTCGGGCACCGAGGAGCTGGCCGTGAAGACCTCCCCGCACGCGGCGAAGCTCGCGAAGCTGCCCGCGAAGGCGGAGGGTGCGGAAATCGTCGTGGGCAGCCCGCGGGCCGCGCACACGATCACGGTGTACGAGGACCCGCGCTGCCCGTTCTGCGCGAAGTTCGAGACGTCGGGCGCGGTGCCGCTCACCGACCTCGCGGCGGCCGGGAAGGTCAGGATCCGCTACACGATCGCGTCCTTCCTCGACCGCAACCTCGGCGGCGGCGGATCCGAGCGGGCCGCGAACGCGCTGCGGGCGTCCGTGGACGCGGGGAAGTTCGCGGAGTACCACGCGGCCGTGTTCGCCAGCCAGCCCGAGGACGAGTCGAGCGACGGCTACACCGCTGACAACCTGCTCCGCATCGCCGACAAGGTCCCCGGTCTGCGGAGCGCGGCCTTCGACAAGGCGGTGCGCGAGGGCACGTACAAGGAGTGGGTGGCCTCGGCGGAGAAGGCGTTCGAGAAGTCCGGTGTGAACTCCAGCCCGACCGTCCTGATCGACGGCAAGCGCCCGCCGGGCGACGGCGCGGCGATCCTGGACGCGCAGGAGTTCGCGAAGGTGCTCAAGGACGCGGGGATCGCCTGAAGGCCCGGCCCGCCGCGGTGACCGTCCCGGCCGGATCCCAGGGCGGCCCGCCCCGCCCCCGTACGAGCGGGTAGCAGGCCAGCCCGATGAGTACGGCCGTGAAGTGGCCGAGGTCGGTGAAGGTGCGCCCGGTGGCGAGCGGGGCGGCGTAGACGGCGAGCAGGACGGCGAGATACAGATACCGCCAGGGCGGGGCGATCCGGAACACGAGCACGCCCTCGACCCCTGCGAGCGCGTAACTGACCCCGATATCAAGGGTGTTGACGGCGTGGTGCGGGGCGACGCCGTGCCGGACCGCCCAGAGCAGGGCGCCCTCGCTGATGTACGTGGCGAGGACGTGGGCGAGGACGACGACCGCGAGCCAGCGGCGGGTGCCGAGCCAGCGTTCGGCCTGCGCGTGGAAGACGGAGTACAGGACGGCGTACGGGAGCCAGTGGCCGCCGTCGATCCACAGCGCGCTGGTGATCAGTACGCGTACGGGATTGGTCGACAGCGCATGGATGTTGGTCGACCGCTGCCGCAGGAAGTCCTCCTCGAACTCCGGGGACATGTGGTGCAGCGCGATGGTGGTCCCGAACAGCACGACCAGCCAGAGGTAGGTGCCGGGGGCGCTGCGGACGTAACGCGGGGCGGCGGCCGCGAGACGTGGTCCTGTCCGGAGGAATCGGCTCATGGGCCGATTCACGCACGCGGGTAGGGTCGGGCGGGTGATCGACATTCCGGAGGAGTTCGCCGCGGCGCTGACCCGGTTCAACGGTGCGCGGGGCCGGGCGTTCGCGGCCGCGCTGCCCGGCCGGACGGAGGAGTTCGCGGCGCGCTGGGGGCTGCGCCCGGCCGGGCCCGCGATGCACGGGATGTGCGCGCTCGTGCTGCCGGTGACGGCGGACGACGGCACCCCGGCGGTGCTCAAGCTCCAGCTGGTGGACGAGGAGACCGCGGGCGAGCCGGTGGCGCTGCGGGCGTGGGGCGGCGCGGGCGCGGCCCGGCTGCTGCGGCACGACGAGGACACCGGCACGATGCTGCTCGAACGCCTCGATCCAGACCGGCAGTTGGCGGACGTGACCGACTCCCGGGAGGCGGTCCTGGTCATCGCGGATCTGCTCTCTCGTCTCACATCCGTACCGGCCCCGCCCGGCATGCGCCGCCTCGCCGATGTCGCCGCCGGGATGCTGGAGGAGACACCCCGGGCGGTACGCGAGCTCCGCGACCCCGCCGAACGGCGGCTCCTGGAGGACTGCGCGGCGGCCGTGCGGGAGGTGGCCGGCGAGCCGGGCGACCGGCTGCTGCACTGGGACCTCCACTACGAGAACGTGCTCGCCGCCGAGCGCGAGCCGTGGCTCGCCATCGACCCCAAGCCACTGGCGGGCGACCCCGGCTTCGAGCTGCTGCCCGCGCTCGTCAACCGCTACGACGCGGCGGAACTGCGGTGGCGCTTCGACGCGATGACGGAGGTCCTGGGCCTGGACCGCGCCCGGGCGCGCGCGTGGACGCTGGGCCGGGTGCTGCAGAACTGCCTCTGGGAGATCGAGGACGGCTGCGAGCCGGAGGCGGAGCAGGTGGAGGTGGGGCGGGTGGTGCGGGGTTGGTGATAGGTGGCGGGCGAGGCTGGTGGTGAGTGCCGGGCGGGGCTGGTGACGGGTGCCGGGCGGGACCGTCCCGGGTTGCTCGCGTCTGAGCACGCCACGAGGGCTGGGGCACTCCCCTCTCTCCCCGGCGGCCCGTCCCGAAGACCGGAATGCCCCCGACCGCTCCGCCGCGCCCGGATTACGCTACGGCCATGATTCGTACCGCGACGCCCGCAGACATCCCCGTGATCCACGCCATGGTCCGCGAACTGGCCGAGTACGAGAAGTGCCCGGACGACGCGAAGGCGACCGAGGAACAGCTCCACGAAGCACTGTTCGGCGAACACCCCGCGGCCTTCGCCCACATCGCCGAATCCGACGACGGCGCCCCGGCGGGCTTCGCGCTCTGGTTCCTCAACTTCTCGACGTGGCGCGGGGTGCACGGCATCTACCTGGAAGACCTGTACGTCCGCCCCGACCAGCGCGGCGCCGGCCACGGCAAGGCTCTCCTGACCGAACTGGCCCGCATCTGCGTGACCCGCGGCTACGGCCGCCTGGAGTGGTCGGTCCTGAACTGGAACGCCCCGTCGATCGCGTTCTACGAATCGCTGGGGGCGCGGCCGCAGGACGAGTGGACGGTCTATCGGCTGGCGGACGGGGCGTTGGGGGAGCTGGGCGGTGCGAGCAGCTGATCGAGAAGCCGGTGCGCGTCCGCGACACCGAGCGCTCCCAGCTCCACGTACCCGCGCCCGGCACTGGTGACCAGCGGGCGCACCCGGGCGGTTTGGGCCTCGGCGATGCCTGCGCGGGTGAGGGCGGTGCGCAGCTGGGCGGCGACGTGCCTTCCACCCTTGCACAAGGTAGGTGTCGGTCTCGTCGTCCAGGTAGATGGTGGGCGACTTCAGCACCCATGGAAGGCATCCGAGACGGTCTCGGGCGTCACGGAATCAAGACCACCTTGCCCGTCGTCCCCCGATTCTCCAGCGCGCGATGCGCCTCCGCCGCCTCCGCCAGCGGGTAGCGCTGGACCGCCGGGCGGAGGCGGCCCGCGGCGGCCTCTGTCAGGGCGCGGGTTTCCAGGGTGCGGAGGGGGTCCGGGCCGCCCGCTCGGGACAGCATGGTCGGGCCCAGGACGCTTTCGGAGGTGATGCCGCGTTCCGTCAGGTACTCCTGCGTGAACGTCAGCGGGCCGCCGTCGCGGATTCCCTCGCTCGACCAGCCGAAGACCAGGTGGCGGCCGCCGGGGCCGAGGAGGTCCACCGCCGCTCGGGCGGTGGGGCCGCCCACCGGGTCGAAGACTGTCGTGGCGTGGTCGTGGCCGGCGGAGGTGAGGAACTCGCCCACCAATTCAGGCCAGTTGGGGAGCAGGTAGTCGAGTGCCAGGTCCGCGCCGTTCGCCCGTACTCGTGCCGTCTTCGCGGGGCCGCCCGCAAGGCCCACCACCGTCGCGCCCGCGTTCTTCGCGTACTGCACAAGCAGCGTGCCGATGCCCCCGGCCGCCGCCGGGACGATCGCGACCGAGTCCGGGCCGAGGTCGGCGAACTGGACGATGCCCATCGCCGTACGACCCGTGCCGATCATCGCGACCGCCTCGGCGGGATCGAGGTTCGGGGGGATCTCGTGGAGCTTGGCGGCGTCGACGACGGCCAGTTCGGCGTAGCCTCCGGGCGCCATCCCGAGGTGGGCGACGACCGGCTTGCCGAGCCAGTCGGGGTCGGTGCCCTCGCCGAGCGCGTCGACCGTGCCCGCGACCTCCCGCCCGGGGACGGTGGGCAGCGCGGCGGGTGCCGGGTACGGGCCGGTCAGGCCCTCGCGCAGCGCGGTGTCGAGCAGGTGCACCCCGGCCGCGGCGACGGCGATCCGCACCTGGCCGGGGCCGGGGACGGGGTCCTCGGTCTTCTCGTACGTGAGGTTCGAGGCCGGGCCGAAGGCGTGGAGGCGGATGGCGTGCATGGGGGTCACCTTGCTCGTGTGGGTGGTGGGGTGCCCCTTAGCCTTCGTCCTCAAGTGTGCTTGAGGTCAAGCGGACTTGAGTGCGGTCAGACGCAGGCTCCGCACCGCCAGCCGCGCCGCCTTGATTCCGCTGGTGAAGGCCACCTCCGAGAGCACCCCGGGCGCCGCGACCATGTCGCCCGCGACGTACACGCCGTGGCCCCGGTCGATCGCCGGGCGGTCGCGCCAGGTGGTGCCGGGGAGGTCGACCGCGCCCGTACGACCGGCCGCGAGCGCGTCGCGGCGCCAGGAGACCCGCTGGCGCCAGCCCGCGAACGCGGCGTCGAGCAGCCGCTCCCCGCGTGCGACACCGTCGGCCTTCGACTCGTGCGGGGCGATCGGGAACTGGGCCTGGATCAGCTGGTGTCCGGCGGGCGCGAGGGTGCGGCCGTGGGCGGTGAAACGTTCGATCCAGCCGGGCGCCTCCAGGTCGGAGACGATGAACGGGTCGCCCCGGCGCGTGGTGAGCCCGAGGTCGAGCAGGGCGGTCCGGCCGCCGGTCCAGCGCAGCGAGTCGTCCCCGAGCAGCCGCCGGGCGGCCTCCAGCGAGGTGGCGACGACGACGGGACCGTGGTCGTCGGGAAGCGCGTCCACGCGCGCGGTGGTCTCCACATGCACACCCAGCTCCCACGCGCGCGTGGCCATCCGCTCCACGAGCGCGCCCCAGCCGCCCACCGGATACCGCGCCTCCGGCGGCAGCGCGGCGGCCCGGTGCAGGCGTTCCTGGACGAAGGCGGCGGAGAGCGAGCCAGGATCGTGGTGGAAGACCGCGACGGCGGCGTAGTGCGCGGCCGCGCGGGCCGCCTTGGCGCCGACGATCTGGGCCGCCCAGGAGGCGAAGTCCTGGTCCGCAGGGGCGAGTTCGGGACTGTGCCGGGCCAGCTTGAGCAGGGCGAGCGGCGGGGTGTGGCGCAGCGTGCCGTCCCAGTGGAAGCGGAATCGCGCGGCTTCCAGCGGCGGTACGGAGGCGACCGGCCCCAGCAGCCCGCGCCGCTTGAGCCAGGCCCAGTGCGGACCGCCGTTGTAGAGGGCGTGCGGACCGTCGTTGGTGAGGTACGGACCCTCGGCCGTACGCGCGCGTCCGCCCAGCGTGTGGTGCGACTCGTACAGGTTCACGCGTGCGCCGGACTCGGCGGCGGTGATGGCCGCGGTGAGCCCGGCGAGGCCGCCGCCGATGACGGTGATCCGGTCCATGCTGCTCTCCTGTCGCTGTGCGGGCACTCACCGTTAGAGACGGAGAACGGTAGGTGGAATGTGACAGGCGACTGAATGTGGCAGGTAAGGGGCGGGGCGGTTGTCAGTGGTGTGGTCCAGCATGGAGTCATGGCGAAGAGGGCGAGAGAAGTGACGGCGGTGCGGCGTCCGGAGGTGCGGCTGCCGCCGCTGGCACCGCACGGTCCGGCGGAGCTGGAGGCGGAAGGGGATTACGACGGCCTGGAGTTCCGCAACCTGGATCTGTCGGGCCAGAACGGCAACGGTTCGCGCTTCATGGACTGCGGCCTGTACGGCTGCGTCCTGGACGAGACCCGGCTCGCCGGCGCGCGCCTCATCGACTCGGTGCTCTCGGGTGTACGGGGCGTGGGCACCGACCTGTCCCGCACCTCCCTGCGGGACGTGGAGATCCACGACGTCCGGATGGGCGGGGTCCAGCTGTACGGCGCGGTCCTGGAGCGGGTCCTGATCCGCGGCGGCAAGATCGACTACCTCAACCTGCGGGACGCGGAGCTGCGGGACGTGGTCTTCGAGAACTGTGTGCTCGCCGAGCCGGACTTCGCGATGGCCCGCCTGGACCGGGTGGCGTTCGCGGGCTGCGAGCTGCGGCGGGCGGACTTCACGGGGACGCGGATGAAGGACGTGGACCTGCGGGGGGCGGCGGTCCTGGACATCGCGCGGGGCGTGGACCGCCTGGCGGGCGCGGTGATCACGCCGACGCAGCTGGTGGATCTGGCGCCGGCGTTCGCGGCGGAGGTGGGGGTGCGGGTGGTGGGGTGACGGTGCCTGTACGGCTCCCGTACGGCTAGTCCGTGAGGCGGGGGAAGCGGGACTGGATGGTCCAGATCGCCGGGTTCTCGGCCAGGTCGTCGTGCATGTCCGTGAGGTCGGCGATCACGTCGTGCAGGAAGTCGCGGGCCTCGCGGCGCAGGAGGCGGTGGCTGAACGTGAGCGGGGGCTCGTCGCCCGGCATCCAGTCGGCCTCGACGTCCACCCAGCCGAACCGCCGCTCGAACAGCATCCGGTCCGTGGACTCGGTGAAGTCGATCTCGGCGTACTGCGGGCGGGACGACCGGCTGCCCCGGGGGTCCTGGTCCAGCGCCTCGACGGTGTCGCACAGCGCCCAGGCGAAGTCAAGCACCGGGACCCATCCCCAGGCTGTGGACACCTCGCGGTCCGCGTTGGTGTCCGCGAGGTAGACGTCGCCGCAGAAGAGGTCGTGGCGCAGGGCGTGTACGTCCGCGCGGCGGTAGTCGGTCTGCGGGGGGTCGGGGAAGCGGTTGGAGAGGGAGTAGCCGATGTCGAGCACGGTCGATGGTCCCACGGATGGGGTTCGCACCCCTTCCGGAGCCCCCCGGTGCTGCGCCCCGGCCCCCATGCCGGGGCTCCGCCCCGAACCCCGTTTCCGCCTCCGGCGGGCATTCCCCACCCCGCCCCTTCCCGGCTGTGACATTTTGCGGCTCCGCCGCGTGGCTCCGGCGGTGGTCGTTTCGTCTGGCCGCCGGTGGGGGCTGATCGCTCCCCCAAGTTCTCGACTCCGCTCGAACAGGGGGGACCCCCATCGCGGCGGAGCCGCAAATGTCACAGCCCCGCGCCCCTGAAAGGCGGGCCGGTGGTTTGTCTGCGGGTGGTGTGTGGCTGGTCGCGCAGTTCCCCGCGCCCCTTGATGGGCCCTGCGGGCCCTCTTAGGGGCGCGGGGCTGTGTCGATTTGCGGCTCCGCCGCGTGGGCGCGGGCAACCCAGCACGGTCCGCAGACGAACCGGGACCGGGGTGCAGGGGCGCAGCCCCGCGTACTCACCCACCCAGCCGGGGTCCGGGGGCCCCGCCCCCGGGAACGCCACCTCCGCCCCCACCCACCCCAGCCGGGGTCCGGGGCGGAGCCCCGGAGCGGGGTGCAGGGGCCGCAGGCCCCGCCGGGGGCACGGGGGCGGAGCCCCCAGGGGGTGCAGGGGGCGCAGCCCCCGCGAAGGGGTCCGGGGGCGCAGCCCCCGGGAAAACCACCTCCACCTCCACCCACCCGCGGAGGGTTGAGGGAACGGGCGGGGTGGGGGAAATCGTCCCGTTACGGCAGCAGGCGCTGCTCCTTCGCCACGGACACCGCGCCCGCCCGCGTGTCCACCCCCAACTTCTCGTAGATCCGGCCCAGATGCGTCTTCACCGTGGCCTCGCTGATGAACAGCGCCCGCGCGATGTCGCGGTTGGCGAGGCCCTGGGACAGCTGGGCCAGGATGTCCCGCTCGCGGTCGGTGAGCGCGGGGCGGCCCGCGCCGCGCATGCGCTCCATGACGCGGCTCGCCACCGGCGGCGACAGGGTCGTACGGCCCTGCGCCGCCGCCCGGATCGCCGCGAACAGCTCCTCCGGGCGTTCGGCCTTCAGCAGATACCCCGTCGCCCCGGCCGCGATCGCCCGCGTGATGTCCGCGTCCGTGTCGTACGTGGTCAGGACGAGCACCCGCACCCCCGTCGCCGAGATGCGCCGCGTCGCCTCGACCCCGTCGATGCCCGGGCCGAGCTGGAGGTCCATCAGCACCACGTCCGGCCGCTCCTTGGCGGCGGCCGCCACCGCCTCCTCGCCGCTCCCCGCCTCCCCGACCACCTCGATGTCGGGCTCGCTGCCGAGCAGCGCGAGCAGTCCGGCCCGTACGACCGCGTGGTCGTCGCAGAGCAGGATCCGGATGCGTACGGGGGTCACAGGCGCTTCTCCCACTCAGGCTCGGACTCCAGAGGGATCGATGCCGACAGCACCGCTCCCTCTCCCGGCGCCGACTCCACCGTGAGGCTGCCCCCGAGCTGCCGCACCCGCGCGCGCATCGCGGGCAGCCCGTGGCCCCTCCCGTCGCGCCCCTCGCGCCCGCCCCCGGCCTCCGGCACCACGAAACCGCGGCCGTCGTCGGCGACGTCCAGCACGATCTGGTCACCCAGATAGGTCAACGTGAGCGCGGCGCTGCGCGCGCCGGCGTGCTCGCGTACGTTCGCCAGCGCCCCCTGCGCGATCCGCAGCAGCGCGGACTCGACGCGGTCGGGCAGCGCGGTGGGCGTCCCGTCGACGTACAGTCGTACGGCGAGAGGGCCCCCCGCGCCGGACCCCTCCGACTCCCGCGCCGCCAGTGCCCGCAGCGCCTCCGGCAAGCTCCCGCCCGCCGCGAGCTCCGCGGGCGCGAGGTCGTGGACGAAGCGGCGGGCCTCCGCGAGGCTGCGTTCGGCGATCGACTCGGCCGTACGGACATGGCGGCGGGCCGCCGCCGGGTCGGACTCCCAGACCCGTTCCGACGCCTGGAGCAGCATCTGCTGGCTGGACAGGCCCTGCGCCAGCGTGTCGTGGATCTCCATCGACAGGCGCTGGCGCTCGGCGAGCGTGCCCTCGCGGCGCTCGGTGGCGGCCAGTTCGCGCCGGGTGCGGAGCAGGTCGTCGATGAGCAGGCGCTGGCGGTCGGCCTGGCGCTGCATATGGACGAACACGGCGGTGGCGACGGCCGCGACGGCGGGCGGCGCGAACACGAGGTTCGGGTCGAAGCCCTCGGCGAGCATCAGCTGCGCGGCGACGACGAAGGCGGTCAGAAGGCCCACCAGGACCAGCGCCGCCCGGGTCGGCAGGGTCCGCAGCCCCGTGTAGAACAGCGGCACCGCGCACCACGCGAAACTCGGCGCGAGCACCACGAGCACCATCCACACCGCCACGACCACGCCGAGCCACACCGCCCGCCCGGGCGTCGGCCGCGACCCCGGGGCCAGTACGTACGCCGGGCCCAGCACGTACAGCACCGCCAGCGCGACCGAGAGCGCGATGATCCACGGGGTGCGGGGGTCGCCCGGGTGGCGGATCAGGAAGCGCGCGAGCGAGGCGGCGAGGAGGAGGAAGAAGGCGGCGTGCATGACGGCGGGCAGCCACCGCTCGTCGGCGGCCGCCGCCCCCACGCCGTCGCTCGGGGCGGCCGCCGCCCCCACGCCGTCGCTCACCGTCCCCGCCTCCCGCGCCATCCCCGCCTCCCTCACCGTCGTCCTGCTTCTGACCTGCGCGTACGTACGCGTCCTTACTCATCCTGACCCGGCCGGGCCACCCCCGCATCAACCGATCGGTTGACGGGTGGGTCCACCGGTACGGGAGCGGTGACGAGCCGGTACGCCGACGGGGTGAGCCGGGGGCCGGGCCCAGGATCGAAGCATGGACATGAACACGAACCGCCTCACCAGCCGTAACCGGAAGATCCTCGTCGGCGTGCTTGCCGCGGCCGCCCTCGGGGCCGGGACCTTCGGCGCGGTCAGCGCCACCGCCGCGCCCGCCAAGGCCGGTACGGCCCCGGCCGCCGACCCCGCCCCGCGCGAGCTCACCCAGTCCACCCACCTCACCGTCGACGCCGCCATGAAGGCCGCCGACGCCGCGCTCGACGCCGCCCGGCACGACAACCAGCGCGTCTCCGTCGCGGTCGTCGACCGGAACGGCAACACCGTCGTCACCCTGCGCGGGGACGGCGCGGGCCCGCAGTCGTACGAGTCCGCCGGGCGCAAGGCGTACACGGCCGTCTCCTGGAACGCCCCCACCTCCGTCCTCGCGGGCCGCCTCGCCCAGGCCCCGAACCTCAAGGACATCCCCGGCACCCTCTTCCTCGCGGGCGGCGCCCCCGTCCAGGCGAAGGGCGCCCCTGTCGCGGGCATCGGCGTCGCGGGGGCGCCGAGTGGTGACCTGGACGAGAAGTACGCCGCGGCGGGCGTGGCGGCCCTGACCAAGTAGCTTCCGTCCGCGGACCGTGCTGGGTTGCGCGCGCCCGCGCGGCGGAGCCGCAAATTGACACAGCCCCGCGCCCCTAAAGGGGGCCCGAAGGGCCCATCAAGGGGCGCGGGGAACTGCGCGACCAGCCCAGCACGGTCCGCAGCGAAACGGCCGCCCCCGGCACCCCCGATCCATCCGCCCCCCACCCCGTGGCAAGCGCGCCCCCCACCCCCGCCCCATAGACTCGCCCCGTGGATCACCCCAGCGCGATACGCCGGCTGGCCGTCCCCGGCGCGGCCCTCACGCTCGTCCTCGCCCTCACCGGCTGCACCGGTGGGGTGGAGGGCAAACCCGGTGCGGCCGGGGTGGGGGACAAGCTCTTTCCGAAGCTGGGCAACGGCGGGTACGACGTCGAGCACTACAGCCTCGCCCTCGACTACGACCCGGCCCGCAACCACCTCACCGGCACCGTCACCCTCACCGCCCGCGCCACCCAGAACCTCAGCGCCTTCAACCTCGACTTCGCGGGCATGGACGTCGGCTCGGCGACCGTCGGGGGCAAGCGCGCCGACGCCAACCGGGCGGGCGACGAGCTGACCCTGCGTCCGGCCGACGAGCTCAAGAAGGGCGACGACTTCAGCGCGAGCGTCAGCTACTCCGGCACGCCGAAGACCCTCACCGACCAGGACGACTCGCACGAGGGCTGGCTGCGTACCGCCGACGGCGCCGTCGCGCTGGGCGAGCCGTCCGGCGCGATGGCGTGGTTCCCGTCCAACAACCACCCGAGCGACAAGGCCACCTACGACATCAAGGTGACCGTGCCGCAGGGCCTGCGGGCGATCTCCAACGGTGAGCTGAAGTCGACGTCCACGTCCGGCGGGCGGACGACCTTCACCTGGCACACCGGCGAGCCGATGGCGACGTATCTGGCCACGGTCGCCATCGGCAAGTACGACATCAAGGAATCCAGGACGCCGTCAGGAATCCCTGTCTACACGGCAGTCGCCCCGGCCGCCGAGAAGGACTCCGCCGACGTCGTCGCCAAGCTGCCCGAGATCCTTGAGTGGGAGAAACAGAACTTCGGGCCGTATCCGTTCTCCTCCACCGGCGTCGTCGTCGCCCCCAAGGGCTCCGCCGAGTACGCCCTGGAGACCCAGAACCGCCCGGTGATCCCGGTCGACCAGCTCGACACCACGACCCTCGCCCACGAGCTCGCCCACCAGTGGTTCGGCGACTCGGTCACGCCGAAGCAGTGGCGGGACATGTGGCTGAACGAGAGCTTCGCGACGTACGCGGAGTGGCTCTACAGCGAGGACCACGGCGGCCAGTCGGCGCAGGCGCACTTCGAGGAGCAGTACAAGAAGGCCGCCGACGACAACATCTGGGCCTTCCCGCCCGCCGCGCCGCCGTCGGCCGCGCACATCTCGGACGAGCCGGTGTACCAGCGCGGCGCGATGGTGCTCCACCAGATCCGCAAGGCCGTCGGCGACGACGCCTTCTACGACATCGTGCAGGGCTGGGCGAAGGACCGCCGGCACGCGAACGCCTCCACCGACGACTTCACCCGTTACGTCGAGGAGAAGTCCGGCCACGACCTGACGGACCTGTGGGACACCTGGCTCTACGGGGACGGGAAGCCCAAGTCCCCGTAGAGCCAGGCGAGTTACGTACGTACGACTGCCGTCGTCACTTCACGTTGACGGCGGTCCAGGTCGCCGCCACCGCCTTGTACTCGGCGCTGCCCGCCCCGTACAGGTCGGACGCCGCCTGCAGGGTCGTCGTGCGCGCCTTCGCGTAGTTGGTCGTCGACGTCATGTACGTCGACAGGGCCTTGTACCAGATCTTGTACGCCTTGGTCCGGCCGATCCCGGTGAGCTTGGAGCCGTCGTACGTCGGGGAGTTGTAGCTGACGCCGTTGATGACCTTCGCGCCGCTGCCCTCGGACAGCAGGTAGAAGAAGTGGTTGGCGACGCCGGAGGAGTAGTGCACGTCCTTGTTGCCGACCGAGCTCGACCAGTAGTCGGCCGACTGGCCGTCCTTGCTGGGCTTGTCCATGTAGCGCAGCGGGGTGCCGTTGCCGTTGATGTCGATCTTCTCGCCGATGAGGTAGTCGCCGGGGTCGGACGGGTTGTTGGCGAAGAACTCCACCGAGGTGCCGAAGATGTCGCTGGTGCCCTCGTTGAGGCCGCCGGACTCGCGGCTGTAGTTGAGCTTGGCGGTGGCGGCGGTGAGGCCGTGGCTCATCTCGTGCCCGGCGACGTCGAGCGCGGTGAGCGGCTTGCGGTTGCCCGCGCCGTCGCCGTACGTCATGCAGAAGCAGCCGTCGTCCCAGAACGCGTTGACGTACGCGTTGCCGTAGTGGACCCGGGAGTACGCGGCCTTGCCGTTGCCCGCGATGCCGTTGCGGTTGAGCTCGGTCTTGTAGAAGTCCCAGGTCACGGCGGCGCCGTAGTGCGCGTCGACGCCCGCGGTCTCCCGGTTGCCGGGTGTGCCGTCGCCCCAGGTGTCGACGGACTTGGTGAAGAGCGTGCCGGTCCCGGAGGAGCCGCCCTTGAGGTCGTACGTCTTGTGCCCGCCGCGCCCCGCGTCGGTCAGGCTGTACGTGGACCCGCTCTTGGTCGTCCCGAGCGTGACCTTGCCCGAGTACTCGCTGGTCCCGGTGCCGGTGTCGATGGCCTCGTACGCGTAGAGCCGCGCCCCGGTGGCGGCGTCGGTGATGACGTGGCGCTCGCTGGGGGTGCCGTCGGGCTGCGTGCCCCTGATGATCGCCTCGTACGCGAGGACGGGCTTGCTGCCCGCGGCCCAGACGACCTTGCGGGCGTTCGTGGGGGCGGCCTTGAGGGAGACGCCGGAGGTGGCGACGGCTATGCGCGCGTCGCTCGCCCTGCTGACCCCCTTCAGACCGCCGTCCTTCTTGGCGTGCACGACGAGGTCGCCGCCGAGGACGGGCAGGCCGTCGTAGGTGCGTTCGTAGCGGGTGTGGACGGTGCCGTCGGCGTCCTTGATGACATCGCGGACGACCAGCGCCTCCTTGGCGCCGAGCCCGATCTGCCGGGCGGTGGCGGGGGCGGCGTTCTGTGCGTCCTGCATGGCGCCGGCCCGCTCCGCCACGCTCAGCGAGAGCGCACTGGCCCCCGCCTCACGGTTGGCGGCGCCCGCGGTGGTGCCGGACTGTACGCCGACGACGACCATGGCCGCGGTGGCGGCAAGGGCTGCGGCACGCAAAGTAGTTCTCACCTGGGGGTCTCCTTCACTCGATCCGGGCGCGTGGGGACGCGTGGGGGGTGGTGCGAGTGGGTGGTGCCCGTGCGCATGCAGATGGCGCTGCATGGGGTGCGGCGTCTGGTCTGCATGTGGTGCGTGGGTGGAGCGTGCCAGCAGATGACCACTTTTTGACAGGGCGCCGACAAATATTTGACCGGAATGTGTCCGTCAGGGGGTCAGCGGTGTCCGGTAAGCGATGTGATCCGGTCGTGGCGGCGCCAATCGGAGGCCGGGCTCAGGGCTGCCACATCAACTCCCGTACGCATGTGCGCTCTTGACCCGACTCCATCCTGAAGGGATGGTCGTGCAATAAGGCGTAACCGCCCTCATCGCGGGAGACAGCCATGTCCCTACAGTTCATCGCGAAGGACCCCGACACGGACGAGCGCAACTGCCCGACCGTGTGGGTGGACCTCGACTCGGAAGAGATGCTGTTCCAAGGGTGGAAGCCGGACGAATCGAGGCTGGCCGAGTGCCTGACGACCGGTCCGATCCCGGACAGTGAAGCGGTTGTACGGCTGCCCCTGCGCATGGTGGCCGCGATCAGAGAGGCGTGCGATGCAGCAGAGCGGGCCGGTGTTCGACTTCGATGAGGTGCTGGCCCGCAGCACCCGCTCCGCCGTGCACCTTGAGATGCGGGACGCCTACGCGGTCGACATCGAGACAGGCCGCTACGCCGACTGGAAGGCAGGCAAGCGCTACGACCCGGCTGACCGGACGCAGTGGTGGCGACCCTGGCATTCACTGATCACCGAGACAGTTGCGCGCGGGGTCGTCGTACGACGCGCTCGCATTGTTTCCGAGCCGGTCTCCGAGTACATCCGCTTCGAGTACGACGGCACGTTCATGAACGTCGCCGCAGGCGAGTTGGTCCGCTGGCTCCCACGGCGCCAGGCGTCCGGCCTGGCCCTGCCGGGGAACGACTTCTGGGTGTTCGACGACAGGATCGTCCGCTTCGGGCACTTCTCGGGACACGGCGAATACCTGGGAGAGGAGTGGACCGAAGAGCCGGCCGTCACCGATCTCTGCTCGTCGGCCTTCGAGGCGGTGTGGCAACGTGCCGTTCCCCACGAGGAGTTCAAGGTCTGACTGCCAGGTCTGACTGCAAGCTCATGCCCACTTCACCGTCGTCCAGCGCCCAAGCCGCCCGTGAGGCGCTTGCCGGGCGCCTGCGCGAACTGCGCCTGGACGCTGGGATCACAGGGCGTGAGCTGGCTTCCCGTGCTGGTTGGAGCACCGCCAAGGCATCCCGCATCGAGAATGCCAAGACGCCCCCTTCGGACGCCGATATCCGGGCGTGGTGCACGGCCACCGACGCGGAGGATCAGACAGCGGACCTGATCGCGGCGAACCGGACCGCCGACTCCATGTACGTGGAGTGGCGCAGGAAGCAGCGCACGGGGCTGCGCAGACTCCAGGAGTCTGCGATCCCTCTGTACGAGCAGACTCGGCTGTTCCGCGTGTACTGCTCCAACGTCGTCCCCGGATTGATCCAGACGGACGCGTACGCACGGGCGCTGCTGACGGCGATCACCGAATTCCGGCAGATCCCGAATGACGTGGATCGAGCAGTGCAGGCGCGCATGGCCCGATCCCATGTGATCCGCGAAGGGGACCACCGGTTCGCGCTGATCATCGAGGAGGACGTGCTGCACTACGGCTTCGGGGACGCCGAGGTCATAGCCGGTCAGCTCGGCTATCTCCTGGCCGTCATGTCGCTGCCGTCGGTCTCGCTGGGCGTCATCCCACGCACCGCCCCACGTCGCATGTGGCCCATCGAGACATTCATGGTGTTCGACGACCAGCGAGCAGCCGTCGAACTTCTGTCGGCGGACGTGACGGTCAGAGCACCGACTGAAGTCGCCTTGTACGTACGGGCATTCGTCGAGCTGGCGGAGATGGCCGTCTACGGGGCACGAGCCCGTGAACTGATCACAGATGCGATTACTTCGCTCGGGTAAGTCGTGTGCAATTTCGCGTAACGCCATGGAGAGTCAACTGCACCCTTCTCTAGCGTTGTTGCTCCACGGACAATGAGCGAGGGGACGGCCCCATGACCAACCCGGCCACCTATCCCGGCCCGCCTGTCGAACTCCCCCTACGGCTGGAAGCCGACCCCGCACCGGCGCCCTACTGCGATGTGTGCGGCGCGCTGGACCAGCAGCGCCGCGAGGCACGGGCCGAGAGCAACCTTTCGGCGGTCTCCGACGCGAACGTCGAGATCCGCGACCACCCGCACAACACGAGGTGGCAGCGCTCGTGATCCCCATGGACCAGTACAAGGCCGTCCTCGCCGAGGCGGAACACGCTGCGGCCCTGCTGCGGAACGCTCTCACCCGCGTCGGCATCACCGAATCCCAGGCGGCCCGGGTGCGCCCGCTGGTCGCCAGTGGCGGGCGCGGGTATGTGGAGCTGGGAGCCCTCGGTATCGCAGACGCGCACAGGCTTCTCGACGCCCTCCGTCCGGGCGCGGGCGGGCCCGACGGCGGCGCCGACTGTTGCGGTCCGGGGAACGCGGAAGAGGCCAGACCCCGAGGTCTGGCCCCTCACCTGTCACGCAACCCGCGCAGCGGGAGCTGAGCGGATCACCTGTCGCCGGACTCAGACGTTGACGCCGAAGTCCTTGGCGATGCCGACGAGGCCCGAGGCGTAACCCTGGCCCACCGCGCGGAACTTCCACTCCGTGCCGTTGCGGTACAGCTCGCCGAAGACCATCGCGGTCTCGGTGGCGGCGTCCTCGCTCAGGTCGTAGCGGGCGATCTCGGCGCCGCCGGCCTGGTTGACGATACGGATGTACGCGTTGCGGACCTGGCCGAAGTTCTGCGAGCGGTTCTCCGCGTCGTAGATGGAGACCGGGAAGACGATCTTGTCGACGTCGGCGGGGAGGCCCGCGAGGTTGACGTTGATCGACTCGTCGTCGCCCTCGCCCTGGCCGGTGGTGTTGTCACCGGTGTGGACGATGGTCTGGTCCGGCGTCGACTTGTTGTTGAAGAAGACGAAGTGGGCGTCGGAGTAGACCTTGCCCGTGGCGTTCACCGCGATCGCCGAGGCGTCGAGGTCGAAGTCGGTGCCGGTGGTGGTGCGGACGTCCCAGCCGAGGCCCACCGAGACGGCGGTCAGGCCCGGGGCCTCCTTGGTGAGCGAGACGTTGCCGCCCTTGGACAGGCTTACAGCCATGGGGTGTCCCCTTTGTTGTATTCGTCGTGTTCGTCGCGATGTGCGGGCTACGGCCGTTCCCGAAGCTACCGTCACCCCTCATAACGTCCGTGGGGGAGTGTGAGGTTCCAGCTCGCTTTACTTTCTTTGCCCGGGCGTGACGACTGCTCTGTCCGCCGCAAAAGCGGGTGACGTGGGTCCGTCGGCGGGGGACCATGGACGGCATGTCCGGGCCCTACTTCATCCGCGGCTCCGTCTCCCTTCCGGAGGCCGAGCTCATGTGGCGTTTCTCGCGGTCCTCCGGGCCCGGCGGGCAGCACGTCAACACCAGTGACTCGCAGGTCGAGCTGCGGTTCGACCTGGCGCGTACGGAGGCGTTCCCGGAGGTGTGGAAGGCGCGGGCGCTGGAGCGGCTGGCCTCGCGGCTGGTGGGCGGCGTCGTGACCGTACGGGCGTCGGAGCACCGGTCGCAGTGGCGGAACCGGGAGACGGCGGCGGTCCGGCTCGCGGCGCTGCTCGCGGAGGCGACGGCGCCGCCGCCGAAGCCGCGCCGCGCGACGAAGATCCCTCGCGGGATCAATGAGCGGCGACTGCGGGAGAAGAAGGCGCGGGCGGACACGAAGCGGGGGCGCAGCGGGCGGGACTGGTAGTGGCCCCACCCCGCCCCTTCCCTAAACCCTCCGGGGGTGGGTGGGGGTGGAGGCGGGTTTCCCGGGGGCTCCGCCCCCGGCCCCCTTTGCGGGGGCTGCGCCCCCTGCACCCCGCCTTGGGGGTGGGGGGAGGAGGTTTCCCGGGGGCTCCGCCCCGGACCCCGGCGGGGTCTGCGGCCCCTGCACCCCGCTTTCGGGGCTCCGCCCCGGACCCCGGCGGGGCCTGCGGCCCCTGCACCCCGCTCTCGGGGCTCCGCCCCCGACCCCGCCGGGGTGGGCGGGGGACCGGGGCCCCGCCCCGAGCCGGAGCCCTCACCCCAACTGCCGGTACCTGCCCCGGAAGTACGACAGCGGACCCCCCTCCGCGCTCGGCAGGTCCACCCCCAGTACTCGCGCGATGACCAGCGTGTGGTCGCCCGCCTCCACGCGTTGTTCCGTGCGGCATTCCAGGGTCGACAGGGCGCCGCCCACCAAAGGCGCGCCGCTCAGGGGGCCGCGCTTGTACGGGATGTCGTCGAAGAGCAGGCGGTCGCTGATGCGGCCCTTCATCGCGAAGCGGCCCGCTACGTGGCGCTGGCTCTCCGCCAGGACCGAGACCGCCCACAGCGGCTGTTCCGCGAGCAGGTCGTCCATGCGGGAGCCGTTGCGTACGCTCACCAGGACCAGGGGCGGGTCGATGGACACGGACAGGAACGCCGTCGCCGTCATGCCGACGTCCTCGCCGCGCGGGCCGGCGTCGGCGTCGTGGGCGGTCACCAGGACCACTCCGGAGGCCAGCCGGGACATCGCGGCCCGGAACTCGTCGTTGCTCACCCCCTCAGCATGCGGGTTCTGCGCCGGGAGGGACGGAAGAGCTCGGAGAAGGTCTGTCTGCAACACGTACGGAACGCTAGTCTCCGGGATCCACCCCGCACATCGGCCCCTGGGACCAGAAGGGAGCAGAACACGACCTAGGGCTGGGGCCGGAGACCTAGGACCTGGGGATTATTCGGGGCGATCTCGACTAACCACCCTTTTGGGGCCCCGCCGCCTGCCCCGCCCTTGTCCCGGAACCCTTCCCGCCCCCACCCACCCCCTCCTGCAAAGTCGACCGTCCGTTCGACCGTCAACCCGGGCCAAAAACCGGCATTAATGCCCGTTTGCTGATGCGAACGAATCGACTCCTCGTGCCGGACGAAACCGGCCCTCTCGTCACCCCATGTGACTTGAGTCACAGAGTGCAGTAATTGTTGACCCTGTGTACCGAGTGGGCAGCTCGCTGTGATTCAGTGACGGGGACACTGCACGAAAAGCGCCCAACAGACGCCCACAGAGAAGTCGCGCCGATCAAGAATCCTGGAGTTGCTGTCGAGGTCTCGGGGAGAGCGAGCAATGGAGACCGAGTCGGAGCCGTACGTCCGTCTTGCGACCCTGCGGCAGCTGCATCAGGTGGTCACCGACCTGAACACGGCCCGCAGTCTGGCGGACACGCTGCAGACCGTCGCCGACGGCGTCATCGCCGGGCTCGGATACGAGCTGGCCTGCGTCAATCTCGTACGCCCTGACGGGGATCTGGTCGTCGCGGCCTTCGCCGGGAACGCCGCCGCCGAGGCTCTGATCACCGGGCGCGTCGGGTCGCGGGCGTCCTGGGAGCGGCGGCTCACCATGGGCGAGGGCTGGGGCGATCTGCGGTTCATCCCGCACACCGAGGGCTGGGTGCTCCTTGAGGACGACGTCCCGCAGTGGTACACCGAGGGGCCCGAGCCCCGCTTCGAGGACGAGTGGCACCCCCAGGACCGGCTCTACGCGCCGATGTACGCGTCGGGCGGCGGGCGGGAGCTCCTCGGCGTCATCTCGGTCGACAAGCCGCGCAACGGGCGGCGCCCCGGCGCGTGGGGGCGCGAAGCGCTCCAGATGTACGCCTCCCAGTCCGCCATTGCGATCAGCAACGCCAGGCTTCGCGCAAACATGCAGCGCGCTCTGGTCCGCCTGGAGCGCGAGCAGCAGGCGCTGCGGGCCAGCGAGGAGAGCTTCCGGCAGGCCTTCGAGTACGCGCCGTCCGGCATGGCCATCGCCGAGATGGGCGGTGACCAGCACGGACGTCTGCTGCGCACCAACGATGCGCTCTGCCGGCTGCTCGGCCGGCCCGCCTCCGTGATGCGCCGCTACTCGTTCGCCGACCTCGTCCACCCCGAGGACATCGGCCTGCTGCTGCGCACCTCGGCCGAGGGAGGCCGCGCTGAGCTGCGGCTCGGCCGCCGCGACAACACCTATGTCTGGGTCTCGCTGCGCAACTCCGTCGTCGCCGATACCGCCGACGGTCCCCGTTTTCTGCTCACCCATGTAGAGGACATCGAGGAGCGCAAGCGGCACGAGCTCCAGCTCGCCCACCGCGCCTCGCACGACTCGCTCACCGGTCTGCCCAACAGCGCCGAGCTGCGCGCCCGCCTCTCCGCGCGCCTGTGCCAGCGGCCGTACGCGGTGGGCGCGAGCGCCGTGGAGGCGCTGGACGCGGCGTACGGGGCGCACGACGGGCGCGGCGAGACGCCGGGGCACGCCGTGTGCGCGCCCGGCGGCTTCGACTTCGAGGCGGTGCCGGGCGCCGGGCCCTTCGACCACCACGTCCACACCGTGGCGCCGCCCGAGGGCGACCTCGACGACGGCAGCAAGGGCCTCGCCGTCCTCTTCTGCGACCTCGACGGCTTCAAGTCGATCAACGACCGGTTCGGCCACAACACCGGCGACGCCGTCCTCATCGAGGTCGCGCGCCGGCTCACCACCGGAGTGCGCGACGGGGACACGGTCGCCCGCCTCGGCGGCGACGAGTTCGTCGTCCTCGCCGACGGCCTGGGCGCCGCCGACGCCGCCGACCTCGCCGTCCGGCTGCGCAACGCGATCATCCCGCCGATAAGGGTGGACGGCCGCGCGGTGCGGGTCGGGGCGAGTTTCGGCATCGGCTGGGCCAGCTGCGGGATGTCCGTCGAGGAGATCCTGCGCTCCGCCGACCAGCGGATGTACATCGAGAAGCGGTCGCGCTCCAAGGTCCACCGCCGGGCCGGATAGCGATACGCCCCCGTCCGTTCTTTGGTCGTACGGTCGAGGGCCAAGCCATGGTGTCGGCCGTTCGGGGTAGGCTCGGCCGGTCGGCGACGGCTGGCGAACAGTGAGGAGTGACCCCGGATGACGCCCGGCAACAACGGCGCGAGCACGCCCGAGGACGACGATCCGTTCGGCTATCTGTACGAGGACGGGCAGGCCTCCGGAGCCACCCCGCCCCGGTCCGGCGGTTACGGCTACGGCTACCCCGGTCCTGCCGCCCCGCAGCAGCCCGGCGTGCCCAGAACCTCGTACAACCAGGTCCGTACGGTCGGCGAGCGGCAGTACGGGCAGGTCCCGCCGCAGCAGCAGTACGGCCAGGGTCAGCCGGGCCAGCAGCAGTATGGTCAGCAGCAGTACAACCAGCAGCCGTACGGGCAGCCCACCGCGCAGTACGCCGCGCCCGAGACGTACCCCGGCGGTGCGCCCACCCGCCAGGGGCCGCCCGCCGACGGCGGTCACGGTGGTGGCCGCAATGGTCGCGGCCCCAACACCAAGGGCCTGCTGATCGGCGCGGTCGCGGTCGTCGCGGCGGTCGTCATCGGCATCGGTGTCGCGCTGCTCAGCAACAGCGACAGCAAGAAGGACGACAACGCGGGCGCCAAGCCGTCCGGCGGCGCGTCCAACAGCACCCCGAGCCAGCCCTCCGACACGCCGTCGAACTCGGCGTCCGCCCCGGCTGCGGCCCTGCCGAAGCAGGACGCGGCGACGCTGAAGCTGGGCGGCGGCACGGTTCTGGCCAAGGACGTCAAGGGCGCGCAGGGCACGGGCGGCGCGTACGTCAACGGCTTCAACCAGATCGGGGCCTCGCTCACCTGGCAGGCGGACCTGCCGTCCGACGGCGGGTACTACCTCTACGTGCGGTACGCCACCCCGGCGAAGGAAGCCAACGCCACGGTCACGGTCAACGGCACGGCGAACGCGCAGCCGGTCCGGCTGGGGAACTTCATAGGGTCCACCGACCCGAACCTGGAGAAGAACTGGCAGACCACCTGGACCCAGGTCTCCCTCAAGAAGGGGTCGAACACCATCAAGTTCTCCTGTGAGCAGGGGAACCAGTGTGATGCGGTGTTCGACTGGGTCGAGATCAGTAAGACGAAGAAGTAGTCGACGGGCCGGGTTTGTTGGGTCGCTGCGGGCCGGTGGGGGGGGGCTGAGCGCGCAGTTCCCCGCGCCCCTAGGGGTTGCGCCTCAGCCCGCAGGCGTGTCGTGCAGGGGGGTCGCCCGGACCCTGTCCAGCAACTCCCCGTACGCCCCCGCGTCGTACTCCCCCGCCGCCGGTGCCATGACCGTCGCCGTCGACAGGGCCACCGCCCTTGTCAGGCGGTCCGGCCATGGCAGGGACCGCACCAGGGACGACAGCAGGGACGCCACCGCCGAGTCGCCCGCGCCCGTGGGGTTGCCCTGGACCGGGGTCGGTGGGGTGGCCTGCCAGGTGCCGTCCGGGGTGACCGCGAGCATGCCCTGGGCGCCCAGCGAGGCGACCACCGTGTGGGCGCCACGTCTGCGCGCTTCCCGGGCCGCGCGCAGCGGTTCGCGGGTGCCGGTGAGGCGGGCCAGTTCGTCGGCGTTGGGCTTGACCAGGTCGGGGCGGGCGGCGAGGCCCCGGCGCAGGGGTTCGCCGCTGGTGTCCAGGAGCACGGGGACGCCGGCCGCGCGGGCCCTGCGGATCAGGTCCGCGTACGCGCCCACCGGCACCCCGGGCGGCAGGCTGCCGCAGAGCGCCACCGCGTCCGCGTCCCGCAGCAGCGGCTCGTAGGCTGCCAGGAACGTGTCCCACTCGGTGGCCGTGATGTGCGGGCCGGGCTCGTTGAGCTGGGTGGTGTCGCCGGTGGCCGTGTCCACGACCGCGATCGTGCGGCGGGTGGTCCCGGCGATGGGGACCAGCGCGTCGACGGGCGCCAGTGGGGCGAGCAGTTCGCGCAGCACCGCGCCGGTGCGCCCGCCCGCGAAGCCGGTGACGACGCTCTCGTGGCCGAGGGCCGCCAGTACGCGGGCGACGTTGACGCCCTTGCCGCCGGGCCGTTCGGTGACCTCGTCCACGCGGTGGCTGGCGTGCGGGACGAGCGCCGGGACCCGGTAGGTGATGTCGAGCGCGGTGTTCAGCGTGACGGTGAGGATCACGAGGTGATCATGCCAAAGACACCCTGGCCGGGCCCAGACCCCGTGAACGGTCGGGTGGAGCGGGAGTCCTGGACCCGGGTGCCGGGGAAACCGCCGTCGGGTCAGGCCGCGCCCGGCGCCACGATCCACTCGCCCCGCCGCATCACGCCCCTGACCGTGAACTCCGCGTCCAGGACCACCAGATCCGCGTCCTTGCCCGGCTCAAGCGAGCCGACCCTGTCGTACACGCCGAGCAGGCGCGCCGGATTGGCCGAGATGGCGCGGACGGTGTCCTCGACCGAGAGGCCGTCGACGGTCACCGCGCGCCGGAACGCGCGGTCCAGGGTGAGCGTGGAGCCCGCGATCGAGCCGCCCTCGACCAGGCGGGCGACGCCCTCCTTGACCTCGACCTCCAGCGGCCCGAGGCGGTAGAGCCCGTCGCCGAACCCGGCCGCGTCCATCGCGTCCGTGATGAACGCGACCCGGCCCGCGCCCTTGTGGTGGAAGGCGAGTTCGAGGGCGGCGGGGTGCAGATGCGTGCCGTCGTTGATCAGCTCGACGGTGACGCGCTCGTCCTCCAGGAGGGCCGCGATCGGGCCGGGCGCGCGGTGGCCGAGCGCGGGCATCGCGTTGAAGAGGTGGGTGGCGACGCTCGCCCCGGCGTCGATCGCCTCGACGGTCTGCTCGTAGGTGGCGTCGGTGTGGCCGATGGCCGCGACGACGCCGTGCTCGGCGAGCAGCCGTACGGAGTCGAGGCCGCCGGGCAGTTCGGTGGCGAGCGTGACCATCTTCGCGGTGCCGCGCGCGGCGTCCATCAGCTTGCGCACCTCGGCCGGGTCCGGGTGGCGCAGCAGGTCCTCGCTGTGCGCGCCCTTGCGGCAGGGCGAGATGAACGGGCCCTCGAAGTGGATGCCCGCGAGGTCGCCCTGCTCGACGAGCTCGGACAGCAGTCCGGCGCGCTGGGCCAGGCCGTCCATCTCGCCGGTGACCGTGGAGGCGACCAGGGTGGTGGTGCCGTGCAGGCGGTGGGTGTGGACGCCCTTGAGGACGTCCTCGACCGTGCCGTTGGTGAAGGAGGCGCCGCCGCCGCCGTGTACGTGCATGTCGACGAAGCCGGGCACGACCCAGTGGCCGGTGAGGTCGACGCGGGCCGCGTCGTCCGGCGCCGCACCGGCGATCCTCCCGCCCTCGACGATCACGCGTCCGTTCTCGACGACGCCGGTCGGCAGGACGACGCGGGCGCCGGAGAGAACCAAGCTAGCGGCCATCAGGCGGTTACCTCCGAGGAAGGGGGAGTGGGGGCGCAGTCGTGCTCGTCGAGCAGGTCCCAGGCGAGCAGGCCCGCGCCCAGGCAGCCCGCCGTGTCGCCCAGCGCGGCCGGGACGATCGAGGGCAGCTTCTGGAACGTCACGCGCTCCTGGACGGCCGCCCGCAGCGGTACGAACAAGGTTTCCCCGGCTTCGGCGAGTCCGCCACCGATGATCAGCGTGCGGGGGTCGAGCAGGGTGAGCGCGGTGACCAGGCCGTCGGCGAGCGCGTCGACCGCGTCCTGCCAGACGGCCAGCGCCTTCGGGTCGCCGGACTCGACGGCCTTGGCGCAGTCCGCCGCGTCCGCGTCCGCGTCACCGCTGGCCTCGGCCCACGCCTGGGTGACGGCGGAGGCGGAGGCGAGCCGCTCCAGGCAGCCGCGCTGGCCGCAGCCGCACTCGACGCCGCCGGGGCGTACGACGATGTGGCCGATCTCGCCCGCGTAGCCGTGGGCGCCCGGCTCGATGCGGCCGTCGATCCCGATGGCCCCGGCGATCCCGGTGCCGAGCGGGACGAACAGGAACCGGTCGGCGCCCTTGCCCGCGCCGATCCGGCCCTCGGCGAGGCCGCCGGTGCGCACGTCGTGGCCGAGGGCGACCGGGATGCCGTCCAGGCGCTCGCTGAGCAGCCGCCGCATCGGGACGTCGGCCCAGCCCAGGTTGGCCGCGTAGACCGCGATGCCGCCTTCGGCGTCGACGATGCCGGGCACGGCGACGCCGGCCGCCAGGGCGCTCTCGCCGAGGTGCCGCTCGCCGTACGCCCGCAGCTCGGCGGCGAAGTCGAGGATGCCCTCGACGACGGCGTCCGCGCCGCGCTCGCGGCCGGTGGGCCTGCGGGCCTCGTGCAGCAGGCTGCCGTCCGCCCCGATGAGGGCGGCTTTCATCCCGGTGCCGCCCACATCCAGGGCGATGACGTGTCTCACGGGGGACAGTCTGGCTCGTTCACCCATGAAAGGTCTAGTCCACTCACCGTGCGACGGGTAAGCGTTTTCCCAAGTCCCGTACGGATTGCGGGCGTACGCGCGTTCGCCTCGCGGCAGAAGTTGCGGAAGTGAGACCCAAGTGGTGTAGACCTCAGACCCGGCTGCGGGAGAAGATCGCAGCTCATGTAGACAGGACGTTACGAACAGGGCGTTCACGGGGGAACGACTGGCGAAGACGACGAGGGTGGAGCAGTACACGTGCAGCGGCGACGCTTGGCAGGGACGACGGCGGCGGTTGTCGCACTGGGTATGACAGTCGGCCTCTCCGGATGCGGCAGCGACAGCGGCTCCAAGAGCGTCACCCTCAAGCTGGTGGCCGCCGACTACGACATCGCGGGCGGCGACTCCACCAAGGCGTACTGGCACAACGTTGTCAGCGAGTTCGAGAAGAAGAACCCGGGCATCAAGGTCGACGTCTCCGTCTACTCCTGGGACGTCGTCGACGCCAAGGTCGCCGAGATGGTGAAGGCGGGCAAGGCCCCCGACATCGCGCAGATCGGCGCGTACTCCGACTACGCCGCGAGCGGCAAGCTCTACGCCGTCGACCAGATGCTCTCCATCCCCGTCCAGGCGAACTTCCTGGCGCCGCTCGCGGACGCGGGCGAGATGAAGCGCACCCAGTACGGCATCCCGTTCGTCGCCTCCACGCGGCTGCTGTTCTACAACAAGACGCTGTTCAAGAAGGCGCACATCGAGCCCCCCACCACCTGGGCCCAGCTGGAGTCCGACGCGAAGGCGCTGAAGGCCAAGGGCGTGAAGACCCCGTTCGCGCTGCCGCTCGGCAGCGAGGAGGCCCAGGCCGAGACGATGATGTGGCTGCTCAGCGGCGGTGGCGGCTACGTCAACCAGGTCGCCGGGTACGACATCGACTCGCCGGAGAACGTCAAGACGTTCCAGTGGCTGCAGAAGAACCTCGTCGGCGAGGGCCTCACGGGACCGGTCGCGCCCGGCAGGCTCAACCGGCAGGCCGCGTTCGACGCCTTCGCCAAGGGCGAGGTCGGCATGCTCAACGGCCACCCGTCGCTGATGGGGGAGGCCCGCAAGAAGGGCGTCGAGTACGGGATGGTCCCGCTGCCCGGCGTCGAGGGCAAGGCCAAGGCGTCGATGGGTGTCGCCGACTGGATCATGGGCTTCAAGCAGAACGGCCACCGGGAGCAGATCGGGAAGTTCCTGGACTTCACGTTCAACGACCAGAACGTGTCGGCGTTCGCGGACAAGTACGACCTGCTGCCCGCGACGCGCTCGGCGTCCCAGGCGATGCAGAAGGACGGCAAGCACCAGGACCTCGCCGAGTTCCTGGCCGCCCTGCCGTCCTCGGAGCTGCCGCCGGTCGGCAAGACGTCCTGGCCCAAGGTCAGCGAGACGGTCAAGAAGCGGATCGGCGAGGCCGTGCAGCCGAACGGCGACCCGAAGTCGGTCCTGGAAGGCATCGCGAAGGTCGCGCTCGAAGCGGAGAACGCGGAGTAGGTGCGCGCAGTGCGTACGGGGTGGGTCGGCCCCGTCGACCCGATACGTTGGATCGTATGACCGACAACCCCCTCGGCGAGCGCGAGAAGGCCGTGCTCGCCATGGAAGCCCGCTCCTGGGCCGGCCCCGGCGCCAAGGAGCGGGCCGTACGGGAGCGGCTGGGGATCTCGCCGACCCACTACTACCAGCTCCTCAACGCCCTCCTCGACGACGAGCGCGCCCTCGCCCACGACCCGGTCACGGTCAACCGCCTGCGCCGCGTCCGCGAGGCCCAGCGCGAACGGCGTTCGTAACGCGACGACCATGGCTGTGCCCGGGTGCCGCCGCTAGGGTCGTGCCATGGGCAGCCAACCGCACCCCCTGCCGACCCCTGCCACCTCCGCCGGGCGCGACGCGCTCGCCGCGGTCCTGGCGGCGCCCGAGCGGACCGTGGTCGCGCTCGACTTCGACGGGACGCTCGCCGAGATCGTCCCCGACCCGGAGCAGGCCCGGGCGCACCCCGGCGCCGTGCCCGCGCTCGCGGCGCTGGCGCCCAAGGTCGCCTCGGTCGCGGTGATCACCGGGCGCCCGGCGGGCGTGGCCGTACGGTACGGGGGGTTCGCGGGCGTCGCGGGTCTTGAACACCTCGTCGTGCTCGGGCACTACGGCGCCGAGCGCTGGGACGCGGTCAGCGGGACCGTGCACGCCCCGGCCCCGCACCCCGGTGTCGCCGCCGCGCGGGCCGAACTCCCGGGCGTACTCGACTCGCACGGGGCGTGGCGCGGTACGTGGATCGAGGAGAAGGGGCGGGCCGTCGCGGTCCACACGCGGCGGGCGGGCGACCCGGAGGCCGCGTTCGCTGCGCTGCGGGCCCCGCTGGCCGAGCTGGCCGCCCGGCACGGGCTGATCCTGGAGCCCGGGCGGCTGGTCCTGGAGCTGCGGCCGCCGGGGATGGACAAGGGGATGGCGTTGGCGTCGTATCTGCGGGAGGTGTCCGCGGGGGCGGTGGTGTACGCGGGGGACGACCTCGGCGACCTGCCCGCGTTCGCCGCCGTCGAAAAACTCCGCTCGGACGGGGTGCCGGGTCTGCTGGTGTGCAGCGGGTCGACGGAGGTGCCGGAACTGGCGGACCGGGCCGACGTGTTGGTACCGGGCCCGTCGGCGGTGGTCGACTTCCTCGCGACGCTGGCGTCCCGCCTGTAGAGCCCCCACCCCACCCCTTCCCGAAAGCCCTGGGCGGGCGGCCTGGTTCTTCGTCTGCGGACCGTGCTGGGTTGCTCGCGCAGTTCCCCGCGCCCCTAAGGAGGGCTCGAAGGGCCCATTTAAGGGGCGCGGGGCTGTGACATATGCGGCTCCGCCGCGTGGGCGCGACCAGCCCCCACCGAGCCGCGGACGAACGACAAATCAGCGCCCCCCGGCGGAGCGCAGCGCGTCCAGCTGGTCCAGGAACCAGCGCTGGGGCGGCAGCGCGGTCGCGGCCGCGGCCAGACGCTTCGTGCGGGCCGCACGCTCCTCGCGGCCCATCGACAGCGCCTCGTGCAGCGCGGCCGCCGTGCCGGACACGTCGTACGGGTTCACCACCACCGCGTCGGAGCCGAGCTCCGAACACGCCCCCGCCTCCCGCGACAGCACCAGCACGCACCCGTCGTCCGACACGACCGGCACCTCCTTGGCGACCAGGTTCATCCCGTCCCGGATGGGGTTCACCAGCGCCACGTCCGCCAGCCGGTACGCCGCCAGCGACCGCGCGAAGTCGTCCTTGACGTGGAGGACCACCGGGGTCCAACCCGGCGTTCCGTAAGCGAAGTTGATGGCCGAGGCCAGCCTCGCGACCTCCGCCGTGTACTCCCGGTACACCGCCAGGTCCTGCCGCGACGGGTACGCGAACGCCACATGCACCACCCGCTCGCGCCACTCGGGCCGCTCGTCCAGGAGCTGCCGGTACGCCAGCAGCCCCCGCACGATGTTCTTCGACAGCTCCGTGCGGTCGACCCGCACGATCGCCTTGCGGCCCGCGCCGATCTCCTCGCGCAGCGCCGCCATCCGCTCCGCCACGTCCGGCTCGTGGGACCGGCGCCGCAGGAACTCCGCGTCCGCGCCGAGCGCGTGCACCCCGATCGCGGTGGCCCCCGTACCGCCGACGACGTCCTCGCAGCAGCGGGCGAAGGCGTCGGCCCAGCGGCGGGTGAGGAAGCCGAGCCGGTCCGCGCCGAGCATGCCGCGCAGCAGCCGCGCGGCCACGTCGTCCGGCAGCATCCGGAAGTACTCCACCGGCGCCCACGGCGTGTGCGAGAAGTGGCCGATCCGCAGGTCGGGGCGGAGCTCGCGGAGCATCCCCGGGACCAGGGCCAGGTGGTAGTCCTGGACGAGGACCGCCGCCCCCTCGGCCGCCGCGTCCGCCAGCGCCTCGGCGAACGCCCGGTTGTACGTCTCGTACGCCCCCCACCGCCGCCGGAACTCCGCGTCGAAGACCGGCTCCAGAGGGGTCTGGTAGAGCATGTGGTGGACGAACCAGAGCACCGAGTTCGCGATCCCGTTGTACGCGTCCGCGTGCACATCGGCGTCGATGTCGAGCATCCGCACGCCCGGCTCGGCGACCCCGCGCCGCACGGCCTCGCGGTCGCCGTCGCCGAGCGCCGAGCACACCCACAGCGAGTCGGCGTCCTGGCCGATCGCGGAGAGGCCCGAGACCACTCCGCCGCCGCCGCGCCGGGACGTGAGCGTCCCGTCGTCGCCGAGGGCGTAGGAGACCGGGCCGCGGTTGGACGCGACGAGGACCTGGGCAGCGCGCGCGGAGACCATGGACACGAACCTAGCCCGTAGCGGAATGCCTCAAACGTGCGAACGGGGGCACCGGCCCCTGATGGTCACGCCCGCTTACGCCGCCCGATGCACCGCGTACTCCGAGATTTCCCGCATCGGCGGGCGCTCCTCGGTGTCCACCGGGTACGTACGCGGGGTGAAGCCGTCCTCGCCGCGCTCGAACTGGGTCAGCGCCGGGCGGACCAAGTGGGCGCGGGAGAGCCGCAGTTGGGCCGTGCGGTAGATCGCGGCGGCCATCCGGCCGAGTGCCTGGCCGTCCTGATGGCGGTGCTTGCGTACGCCGACGTCCACCTGGGCCAGCGCGTCCAGGCCCACCGTGTGCAGCGCGTCGACGAGCAGCCCCAGCTCCACTCCGTAACCGACCGGGAAGGGCAGCCGCTCCAGGAGCGAGCGGCGGGCCGCGTACTCGCCGCCGAGCGGCTGGACGAACCCGGCGAGCTGCGGCCAGTGCAGATTGAGCAGCGGGCGCGCCACCAGCTCGGTCACCCGACCGCCCTGACCTGCGGCGGAGCCCAGCGGGCGGTCGTACATCGCCTTGACGAAGGCCACGTCCGCATCGGTCAGGAGCGGGCCGACGATCCCGGACACGAAACCCGCGTCGAACTCCTTCAGATCCGCGTCGACGAAGCACACGATGTCACCGGTGGTGACCAGGAGCGAGCGCCACAGCACCTCGCCCTTGCCGGGCAGGGCCGGGATCCGGGGCAGGATCGCGTCCCGGTGCACGACCCGGGCGCCGGCGGCGGCCGCGACCTCGGCCGTACGGTCGGTGGAGCCGGAGTCGATCACCACCAGCTCGTCGACCAGCGGCACCTCCTCGGTCATCAGCTCGCGCCGGATGGCGGCGACGATCTCGCCGACGGTGGCTTCCTCGTCGAGCGCGGGCAGGACCACGCTGACCGTGCTGCCGCCGCGGCGCTTGGCGGCGATGATCCGGTCCAGCGGCCGGTCGGCCGCGGACCAGGAACGCCTGCTCAGCCAGCGCTCCACCTCTTCCAACACGAGCCGGGGCCTCCTTGTACGGGTTTGTGTGATCCATCTCGCGGTTCGGACGACTGTCTCAACCGTCCAAGCCTTCGGTTACAGTCTTGAACAACGCGGATGACCGTCGCATGTCGGGGTCGTCGCGCGAACAAATGCCCGGGTCATGGACCCGGTGCCACAGCGCTCATCCAGAGGGACTGAGGGAACGGCCCGTTGAAGTCCCGGCAACCCTCCTGCCGACCGCGAGGTCACGGTGGGGAAGGTGCCAATTCCGTCTCATGGCGAAATGCGCCATGGGGAAGATGAGGAGAAAGGGCCTCGCCATCATGGCTGTGCACACCGTCACCACCGCTGACGCCGCGGTAAACGCCTCCAGCACCGTGAACCTCGGTCCCGCCGTCGCGCTTTCCTGCCGGGAATGCGGCGAGCGGTTCGACCTCGGCCCCATCTTCGCCTGCGCCCTGTGTTTCGGTCCGCTCGAAGTGGCGTACGACCTTCCGACCGGCGACCCCGAGGCGCTGCGGAGGCGCATCGAAGCGGGCCCGGACAACATCTGGCGCTATGCGCCGCTGCTGCCCGTTCCGGCCAATGTGGCTGAAAAGCCCAACCTGAATCCCGGCTTCACCAAGCTCGTCAAGGCCGACAATCTCGCCCGCGAGCTCGGTGTCACCGGCGGCCTTTACGTGAAGGACGACTCCGGCAACCCGACGCACTCCTTCAAGGACCGCGTCGTCGCGATCGCCGTCGAGGCCGCCCGCGCGTTCGGCTTCACCACGCTCTCCTGCTCCTCCACCGGCAACCTCGCGGGCGCGGTCGGCGCGGCCGCCGCCCGGGCGGGCTTCCGCTCCTGTGTGTTCATCCCGCACGACCTGGAGCAGGGCAAGGTCGTGATGGCCGCGGTGTACGGCGGTGAGCTGGTCGGCATCGAGGGCAACTACGACGACGTCAACCGCTTCTGCTCGGAGCTCATCGGGGACCCGCTCGGCGAGGGCTGGGGCTTCGTGAACGTGAACCTGCGCCCGTACTACGGCGAGGGCTCCAAGACGCTGGCGTACGAGATCTGCGAGCAGCTGGGCTGGCGGCTGCCCGACCAGATCGTCATCCCGATCGCCTCCGGCTCGCAGCTCACGAAGATCGACAAGGGTCTCCAGGAGCTCATCAAGCTGGGCCTCGTCGAGGACAGGCCGTACAAGATCTTCGGCGCCCAGGCCGAGGGCTGCTCGCCGGTCTCCACCGCCTTCAAGGCGGGCCACGACGTGGTCCGGCCGCAGAAGCCGAACACCATCGCCAAGTCGCTGGCCATCGGCAACCCGGCGGACGGCCCGTACGTCCTGGACATCGCCCGGCGCACCGGCGGCGCGGTGGAGGACGTGAACGACGAGCAGGTCGTCGACGCGATCAAGCTGCTCGCCCGGACCGAGGGCATCTTCGCCGAGACGGCGGGCGGTGTGACGGTCGGTGTCACCCGCAAGCTCATCGACAGCGGGCTGCTCGACCCGGCGCTCACTACTGTCGTCCTCAACACGGGCGACGGCCTCAAGACCCTGGACGCCGTGGCCCCGACGACCGGCCCGACCGCGACGATCCGCCCGAGCCTGGACGCGTTCCGCGACGCGGGCCTCGCCCACTGACCCACCGGCCACGGAAAGGCAGCACACCATGAGCGTCAACGTCCGCATCCCCACCATTCTCCGTACGTACACCGGTGGCAGGGCCGAGGTCGCGGCCGAGGGTGCCACCCTCGCCGAGGTCATCGCCGACCTGGAGAAGAACCACACCGGGATCGCCGCGCGCGTCCTGGACGACCAGGGCAAGCTGCGCCGCTTCGTCAACGTGTACGTCAACGACGACGACGTCCGGTTCGAGCAGGGTCTTGAGACGGCCACGCCGGACGGCGCGGGCGTCTCGATCATTCCGGCGGTCGCCGGAGGCTGCTGAGCCTGCTGGACCCGAGGGCGAATCACTCCCCTTCGCAGCACGCAGAGTTACCTGAATTGCCCCCTCCGCAAGCTAAGCGGAGGGGGCAATTCAGTGTGGTTGAGCGCGGTACAGTGGGGAAGTCCCCTTCGTTGTGCGTGCCACGTGCATATGAGAACGCGACGAACCGGCGTCGAGAAGCGGTCAAAGTGTTCGAGCATATTGCTCCTTAAGTGCGCTTTGCCCGGCCCGACTTGCCCCGGAATGCTGGAATAGGCGGCATTCCGCTCCTCACCCCTGCCCGGAATTCTCGTCCGATTGACCTGTTGCAGAGGGCAGTTGGGCAGATACATTCAGCCGCGGTCGACGCGTTCCGGCGCACACCCTCTCCTGTCGGAGGGTGCAGGTCTGACCCGGGTCCGCGAAGTGTGGTCCCGTGCAAGGGCCAGTAATAGGGGAGTTAGGCATGGCTCAGGGCACCGTCAAGTGGTTCAACGCGGAGAAGGGGTACGGCTTCATCGCGGTCGACGGTGGTGCGGATGTTTTCGTCCACTACAGCGCGATCCAGATGGACGGCTACCGCACCCTTGAAGAAGGTCAGCGAGTCGAGTTCGAGATCTCGCAGGGCCAGAAGGGTCCGCAGGCGGACATGGTCAAGCTCGCCGTCTGATCTCGGCGCGATCGGCCACCGACGCACTCACGCCGTGGGGCCCGCATCCTCTGTAAAAGGATGCGGGCCCCACGTGCGTGTCCGCGCGCCGGAGCGCGCGCCGGAGCCCGTCCCCGGACCCGCCCCCGAGTCCGCCCCCGGCAGGGCGGCGGCGGTGGGACGGCCTTGCACTCTCCTGGGTCGAGTGCTAATCATTGGCGTTAGCACTCTGCTGGTGAGAGTGACAGAACTTGGATCGGGTCGGTGAGGTCCGCGAGCCGCGTGGGGCAAGGAACCACAAGGCTTGCAGGCCGTCCGTCGCGGGCGCCTCTCGATCCGGAGCAATCCACCCCAGTCCGGGAGGACCACTTCACATGGCCAAGATCATCGCGTTCGACGAGGAGGCACGGCGCGGTCTCGAGCGCGGGATGAACCAGCTCGCCGACGCCGTTAAGGTCACCCTCGGCCCCAAGGGCCGTAACGTCGTCCTTGAGAAGAAGTGGGGCGCCCCCACGATCACCAACGATGGTGTTTCCATCGCCA
Organism: Streptomyces sp. NPDC048696; assembly: GCF_043198895.1. Lineage (NCBI taxonomy): Bacteria > Bacillati > Actinomycetota > Actinomycetes > Kitasatosporales > Streptomycetaceae > Streptomyces > Streptomyces sp. NPDC048696. The sequence continues at coordinate 25,317 of NZ_JBICVJ010000003.1, read as the reverse complement.
AGGAGATCGAGCTGGAGGACCCGTACGAGAAGATCGGCGCCGAGCTGGTCAAGGAAGTCGCGAAGAAGACGGACGACGTCGCCGGTGACGGCACGACGACCGCGACCGTCCTGGCCCAGGCGCTGGTCCGCGAGGGCCTGCGCAACGTCGCCGCCGGCGCCAACCCGATGGCCCTGAAGCGCGGCATCGAGAAGGCCGTCGAGGCCGTCTCGGGCGCCCTGCTGGAGCAGGCCAAGGATGTCGAGACCAAGGAGCAGATCGCTTCCACGGCCTCCATCTCCGCCGCCGACACCCAGATCGGCGAGCTCATCGCCGAGGCCATGGACAAGGTCGGCAAGGAAGGCGTCATCACCGTCGAGGAGTCCCAGACCTTCGGTCTGGAGCTTGAGCTCACCGAGGGTATGCGCTTCGACAAGGGCTACATCTCGGCGTACTTCGCGACCGACATGGAGCGCATGGAAGCCGCGCTCGACGACCCGTACATCCTGATCGTCAACTCGAAGATCGGCTCGGTCAAGGACCTGCTGCCGCTCCTTGAGAAGGTCATGCAGTCGGGCAAGCCGCTCCTGATCATCGCCGAGGACGTCGAGGGCGAGGCCCTGTCGACCCTGGTCGTGAACAAGATCCGCGGCACCTTCAAGTCCGTCGCCGTCAAGGCCCCGGGCTTCGGCGACCGCCGCAAGGCGATGCTGAACGACATCGCCATCCTCACCGGCGGCACGGTCATCTCCGAGGAGGTCGGCCTCAAGCTGGAGAACGCGGGCCTCGACCTGCTCGGCCGCGCCCGCAAGGTCGTCATCACCAAGGACGAGACCACCATCGTCGACGGTGCCGGTGACAGCGACCAGGTCGCCGGTCGCGTGAACCAGATCCGCGCCGAGATCGAGAACTCGGACTCGGACTACGACCGCGAGAAGCTCCAGGAGCGCCTGGCGAAGCTGGCCGGCGGCGTGGCCGTCATCAAGGCCGGTGCCGCCACCGAGGTCGAGCTCAAGGAGCGCAAGCACCGCATCGAGGACGCCGTTCGCAACGCGAAGGCGGCCGTCGAGGAGGGCATCGTCGCCGGCGGTGGCGTGGCCCTGCTCCAGGCCTCCTCGGTCTTCGAGAAGCTGGACCTGTCGGGTGACGAGGCGACCGGCGCCAACGCCGTGAAGCTCGCCCTGGAGGCCCCGCTCAAGCAGATCGCCGTCAACGGTGGCCTTGAGGGCGGCGTCGTCGTCGAGAAGGTGCGCAACCTGGCCGTCGGCCACGGTCTGAACGCCGCGACCGGCGAGTACGTCGACATGATCGCCGAGGGCATCATCGACCCGGCGAAGGTCACGCGCTCCGCGCTGCAGAACGCCGCGTCGATCGCCGCGCTGTTCCTGACCACCGAGGCCGTCATCGCCGACAAGCCGGAGAAGGCCGCCGCGGCCGCTCCGGGCGGCATGCCGGGCGGTGACATGGACTTCTGATCCTTCTCGAAGGATCGGTGGCCCGGTTACGTACGGAGGGCGGCACCCCACGCCGGGGGTGCCGCCCTTCGGCGTGTGCGGGGGTTTTCGGCGCGGGTCAGCAGGCGTCGTCGGTGACCCGCGTCCTGATCACGGCTTCGCCGTTGCCCAGCGGGGTGACGACGACGTGCATACAGAACGCCGCGTCGGTGCCGGGGCCGGTGATGTCGTACGCCGAGGGGTCCTTGCCGCTGCTGCGCAGCACGAGCGGGTCGGTGAACCACTGGGCCGCGCCGGTGTTGTTCATGGCGTCCTCGATGATCCGCGCGTAGTCGTTTCCGGAGAACGCCTCGGACGGCGCGTAGTTGCGCTGCGTCGTCCCGTCCAGGTCGTGCGCCGCCTGGTGGGCGGCGTCCCGCAGCTCGCCCCGGCTCCAGTTCGTCTCGTCGTTCACGACGTAGATGCCGACGCCGACGACGACCAGGGTGAGGATGATGAGGGTGAGACCGACGGGGTTGGCGGGGTTGTAGGCGAAACGGCCGTTGACGCGCATGAAGACGGGTTCGGGTTCGCGGTCGGACGTGGTCATGACGAGATCGTAAGGCGGTCGCCGCGTACCGGAGTTGCCGCCCCGGGCTACCCGAGCGCCGCGCGCAGATGCCCGTCCGCGCGCTCCAGGCGCCGCGTCGCCGTCGCCGCGTCGACGTCCGCGAGCAGCATCAGGATCGCCGTCTTCACCTCGCCGTCGGCGGCCGTCAGGGCGGACTCGATATGGTCGTCGCCCGCGCCCGTCGCGAGCGAGACGATCCGGCGCGAGCGGGCGCGCAGCTTCTCGTTTGAGGCGCGTACGTCGACCATGAGGTTCCCGTACGTCTTGCCGAGGCGGATCATCGTGATCGTCGAGATCATGTTGAGGACGAGCTTCTGGGCGGTGCCCGCCTTCAGCCGGGTGGAGCCGGTCAGCAGCTCCGGGCCGACCACGACCTCGATGCCGTGGTCGGCGGCGGCCGCGAGCGGGCTGTCCGCGTTGCAGGAGAGCCCGATGGTCAGCGCGCCCAGGGCCCGCGCGTGCTCGACCGCGCCGACGGCGTACGGGGTGCGGCCCGAGGCGGAGATCCCGACGACGGTGTCGTCCGCGTCAAGGACGAGAGCGTCGAGGTCGGCGGCCGCCAACTCCCTTGAGTCCTCGGCTCCTTCGACCGCCTGGAGCATCGCGGACGGGCCGCCCGCGATGAGCCCCACGACCCGCGAGGGGTCGGTGGCGAACGTCGGCGGGCACTCGCTGGCGTCCAGCACGCCGAGCCGCCCGGCGGTGCCCGCGCCCGCGTAGACGAGCCGCCCGCCGCGCGCCATCCGCTCGGCGGTGGCGTCGATCGCGGCGGCGATCTGCGGGAGCCGCGCGGCGACGGCGGCCGGGACGCTCGCGTCCTCGCCGTTCATGATGCGGGCGATCTCGGCGGTCGCAAGACGGTCGATGTCGGCGAGCTCGGGCCGGAACGCCTCGGTGGTCAACTGAGCCAGCTGGGCGCGGAGTTCCCCGTACGCGGAAGTCATGGAAGTGCGCTCTTTCCGTACGTGTGCGAGGGCACCCGGGGTCAGCGGGTGCGCGGGCTGCGGCGGTGGGCGAGTGCTTCGTACGACGCGGCGAGGGCCGGGGCCGCCGTCTCGTACGTACGCTGGGCGATGCCGATGAACAGGCAGTCCACGACGAGGAGTTGACTCGTCCGGGACGACATCGCGGCCGGGCGCAGCTCGCTCTCGCGGGCGGTCGAGGTGGTCAGTATGTGGTCGGCGTACTGGGAGACCGGCCCGTCCGGGCGTCCGGTGATGGCGACGGTGGTGGCCCCGCGGTCGAAGGCGACGCGCAGCGGCTCGATGACGTCGCCGGTGGAGCCGGAGTGGGTGATGGCGACGGCGGCGTCGCCGGATCTGAGCTGCACGGCGTTGGTGACCGCGAGGTGCGGGTCGGTGTGGGCGTGCGCGATGAGCCCGATCCGAAGCAGCTTCTGGGCGAGGTCCTGGCCGACGAGCGAGGAGGCGCCGACGCCGTAGATGTCGACGCGGCGGGCCTGCGCGAGGGCCGCGACGGCCGCGCCGAGCTGGCCGGTGTCGAGGGCGGCGGCGGTGTCGGCGAGGGTCTGCCGCTCGTCGTGGGCGAGCTTGGCGACGACGTCCGCGATCGGGTCGTCGACCGCGATGTCGGCGGTGACGGCCGGGGCGCGCCCCGACTGCTGCTGGGCGGCGAGCCCGGCGAGCGCCAGACGCAGATCGCGGTAGCCGGGGTAGCCGAGGACGCGGGCGGTGCGCACGACCGTGGCCTCGCTGGTGCCGGTGAGCTCGGCGAGACCGGTGACCGTGAGGGCGGCGCAGCCGGCCGGGTCCTGGGCGACCGCCTCGGCGACGCGCTGCATCGAGCGGGTCATGGACGGCGCGAGGGTGCGCACCTTGGCCGCGAGGGCGGCGGGGGCGGGGGGTGCCGTGCCGCCGGTGAAAATTTCCTTCACGTCATCGGTCACCCCTGGAAGGTATTTTCGCGCGGGGGGCGGGTCAAGGGTGCGGACGCGGGGAACGGGAGGTGGCGGGGGGTCCCCGGGTCCGGCCGGGGCCGTCGGGGTGACAATGGCTGCATGGACGACGTCGACCCCCTGGAGCAGTCCCTGCACGCCGCACGCGCTCTCGTGCTGGCGGATCTGGCCGCGCGCGACGTGGCCCAGGCCGATGTGGTCTCGCTGGTCGAGGACGCGGTGACGCACCGCCGCTGGTGGGTGGAGCAGTGGCCGGACGGCGCGGAGTTCGTGGCCGGTCTGGTCGCCCAGGACGTGCAGGACGCGCTCCTGGAGAAGTACGGACGCTGGCCCATCTGCCCGGTCTGCGACGCCGGGGACCCGCACGCGCTCGACGTGGAGCCGGAGCTCGGCCCCGACCCGCACTGGGTGTGCGGCAAGGCCGGGGTGACGGTGGCCCCGGTCGGCGGCCTCGGCACGGGCCCCGTCGCGTGACCCTCTACATCGATCCGCCGACCTGGCCGGGCCATGGCCGTATGTGGTCGCACCTGGTCAGCGACGTGTCGTACGACGAGCTGCACGCGTTCGCGGCCTCCATCGGCTGCCCGCCGCGCGCCTTCGAGCGGGACCACTACGACGTGCCGTCGGAGCGCTACGAGGACGCGGTGCGGGCGGGCGCGGTGGAGATCGGCTCGAAGGAACTGGTGCGCAGGCTCACGGGGGCGGGGCTGCGGCGGCCCAAGGGGCGGGCGGGCGCGTAGCCCGTCAGGCGTGTTCCGCCACGGACCGCGCCTGCGCCCGCACGGACCGGGCCACCACCCGCGAGCGGGACTTGTGCAGCCGCAGGGAGACCGTGACCAGGGCCAGGGCCGCCAGGGTCATGGCCGCGCCCGACCACGCGGTGGCCCGGTAGCCGAGGCCCGCGCTGATGACCGCGCCGCCGAGCCAGGGGCCGCCCGTGTTGCCCAGGTTGAAGGACGACGTGGTGGTGGCGCCCGCCAGGGTGGGGGCGGCGCCGCCGACGTTGAACATCCGGGCGTTGAGCGCCGGGGCCGTGTAGAACGCCGAGACTCCGAGCAGGAACGAGAGGGCGATCGCGGCCACCGGGTGCGCGCCGAACAGGGCCAGCGCCACCAGGAACGCCGTCGAGGCCGTGATGCCGCTGAGCAGCACCCCGAACAGGTGCGCGTCCGCGACCCGGCCGCCGATCGTCGTACCGACGAGGGCGCCCGCGCCGAAGAGGCCGAGGATCGCCGGGACCCAGCCGGAGTCGACCTGGGCGACGTCGGTGAGCAGCGGCTTGAGGTAGCTGAACGCGCAGAACACGCCGCCCGCCGCGAGCGCGGTGATCGCGATCGAGAGCAGCACCTGCGGGTCGCGGTAGATCCGCAGCTCGGTGGCGAGCTGCGGCTTCTCGGCCGGGAGCGGGATGCGCGGGATGAGCGTCACGATGCCGACGAGGGCGATCGCGGAGGCCGCGCCGACGGCCCAGAACGCGGCCCGCCAGCCCAGGTTGTCGCCGAGTACCGCGCCGAGCGGGACGCCGAGGACGTTGGCGATCGAGAGCCCGCCGATCATGACGGCCATGGCCCGGGCCCGCGCGTTCACCGGCACCATCGCGATGGCCACGGCGGCTCCGACCGCCCAGAATCCGGCGCAGGCCAGCGCGCTCAGCACCCGGGAGACGAAGAGCAGCGCGTAGTTCGGGGCGAGCGCGCCGCCGACCTGGCCGAGCCCGAACGCCGTGATCAGCGCGATGAGTGTGGTGCGGCGCGGCAGCCGGAGCGTCGCCACCGCCAGCAGCGGCGCGCCCACCACCATGCCGATCGCGAACGCCGAGATCAGCAGCCCCGCCTGCGGGATCGACACGTCCATGTCGTCCGCGATGGCGGGCAGCAGCCCGGTGAGCATGAACTCACTGGTGCCGAGCGCGAAGACGGAGAGGCCGAGGATGTAGACGGCCAGCGGCATACGGGGGCGGGCCGAGGCGTCGGTGAGGTCGGTGTCGGGGAGGTCGGTTCCGGGCGCGGCGGAGTGATCGGCGGAGGAGGGCATATCAGGAGTCAACAGGGTCGATGACCATTACATTCCCGTCGCTCCAGCCTCATCCGTACCCCCTGATACATACCGGCTACGTCAGCAGCTCCAGCTCCGACGTCAGGTTCTCGCGGGCCCGCGCCTCCCACTCCCGCGTGCCGTGCGGCGTACGGAACAGCCTCGGCAGATCGAGCAGCTGGCGCAGGACCGCCGCGCGGCCCGCCCGGAAGGTGTCGTCCGGGACGAAGGCGTACTCGGCGCGGACCGCCGCCGCGTACGCCGCGTACTCCTCCGGGTCCCCGGCCAGCACCGCCAGGTCCGCGTCGCACAGGACCTCGCCGTTCGTGTCGCCCTCGTGCGGGTCGTGCGTGACGGTGAGCCGGACGAGCCGGGCGACCTCGGCGGTGGCCTCGGGGCTCAACCCGGCCTCGGGCAGGGCACGTTCGGCCAGGGCCGCGCTGCGCTCCTCGTTCTCCGAGCGGTCCGGCCGGTACACGGCGTCGTGGAACCAGGCCGCGAGGCGTACGAGCTCGGCGTCCTCGGCGTACTCCGCCAGCGTGTCGACGTGGCCGAGCACCGCCGCGAGGTGGGCGGTGGTGTGGTACCTGCGGTGCGGCTCGGCCCAGGCGGCGAGCAGCCGGTCGGCGTACGGGGCCGGGTCCGGCTCCGGGTCCGGCTCCGGGTCCGGCTCCTCGCCCGGGCGGGCGGCCAGGAGCGTGCGGGTCCAGCGGGCACGGAGGTCGTCGAGGTCGTCGCTGAGGTTGTCGCTGAGGTCGTCGAGGTCGGCCATGGGGTGAGCGTAGCCACTCCTCCCTCGGGGTAGCCCCCGCACCCGCTCGGGGGACTGCCGGATGGGGGCGCGGGGCCCGGTCCGGGAACGTGGGGGACATGGTTGCTTCCGTTTCCCGCAGGAGTCTGCTGGGCGCCGGTGCCGGTGCCGCCGTGCTCGTGGCCACGACGGGTGGGTCGGCGTTCGCGGCCGCCAGGCCCGGGGCGGCGCCCGGTGCGCCGTCCGCCCAGGGCGTCCGGCTCACCCTGCCCGCGCCCACCGGCCCCCACCCGGTCGGCACCGTGTCCGTCCGGCTCGTCGACCGGAGCCGGCGCGATCCCTGGGTGAGCACTCGCCCGTACCGGGAGCTGATGGTGAGCGTGCGCCACCCGGCAAGGGACGTACGCGGCCACCGGCTCGCCCCGCAGATGCTCCCGGGCGCGGCCGCCGACTTCGACCGGCTCAACTCGCTGGAGGGGGTGCCGCACGGCAAGGTCGACTGGGCGGCGACGCGCAGCCACGCGTACACCTCGGCGCCCGTCGGATGCCACGGCCTCCCCGTCGTCCTCTACTCGCCCGGCGCGGGCGACCCCCGCACGCTGGGCACCACGCTCTGCGACGAACTCGCCTCGCGCGGCTATGCGGTGGTCATGGTCGACCACACCTATGACGCCGGGGCGGTCGAGTTCCCCGGCTCCCGCGTGGAGCGCACGGTGCTGGGGGAGGAGTACGCGAAGGCCGAGAAGGCCGGACCGGCGGCGGTCACGGCGCTGCTGAAGAAGGCCGTGGACGTCCGGGTCGCCGACACCCGTTACGTACTGGACCGGCTCGGCGCGCTGTCCGCCGCGCTGCCCGGCGGCTCGCGCGGCACCCTCGACCTGTCGGCCGTCGGGATGTTCGGCCAGTCCGCGGGCGGCTTCACCGCCGCGCAGACCATGCACGACGACCGGCGACTCAGGGCCGTGCTCAACATGGACGGCGTGATGGGGTACGTCCAGAACGACGACGACCCGGCGAACCCGTCCCCGGTCGGCACCGACGGCCTGGACCGGCCGCTGCTGCTGATGGGCAAGGACGGCAACGACCACCACACCGTCCCCTCCTGGGGCCTCACCTGGGACCACAGCAGCGGCTGGCACCGCGATCTGACCCTGTGCGGCGGGGAGCACGCGAGCTTCACCGACCTTCAGTCCCAAGTGCCGCAGATCGGGAGGGCGTTGGGGCTGACGCCGGAGGTGGTCGCCAAGAACGTCGGCACCGTCGACCCGGCGCGTTCGGTCGCGGCCCAGCGGGCGTACGTGTCGGCGTTCTTCGACCGGTGGCTGCGGGGCGGGGACGGGGCTCTGCTGGACGGCCCGTCGGCGCGGTGGCCGGAGGTGCGGTTCGTGAAGTGAGCGTAGGTGTACGCAGAGAAGTCGGCCCCGGAGTTTTCGAACCCGGGGCCGACTTCCGTATACGTACGACTCACGCCGCCTTGAAGGTCCGCAGCCGCAGTGAGTTGCCGACCACGAAGACGGACGAGAAGGCCATCGCCGCGCCCGCGATCATCGGGTTGAGGAGTCCGGCCGCGGCGAGGGGGAGGGCGGCGACGTTGTAGGCGAAGGCCCAGAACAGGTTCGTACGGATCGTGCCCAGCGTCCGGCGGGAGAGGCGGATGGCGTCGGCGGCGGCGCGCAGGTCGCCCCGTACGAGGGTGAGGTCGCCCGCCTCGATCGCGGCGTCCGTGCCCGTGCCCATCGCCAGGCCCAGGTCGGCCTGGGCGAGCGCGGCCGCGTCGTTGACGCCGTCGCCGACCATCGCCACCGAACGGCCCTCAGCCTGAAGGCGCTTGACCACGTCGACCTTGTCCTGCGGCATGACCTCGGCGATCACCTGCTCGATGCCCACCTCGGCGGCGACGGACTCGGCCACCGCGCGGTTGTCGCCGGTGAGCAGGATCGGGGTGAGGCCGAGGGCGCGCAGCCGCCGGACCGCCTCGGCGCTGGTGTCCTTGACCGCGTCGGCGACCTCCAGGACCGCCCGCGCCTCGCCGTCCCAGGCGACGAGCACGGCCGTACGTCCGGCAGCCTCGGCGGTGTGCCGGGCGCGTGCCAGGTCGGCGGGCAGGGTGATCTGCCTTCCCCAAGCTCTCGACTTCGCTCGACCAGGGGAGGCCCCATTGGCGAGCAGCTTCTCGCGGCCGACGAGGACCGCGTGGCCGTCCACGATGCCCTGCACGCCGAGGCCCGCGAGGTCGGCGAAGTCCTCGGGGGTGGGGAGCGTGCCGACCCGCTCGGCGGCGCCGTCGGCGACGGCGCGGGCTATGGGGTGCTCTGAGGCGTGCTCCAACGCGCCCGCCAGGCGCAGGACTTCGGCCTCGGTGGTGGTGGGGGCGGTGTGGATGGCGCGGAGGGTCATGCGGCCGGTGGTGACGGTGCCGGTCTTGTCGAGGACGATCGTGTCGACGCGGCGGGTGGTCTCCAGGACCTCCGGGCCCTTGATGAGGATGCCGAGCTGGGCTCCTCGTCCCGTGCCGACCATGAGGGCGGTGGGGGTGGCGAGGCCCAGGGCGCAGGGGCAGGCGATGATCAGGACGGCGACCGCCGCCGTGAACGCCGCGGTCAGGCTGTGGCCGCTGAGCAGCCAGTACGCGAGGGTGCCCAGCGCGAGGGCGATCACGACCGGGACGAACACGGCGGAGATGCGGTCCGCGAGGCGCTGGGCCGCCGCCTTGCCGTTCTGGGCGTCCTCGACGAGGCGGGCCATCCTGGCCAGCTGGGTGTCGGCGCCGACGCGGGTCGCCTCGACGACCAGGCGGCCGCCGACGTTCAGGGTGGCGCCGGTGACGGGGTCGCCGACGGTCACGTCGACCGGGACGGACTCGCCCGTCAGCATCGACGCGTCCACCGCGCTGCCGCCCTCGACGACCGTGCCGTCCGTGGCGATCTTCTCGCCGGGGCGGACGAGGAAGCGGTCGCCGGTGCGGAGGTCGGTGACGGGGATGCGGAGTTCGGTGCCGTCTGTTGCGTTCAGTACGGTGACGTCCTTGGCGCCGAGTTCCAGCAGCGCCTGCAGGGCCGCGCCCGCCTTGCGCTTCGACTTCGCCTCGAAGTAACGGCCGGCCAGGATGAACGCGGTGACGCCGGCGGCGGCTTCCAGGTAGATGTTGGAGGCGCCGCTGCCGCCGCCCGCGGTGAGCTCGAAGCCGTGGCGCATGCCGGGCATTCCGGCGTCGCCGAGGAACAGGGCCCACAGGGACCAGGTGAACGCGGCGAGCGTGCCGACGGAGATGAGCGTGTCCATCGTGGCCGCGCCGTGCCTTGCGTTGGTGAGGGCGGCGCGGTGGAAGGGGTACGCGCCCCAGACGACCACCGGCGCGGCGAGCATGAGGCTCAGCCACTGCCAGTTGTCGAACTGGAGGGCGGGGAGCATCGCCAGGGCGATGACGGGGGTGGCGAGCAGGGTCGAGACGACTAGGCGCTGCTTGAGCGCGGCAAGCCCACCCGCCCGCCCGTTCGGCGGGGTTGCGTCGGCCCGGGCCCCGGCGGGGTGGTCGACCACCGTCGGCGTCTGCACGTCCGTGCCGGGTGCGCCCGCCTGCGGCGGGCCGGGCGTCCTCCCGCCCGCCCGCCCATGCGTAGAGGTTGCGTCGGCTCGGGCCTCCGTGCCGGGGTCCTCCGCCGTCGGCGTCTGCACGTCCGTGCTGGGTGCGCCCGCCTGCGGCGGGCCGGACTTCCCACCCGCCCGCCCGTTTGAAGGGGTTGGGACGGCCCGGGTCTCTCGTGGGTGGGCACCCGCCGTCGGCGGCTGCACGTCCTTGGGTGCTGCGCCCGCCTGCGGCGGGCCGGACTTCCCACCCGCCCGCCCGTTTGAAGGGGTTGGGACGGCCCGGGTCTCTCGTGGGTGGGCACCCGCCGTCGGCGTCTGCACGTCCGTGGGTGCTGCGCCCGCCTGCGGCGGGCCGGACTTCCCACCCGCCCGCCCGTATGAAGGGGTTGCGTTGGCTCGGGCCTCCGTGCCGTGGCCGTTCGCCGTCGGCGGCCGCCCGTCCGTGCCGGGTGCACCCGCCTGCGGCGGGTGGGGCGCCCCACCGGCCGCGCCGGGCGCGCCCGCCTGCGTCCTGGCCGCCGTCGCCGCCTGCGGCCCGGCCATCGGCGCCGCCCCGGCCGTCCGCCGCGCCGCCTGCGCCTGCGGCGCCCACCGCGGCGCCACCGGCTCCGCCGTGTACCCCGTCTTGACGACCGTCGCCACCAGGTCCGTCACCCGGGTTCCGGAGCTGAAGGCGACCTTCGCCTTCTCCGTGGCGTAGTTGACCGTGGCCGTCACGCCGTCCATCCGGTTGAGCTTCTTCTCGATGCGGGCCGCGCAGGACGCGCAGGTCATGCCGCCGATGGCCAGCTCGACCTCGCCGGTCGGCGATGCGGCGGTGTCGGCGTTTGCGTGTGCGGTGCTGCTGCTCATGCGGGCGGCCCTCCCCGTTCGATGTTCGGAGTTGATACCCCCTAGGGGTATATTTTCTTGCGGGTTCAGGTATACCCCCTCCCCGTATTGGAGTGCAAGGGGGAGGAGGTGTGGATGCCGTCCGTGCTGGTGTCGGCGGTGTCGGTGCGGGCCGTGGCGCGTAGGCTGGTATTGGACTAGACCTGTTGACGTGTGGACAGCCGAGGAATTGGGGTCAGATGAGCAACCGCGCACTGCTTGAGGTGATCGCTCTCGACGCGGAGGACGCCGTCGCGGCGCAGGCGGGCGGGGCGGACCGTCTTGAGCTGGTCACCGACATGGCGGCCGACGGGCTGACCCCGTCCCGGGAGACCTTCGCGGCGATCCGCGCCGCCGTGGACATCCCGCTGCGCGTGATGCTCCGCTCGGCGGACGGGTTCGCGGCGGGGGACGTGGACGCGCTCGTACGCGACGCGCGGGCGCTGCGGGCCGAGGGCGCGGAGGAGTTCGTGCTGGGGTTCCTCGACGACGCCGGGGCGCCGGACATGGTGGCCGTGCGGGCGCTGGTGGCGGAGCTGGACGGGTGCCGGTGGACGTTCCACCGGGCGATCGACCGGGCCGCCGACCGGGACGGGCTGCGCAAGGAGCTGGCGGGGGTGGCGGGGCTCGACACGTATCTGACGGCCGGTGCGGCGGGAGGTGTCGACGACGGTCTTTCGACGCTGGTCGCCGAGGCGGGACGTTCTGGTGAGCCCGGTTACGAGCCGCGGATCCTGGTGGGCGGCGGGCTGCGACTCGACCACCTGCCGGTGCTGCGCCGCGCCGGGGTCGACGCGGTCCACATCGGGGGCGCGTCGCGGCCCGGCGGCTGGGACGCACCGGTGGCGGCGGACGCGGTCGCGCAGTGGCGCCGGGCCCTGGACGCGTAGCCCCACCCCGCCCCTTCACCTAAACCCTCCGGGGGTGGGTGGGGGAGGGGGAGGGGGAGGTTTTCCCGGGGCTCCGCCCCGGACCCCTTCGCGGGGCCTGCGGCCCCTGCACCCCGCTTTCGGGGCCCCGCCCCGGACCCCGGGCGGGGGCTCCGCCCCTGCACCCCGCTTCGGGGCCCTGCCCCGGGACCCCGGGCGGGGGCTGCGTCCCTGCACCCCGCTCCTGCACCCCGCTCGGGGCTCCGCTCCTGCACCCCGCTCGGGGCTCCGCCCCTGCACCCCGCTCGGGGCCCTGCCCCGGGAACCCGGCCGGGGTGGGTGGGGGATGGGGGCTTCGCCCCCTACTTCCCCACCCCCACCTCCACCCCCGAAACCGTCGCCACAACGCCCCCCTCCTCCACCCGCACATCCCGTATCTGCAACTCCCGCGCCTCCTTCGGGAGTGTGAACGAGAAGGACAGGCGGTCGGAGAGTTCCGGGGGGCGCATCGCGATCAGGCCCGTCAGCAGTTTCGGGTCTATGCCTATCTTCGACAGGAGCCAGGGGTGGTCGGCGACCACGTCGACCAGGTTGACCTGGGTCAGCTGGTCCAGGAAGCGGGGTGTGCCGGTCAGCTCGTGCAGCTTCGACTCGTTGCGCAGCGCCAGGTCCACGTCCTTCTGCGGGACTCCCAGCCGCTGCACCACCGCCGGTACCGACAGCAGCGCCTTCACCCGTGCCGTGTCGCGGCTGATGAGTTCGGCGGTCTCCCGGTGCAGCGTCAGGCCGCGGTTGCGGCCCGGCCGGTACGTGGCGAGGCCCGGCATGTCGAGGCTCATGCCGTCGATGTCCGTGGCCAGGCCACTCGTGCCGACGGGTCGTACCTGGGCCTCGGCCCGTACGCGCAGCTCCTGCCCGGCGATGCTCAGCTTGCCGTCCGCGCCCACCGTGTTGTCGCTCACCCGGCTGAACTTCAGCTGTGAGGCCGTGAGTTCGCGGTTCATGTCGTCGAAGGACAGGGTGACCCGGCCGTTGAGGCTGCCGATGACCGCGCTGCGGATGTCGTTCGGCAGATCCCCCGTCAGCTTGATGTCCCGCGCACTGGCCTGCACCTTCGTGAGCGACACCCGGTCGGCCGCCACATGCGGCACGGTCACGTCCACCCGGTCCAGATGCTTGTCCAGGACCTGGGTGAGGAACGGGAATCCATGGATGTCCACCTGCGGGGCGGCCGCGAGGTGGAGTTCGTCCTGGAGCGCCCGCTGCGCCTTCTTCTCCGCGTACATCGCCGCGCACCGGTCCGCGAGCACCAGGAACCCGACCAGCACGACCAGCGCGAACAGCAGCTTGGCCAGCCGGGGGAGCGCGGCGAACGGGCTGCGCCGGCGCCGTCGGCTGCGCCTGGCGCGGCGGCCGTTCCCGGACCGCCGGTGGTCGGGCGGGGACCACGGGTCGTCCTCCGGCTCGGCGTACATGATGCCGAGGTCGAGGGGGAGGAGCCGCGGTGGGGGCGCGGGGTCCAGCTCGGGGTCGGGGTCGGCGAGCGCGGCCAGTTCGTCGTAGGGATTGCGGGGACGGGACGGCATGCGTGTGGGGGGTCGCATCAGCTCATCCCATCACACGCACCCCATTCGCATGAAAGTGCTACCAGCGGTACGTCCGAAAGCGGCGGCGGCACCGCTACCCGGCCACCGGCGATGTGATCGTTCACGGAAACCGCCTTCCCGGAAGCGCCACTGTGATGGTGTGGCCTTCTGCGTACGAGTACGAGTACGAGTCCAGGGAGGCCGCCTTGTCCCGAACGCCGCGGCAGATCTTCGAGAGTTGCGTCTACGCCGGTGCCGTGACCCGGAATGCCGACGCCTTCGCCGAGAACTTCACCGTGGACGGTGTCTTCGAGGCGCCGCTCGTGCCCGTCGACGCCGCCTTCCCCCGGAGGCTGGTGGGTCGCGAGGAGATCCGTGGCGGCATGGCGGCGTACTACGAGCGACAGGCCAAGGACCTGCGCTCGCCCAACCTTGAGAAGTCCCAATACGTACTGCACACCACCGCCGATCCCGACGTGTTCATCGCCGAGATCGACACGGTCTTCGACGGGGACGGGGATGGGGACGCAGGTGACGTGGCCGTCTCGCTGGTCCAGATCTTTCGTATCCGCGACGGGAAGATCGCCCGCCTGCGGGACTATTTCGGGCCCGAGCTCATGAGCTGAGGGCCCAGGACCCGCAGGGCCCGGCGCTCGCCCTGTCGCCGGCCGCGTGGGCGGAGTTCGTCCCGTACGCGGCCGGCCAGGAGCGGGCTACTTCCAGATCAGGCCCTTGCCGAGCGTCATGAACGGGTCGCCCCAGTACTCCGCCGACGCCACCGCCGTCGTCGCCGACGGGGCCAGCGCGATCGCGCAGCCCTGCTGCGTCTTGCCGTTCGTGAAGTCCTTGGGCAGCGCGTCGCTGTTGCACTTCTCGAACGTGCCGATGATCGTCAGGTCCTGCGCCTCGCTGCCGTCCCCGAGGTGGCCCTTGATGTGGCCCACGGAGGCGTAGTCGAGGGGCGTGGTGCCGATGTTCTTGACCGAGTAGTGGATGTAGTACGGGACCTTGCCGGACGCCTTGTCGCCGAGCTTGAGCGGCGCCAGGTCGGCGGGGGCGCCCTTCTCGATCGAGGTGACGGTCAGGGCGATCCGGCCCTTGGTGGTGGTGCCGTACTTGAACGGGAACTGCGCCGCCTCGCCGATCTTGAACGTCTGCCCGCCCTTGGCGTCACCGGCGGCCCCGCCCTGATCGGCGGGGGCGCTCGGCTGGGTGGACTGGCCGGGCTGCGACGACGGCGACGCGGGCGAACTCGGCGCGGCGGTCGGGCTCTTGGTCGCCCCGTCCGAGCTGTCGTCGCTCTTGCACGCGCTCAGCGCGAGCGAACCGACGACGACCAGACCGGCCGCACCGAGCGTGGTGGCCTTGCGCATGGCGAAGATGCTCATGTTCGTACTCCCCCGTGACTGTGGTGACTGTGGAACGCCTGTGTCCGGCGATCTCTGCGAACAGAGTTCCTAGTCCAGGAGCGACCGGCTCCGCCATGCCGATGACCGATTTGCGTAGGCCCGTGGCCGATTCATGACCGCTTCAATACCAAAGCGGTACGAGGCCCGTACGTATCGCCACGCGTCCGCCGGGGTCCCTCACAGCTTCCGCAACACCCCGCGCCAGCCCCAGCCCGCCTCCAGAACCGTGTCCCGCAGGGCATCCCTCATGTCCGAGGTCCTGACGTTCAGCGTCTCGACGAGGTGCCGACGGCCGTCCGCGCCCCGCTCGTACGTCCACTCCTTGTGGACGCCCGACATCTGCCCGCGCCCGTACGTGTGCTCCTTCGCGTCCCACCGCTCTTCGAGCGCCCGCACCTCGTGCCGCTCCCGGTCCAGGCGCATCCGGACCTTGAGCCTCAGCCCCAGCTCCCCGATCCGCCACTCCGCCGCCAGGTCCGCCCTCTCCTGGGCGAAGGCCTCGCGTACGCGGTACGGCACGTCCGGGCCGCCCAGCGCGAGCAGCGCGGCCCGGACCTCGGTGGCGGAACGCGGTACGACGCCGCTCTCCGGGAAGCGGGTGCCGGTCAGTCTGGTGAAGATCCCCATGGCGTGCTCTGTCCCCCGTGGTCAGTCGTGGTCAGTCGGTCTCGGTGAGCTGCGGCGGCAGCGGCGCCGCGTGGCACACCGTCAGGCCCGACACCGCTCGCGTCAGCGCCACGTACAGGCGGCGCAGGCCCGTGCGTTCGTCCGGCTCGCCGTCGACCACGGCGGCGGGCTCGTCCAGGACCACGTAGTCGTACTCCAGGCCCTTCGCCAGCGACGCCGGGACCAGGGTGAGCCGGGACTCGGACGTCGTCTCCTCGCCGGGGGCCAGGAACACCATCCCCGCCGCCGTCAGCGCCTCGGCGAGCGCCGGTACGCGCGCGTCCGCCGCGATCAGGCCCGTCGAGCCCTCGTGCGCCAGCGCCTCGCGGCAGGCCGCCAGGACGTCCGTGTCGAGATCCGCCGACTCGCGTACGTCCAGCGCCCCCGGCGTCTCACGGACGGACTCCACCGGGGTCAGGCCCGGCGAGATCGACGGCAGCAGCCGGGACGCGTACGCGATCACCTCGCGGGGCACGCGGAAACCGGCCGTCAGCTCCTCCACGACCGCGTCCGCCTTGCCCAGATGGCGCAGCGCCTCGGCCCAACTGGCCGTCGCCCAGGGCGTGGTGCCCTGCGCGAGGTCGCCGAGGACCGTCGCCGAGCCGGTCGAGCAGCGGCGGCCGACCGCCCGGTACTGCATGGGGGAGAGGTCCTGCGCCTCGTCGATCACCACATGGCCGAGCGAGTGCGTCCGCGCCACCAGGTCGTTCGCCTCGTCGATCAGCACCGCGTCCGCCGCCGACCACTTCGCGCTCTTCACGCTCCGCGCGGGCTTGGCCCACAGGATCGTCTTCTGCTCGTCGGCGCTCAGCACGCCCTCCGCGCTGGCGGCCAGGAACTCCGGGTCGCACAGCAGGCGCAGCACCAGCTTCGCCGGGTCCACCTGCGGCCAGACCGCCTTGACCACCGCCTTCACGGCCGCGTTGCGCGCCACCGCGTCCTGCACCCGGTCGTCCGGCGCCTCGCCCGCCTGCTCCATCCGGACCAGGACGGCGTGCGCGATGCGCTGCGGCAGGGCCTCGTGGGCCGCGCCGTAGCGGATGTCGCGGTCCATCAACTCCTGGACGATCTCCGCGATCTCGTACGCCGGGACCCGCCAGCGGCGCGAGCCGCGCACCACCACCAGCGGCTCGGTGGGCATCGTGATGTGCGAGCGGACCGCGCGGCGCAGCACCTCGGCCATCCGGGCGTCGCCCTTGACGACGGCGGCGGGCGCCTCGTCGACGCCCTTGACCTCGACGTGCGCCACCAGGTCGGCCACCGTCGCCTGCTTGACCTCCAACTCGCCGAGCGCGGGCAGTACTTGCTCGATGTAGTGCAGGAAGGACGCGTTCGGCCCGATCACCAGCGTGCCGGTGCGCGCCAGGCGCTCGCGGTGCGCGTAGAGCAGATACGCGACCCGGTGCAGGCCCACGGCGGTCTTCCCGGTGCCGGGGCCGCCCTGCACGCACACCGAACCGGAGAGCCCCGACCGTACGATCTCGTCCTGCTCCGGCTGGATGGTCGCCACGATGTCCCGCATGGGACCGACGCGCGGGCGCTCGATCTCCTGCTGGAGCAGCTTGCTGGTGCAGGCCGTCTCCGCCGGGTCGCTCAGGTGCTCGTCCTCGTACGCGGTGAGGTCGCCGCCGGTGTAGCCGAAGCGGCGGCGCAGGCCGATGTCCATGGCGTCCTTCTTGGACGCCCGGTAGAACGGCTGCGAGACCGGCGCACGCCAGTCGATCACCATCGGGTCGCCCTCGGCGTCGTGCACATGGCGGCGGCCGATGTAGAACTGCTCGCCCTCCGCGCCTTCGGCCTGGTCGGCGCCCGGGGCGTGCAGATAGTCGAGGCGGCCGAAGAAGAGCGGGGTGTGCGAGAGGTCGGCGAGCGCCTTGACGCGATCTTCGATCTGGCGCTCCAGGACGGCGGCGTTCACCCAGTTCGCGGTGACGTCGCGGATGTCCAGGGCCTCCACGTCCTCGCGCATCGCCCGCAGGGCGGCGCGGGAGGAGGTGAGGTGGGCGCGCTCGCGCGCGAGCGGGTCGGCCGGGTCGGTGTCGTGGGCGGGGTCGTCTGCGGGTGCGTGCGCGGGCACGGTGCTGCCTCCGGGCTTGCGGCTTGCGGTTCACGGTTCGCGGTTCGCCCTGCGTCAGGGCGGCCGGCCGGTTTCCGTCCGGGCGGCGGCGCTCCTCGCGAGGAGGCGGGAAGGGGAGATTCTAGCCAGCGGCGCGGAGGCGGTCGAACGGTTTTCCGGCGGCGCGCCCCTCGCTGGAGGCCGGTGGACCTCGGGCCGGACCTCGGGCCGGAGCTCGGTCTACGGGGTGACCCCTAGGGAGCGGGGTCCTACCCGTAGGGGATGGGGTTGGACCAGAGGTGGACATGGTGGCGGTCCGGGTTCAGCCCGCAGAGCGATGCAACGGGCGTGGTGGAAAACCATCATTGAGTACATGAGCACCGTGACCTTCACCCCCGCGTCCACCACCCACTCCGACAGCCACAAGGGCCACCACGGCCACCCCGTCGGCAACGCGCTGCGCGCCGCGAAGGCGTTCGCCGGGGCCGCGCTGAGCGTCGTCGTCCTCGGGGAGTACTCCGAAGAGGCGGGTGTGCGCCGCCGCCGCTGAGCCTGACGGTCAGGGGCCGCCGGGTCCCCTAGGGTCGCGGCCGTGAAGTGCCGGACCGTGACAAGAGATTCACTCCCCGTAACCCATTCCTCTCCCGTGACAGGCGCGCTGTCGCTCGTCCTCGCCCTGTCCCCCGTCGCGCTCGCGGCACTCTGTATCGCCCTCCGGATCCCCATGGCGGACGCCCTGGTCTACCGGGCGGAGGGCGCGGCCGTCGCGAACGGCACCGATCTGTACGGCTTCACCGTCACCCCGTGGCACCTGCCCGCCACCTACCCCCCGTTCGCCGCCCTCCTCTTCGTCCCGGCCGCCTGGCTGCCGCTCACGGCGCTCAAGGTGGCCTTCGCCGTCGGGAACGCGGCGCTGCTCGCCCTCCTGGTGCGGCTCTCCTGCCGCTTCGCCGAGATCGCCCCCCGCCCCTGGCCGGTACTCGCCGCCACCGCCGCCGGGCTGTGGCTGGAACCGGTGTTCCAGACGCTCCTGTTCGGCCAGATCAACCTCGCCCTCGCCTGCCTGGTCCTGTGGGACCTCACCAGGCCCCCGGGCGCCCTGGGCAAGGGCGTCGCCGTCGGCGTCGCGGCGGGCGTCAAGCTCACGCCCGCGATCTTCCTCCTGTACGCGCTGCTCAGAGGCAGAAAGCGGGAGGCGGCCACCGGGGCGGCCGCCTTCGCCGCGACCGTGCTGCTCGGCGCGCTCGTCCTGCCCGGCGCCAGCGCGGAGTTCTGGACGCGGCGCCTGTACGAGACCGACCGCGTCGGCAAGGCGTGGATCGTCGACAACCAGTCGCTTCAGGGGCTGCTCGCCCGGCTGCTGCACACGCCCGCGCCGGGCGCGGTGTGGTGGGCGGCGGCGGGCGCGGTCGCGGCGGCGGGCCTGTGGACGGCCCGCCGCGTCGACGAGCGCTGGGGCGTCCTGGTCGTCGCCGTCACCGCGCTGCTGATCTCCCCGATCAGCTGGTCGCACCACTGGGTGTGGTGCGTCCCGCTGCTCGCCCTCCTGCTGGCCGAGGGCCGGATCCGTATCGCCGTGGCCGTCGCCGTGGTCTTCACCGCCCGCACCCTGTGGCTGGTGCCGCACCAGGGGGATCTTGACCTTCATCTCCCCTGGTGGCAGCAGCCGTTGGCGTCCCCGTACCCGCTGCTGGGGCTCGCCGTCCTGGGCGGGGCTGCATGGCGGGCCCGGGCCGGGACTCAGCCGATGTCGCCCGCCAGCAGGTCGTCCGCGTCGACGATGCGGTACGCGTAGCCCTGCTCGGCCAGGAAGCGCTGGCGGTGGGCGGCGAAGTCCTGGTCGATGGTGTCGCGCGCGACCACCGAGTAGAAGTGCGCCTGGTGGCCGTCGGCCTTCGGGCGCAGGACGCGGCCCAGGCGCTGCGCCTCCTCCTGCCGGGACCCGAAGGTGCCCGAGACCTGGATGGCGACGGTCGCCTCCGGCAGGTCGATGGAGAAGTTCGCGACCTTGGAGACGACCAGCACACTGATCTCGCCCTGCCGGAACGCGTCGAACAGCTTCTCGCGCTGCGCGTTGGAGGTCTCGCCCTTGATCACGGGCGCCTTCAAGTGCTCGCCCAGCTCGTCGAGTTGGTCGATGTACTGCCCGATGACCAGGATCTGCTGGCCCGCGAACTTCCGTACCAGCGCCTCCGTCACCTTCCGCTTGGTCGCGGTGGTCGCGCAGAACCGGTACTTCTCCTCGGTCTCGGCGGTCGCGTACGCAAGGCGCTCGCTGTCCGTGAGATTGACCCGGACCTCGACGCAGTCGGCGGGCGCGATGTAGCCCTGCGCCTCGATCTCCTTCCACGGCGCGTCGAACCGCTTGGGCCCGATGAGCGAGAAGACGTCCGACTCGCGGCCGTCCTCCCGTACGAGGGTCGCGGTCAGCCCGAGGCGGCGGCGCGCCTGGAGATCGGCGGTGAACTTGAAGACGGGCGCGGGCAGCAGATGCACCTCGTCGTAGACGATCAGGCCCCAGTCGCGCGAGTCGAAGAGCTCCAGGTGCGGATAGACGCCCTTACGGCGGGTGGTCAGCACCTGGTACGTGGCGATGGTGACGGGCCGGATCTCCTTGCGCGTCCCGCTGTACTCGCCGATCTCGTCCTCGGTCAGCGAGGTCCGCTTCACCAGCTCGTGCTTCCACTGCCGGGCCGAGACGGTGTTGGTGACCAGGATCAGCGTGGTGGCCTTGGCCTGCGCCATCGCCCCGGCCCCGACCAGCGTCTTGCCGGCGCCGCAGGGCAGCACGACCACACCGCTGCCGCCGTGCCAGAACCCCTCGACGGCCTGCTTCTGGTACGGGCGAAGGGACCAGCCGTCCTCGGCGAGCTCGATGGGGTGCGCCTCGCCGTCCACGTATCCGGCCAGGTCCTCGGCGGGCCAGCCGAGCTTCAGCAGGGTCTGCTTGATCTGGCCGCGCTCGGAGGGGTGCACGGCGACGGTGTCCGCGTCGATCCGGGCCCCGACCAGCGGGACGACCTTCTTGGAACGGAGGATCTCCTCCAGCACCGGCCGGTCGGTGGTGGTCAGGACCAGGCCGTGCACCGGGTGCTTGCTGAGGGTGAGGCGGCCGTAGCGCGCCATGGTCTCGGCGACGTCGACGAGCAGCGCGTGCGGCACGGGGTAGCGCGAGAACTCGACCAGCGCGTCCACCACCTGCTCGGCGTCGTGCCCGGCCGCGCGCGCGTTCCACAGCCCCAGCGGGGTCACCCGGTAGGTGTGGATGTGCTCCGGCGCCCGCTCCAGCTCGGCGAAGGGCGCGATGGCACGGCGGCAGGCGTCGGCCTGCTCATGGTCGACTTCCAGGAGCAGGGTCTTGTCCGACTGGACGATCAGTGGCCCGTTCACGCGGTGCACCCTCATTCCGTACGTACGTGGAGGCGGCGAAACCTCCAGTGTGCCTGAGCCGGGAGGAATGCGGGGCGGTCCCTTGTGCGGCCCGGGTCTTTGGTCCCTGGTTTTCCGGCGCCCGGGTTTTCGGGCGCCCGGCTCAGGCCGAGTCGTCGGCGTCGGCCAGCTCCGCGACGCCCGTGATCCGGTGCAGCGGATACGTACGCACCTCGTCGGCGGTGTGGTCGTAGCCCGTCACGAAGCCGCCCTCGACGCGGACCGGGGCGATCACGCGCTGGCTGGCCGCGCCGTCCGCGTTCACATAGCCGATCCAGACGGCCGAGCCGGTCATGGCCGCGGCCTGGACGGTCGCCAGGGTCTCGGCCGGGGTGGTCCGGGGCAGCGCGCCGGGCTCGGCGGGCCCGGCCGCCGCCGTGGTGCGCGGCTGCTCCTTGCGTACGACCGTGGCGGCCTCGTCGCCCGCGCGGATCGCCCGCACCGCCGCGCCCAGCAGGGTGTCGTCCGGCAGCGGCGGGCCCTCCGGGACGGGGACGGGCGGGGTGCGGGGCGGGGTGCGGCGGGTGTCGGCGCGGGCGATCACCACATCGCCCTCGGCGGACTCGGCGGCCGGGGCGAACCCCATCGCGCGCAGCAGCTCCAGGAGCGAGGCGGGGTCGGCCTGGGCGGCGAGCACGGTCGGGGCGAGCCGGCGCAGGCGCAGGGCGGCGGACCGCTTGTCCGCGACGATCTCGTCGAGCAGCGCGTCGTCGTCGCAGCGCACATACGCCGAGGCGGCGCCGACCCGCAGATGGCCGTGGCGGCGGGCCACGTCGTCGATGAGATAGCTGAGCGGCTGCGGCACCGGCGTACGGCTGTGCGCGGCCAGGAACGCGTGCAGATCGGAGGCGGCCTGCCCGGCGTCGAGGGCGCGCCGCACGGAGGCGGGCGTGAATCGGTAGACCGTCGCGCCACCCTTCGACTCGATGTCCGCGAGGACGTTCAGGGTCGCGGCGAGCGGGCGGCGCAGCGGGCCCGGGGCGACGGCGGTCAGGTCGGCCTGGAGCAGGACGTGGTCCACGGGCTCGGGCAGATGCGGCGCGAGCGCGGCGGCGGCGGAGAGGCCGAGCAGGGTGGTGGTCCCGGGTGACGCGGCCGGTTCGAGGAGCGCGCGGCCGTGCGCGGAGAGGGCGCCGCGCCCGGTCACGCCCAGCAACTCGGCCTCGTCCAGGGTCCATTGAGCCAGCTTGGGGCGCAGGTCCTCGGGGCCGGTGCGGGCCGGGTGCTCCCAGCGCAGCCGGTCGAGCAGCGTCCCCGGGTCGGGGGCGGCGCCCTCGGGCAGGCGGGCGAGCAGCGTCAGGACGCGGTGGCGGACCTCGGGCGCCGGGGAGCGGTCCAGGTCGGGGCCGAGCGCGGACAGGGTGCGGCCCCGGGTGTCCTGGCCGCCGACGAGACCCGGGGTGCGGGTCGCCGAGAGCCAGGCGGCGGCCAGGCGCGACCAGCGTTCGGCGGGCGGCAGCTCCAGCCAGTCGTCGCAGGCGGGCGTGGGCGCGTACCGCTCGTCGGCCTCGCCGTCGGAGGCCACAAGCCCGGCCGCGTAGGCGAGTTCGAGCCAGAACGCGGCGGTCTGCTCGGTGGTGTCGAGCGCGACGGCCGTCCGCTTCAGGTCGCGCACGCTCAGGCCGCCCGCGCGCAGCACGGCCGGGCCGCCCTCGTCCCACTCGGCCAGCAGGTCCTCGATCATGGTCAGCGCGGTCAGCGCCTGGCCCGCCGCCGTGCTGTCGACGACCCTCGGCGCGTACTCGCGCGCCGGCGCGACGGCGGGCGCGACCGGCTCGGGCGCCCGGTGCGCGCGCCCGGCGCGCAGATGCAGGGCGACCTCGCGGGGCAGCACGAGCGTGCGGGCGGAGGTCGGCAGCAGCAGGCCGTGGTCGCGCAGCCAGCGCACGGGCGGCGGCGGATCCGCCGACACCTCCCCGTACGGCGGCCCCCACACCAGCCGGTCGAGCACGCCCAGCGCCTCCGGCCCAGCGGTGTCCAGGAGCTCCGACATCCGCTGCCGGTCGGTGAAGAGCGAGGTCAGCGCGGCGACGGCGGAGACGGGGTCATGGGTGGCGGGCAGCCCGACGGCCCGCAGGATCTCCTGGACCCGCCCCGGCGACATCCCGGCCGTGGCCTCGGCGACGGTCGGGCCGAGGCCGGTGGGGGAGGGGTGCGCGGGGGAGGGCGCGAGCAGTTCGCGTGCGGTACGTACGAGGCGCAGCCGGTCGTCGCCGCCCCAGACCAGCGCCTGCTCCCGCAGTGCGGTGAGCGCGCCGGGCAGCGCGGCCTCGACCGCCCGGTCGCCGTCGTCGCCGCCGAGCAGCGCGAGCAGGACGTCGTACGGGGCCGGGTCGGGCGCGACCGCCAGCGCCTGCGCTGTCTGCAGCGCGAACCGGTCGAGACGTTCCAGCGCCCGCACGACGGAGGCCCGTGTCCCGGCCCGGGTCGCGAGCTGCGTCAGATCGCTCGGTACGGGGGTGAGCAGATCGGGCCGGGCGCGCAGGAGGGCGGCGAGGGAGGCGTCGGGACGGGAGCGGAGGGCTTCGGCGAGGGTGCGGGGGGCGGTGGCGGGGGTGCTTGCGGAGGTGCCTGTGAAGGCGCGGGTGTCCGTGCCGGAGGTGGCATCCGCGCCGGAGCCGCTGGACGTGCCGCCGGGGGCGGACGCGGCCGTGCCGGAGGTGCCGTCCGCGCTCGGCGTGCCGCTCGCTCCGGTTGTTGCTTCGGGCACGTGCGCCTCCTGGTTGCGCTCGCCGGTCCCCATCCGCCCCACGGTAGCCGCTGCGCGCTACCGTCAGGGCAGGGAGGCGGCGGCGGGCCCCGGCGGGGCGGGTCGGGGCACGGAGGGGAACGGCGTGGGGATCGAGAGCGACCAGCTGGTCTACGACTATCTGAGCCGGGTCGGCGACCTGGCCCAGCAGCGGCAGCTGCCTTCGGGCACGCGGATGCGCCTGGTGTCGTCGCTGCGCGACGAGATCGACCGCAGACGGGCGAAGTACGGCAGCGACACCCCGGCCGCGGTGCGCCGGATCCTGGGGCGGCTGGGTACGCCGGACGAGGTGGTCGAGTCGGTCGCCGTCGGCGGGGAGTACGCGGCGCCGCCCGAGGTGGAGGCGGCGGGGCGGGGAGTGCCCGGGCAGCGGGACGGGGGGCGGTCCGGCGACACGGGGCCGCCGAAACTGTTCCCGCGCCGGCTTCCGAAGCTTCCGCGCCCGCGCGCGTCGTCGCCCTCGGCGGGCGTGACCGACCCCGAGCCGTCCCGGACCGCCGCGTCACCGCCGCACCTCGCGGGCATGGACGAACTCGGCCCGTCCGACGGCGAACCCGACTGGTGGCGCATCGAGCAGGGCCCGTTCGCGGGCGGGCCCGGGGAGTCGGTGGCGGGGTTCGTGGGCGGGGTGGAGATCCCGGAGATATTGAAGCCGCCCGTGAAGGAGGAAGAGGGCGAGGAGGAGCTGGAGGAGGACGGTGCGGGGGAGCCGGAGGAGGCGGTCGAGTCACCGCCCTCCGAGACCCGGCCCCGGCGCTGGCGAGCCCTGATCCCGTCCAAGCGACGCTCGGCACCGGCCCGCTCCGGCCCCGGCTTCACCAACCCCTTGCTGCTGCTCTCGGCGGCGCTCCTGGTGGGCGGGGCGTTGTTCGGCAACCTGTACGCGCTGGGCGGCGGTTGGCTGCTCGCGTACCTCTCGCGGCGGCTGACGCCCGCGGAGAAGAAGTGGGGGGTCCTCGGCCTGCCCGCGCTGACCCTGGCGGGCGGCCTGGTCTGGCTCTGGGGGCGCCGCGACGGGCGCTGGGGCGCGCCGATAGCCGAGGGGGCGGTGGGGGATGCGGCGGCGGGGATGTGGCCGTGGCTGCTCCGTATCGCGGCGGTGTCGCTGGCGCTGTTCGTGGCCTGGCGCTCGCAGCGGGCGCGGTGACGACGGGTGCGGTGGTTCGCCTGCGGGCCGGGTGGGGCTGACGCCGGTCGTCCCCAACCCCACCCCTTCCCAAAAGCCTCCGGCGGTGGCCGGTCGTCTGCGGGTGGGTGGGGGCTGGTCGCGCAGTTCCCCGCGCCCCTTGATGGGCCCTGCGGGCCCTCCTGGAGATGGGCCCGGAGGGCCCTCTTAGGGGCGCGGGGAACTG
>NZ_JBICVJ010000002.1:603714-678704 GCF_043198895.1 Streptomyces sp. NPDC048696 | reverse complement strand
TCGGTTGCCGACGCTCCGCGTCGCCGCCCTCCTCCGCCTTGCAGCATTGGGGTCTCCCCTGCTCGAACGAAGTTGAGAGCTTGGGGAAGCACCACACCCCCACTCACCGGCACCGAAGCGGCGTCCCGGACCGAAGGCGGCCAGATCCACCGGACAGGCCCTAGATCCGCCGGGGGCTCGCGGAGCGTTCCGCGAGCCCCCGGGCGGTGTCAGAGCGCCGCGAGGTAGTCGGGCAGCCGCACCGACGGGTCGAGGTCGTCGGCCGGGACCGGGACGCCGTACGTCCGCGTCAGCGGTACGACACCGGTCCAGTGCGGCAGCCCGCTGTCCTCCGGCTCGTCGCCCGGGCCGCCGGTGCGGATCTTCGCGGACACCTCGTCCAGGTCGAGGCGGATCACCGAAGTCGCGGCGAGCTCCTTGGCGTTGGCCGGGCGCGAGTCGTCGGAGCGGCCGGGCACCACCTGGTCGACCAGCGCGTCGAGCGCGACGCGCCGCTCCTCGGGGTCGGTGACCTGGTGTGCGATGCCGTGCACCACGACCGAGCGGTAGTTGAGGGAGTGGTGGAAGGCGGAGCGGGCCAGCACCAGGCCGTCGACGTGGGTGACGGTGAGGCAGACCGGGAGTCCGGGGTCGGCCTGGCCCGCCATGCGCAGCGGCCGCGAACCCGTCGAGCCGTGCACGTAGAGCCGCTCGCCGATCCGGCCGTACAGCGTCGGCAGCACGACCGGGGCGCCGTCGCGGACGAAGCCCAGGTGGCAGACGTATCCCTCGTCGAGTATCCCGTGCACCACCTCGCGGTCGTACGAGGCCCGCTCGCGCGAGCGGGTGGGGACGGTGCGCCCGGTGGGCTCGTAGGAAGCGGTCTCCGACATTGCGGTCTCCATTGCACTAGTGCATAATATTGTTTGTGCTAGGAGAGTATCGGATTGTGGGGCGTCGCGCATCGGAGATCGCCGCCGACGTGGAGCGCGCGGTGGGTACCGGAGAGCTGGAACCGGGCCAACTGCTGCCGCCGCTGCGGGAGTTGGCGACGGATCTCGGGGTGAATCCCAATACGGTCGCGGCCGCCTACCGGCTGCTGCGCGACCGTGGGGTCATCGAGACGTCGGGCCGCCGGGGCAGCCGGGTGCGGCCGCGCCCCGCCAGCACCACGCGGGACGTCCAGCGGATCGACGTGCCCGCCGGGGTGCGCGACATCGGGGACGGCAACCCGGACCCGGCGCTGCTGCCGCCGCTCGCCGACGCGCTCGCGGCCGCCGCCCGCGACCACGCCGAGCACCCCGCGCTGTACGGCGAGGACCCGGTCGATCCCGACCTGGCCCGGCTCGCGCGCGAGGTCCTGGACGCCGACGGCGTGCCCGACGGGCCCGTCGGTGTCTTCTCCGGCTCGCTCGACGCGATCGAACGCGTCCTGGCCGCGCATCTGCGGCCGGGCGACGCGGTCGCCATCGAGGATCCGGGATGGGGTGCGCTGCTCGACCTCGTACCGGCGCTCGGGCTGCGGCCGGTGCCGATGGCCCTCGACGACGAGGGGCCGTTGCCGGAGGCCGTCGAGAGCGCGCTGGCGGGCGGCGCGCGGGCGCTCGTCGTCACCTGCCGGGCGCAGAACCCGACCGGCGCGGCGGTGAGTTCGGCCCGCGCCGACGCGCTGCGCGAGGTCGTGGCGCGCCACCCCGGCGTCCTGCTGATCGAGGACGACCACGGCCACGGCATGGTCGACGTGCCGCTCGCGCCCCTGTCGCCGGTGGTCGAACACTGGGCGTTCGTACGGTCGGTGGCCAAGGCGTACGGGCCGGACCTGCGGCTCGCCGTGCTCACCGGGGACACCGTGACGATGGACCGGGTGCGCGGCCGCCAGCGGCTCGGCCCCGGCTGGGTCAGTCGGCTGCTCCAGCGGACGGTCGTCCATCTGTGGACCTCGGGCGCCGTGGACTCCGCGCGGGTGGCCCGCTCGTACGGGGAGCGGCGCGACACCCTCGTACGGGCGCTGCGGCGGCGGGGTGTCGCGGCGCACGGCCGCAGTGGGTTCAGCGTGTGGGTGCCGGTACCGGACGAGACCGCGGCGGTGGCCCGGTTGTTGCATGCGGGGTGGGCCGTCGCGCCGGGGGCACGCTTTCGGCTGGCGTCCCGGCCGGGGATCCGGCTGACCGTTTCGTCGCTCGCCCCGGCCGAGATCGGGTCCGCCGCGGATGCGGTGGCCGCGGCCGTCGGTTCTGTGCCGGGGCGGCGGTATGGCTAGCGCCGGGCGGGTGTTCGGGTGCGGACCGTAGGTGGCTGGTCGCGCCGTTCCCCGCGCCCCTTATGTGGCCCCGAACCGCTATGCGCGGCCAGTCTCCGGCGCCCCCTCAAGTGGCCCTGAGCCGCGTTGGACGGCCGGCCCACCGCGCCCCTTCGGTGCGCGGCTCTGTGTGAGTGCCGCTCCTGCCAGGACTATCGCCGCGCCCACCGGGGTGTTCCAGCTCAGGGATTCGCCGAGGACCACGACTCCGGCCGCCGTGGCGATCACGGGGATGAAGTACGTGACCATCTGCGCGGTGGTCGGGCCGACCTCGTTGACCAGGCCGTACTGGACCAGCAGGGCGAGGCCCGTGCCCAGGGCGCCCAGGGCCGCGACGGCGAGCAGCGGGACCGGGTGGAACGCGGTCGGGAAGCCTGCGAACAGGGGGGTGACCACGGCCAGTTGGAGGGTGGCGACGCCCAGCTGGGAGCCGATGAGCGAGAGGTTGGAGTGGCTGCTGCCCGCGAGCGTACGGCGGACGTAGATCCAGCCGATCGGGTAGCAGAGCGAGGCGAGCAGGGCCATCACTGTGCCCGCCGGGTCCAGGCCGTGGAAGCCCTGCCAGGCGCCCAGGACCGTGAGCACCCCGAGGAAGCCGAGGCCGAGGCCCGCGACGCGGCGTCTGCTCGGCCGGTCCTCCGAGAGCGCCACCAGTGACAGGGCCATGCCCCACAGCGGTGAGGTGGCGTTGCAGATCCCGGCCAGTGTCGACGGGATCGTCAGCTCGGAGTAGGCGAACAGCGAGAACGGCAGCGCGTTCAGGAGCAGCGCGGCGACCGTCAGATGGAACCAGGTCCGGGCTCCGCGCGGCAGCCGCTCCCGCTTGACGACCATCGCGACGGCGAGCACCGCCGTGCCGAAGAAGAGCCGCCCGAAGGTGACGTGGAAGGGCGCGTAGCCGTCGGTGCCCACCTTGATCAGGAGAAAGCTGAACCCCCAGATCAGCGAGAGCCCCGCGAAGCGGACGCGCCAGTCCAGGGACGGGCGGGGGAGGGTGGGGGAGGGGGAGCGGCGCGACAAGGACCGGGATGAACGTGATGCACGGGATGAACGGGAGGGCCGGGATGAGGTGACGGTGCTCATGACACCCAACCTTGGACTCTTCAACCTCGTAGTACAAGCGAGAAAATGTTGGGTGGATCAGTTAGCATTCCTTATATGTTGAACCTGGAGCGCCTACGGACCCTCGACGCGGTGGCCCGCCACGGTTCGGTGGGTGGCGCCGCCGACAATCTGCATGTCACGACCTCCGCCGTCTCCCAGCAGCTGGCCAAGCTGGAGCGGGAGGCGGGGCAGCCGCTGCTCGCCAAGAACGGCCGGGGTGTGCGGCTCACCGACGCGGGGCGGCTGCTGGCCGAGCACGCGGCCCGGATCCTGTCCCAGGTCCAGGTCGCCCAGGCCGATCTGGAGGCGCAGCGCGGGCAGGTCGTCGGCGAGCTGCGCATCGCGGGCTTCGCCACCGCCGCGCGCGGTCTGTTCCCGGCCGCGCTGACCTCGTTGCGTACCGAGCATCCTCAACTTGCCGTCCGCTCCGATGAGTTGGAGGCCGAGGACTCGGTGCGGGGTGTGCTGCTCGGCGACCTCGATCTGGCCGTCGTCCTCGACTGGTACAACAAGCCGCTGCCGCTGCCCGACGGCCTGGCCAAGCGGTCGCTGCTCGACGACCTCGCCGATGTGGCGATGCCGGTCGGGCATCGGCTCGCGGGGCGCGAGGCGGTGGATCTGGAGGAGTTCGCCGAGGACGAGTGGATCACTTGGCCCGAGGGTGAGTTCTGCCATGAGTGGCTGGCGTTCACGCTGCGCGGCAAGGGGGTCGAGCCCCGGATCGGCCATGTGGCGCGTGAGCACGCCACGCAGCTCATGCTGGTGGAGGCCGGGCTCGGCGTGAGCGTCGCGCCCCGGCTCGGGCGCGGGCCGGTTCCGGCGGGGGTTCGGCTGGTGCCGGTGCGCGGTGCCACGCGGCGGCATGTGTACGCGGTGTGGCGTGCGGACGCCGACCGACGGCCGTCCATCCGGGCGGCGGTGGACGCGTTGGCCCGGGCGGGGGCCGTGTTCGCGGCGTGAGGTGGTTTCGCGCCTGCGGCGGGGGAGCAGAGGCGCGAGGCGGGTTGTCGCAGTCACCCCGAGGACCCAGGATGCTTTCATCCTGCACCGAGTTGGAGGGCGAGATAGGTCCATGCCACTCCCGGGCGTCCGTGCGGGTCCTCACGCTGCGCTTCGTGGACGACGTCCAGGCCGTGACCGCGGGCGAGGCTGATGGTTTCCCCGGCGGAGACGGAGAACATGCGGCGGCCCACCGGGACCGGGCCATGACGCAGCGAGAGGACCATCCGGCCTTCGGTTTCGAGCAGGCCGACCAGACGGGCCATGGCCGAGGTGCGCTGTCGTTCGTCGAGATGCATCCAGACCGCGGTCAGCAGGACCAGATCGAAGCGGCGCCCTTGTGCGGTCAGCCCGGAAAGCTCGGGAAGTGCGTCGTCGACCCATTCGATCTCCTGGCCGGCATGGATACGCCGGCCCAGCGCGCGCATCTCGGCGGTGGGTTCGGCGGCGACGACCCGGTGTCCCCGGGCGGCCAGCGCCGCCGCGTCGCGCCCGCTGCCCGCCCCGACATCCAGCACGGAGCTCGGCCGGGAGGGGAACAGGTGAAGCACCTCGCGGTGCACCTCGTCGAAGGTCACGCTCTCGTACTGCTCGGCAAGAGCCTGAGCCGCCTCGCCGTATCCGGCGGTACTGGCCATGGCGTGCAACTGGTCGTTGTCTGTCGGGCTGTTCATGACGAGGCACCCTACGTCCGCTCCGGCCCGCTCACCACGATGAAGATCACTGCTCGCGCGTGGTGGGCTGCTCGAAGCTGCCGCGCTCTGACGAGTCCCTATCAGCCCAGCTTCCTGAAGTCCCACGACACCATCGCGTCCGGCGTCAGCCGTAGCCACGCGTGGCGGCCGTCGTGGACCATCTCCTCCAGGCCGAAGTTCTTGCGTGCGAACTGACGCTCGGGCACGTCGAGTTCCGGGCACGGCTCGCCCGTGCGGGGTGATTCGCCGACCGGTACGGCCGTGCCGCGCAGTTCCACGCCGCGCAGCTCCCCGTACGACTCGCCCGCGTCCACGACCACCGCGATCCGGGGGTCCTTGTGCAGCTGGGACCAGCGCAGGCTGCGGGTGATCGAGTACAGCCACAGCGAGGTGCCGTCCCAGGCGTACCAGAGCGCGCCCACATGCGGGTGGCCGTCGGGCGCGACGGTGGCGACCCGGCAGGTGCGCTGTTCGGCGAGGAACGCGTCCCGTTCCGCGTCCGTCATCATGATCCGGCGGCCCCGGCGCTGGACTTCGGCCATCTGCGGCTCCTTCGCGTACCACCACGGCATCTGACAGCTCGTCAGGAATCATGGCGCGCCCTTCCCCCCTCGCGCAATGGCCGTTAACCTCCCGCGCCATGGCGACCCACGAACAGCTGGCCGAGCAGCTGGACCCCGCGACGACCGTCCTGATGACCGTCGAGTGCCAGCGGGGAGTCGTCGGCGCCGACAGCGCGTTGCCCGAACTCGCCAAGGCGGCACGGTCGTCGGGCGCCCTCTTCAACATCGCACGGCTGGTCGCGGTCGCCCACGAGACGGGCGTACAGGTGCTGCACGCGGTGGCCGAGCGGCGGCCGGACGGGCGCGGGGCATCCCGCAACGCCCGCCTCTTCCGGGCCGCCGAGCGGCTGCCCGTACAGCAGCACTCCGGCTCGACGGCGGTACGGATCGTCGAGGGCATCGACGTCGCGGACGAGGACATCGTGGTGCGCAGGCTGCACGGGCTCTCGCCGATCGCCGGTACCGACGTCGACGCGCTGCTGCGCAACCTCGGCTGCCGCACCCTCGTGGTCACCGGCGTCTCGGCCAATGTGGCGATCCCCAACGCCGTCTTCGACGCGGTCAACCTCGGCTATACGGCCGTGGTCGCGGCCGACGCGATCGCGGGGGTGCCGGCCGAGTACACCCCCGCGATGATCCGCAACACGCTCGCCCTGGTCGCCACGGTCGCCACCACGGACGAGATCGTCGCCAGTTGGAAAGGGCCGCGTCGGACCGCGCGGGCCTGACCTGTGCGGGTGCGAGGTCAGGCCAGCTTGATCGAGTCCCCCTCCACCGTGATCTTCTTCGCCGGGAGCGGGCGGGGCGCCGGGCCCGCCGTCACCTTTCCGGTCGCCGGGTCGTACTTGCTGCCGTGGCACGGGCAGTTGATGGTGCCGTCGACGACGTCCTTCACCGTGCAGCCCTGATGGGTGCAGGTGGCGGAGAACGCCTTGAAGGCGCCCGCCGTCGGCTGGGTCACCACCACGCCCTGGTCGGGGAAGACCTTGCCGCCGCCCTGCGGGATGTCGGCGGTCTTCGCCAGCACCCCGCCGCCGGCCGACCCGGCGTCGCCGCCGGCGGTGCCGCCCGTACCTCCGGTACCCCCGTTGCCGGAGGGCGGGGCGGCATCACTGGACTTGTCCGAACTGCCGCACGCGGTGAGCGCGGCGGCGAGCCCGGCCGCGCCCGCCGTCGCGATGACGGTACGGCGGGCCGGGCCCGGCCCGGACACAAGCGGTTGGGTCGTCATACTGGCTTTCCCTTCACCTTGCTACACGGGGCTGCGTGAAGGGATACGGCCCCGCCCCGCCCGGTGTTCAGGCGTTCAAGGACTTCTTCAGGAATTCGACATTGAGCCGCAGCAGGGTGTCGGCCACACCTTCCTTGGTGACCAGATGGGTCTCACCGGGCAGCGGGAGCACGCTGTGCAGCCGTCCGGCCGCGACCAGCGCCTGGGAGAAGCGCAGCATGTGTGCGGGCACCACATTGTCGTCGGCCATTCCCTGGACGAGCAGCAGCGGCCGGGTCAGCTTGTGGGCGTGGGCCACCAGCGAGCAGCGCTCGTAGTTCTGCGGCAGGACGTCCGGGTGGCCCAGGA
This sequence comes from Streptomyces sp. NPDC048696, assembly GCF_043198895.1. Lineage (NCBI taxonomy): Bacteria > Bacillati > Actinomycetota > Actinomycetes > Kitasatosporales > Streptomycetaceae > Streptomyces > Streptomyces sp. NPDC048696. Next base: position 671,486 of record NZ_JBICVJ010000002.1, on the reverse strand, counting down.
AGCGCTCCTTCCAGTGGGTGTCGTAGAGCGCGAGATCGGTCGGGGCCGCCCCGGCGACCGCCGCGTGGAAGACGTCCGGCCGGTGCAGCACGGCGGCCGCCGCCAGATAGCCGCCGAACGACCAGCCCCGGATGCCGACCCGGTCCCCGTCCAGGTCCCAGAACCGCTCGACGGCCGCCCGCACCGCGTCGGCCTGGTCTTCGAGCACCGGCGTCAACTGGTCGCCGTGGACGGCCTTGCGCCACCGCACGCCGCGCCCCGGGGTGCCGCGTCCGTCGATGGACAGCACCGCGAACCCCTGCTCGGCGAACCACTGGTTCACCGCGTGCTGCCAGCCGTTGCCGCGCTGGACGGTCTGGGCACCGGGACCCGCGTACGAGTGCACGACGACCGGGAGCTTCGCCGAGCCCTCCTTGTGCCACGACGGCAGATAGAGCGAGGTGCGCAGCTCGCGCTCGCCCAGGACCAGGAAGACGGGCCGGGGCGTCACCAGCGGCTGCTCGGCGAGCACGGCGATCCGCCCGGCCGGCTTGCCGTCGCGCAGCACGGTGACGGTCTGCCCGTCGAGCGTGCGGCTGTCCAGGACGACGGTGTCGCCCCCGAGGACCGCCGTGTGCACACCGGGCTCCTCAGTGAGCCGGACATAGCCTTCCTCGGGTGCGTACGTCCAGACGTGGGTCTCGGTGGGCTCGTCGCTCGCCGTGAAGTAGACCGTACGGCCGACCGTGCCGAGCACCGCGCGTACGTCCAGAGCGGTGGGAAGGTCGGCCCCGAGGGCGAGACCGGACCGGGCGAGCCCGGTCGCGCCCGGCAGGAACTCCAGCCAGGCGTCGTCGTGCTGACGGATCGTCACCTCCGCCTCGCCGGTCTCCGGGTCGATGGCGAGCCGGTACGCCGTGCGCTGGTCACGGGTCTGTACGGTCGCGAAGGCGCCGACCGCGTCCCAGCCGGCCTCGACGATGTACTCGAAGGCGGTGTCCGTCCAGGCGCCCGCCGGGTGCGTGTCGAGGTCCGCCGAGCGGGGCAGCCGGACCGGGATCCGGGTGCCGTCGACGCGGACGAGGTGCAGCGACACCTCCGCGTTGGCCGTGCCCGCCGCCGGGTACGCCATCGTGCGCGGGGCCTTCGTCGGGTGCGCCGGGTCGCTGAGGTACCAGCGCTGCACCGGCGCGCTGTCGGCCCGTACGACCAGCAGCGCGCCCCCGTCGGGGGACCACCACGAGCTGGCCTCGCGGTGGATCGACTCGGCCGAGGCGTGGTCGGCGAGGCCGTAGGTCACCTCCGGCCGCTCCGGCGCGGCCAGTTGGCGCTCACCGGTGCCGTCGGCGCGTACGACGTGCAGGGCGCCGCCGGTCACGTACGAGACGAGCGTGCCGTCGGGGGACAGGCGCGGGTCGACGGCCGGGCCCGCCGTGGGGAGCGCGCGCGGGGCTGAGCCGTCCGTGCCGGCGATCCAGAGCGCGCCCGAGAGGGCGAAGACGACCGTGCGGACCGCCGCGTCGGTGGCGTACGCGACGATTCCGGCGCTTGTCTCACGCGCCCGCTCGCGGCGGATCAGCTCCGCCTCGGGGACGTCGTCGCCGGCTCCGGACAGGCTCAGCGGGTCGACGAGTATCCGTTCCGCGCCGTTCTCGTGGAGCCACAGCGAGCTCACCGGGGAGCGGCCGTCGGCGGTGCGGACGAACAGGACGCGCTCGCCGTCGGGGGAGACCGTGAACTGCTTGGGCACACCGAGCGAGAAGCGCCTGGTGCGGGCGAACTGGAGCGGCAGGTCCTCGGAGGTCGTGTCCTTCTCGGTGGTGTGCGGTGTCGACATGGCTGACGTCCCCTCGTGAATAAGTGATCGAACTGTCCGATCCGCCCCAGTAGCCTGGACGGATGCTCAATGAAGTCACAGCGACCCGCTATGTCACGCCGTTGCGTGAGGGCGGCTCGCTCCCCGGCATCGTCGAAGCCGACGATCTCGGTACCTACGTCATGAAGTTCACCGGCGCCGGGCAGGGGCGCAAGACCCTCGTCGCGGAGGTGATCTGCGGTGAACTGGCCCGGCGGCTGGGGCTGCGGGTCCCCGATCTGGTCACCATTCAGCTCGACCCGGTCATCGGGCTCTCGGAGCCGGACCAGGAGGTGCAGGAGCTGCTGAAGGCGAGCGGCGGGCTGAATCTCGGAATGGACTTCCTGCCCGGATCGATCGGGTTCGACCCGCTCGCCTATGAGGTGAGTGCCGCCGAGGCGGGCCGGGTGGTCTGGTTCGACGCGTTGATCAACAACGTCGACCGATCGTGGCGGAACCCTAACATGCTGGTCTGGCACGGTGATCTGTGGCTCATCGACCACGGCGCCACGATGATCTGGCACCACAACTGGCCGGGCGCGCAGGCCTCGGCGGCTAAGCCGTACAACGCCTCCGATCACGCCCTCGCCCCCTTCGGACCCGATGTCGCCACCGCCGCCGCCGAGTTGGCGCCGCTGGTCACCGAGGAGCTGCTGACCGAGGTCACCGCCCTGGTGCCGGACGAGTGGCTGGTCGACGAGCCCGGCTTCGAGACGACCGACGCGCTGCGCCGCGCGTATGTGGCACCGCTGCTCTCGCGCGCCCGCGACATCCATGAGCGGATCACGCTGGAGGCACCCAGCAAGGACCGGCCGTCGCAGGCCCCCGGCTGGCTCACCGACCACCTCACCCCCTGGCCGCACCCCACCAAGAACAGCAAGAAGGTCGGCCAGTGAACAACCGCGATGTCTTCGAGTACGCGCTGCTGCGGGTGGTGCCGCGCGTCGAGCGCGGGGAGTGCTTCAACGCCGGGGTGCTGGTCTACTGCCGCGCCCAGTCGTTCGTCGCGGCCCGTACGCATCTGGACGAGGCCAAGCTGCGGGCGCTCGATCCGGACGCGGACGTCGTCGGTGTACGGGCGGCGCTCAGAGCCGTGGAGGGGGTATGCCACGGCGGCGAGGCGGCCGGGCAGGCGGCGCGCGACGACGCGGGGCGGCGCTTTCGCTGGCTGATCGCGCCGCGCTCCACCGTCGTCCAGCCCGGCCCGGTGCACACCGGCCTCACCACGGACCCGGCGGCCGAGACCGAGCGCCTGCTCGACCTGCTGGTTCGCTAGGGCGGGTGTGACCTTCGTTCGGGGGATCCGTGGGCCGTTGACACCGCGTGCCAGGGCTTCTAGCGTCTCGTCTGCTGAAGCTACTAAGCGGTTGCTCAGGGACGAGGAGCCGCGGATCCCCAGGGCGAGGAGAACAGCATGTCCACCAGCGAGCAGCGCGTAGCCATCGTGACCGGGGCGGCCCGGGGCATCGGCGCCGCGACCGCCGTCCGGCTCGCGGCCGAGGGCCGCGCGGTCGCCGTACTCGACCTCGACGAGGCGGCCTGCAAGGACACCGTCGAGAAGATCACGTCGGCGGGCGGCCGGGCGATCGCCGTCGGCTGCGACGTCTCCGACAGCGCCCAGGTGGAGGCCGCCGTGGCGCGGGTCGCCGCCGAGCTCGGCGCGCCGACCGTCCTCGTCAACAACGCGGGCGTGCTCCGTGACAACCTGCTCTTCAAGATGAGCGAGTCCGACTGGGACACCGTGATGAACGTGCACCTCAAGGGCGCGTTCCTGATGGCGAAGGCCGTCCAGAAGCACATGGTGGACGCGGGCTGGGGCCGTATCGTCTCGCTCTCCTCGTCCTCCGCGCTCGGCAACCGGGGCCAGGCGAACTACGCCGCGGTCAAGGCGGGCCTGCAGGGCTTCACCAAGACCCTCGCCAAGGAGCTCGGCAAGTTCGGCATCACCGCCAACGCCGTCGCCCCCGGCTTCATCGTCACCGAGATGACCGCGCAGACCGCCGCCCGGGTCGGCATGGACTTCGAGGACTTCCAGGCCGCGGCCGCCACCCAGATCCCGGTGAACCGGGTCGGCACGCCCGAGGACATCGCCAACGCCATCGCCTTCTTCACCGGCGACGACGCGGGCTTCGTCTCCGGACAGGTGCTGTACGTGGCCGGCGGACCGCTCAACTAAGGCTGGGGAAACAAGAACATGACTGACACTCAGCTCCCTGCGCTCTCCGGCAAGGCGGCCCTGGTCACCGGCGCGAGCCGGGGCATCGGCTACGGCATCGCCGAGGCGCTGGTCGCACGCGGCGACCGGGTCTGCATCACCGGCCGCAACGAGGACGCCCTCAAGGAGGCCGTCGACAAACTCGGCCCCGACCGCGTCATCGGCGTCGCCGGCAAGGCGCACGACGAGGCCCACCAGGCCGCCGCCGTGGCGCGCACCATGGAGGCGTTCGGCCGGGTCGACTTCCTGGTCAACAACGCCGGCACCAACCCGGTCTTCGGCCCCATCGCCGAGCTCGACCTCAATGTGGCCCGCAAGGTCTTCGAGACCAATGTGATCTCCGCGCTCGGCTTCGCCCAGCAGACGTGGAAGGCCTGGCAGCAGGCGAACGGCGGGGCGATCGTGAACATCGCCTCCATCGCCGGCGTCTCCGCCTCGCCCTTCATCGGCGCGTACGGCATGAGCAAGGCGGCCATGGTCAACCTGACCCTCCAGCTGGCGCACGAGTTCGCGCCCGGGGTCCGGGTCAACTCGATCGCGCCTGCCGTGATCAAGACCAAGTTCGCCCAGGCGCTCTACGAGGGCCGTGAGGAGGAGGCCGCCGCGGCCTATCCGCTCGGCCGCCTCGGGGTGCCGTCCGACATCGGGGGAGCGGCGGCGTTCCTCACCTCCGACCAGTCGGAGTGGATCACCGGGCAGACGCTGATGGTCGACGGCGGGCTGTTCCTCAACGTCGGCGTCCACTGACCGGACCACTGATCGTCAACGCCGGGGTTCATGGATCACCCGGCGGGTAAGCTGATCTTGGTACCGGTGAGTAGTGAACCGGTTTGCTCCTAAATGACCCCAAGTGCCCCGTCCGGTCCCTCAGTTGACCGGGCGGGGCGCTGCGGTATGGTCTGCCGATCCATGGCTGAACTAGGAGCGTGCACGTGTTCAACCGGACCATATGCCTGCGCACCACCGCGGCCCTTGCGTCCATGTCGTCGATGGCCCTGATGGGCGGCTGCGGACTGCTCTCGGGGGGCAGTTCGAACACCGAGCAGACGATCAAGGTCGGCACGGTCAGCGAGCCGAGCACGCTCGATCCGGCCGCCTCCTGGGACGGCTCCTGGGAGCTCTACCGCAACGTCTTCCAGACCCTGCTGTCCTTCCCCACCGGCTCCAACGCACCCCAGCCGGACGCGGCCGAGACCTGCGAGTTCAAGGACTCCGACAGCCGTACGTACCAGTGCACCCTCCGCAAGGACCTGCAGTTCTCCAACGGTGACAAGCTCGACGCGGCGGCGGTCAAGTACTCCATCGACCGCATTGGGAAGATCAATGTGAAGGCGGGCCCCAAGGGCCTGCTGACCAGCCTGGACAAGGTCACCGCCGACGACGCGCGGACGGTCACCTTCCATCTGAACAAGTCGGACGCGACCTTCCCGTACGTCCTGGGCGCGCCCGCGATGTCCGTCGTGGACCCCAAGGACTACCCCGCGAGCGCGGTGCGCGACGACGGCGGGCTCACCGGCTCCGGCCCGTACACCCTGGAGTCCTACCACGCGGGCGACCGCGCCGACCTCAAGAAGAACCCGCACTACCAGGGGTTCGCGCAGCTGAAGAACGACGCCGTCTCGATCCGTTACTTCAAGGACTCCTCCGACATGGTGGAGTCCCTCAAGAAGAAGCAGATCGACGTCACCTACCGGGGGCTCACCGCCGACGAGGTCCTGGACGTCCAGAACCAGAAGGCCGCGGGCAAGCCGCTCCAGCTGGTCGAGACGGTCGGCACCGAGATCCGCTTCCTGGTCTTCAACCCCAAGGACGCGGCGGCCGCCAACCCCGCCGTGCGCAAGGCGATCGCCCAGCTCGTCGACCGGGACGCGCTGGTGGCCAAGGTCTACAAGGGCACCGCCGAACCGCTGTACTCGATGGTGCCCAAGGGTGTCGCCGGGCACACCGTGAGCTTCTTCGACACCTTCGGCGCCCCCAGCGTCCCCAAGGCGAAGGCGATCCTGCGCAAGGCCGGGATCACCGACCCGGTGCCGCTCACCCTCTGGTACACCACCGACCGCTACGGCTCCTCGACCGCGCTGGAGTTCGCCGAGCTCAAGCGGCAGCTGGAGGCGTCGGGGCTGTTCACGGTGACCCTGCAGAGCCGCCCCTGGAAGACGTACACCCAGGGCATGCAGGCCGGTGAGTACCCGGTCTTCGGGCGCGGCTGGTTTCCGGACTTCCCGGACCCCGACAACTTCATCGCGCCCTTCGTGGGCAAGGAGAACGCCGTCGGCACGCCGTACGAGCCGAAGGAGATCGTCAACCAGCTGATCCCGCAGACCCGGGAGGTCTCCGACCGGGGCGCGGTCAGCAAGAAGTTCGAGCGCGCCCAGGACATCCTGGTCGACGACGTGCGGCTGCTGCCGCTGTGGCAGGGCAAGCTGTATGTCGCGGCCAGCGACGACATCGCCGGCGGCGAGCGGGCGATCGACCCGCAGACCGTCATGTGCATGTGGGAGCTGCACCGCAAGACCAGCTGGTAGAGGCCCTGCGGAGGCGGGCGGCGGGGGCGTTGTCAGTGGGGCCGGGTAGGTTCGGGAATCCGCACCGAAGAGTGCGGGAACCGAACGTCCCACGGAGGTTGTTGACGTGACCGACATCGCCATGCTGCCCGAGTCCTGGCGCGGCGTCCTCGGCGAGGAGCTTCAGAAGCCCTACTTCAAGGAACTCGTCGAGTTCGTCGAGGAGGAGCGGGCGAAGGGTCCCGTCTACCCGCCGCGCGACGAGGTCTTCGCCGCCCTCGACGCGACTCCGTACGACAAGGTGAAGGTCCTGGTCCTCGGCCAGGACCCGTACCACGGCGAGGGCCAGGGGCACGGCCTGTGCTTCTCGGTGCGCCCGGGCGTGAAGACCCCGCCCTCGCTGCGCAACATCTACAAGGAGCTCAAGGAGGAGCTCGGCCACCCGGTGCCGGACAACGGCTATCTGATGCCGTGGGCCGAGCAGGGCGTCCTGCTGCTGAACGCGGTGCTCACCGTCCGCGCGGGCGAGGCCAACTCCCACAAGAACAAGGGCTGGGAGAAGTTCACCGACGCGGTGATCCGCGCGGTCGCCGAGCGCCCGGACCCCGCGGTGTTCGTGCTGTGGGGGAACTACGCGCAGAAGAAGCTCCCCCTGATCGACGAGGAGCGGCACGTGGTGGTGAAGGGCGCCCACCCGTCGCCGCTGTCGGCGAAGAAGTTCTTCGGCTCGCGGCCCTTCAGCCAGATCGACGCGGCGGTCGCCGCCCAGGGCCACGCGGCGATCGACTGGCGCATCCCCGACCTGGGCTGATCCCGGCGGCCGCCGGAGGGCGCCTCACGCGCCCTCCAGCTGCCGCTCAAGGCGGTCGAGCGCGGTCCGGATGCCGTTCCCGTACGCGTCGTTCGCGAGCGCGTCCAGGGCCGTGTGGGCCCGCTCCAGATGGAGGCGGGCGGCGTCCGGGCGGTGCAGCTTCACGTAGTCCGCCGCAAGGTTGAGGTGGAGCGAGGGGTACAGCGCCCTGACCGCCAGCGAGGCGTGGTGCTCGTCGAGCCGGTCCTGGCCCAGGCCGTCGGCGGCCGACAACGCCCGCAGGTCCCAGGCGAGTTCGTCGCCCGCGTCGTCCTGCGCGTCCGCCATGTAGTGCGCCAGCGTGCAGCGGTGCAGCGGGTCGCCGTGTTCGCCGATCTCCGCCCAGATGACGCCCAGGCGGTTGCGGGCCTCCTCGCGGTCGCCGCCGTGCAGGAGCATCAGCGCCTGCCCGATCCGGGTCATGACGACGTCCTCCGACGTCTCCTGCTGCTCCGTCACCGCGTCCTCCGCCAACCTGTTCGTACGCATCCGATCAGGGCGACGCTAACCGCCCGCACTGACAATCGGGCTCATCTCCACGCTTCCCGTATGTCCTGTCACTTCCGGTATGTCTCGTCGCAGATACGGGACTCGGGGCTGTCCGCCGTCCAGCCGTCCAGCGACCTGCCCAGGTCGCAGACGTCGCCACCGGTGACCGGCGGCGGGGCCGGGGCCGGGGCGGGCGGAGCGGGCCGGTGGCCCGTGGGGCGCGGGCGGGGCTGGGGCACCCGGTCGGGGCGGCGCGGGGCCGGGGCGGGAGCCGGGGTCGAGGCCCGGGGCGGGCGCACGGGCGGGAGCGCCGCCTCCAGCGCCTCGCGGACCGGCGCCTGGACGATCCGCGGCGCCGCTTTGCGGTCGGCGCGTTCGCCGGTGAGCCGGGCGGGCGGCGCCGGTGGCCGCTGGTCGGGTCCGCGCTCGACGGTGACGCACCCGGATACCGTCAGTGCGGCCACGCCGACCAGGAGCCTCGCTGTGTTTCGTGTTCGGTGCACCCGCTCAACTCTGCTGGGTGCGGGGCCCGTTGGGGGAGGGTGCGGGCCCGGATTGGCCCGCACGAGTGACGGCGGTCAGTCGCCGGTCGTGCCGTCGACGCCCTCGCGCAGCAGGTCGGCGTGGCCGTTGTGGCGCGCGTACTCCTCGATCATGTGCGTGTAGATCCAGCGCAGGTTGACGTGCTGTCCGCCGCGGGCGGTGCCGGTGCTCATGGCGTCGAGGGAGTGTCCGGCGGCGTGGGCGCGGGCCTTGTCGATCTCGCCCTGCCAGGTGGCCAGCGCCACCTCCATGGTGTCCGCGGGCCCGGGGTGGAAGTCGGCGTCCGGGTCCTCGTCGGTGTAGAAGTGCGCCTTGCCGTTGTCGCCGCCGAAGACATTGCTGAACCAGTGCTGCTCGACCTCGGCCATGTGCCGCACCAGGCCCATCAGGGTCAGCGTGGAGGGCGGCATCGAGGCCGTCCGGAGCTGTTCGTCGGTGAGCCCGGAACACTTCAGGGCCAGCGTCTCGCGGTGGTAGTCGAGCCATCCCACGAGCATGGGCAGTTCGGCGGCGTCGAGGGCGGGCTCATGGCGGTCGGGCGTCTGAATCGTCGTCATGGCGGCCATCCTCACGGATGCGCACCGCGACCGCCACGGGTTTGCGGGCCGCCCGCCGGTTCCGGTCGACCGACCCGGCGCTGTGCCCGGCACACGTATGCTGACCTGGCAAGAAGCGTGACGTGAGACGGCGACGGGAGACTTCGTGAAGGTCGGCTGTATCGGACTCGGGGACATCGCGCAGAAGGCCTATCTGCCGGTCCTGACCACACTCCCCGGCACGGAGCTGCATCTGCAGACCCGCACCCCCGCCACCCTCGCGCGCGTCGCGGACACCCACCACATCCCCGAGGCCCGGCGCCACACCGAGCTCGACGCGCTGATCGCGCAGGGCCTCGACGCGGCCTTCGTGCACGCGCCGACGGCCGTGCACCCGGCGATCGTCACCCGGCTCCTGGAGGCGGGCGTGCCCACGTATGTGGACAAGCCGATGGCGTATGAACTCGCCGACTCCGAGCGGCTGGTGGCGCTCGCCGAGGAGCGCGGGGTGAGCCTCACCGTCGGGTTCAACCGGCGCCTCGCACCCGGCTACGCGCAGTGCGCCGAGCATCCCCGCGAGCTCATCCTGATGCAGAAGAACCGCGTCGGCCTGCCCGAGGACCCGCGCACGCTCGTCCTCGACGACTTCATCCATGTCGTCGACACCCTGCGCTTCCTGGTGCCGGGTCCCGTCGAGCACACGGTGGTACGGGCCCGGGTCCGCGAGGGCCTGATGGAGCACGTCGTCCTGCAGCTCTCCGGCGACGGCTTCACCGCCATCGGCAGCATGAACCGGATGAACGGCTCCACCGAGGAGATCCTGGAGGTCTCCGGGCAGGACACCAAGCGGCAGGTGCTCAACCTCGCCGAGATCGTCGACCACAAGGGCCAGCCGACGCTGCGCCGGCGCGGCGACTGGGTGCCGGTGGCCCGCCAGCGCGGCATCGAGCAGTCGGTCCACTCCTTCCTCGACGCCGTACGGGCCGGAAAGCTGCTCAGCGCACGTGACGCGCTGGCGACTCATGAGCTGTGCGAGCGGGTGGTACGGGAGGCTCTGGAGCAGGCCTCCTGAGCGAGCGCCGCCCCTCGATGGCGCAGTAGGCGGCGAGGACGACCAGGGCCGTGTACACCGCCCAGTCGCCGAACCGGTCGTACAGCGTGGAGCCGTGCGCCAGCGGCATGTCGTAGACGGCCGTCGCGCTGCGGTCGGTGCCCAGCCAGTGGCCGATGCGCTCGCCGTCCGGCCCGTACGCCGCGCTGATCCCGGTGAGCGTGGCGTGCACCGCCGGGCGGCCCGTCTCGGCGGCCCGCAGGGCGGCGAGCGAGGCGTGCTGTGCGGGCGCCCAGCTGTGCTGGAAGGACGACGTCGAGGACTGGGCGACCAGCAACTGGGCGCCCTCGCGCACCAGATGGCGGCTCATGTCGGGGAACGCCGACTCGAAGCAGATGACCGGGCCGACCCGCAGCCCGTGCGGGAGCGTCATCACCACCGGTGTCGTCCCCCGGTGCCGGTCCTCGCCCGCCGCCTTGCCCACGGAGGTGGCCCAGCCGAGCAGCGAGCGGGCCGGGATGTACTCGCCGAACGGGACCAGGCGCATCTTGTCGTAACGGTCGCCCGTCGGCCCGTCCGGCCCGACCAGCACCGTGCTCTTGAAGATCCCGGGCCGGTCGGCCCGGCGCGCGTCCACGTTGACCAGGATGTCCGCGCCCACCGCCCGGGAGAGCGCGGCGATCCGGGCCGCGAGATCGGGCCGGGCCGTCAGATCCGTGCCGACGCTGCTCTCGCCCCACACCACGAGCCCGACGTCCCGCCCCACCAGGGACCGGGTGAGGGCCTCGCTGCGGGCGAAGCGGGCGTCGCCGCTCTCGTACACGCCCGGCTGGACGACGGCGACCCGCACCCGGCCCGCCCGTTCGGTGTGCGGCGCCCACAGCCACACCGCCCCGGTGGCCACGGCGCCGGCCAGCACGGCGGCCGCCGCCGGGGTACGGGCCTGGGGCGCCACCACCAGGACCGTCACCGCGACATTGGCCGCCACCACGAACAGGCTCACCAGCCAGACCCCGCCGACCGAGGCCAGCCGCAGCGCGGGCACCACCTGCCACTGGCTGGACCCGAGCAGCCCCCACGGGCCGCCCAGCCCTTGCCAGGACCGGACCAGTTCGACCATCAGCCAGCCCGAGGGCAGCACCACGAGCGCGGCGAGCGCGCGGCCGGTGGACACCCTGCCCCGCAGCAGCGAGCGCGCCATCGCGCCCCAGGGCGCCCACAGCAGCCCGAGCAGCGCGGCGAGCACCACGATGAACACGTTCAGGCTCGGCATCAGCCAGTGGTGCACCGCCAGCATGAACCCGGTCCCGCCCAGCCAGCCGTCCAGGGCCGCCCGCCGTCCGTCGCGGGCCGAGCGGATCAGCAGCAGCCACGGCACCAGCGCGACATAGGCGAGCCACCACAGGCTCGGCGCGGGGAACGCGAGCGCCGGGAGCGCACCGGCGAGCAGGGCGGCGCCGCCGCGCCACCACCGCGAGACCGCCACGCGGTGGCGCAGCCCCGTGAGCAGATGCCGCAGCCCGACCGGAATCCGCATGCGCTCCTCCTCGACCACCCTGAGCGGTGCTTTTCGCGTGTCCGCCCCCAGTGTGCGTCTTCGGTGTGCTTTCCGGGTGTCTGCCCGGGTGCGCGTTTCCCCGGCGAGGGGTCAGCTGCCGAGCGCCCCCGAGACATGCCGCCACTTCTCCTGGACCGTCACCGTGTCGATGCGCCAGCCGGGCTCCGCGCGCCGCAGGGAGAAGGCGTACCGGCCGCCGGAGACGAAGTTGGGCGCGGCCGGTCCACCGTCGCCGTTGGCGCTCGCGCCCAGGCACATCGGGTTGATGTAGTCGGCCCGCACGCGCGCCCGGTCGCCCGGGTAGCCGCCCAGGTCCTGGAGGGTGAGCAGCCGGTTCACGATCAGATGCTGGCGGACCGGGAAGAGCCGCATGGTCTCGGTGAGCCAGGCCGCCACCTCGGCGGCCGGGCCCTCGATGCCGCCCGCCGCGCGGTAGTCGGCGCGCCCGTCGGGGGTGAACAGCGCCCCGTACGCGGCCCAGTCGGCGTCGTCGACGGCCGCCGCGTAGCCGGTGATGAGTTCGTCGATGGCGAGCCGGTCCATCACGGTCGCGAGTTCCACACGCTGGGTCATCGGCTCAGTCTCGGGCAGCGGGGGCGGCAGGCCAAGAGTGCCGACCGGCCGGGCCGGAGGCCGGGGCCGCTTTCGTGGGCGCCGCCGTGGGCCGAGGCGGCGGGTGGCTCTTGTGGGCGGCGGAACGTACGTGCTACCCGTGGGCGCCATGACCGTACGCAGTGAACGCACCGGCCCCGTCACCACCGTGGTGCTCTCGCGCCCCGACGCGCGCAACGCCGTCGACGGCCCCACCGCCCGCGCCCTCGCCGATGCCTTCCGGGCGTTCGAGGCCGACGACGAGGCTGCGGTCGCGGTGCTCTGGGGCGAGGGCGGCACCTTCTGCGCCGGCGCGGACCTCAAGGCGTTCGGCACCGGGAGCGGCAACGTCGTCGCCGACGAGGGCGACGGCCCGATGGGCCCGACCCGGATGCGGCTCTCCAAGCCGGTGATCGCGGCGGTGGCGGGCCACGCCGTGGCGGGCGGTCTGGAGCTCGCGCTCTGGTGCGATCTGCGGGTGGCCGAACAGGACGCGGTGTTCGGCGTCTTCTGCCGCCGCTGGGGCGTCCCGCTGATCGACGGCGGTACGGTACGGCTGCCCCGGCTGATCGGCGCGGGGCGGGCGATGGACCTGGTCCTGACCGGCCGCCCGGTGGACGCCGCCGAGGCGCTGGCGATCGGCCTGGCCGACCGGGTGGTGGCGACCGGGACGGCCCGGGCGGCGGCGGAGGCACTGGCGGCCGAGATCGCCGCGTTCCCGCAGCTGTGCCTGCGCGAGGACCGCCTCTCGATGCTGGAACAGGAGAGCATGAGCGAGCCGGAGGCCCTGCGCAATGAACTCGCGCACGGCGTACGGTCCCTGAAGGCGGCGGCCGAGGGTGTGGCGCGGTTCGCGTCGGGGGAGGGGAGGCACGGCTCGTTCGGCGGCCCCGGGCCCGGCGTCAGCCGTCCGTGACCTCGCCCGCGTCGGGAAGCGACTTGCGCTGTGCGGAGCTGTCGGGCGAGGGCTCGGCCGCCCCGCGCGGATCGGCCGTCTCTTCCGTCCCAGTCCCCTCGGCCCCGGTCGGCTTCCCCGGCAGGTGGTGGCGCTTGTACCAGGCCAGTACCACCGCGCCCAGGCCGGTCACCGCGATGAAGCCCGTCGCGATCAGGAACACCGGCGAGCTCGGGGACGCGGCGCGGCTGCCCGCGACCACGTACGCCGCCGTGTTCGGGACCGAGCCGAGGCCCGTCGCCAGGAGGAACGGCAGCCAGCCCATCCGTGAGACGGCCGCGCAGTAGTTGGCCGCGGCGAACGGGACGCCGGGGAAGAGCCGGATCGCCAGCATCGAGCGGAAGCCGTGCCGGCTCAGCTGGCCGTCGGCCGCCGTCAGCCAGCGGCCCCGCAGCAGCGGCCGCAGCGCGTCCTGGCCGAGCACCCGGCCGAGCCCGAACGAGATCCCGGCGCCCAGCACCGTCCCGGCGAGCGCCGAGGCGAGGCCCGCCGACGAGCCGAAGAGGGCGCCGGCGGCGAGGTTCAGCAGAGGGCGCGGTACGAACGCCGCGGTGCACAGCCCGTACGCGACTCCGAAGAGCACGACCGCCGCGCCGCCGCTGAGCTGCGGCGGCCAGCCCGTGGCGAGCAGCCGCTGCGGCTGGAGCAGCAGCACGGTCGTGGCGGCCGCCGCGAGTACCAGGACCAGCAGGGTGAGCCGGGACCAGGGCGAGAGCAGGGCCCTGGTGCAGCGCACGGCGAGCCCGGCGGACGGGCGGGCGACGGGGTCGTCGAGCATCCGGGGAGACTAACCGACCCGGGTGTGTGATCGCCGTAACGGGTGTCGCACCGGCTCGGACGGTGAGGTGAACACCTGGCGTGACGGTGAGCCGAACGCCCGGCCCCGACGACGGCGTGACCGGGGACGTCGACGCCCGGCCCCGACCGTGAGGCGAGGACCCGGCCGCCCGACGCCGCCTGCGGGTCCCGCCCGGCCGCGCCGAACCGCCCGTGGGGCCCCGCGTCGCCCCAACTCCCCGGTGGGGAAAACCATTCGACGCCACCCCGTCCCCAGGGGCATGATCGGCCACATGTTCCGGCACGCCTTCCTCGCAGCGCCGTCCGCAGTCGCGGACGCGCCGAAGGCTGCCCTCGCGGCGGCGGCAGTCGCAGCCGTCGCGGCGTTCATCGCTGCCGCAGCGCCCCTCGACGGCGCCCGAAGCTGACCCTTCCCGGAGAGACCGGCGGACCCCGCAGGGGGAGGGTCGGTCGGACTCAGGGGTCCCGTCGCGGCTTCGAGCCATCAGCATCCCGAGGGACACAGCCATGCCCAAGACGGCATACGTACGCACCAAGCCCCATCTGAACATCGGCACCATGGGCCATGTCGACCACGGCAAGACCACGTTGACCGCCGCCATCACCAAGGTGCTCGCCGAGCGCGGCACCGGCACGTTCGTCCCCTTCGACCGGATCGACCGGGCGCCGGAGGAGGCGGCGCGGGGCATCACCATCAACATCGCGCACGTCGAGTACGAGACCGACACCCGCCACTACGCCCATGTCGACATGCCGGGTCACGCCGACTACGTGAAGAACATGGTCACCGGCGCCGCCCAGCTGGACGGGGCGATCCTCGTCGTCTCGGCGCTCGACGGGATCATGCCGCAGACCGCCGAACACGTGCTGCTCGCCCGCCAAGTGGGCGTCGACCACATCGTGGTCGCGCTGAACAAGGCGGACGCGGGTGACGAGGAGCTGACCGACCTGGTCGAGCTGGAGGTCCGCGACCTGCTCTCGGCGCACGGGTACGGGGGCGACTCGGTGCCGGTCGTCCGCGTCTCCGGGCTCAGGGCTCTGGAGGGCGACCCGCGCTGGACGGCGGCCGTCGAGGCGCTGCTCGACGCGGTCGACACCTATGTGCCGATGCCGGTCCGCTACACCGACGCGCCGTTCCTGCTGTCGGTGGAGAACGTCCTGACCATCACCGGCCGGGGCACCGTCGTCACCGGCGCGGTCGAGCGCGGCACGGTCCGCGTCGGCGACCGCGTCGAGGTCCTGGGCGCGGACGTCGAGAGCGTCGTCACGGGCCTGGAGACCTTCGGCAAGCCGATGGACTCCGCCGAGGCGGGCGACAACGTGGCGCTGCTGCTGCGCGGGGTGCCCCGCGACGCGGTGCGGCGCGGTCATGTGGTGGCGGCGCCGGGCAGCACCACGGCGAGCCGTCGGTTCAGGGCGCAGGTGTACGTCCTGTCGGCGCGCGAGGGCGGGCGCACCACCCCGGTCGCCACCGGCTACCGCCCGCAGTTCTATCTGCGCACCGCGGACGTGGTCGGTGACGTCGACCTCGGCGAGACGGCTGTCGCGCGCCCCGGCGACACGGTCACCATGACCGTCGAGCTGGGCCGGGACATCCCGCTGGAGCCGGGTCTCGGCTTCGCCATCCGCGAGGGCGGCCGCACGGTCGGCGCGGGCACGGTCACCGAGGTGCTCTGAGCCGACGTGCTCCGAGCCGACGTGCTCCGAGCGGTGCCACGGTGGGCCCGCCTTCTTCGGTACCCCCGAAGGAGGCGGGCTCCGCGCGCTCCGTCAGACTCTGCGGCATGGGAGACACGGCACTCGTGCTCGGCGCGGGCGGAATCACCGGCGTCGGCTGGGAGATCGGCATGCTCTACGGGCTCGCCGAGGCGGGCGTCGACGTGACCGGCGCGGACCTGGTCGTCGGCAGTTCGGCGGGCTCGGTGGTCGCCGCGCAGATCACCTCGGGGCGCATCGGCCTGCCCGCGCTGTACGAGCGCCAGCTCGCGCGCCCGGACGGCGAGGTTCCGGCCCACCTCGGCCCCGCCACGGTGTTCCGGTTCGCCCGTGCGGCGCTGACCTCCCGTACGCCCGAGGAGTACGGACGCAAGCTGGGCCGCATGGCACTCGCCGCCGACACACCCGGCGAGGCCGAGCGGCGCGCGGTGATCGCCGGGCGCCTGGTGTCCCACGAGTGGCCCAGGCGGAGGCTGCGGATCACGGCGGTCGCGGCGGACAGCGGCGAGCTGCGGATCTTCGAGCGGGAGAGCGGGGTGGAGCTGGTGGACGCGGTCGCCGCCAGCTGCGCGGTGCCCGGCGTGTGGCCGACCGTCGGCGTGGAGGGCCGCCGGTGGATCGACGGCGGTGTGCACTCCCCGGCCAACGCCCAGCTCGCCGCCGGGTACGACCGGGTGGTGGTCCTGGCGCCGCTGGCGATCGGCGGCGGCCCGCTGGACTCGCCCCGCACCCAGGTGGCGAAGCTGATCACGGCGGGCGCGCGCGTCGAGCTCATCACGCCCGACGCGGCCGCCCGCAGGTCGTTCGGCCGCAACTCCCTTGAGCCGTCCCGCCGCGCCCCGGCCGCCCGAGCGGGCCGCGCCCAGGCCGCCGCCCACGCGGCGGCCGTGGCCGAGCTCTGGTCCTGACCCCTTTTCCCTGACGCACAATGGGACGGTGAACGAGCCGATACCGGTGAGCCGGACAGTGGACTGGGGCACCGCCAAGCTGATGCCCGACGTGGACCGCGAGCGGGCCTGGCTGCTCACGGTGAACGGGGCGCCCCAGTCGTACGTCGACCTGGACGACCCGACGTACATCGAGTTCGAGTACGCCCGCAGGCTCGCCCATGTCGTCGACCGCGCGGGGGAGGAGGGCGCCCCGCTGGACGTCCTGCACCTCGGCGGCGGCGCGCTCACCCTGCCCCGCTATGTGGCGGCGACCCGGCCCGGCTCGCGCCAGGACGTGGTGGAGGCCGACCGGGGCCTGATCGATCTCGTCGGCGAGCATCTGCCGCTGCCCGACGGCTGCGGCATCCGGCTGCACGCGGCGGACGCGCGCGCCTGGGCCGAGAGCGCGCCGGCCGACTCGGTCGATCTCCTGGTCGCCGACGTCTTCGGCGGCTCCCGGGTGCCCGCGCACCTGACCTCGGTCGAGTACGCACGGGTCGCCGAGCGGGTGCTGCGACCGGGCGGCGTCTACGTGGCCAACCTCGCCGACGGCGCGCCCTTCACCTTCCTGCGCTCCCAACTCGCCAATTTCCGCGCGGTGTTCGCCGAGGTCGCGCTGATCGCGGAGCCCGCGGTGCTGCGCGGGCGGCGGTTCGGCAACGCGGTGCTGCTCGCCTCGCAGCGCCCGCTCCCGATCGCGGAGCTGGCCCGGCTGACGGCGGGGGACGCGTTCCCGGCGCGGGTCGAACACGGCGACGCGCTGCGGCGGTTCATCGGCACGGCCGTGCCGGTGCCGGACGCCGAGGCGCAGCCGTCACCCGAGCCCCCCGACGGGGCGTTCGGCATCGGCTGAGTCGGCGCCCGCCCGCTGCGGCGCGGGCGTCCCGGACGCCACCGGCGTGGTGCGCCGCACCAGATTGCGTACGTCCGGAACCGTGAGCACCGCGGCCGTCAGGACCACGATCACCGCCGCGCAGCCCCACAGCGCGGACGTCCGGCCGAACGCGCTCTCGGCCGGGCCCGCGAGGGCGGTGGCCAGCGGCACCATGGCGAGCGAGCCCAGCCAGTCGTACGCGGAGACCCGGGACAGCTTCTCCTCGGGGATCTCCTGGTGCATGGCGGTCATCCAGGACACCCCGAACACCTCGATCGACACACCGGTCACGAACATCACCGCGACCAGCACCCCGATCGGCGCGGGCACCGCGAGCGCGGCGGACGGCAGGGCGAGCGGGAAGACGCAGAGCGTGCCGACGAACAGCAGCCGGCGCGGCTTCCAGCGCATCATCACCAGCGCGCCGCCGACCGTGCCCGCGCCGAACGCGGCGAGCGCCAGGCCCCACGGCCCCGGCCCGCCCAGATGATCCCTGGCGACCAGCGGCCCGTACACCGCGTCGGCGGCCACCACCACGGCGTTGACGAGGGAGAACTGCGCCACGATCGCCCACAGCCAGGGGCGCCCGATGAACTCCTGCCAGCCGTCGCGCAGATCGGCGAGGATGCCGCCGCCGGGCGCGCGTGGCGCAACGTCGCTCACGTCGATGAAGGCGCGCAGCGCCCCCGCGACGGCGAACGCGGCGGCGTCGATGGCGAGGACCCAGCCCGGGCCGAACCCGGCGATGAGCGCGCCGCCGAGGGCCGCGCCGCCGATCCCGGCGCCCTGCATCGCCATCCGGTAGAGCGCGAAGGCGCGTCCGGCCTGCTCGCCCTCGACGCTGGAGAGCAGCATGCCCTCGGAGGCCGGGCCGAAGAACGCCTGGCCCACGCCGCCGAGCCCGCTGAGCGCCATCATCTGCCAGAGCGGGGGCGTGCCGTTCAGGACGAGCAGCGCGAAGGCGCCCTGGGAGAGGAAGTTGAGGGCGTTGGCGGCGACCATCACCCGGTGCCGGGGTATGCGGTCCGCCAACGCGCCGCCGACGAGCAGGAAGAGGACGAGCGGCACGGTACGGGCCGCCGCCACCAGGCCCACGTCGCCGCCGTCGCCGCCCGATTGCAGCACCGCGAACGCCGAGGCGATGAGGGCGCCCTGGCTGCCCAGGTTGGTCACGATCGCGGCGGCGGTGAGCAGGGAGTAGTTGCGGCCCGCCCAGGCGGGACGGCGGAAACGGGAAGCGGCGGCGGCAGATGTCACGTGTGGACTATCGCCGCCGCCGCCTCGATGTGCCAAACCGGTTTGCGGTACCGGGGGTGCTACCGCGAGCGGAACCGGCCGGTGATACGGATCAGCCGGTGGGCGGCGTGCTCGCCAACCGGACGGTGCTCAGGATCTTCTGGATCGTTTCTTCGGAGACCGCGTCCTTCACACCGGTGGCCGCGTACAGGTTCCAGGCCACGAAGTCGCCCTTGGCGTTCTTGAAGCCGAAGACGATCGCCTGGCCGTCGGTGGAGCACTTGCCGGTCTTCTTGACCCCGGTCGCCGAGGCGCGGGCCACGCTGCCGGTGATGCCCGCCTTGGTGGTGTACGGGACCGGCTTGACGGTCTTGATGATCTTCTTGTCCGGCTGCGTGTACGCGCCGTACACCCACCAGGGCACCTGGTTCTCGGCGACCTCGTCGGTGTTCTTGGCGCCGTCGGCGCCCTTGGTGCCGGTGCCCGCGAGCTCGGTGTTCTCAAGGTTGCCGTCGTGGTTGGAGTCCTCCGAGCACCACTTGGGCTTGTAGTACGCGGGCGCCGACTGCATGATCAGCGGCTTGCCGGTCGGGTCCTTGTGGTCCTCGAACCCACCGGCCCAGCTCGGTCCCTTGAACTCCCAGTCCGACGGGACGTCGAAGGACGTGCCCCACTTGGGGTTGGTGATGACCTTCCACCCCTCGATGGTCGGCTTCTCCTCCACGGTGGAGCCGCCGCGCGGGTTGTCGGTGGCGCCACCGGGCGACGCGGGCTGCTGCGGCGCCGCGCTCTTGGTCGGCTTGTTGTCGGCCTTGTCGTCCTTCTTGCCGTCGTCCTTCATGACCACGACGCCGGTGACGACGGCCGCGATCACGACCGCGCTCGCGGCCACGATCGCGACGACGGTCGTCTTCTTCTTGTTCCCGCCCCCGTCCTGCGGCGGCATCGGCGGTCCGGGCGGGGCCCCGACCGGGTACTGCGGCACGGTCGGCTGCTGGTACGGGTTGGGCTGCGTCGGATAACCCGGCTGCTGGTAGCCGCCGGCCGGAGCCTGGTACCCCGGCTGCGTCGGCTGCTGGTACGGGTTCGGTGCCTGGTACCCCGGCTGCTGATAGGGGTTCTGATTCGGGTCCTGCGGATTCTGCTCGCCCCCGGGCGGCTGCTGTCCTTGCCACATGGCGAGTAACCATAGAGGGGACAGGTCACTCCTGCTACGTCCGCCCCTGTGGGGGGATGGTCAAGGTCTACTACTGACGGGTAACATCGCTCCCCATGAGCGCTGATCAGATGTCCGTCGGCGAGATGCTCGCCGCCACCGTTCCCATGGCCAGGACCCTGAACCTGGAGTTCCTGGAGACCACCCCGGAGCGGGCCGTGGTCCGGCTGCCGGACCAGGCCGACTACCACAACCACGTGGGCGGACCGCACGCCGGCGCGATGTTCACGCTCGCCGAGTCCGCCAGCGGCGCGATCGTGATCGCGGCCTTCGGCGACCAGATGCACCGTGCCGTGCCGCTCGCCGTCAAGGCGGAAATCGGCTACAAGAAGCTCGCGATGGGCGTCGTGACCGCCACCGCGACCCTCGGCCGCCCGATCGCCGACGTCGTCGCGGAGCTGGACGCCGGGCAGCGCCCGGAGTTCCCCGTCGCCATCGCCATCCAGCGTGGGGACGGCGCGGTCACCGGCGAGATGACCGTGGTGTGGACCCTGCGGCCCAACGCCTGACCGACCGACGTCCGGACGGCGAGGTGCGCGTCGCGCGCAGCCGTTGAGCGGACCCGAGCGGGTAGGCTTCCCGGCGTGGGCCAAGGGGGGCGCACGCCGGGCGTCAGCCCGTCGCTATCGGGAGGAAACGGGCGTTGCACATCCAGGAGTGGCTGGAGAACATCCCCGCCGTCAGTGTCTATCTCCTGGTGGGGCTGGTCATCGGCTTGGAGAGCCTCGGCATTCCGCTGCCGGGCGAGATCGTCCTCGTCAGCTCGGCGCTGCTGGCCTCCCAGCAGGGGCACATCAACCCGGTGATCCTGGGCGCCGCCGCCGTGGTCGGCGCGGTCGTCGGCGACTCGATCGGCTACGCGATCGGCCGCAAGGGCGGCAGACCGCTGCTCGCCTGGCTCGCCGCCAGGTTCCCCAAGCACTTCAGCGAAGGCCATGTCGCCATGGCGGAGAAGTCCTTCCAGAAGTGGGGCATGTGGGCGGTGTTCGTCGGCCGCTTCATCGCGCTGCTGCGGATCTTCGCGGGGCCGCTGGCGGGCGTGCTGCACATGCCGTACTGGAAGTTCTTCATCGCCAACCTGCTCGGCGGCATCTGCTGGGCGGGCGGCACCACGGCCGCCATCTACTACATCGGCACGGTCGCCGAGTCGTATCTGAAGAACTTCTCGTACGTCGGTCTCGGGCTCGCGGCGGTCTTCGGCGTGGTCTCGATGCTCGTCGTCAAGAACCGGGCCAAGAAGGCGTCCGCGGAGGTCGAGTCGGCCCCCGTCGAGAACGTGCCGGCCGCCGACTGACGCTCAGCCCGTCAGGACCGCGGTCAGGGCCCGCCCGAAGACGAGCCGCCCCGCCGGTGCGATCAACGCGTCGAGCGCGCGCGGCAGTGGCCGCACCCGCAGCTCCTCGCGCCAGACGAGCCGCGCCCCGGTCCCCGAGGGATCGGGGCGCACCTCGATCTCGGCCCAGCCGGTGACGACACGCCCGCGCTTGACCATCCGGCAGTGTCCGGGCCGCTGAGCGCCGGGCGGCTCCCACGCCACGACCTCCATCGGGTCCTCGAACGCCAGGCGCCCGATGCCGGTCCGGGCCACGAAGACCGTGCCGACGCCGGTCGGCGCCGGGGTGGTGACGGTGATCCGGGTCAGCGGCACGCTCCCCGAGTGGCGGGGCCAGTCGGTCAGCCGCCGCCATGCCTCGCCGCAGCTCAGCTCCGTACGCCGGTCGATCCGGAAGAGTGCCATGCGGCGATCGTACGGGCCACCCGCGCGCACGCCCCGGCGCGCCGTCGCCTACCGTGCCCCCTGGGTGCGATGAGATCCGTACGAAGGAGTGGCGCATGGCAGAGCGGGCTTTGGTCGTGGGCGTGGGCGGCAGGAAGCCGCAGATCGATCCGGCGGCGTTCACCGCACCCACCGCCGTGGTGCTGGGCGAGGTGACCCTGGCCGCCGGGGCGAGCGTCTGGTACCACACGGTGCTGCGGGCCGACTGCGGCCCGATCGTGCTCGGCGCCGACAGCAACATTCAGGACAACTGCACGGTCCACGTCGACCCCGGCTTCCCGGTCACCGTCGGCGAGCGCGTCTCGGTGGGGCACAACGCCGTGCTGCACGGCTGCACCGTCGAGGACGACGTGCTCATCGGCATGGGCGCCACCGTGCTCAACGGGGCCGTGATCGGGGCGGGTTCACTGGTCGCCGCGCAGGCGCTGGTGCCGCAGGGGATGGTCGTCCCGCCCGGCTCGCTCGTCGCGGGCGTGCCCGCCAAGGTCCGGCGGGAGCTGACCGAGGAGGAGCGCGAGGGCATCAAGGTCAACGCGGCGATGTACCTCGGCCTGGCGCGGGACCACCGCGAGGCGCACGGCGGCTGACGCCCCGGGGCGCGGGAGGCGGGCCGGTCCGGCTGAGCGGAAGATCACAGGTCCGGCCGCCGACCTGCCCGCTTGCCGGTGAGTACCGTGTGCGGGTGCCGAAGAACAGAAACACGTTCTCATCCCTGACCGCCTGGCGGCGCCGGACCGTCGCGGGCGCCGTCCAGCGCGGCTGGCAGTGGGTCCAGAACGCCGGGGCGGTCACCGCCGAGCACCCCGGACGGCTGCGTTTCGGCCGTATCGGCCAGGGCACCCGGCTCGCGTTCCCGCAGGGCACGGTCTTCGGCGAGCCGTGGATCGAGCTCGGCGACCACTGCATCATCGGCGAACAGGTCACGCTCACGGCCGGGATGATGCCGGGCCTCGACCTCGGCGCCGAACCGATACTGCGGCTCGGCGACGGCGTGGTGCTCGGCCGGGGCAGCCACGTCATCGCGGACACCACGGTGACCATCGGCTCCAACACGTACTGCGGCCCGTACGTCTACATCACCTCGACCAACCACAGCTACGACGACCCGCACCAGCCCGTGGGCAAGCAGTGGCCGCGCATGGAACCGGTTCGGATCGGACCGGGCTGCTGGCTCGGGACGGGCGCCGTGGTGCTGCCGGGCGCGCGGCTCGGCCGCAATGTGGTCGTCGCGGCGGGCGCGGTCGTCCGGGGCGAGGTGCCGGACCACGCGGTGGTCGCCGGGGCGCCCGCCCGGGTCGTGCGCACCTGGGACGAGGAGAACGGCTGGCAGCCGCCGCTGCGCACCCCCGCCCCGGTCCCGATCCCGGAGGGCGTCACCCCCGAACAGCTGCTGGCCCTCGCGGAGTTGACGCCCGACGAGGTGTAGCGGTGTGCGGTTCGGCCGCCCGCCCTCACCCCGCCGCCAGCAGCAGCGTGCCGACCAGGGCGATGCCCGCGCCCGCCGCCTGCACCCCGCGCAGCCGCTCCTTGAGGACGCCCCGGGCGGCCAGCGCCGTCACCACCGGGTAGAGCGAGGCGAGCACGGCCGCGACGGTGACCGGGCCCTGCCGGGCTGCCATCGCGTACGTACCGTTGGCGGCCACGTCCGCGAGCCCGACGAAGGCGAGCGCGGGCAGCGCCGCGCGGACGACGCCGAAGCCGCCCTCGGGCAGCGCGTCCCCGCCGCGCTTCACGGACACGTACAGCGCCGCGCCGCCGACCGCGACATTGGTGACGCGCTGCACGAAGAGCGCGAGGAACAGGCCGGTGACCGTGGTCGACGCCTCGGCGATCAGCGCCATCACCGCGCCGAAGCCGAACGCGGCGAGCAGTGTGAGCGCGATCGCCTGCCGCTGCACCGGCGCGCCCCGGAACTGCGGGCCGCCCGCCATCACGACACCCGCCACGGCGACCGCGATCCCGGCGAACTGCAGGACGCCGGGGCGCTCGCCCAGCACCAGGCCGACGCCGACCGGCACGGCGACACCGAGTGAGCCGAGCGGGGAGACCACGCCCATCGGGCCGAGTGCCAGCGCCTTGTAGAAGCTGAGCATCGCGACCGGGCCGACCACGCCCGCCGCCACCGCGAACCAGAGCCGGTGGTCGGCCTGGTGCCGGCCGCCGGTCGCCACCACGATCGCGCCGAGGACCACGACGGCTGTGCACTGCGAGACGACGACCACGGTCAGCGCGGGGAGGCGTCGGGTGAGCAGCCCGCCGCCGAAGTCGGCCAGTCCCCACAGGAGGCTGGTGGCCAGGGCGAACAGTGCTGTCATGGGGGCCTCGCAGTACAGTGCGGTGAACAGTGGGGTGCATCGCACCGTAGTTCAATATATTAGACCTGTCATCCAGAATATTGGATGGCAGGTATTGACCGGCCGCCACTGCGGCCCACACGATGGACGGAATGTGTCGGACCTCGACCTGCTGACCCAGTCCCTGGCCCGCAACGTCAAGCACTGGCGCGCCGAGCGCGGCTTCACCCTGGAAGCGCTCGCCACCCGCGCCGGTGTCAGCCGCGGCATGCTCATCCAGATCGAGCAGGCGCGGACCAACCCCAGCGTCGGCACCGTGGTGAAGATCGCCGACGCGCTCGGCGTGAGCATCACGACCCTGCTCGACTACGAGAGCGGGCCCAGCTTGCGGATCGTGCCGCCGGACCAGGCCGTCCGGCTCTGGTCCACCGAGCGGGGCAGCTACTCCACGCTCCTCGCGGGCACGGAGGCGCCCGGTCCGCTGGAGATGTGGAAGTGGCATCTGATGCCCGGCGACGGCAGCGCCTCCGACCCGCACCCGGCGGGCACGATCGAGCTGATCCATGTCACCCAGGGCACCCTGACCCTGGTCGTGGACGGCACCGACCACCCCGTCCCGACCGGCCACTCGGCCTCCTTCGAGGCCAACGCGCCCCACACTTACCGCAACGACGGCACCGAACCGGTCGAGATGACCATGGCGATCTCGGTCCCGTTCGAGCGGTGAGGGTGGCTCGAACACGTCGTCCCCGCAAAGGGGTTGTACTGTCGCGCCGACTGCTGTGCGATTATTCGCAACGAGCGGGGAAAAGTATGTGCGGAGAGGGCGTCCGCCCTCGATCCTCCGCACGCCTGACTGAGGGGGCTCCCCTGGAACACCTCGTCACGGCCGCCGAAAGGCCCTGTCCAAAGATCGACCGGCAGGGACGCGAGCGGTCGCAGCTGCAAGTACAGGCGGTCAAGGCACGCGCCGGCGAAGTGCCGGTCGGCGTACGGAGACTGATGGCGGCCGACGACGGCTCGACGGTACGGGTCGCCAGCTTCCAGTCGTCGCTCTAGCGCCGGGCATCCGCCGTGGACCGGCCCGCGCCGGCGCTGTCGCAGGTTGTGCTGAAGACGCACAGCCGCTGCGACCTCGCGTGTGACCACTGCTACGTCTATGAGCACGCCGACACCAGCTGGCGCGGTCGGCCCAGAGCGGTGTCGCAGGAGATCCTGGCCGCCTCGGCGGCCAGGATCGCCGACCACGCCCGCATCCACCGACTGCCCACCGTCCATGTCGTCCTGCACGGCGGCGAACCGCTGCTCGCGGGACCGGTCCTGCTGCGCCGCGCGGCCGAGGAGCTGCGCCGCGCCCTGGCCGGGATCAGCGCCCTGGACCTGCGCATCCACACCAACGGCGTCCGGCTCGACGAGGAGTTCTGCGAGCTCTTCCGGGAACTCGGCATCCGGGTCGGCCTCTCCCTGGACGGCGACCGCGCCTCCAACGACCGCCATCGCCGGTACGCCGACGGCCGCAGCAGCCACGCCAAGGTGCTGGACGCGGTCGCCCTGCTGAGGCGTCCCCGCTACCGCGAGCTCTTCGCCGGGCTGCTGTGCACGATCGACATCGAGAACGACCCGCTCGCCGTCTACGACGCCCTGGTCGCCCTCGATCCGCCGCGCATCGACTTCCTGCTGCCGCACGCCACCTGGGACACCCCGCCGCCGCGCCCCACCGGGCAGGCGACCCCGTACGCCGACTGGCTCGACGCCGTGTACCGGCGCTGGGACGCGGCGGGCCGCCCGGTCCCGGTGCGGACCTTCGAGTCGGTGCACCGCACCCTGCGCGGCGCGAGCAGCCTCACCGAATCGCTCGGACTCGCCCCCGCCGACCTCGTCGTGATCGAGACCGACGGCACCTACGAGCAGGCGGACAGCCTCAAGACGTCGTACGACGGCGCCCCGGCCACCGGTCTGAACGTCTTCGAGCACTCACTGGACGACGTGCTGCGCCACCCCGGGGTGCTGGCCCGGCAGAAGGGCATCGAGGCGCTGTGCGCCCAGTGCACCGCGTGTCCGGTCGTCGAGTCCTGCGGCGGCGGCCTCTACGCCCACCGCTACCGCACCGCGAACGGCTTCGACAACCCGTCCGTGTTCTGCCCGGACCTGCTGGCACTGATCACCCGCATCCGTACGCATGAGGAGGTCCGTACAAAAACGAAGGCACCCACGCACGAGCACACCCGTCCGCACGAGGCGACCGCTCACGCGGCGGTCGGGGAAGCCGCCGAGATGGCCGAACACCCTCTGGAACCGGGCGACTTCGACGAGCTGGCGGCCGGATTCGGCGGCGCCGCGACCGTCCGGCGCCTCGCCCTCGCGCAGCTCGACCTCAACCGGGACCTGCTCGCCGCCGTCGGCGGCCGCGTCCGGCCCGCCGACGGGCGGGCGACGGCCGCCTGGGAGCTCCTGGTCGACCTGGACGCGGGCGCGCCGCAGGCCCTCGACGCCGCGCTCGCCCACCCGTACTTCCGGCCGTGGGCGCTGGGCGTCCTCGGGGCCGACGCCCGGGGCGCGCCCGCCGCCGGGCTCGCCGAACTCGCGGCGTCGGCCGCACTGCGGGCCCGGCGCGCCGACGCCGTCACGGTTCCGCTGCGCGAGGGCACCCTGCGGCTGCCGGGCATCGGCCGCGCCCTGCTGCCGGGTGATGCAGAGGAGGCCGAAGTGACCGCCGAGTCCTATGGGTTCACGGTACGGTCCGGCGGCCGTCGGCTGCGGATGGGCTGGGGCGAGGGCCTCGACGGGCGTACCGCGTACTGGCAGCCGGTCAGGCTCGTCGAGGCGGACGGCTGGACGGTCGCCCTGGAGGACACCGACCCGCTGCGCGACCGCTACGAGTGGCCCGTCGCGGACCGGCTCCCGGCGCCCGGGGCGCGCGCCTGGGCCCAGGGGATCGCCGCCGCCTGGTCCCTGATACAGCGTCAACTCCCCGCGTACGCCCCGGGAATCTCGGCAGGACTGCGCGTGGTCACGCCGCTCGCCCCCCGGCTCGGCGGCGACACCAGCGCCACCTGCCGGGACGCCTTCGGGGCCATCGCGGCGGCCCGCCCGTCCGGCCCGGACCTGCTGGCCCTGTTGATCGTCCATGAGTTCCAGCACGTCAAGCTGAGCGCGGTGCTCGATGTCTGCGACCTGTACGACCCCGACGACCGGGGCCGCTACTACGCCCCGTGGCGCGACGACCCGAGGCCGCTGGGCGGGCTGCTCCAGGGGACCTACGCCCACCTCGCCGTCACCGACTTCTGGCGGGTGCGCCGGTCCGCCGCCGAGGGGCCGGCGGCCCGCGACCGGGCGCAGGAGGAGTTCGCGCGGTGGCGCCGGCAGACCACCGACGCCGTCGACACCCTCGCGCGCAGCGCCTCGCTCACCGCGTCCGGCAAACGTTTCGTCGCCGCGATGGGCGAGACGGCGGCCGCCTGGCAGGCCGAACAGGTGCCCGCCCGGGCGCTGACCGGCGCGCGGGACGCCGCCCGGCGCCACCGCGACGCCTGGCGCGCCCGCAACGCGCCGCGCGGTTGACCGGGTGCCGTCGATTCGGCGCGTACAGGCGGTTCCGCCGTGGATCGTCGGCTTTCTACACTGAGGACCCACCCACTCGGACCGGGAGGGAGCGGTGCCGCACGAAGCCGCTGGGGGCGGGGGGCGCGAGCCGAGGCCGTACTTCTTCCTGAGCTATGCGCACACACCCAAGAACGACCCCCGGGACAGGGACCCCGACCTGTGGGTGAGGCGGTTCTTCCGCGACCTGTCCGCGCATGTGATGCAGCTGACCGCGCTCCCGGCCGGGGTGCCCGCGGGCTTCATGGACCAGCACGTGCGCCCCGGCGAGGACTGGCAGGGGCAGATCACCGAAGCCCTGGCGCTGTGCCGGGTCTTCGTCCCGCTCTACTCGCCGCGCTACTTCCTGAGCGAGCAGTGCGGCCGTGAGTGGTTCGCCTTCGCCGGCCGCGACACCCTGCACCAGTCGCGCAGCGAGCGCCGCTCGCCCCCGGCGATCATCCCGGCGCTGTGGACCCCCGTACTTCCGCACCAATTACCCGAGCCCGCCCGCAGGTTGAGGTTCGACCACTCGGACTTCGGCGACGAGTACGCCGACGAGGGCTTCTACGGGATGATCAAGCTCAACTATCTGCGCGACCACTACGAGCACGCCGTCTACCGGCTCGCCAAGCGCGTCGTCAGCGTCGCCGAGCAGACCCGGATCGCCGACGGCGACCCGTTCCAGGACTACGCCACGCTGACCTCGGCGTTCGGCTCCGCCCCCGGGCCCGGCCGCCGCCTGGACGTCACCGTCCTCGCCTGCTCCCGCGACGGCCTGCCGCCGGGACGCGGCCCCGACTGCTACGGCTCCCGGCCGCAGGACTGGAACCCGTACCATCCGATGTCCGCCCGCCCCCTGGCCAGCCACACCGCCGACCTCGTCAGCAACCTCAACTACTCGGTGGTCCTGGGGGAGTTCGACGAGAGCGCCGAGCGGCTGCTGAGCCCGGGGCCGCCCGCCGCCCCCGGGCTGCTGCTGCTCGACCGCTGGGCGCTCGGCTCGGCCCGCCACCGCGAGCTGGTACGGCGATTCTCGGCCGAACCGCGGCCCTGGATCAGTGTGATGATCCCCTGGAACCGGGTGGACCCGGAATCCCGGCTGCACGAGGGCGAGTTGCGCGACACCGCCGACGACGTGCTCGCCGCGC
The DNA here is from genome assembly GCF_043198895.1 of Streptomyces sp. NPDC048696. Taxonomy (NCBI): domain Bacteria; kingdom Bacillati; phylum Actinomycetota; class Actinomycetes; order Kitasatosporales; family Streptomycetaceae; genus Streptomyces; species Streptomyces sp. NPDC048696. The sequence goes on along the minus strand of NZ_JBICVJ010000002.1, from coordinate 642,790 downwards.
GCGCCTGGGACAGTGAGGGACACCTGACGCGGGGCGGCGGACTGCCTACCCTGGAAGCCTTCAGCCAGGAGCTGCCGCGGGCGGTACGGTCGGCGGTCAGGCACTACGAGAGCGCCGGCCGCACGGACGCGACGCCCGGGCCGGGCACACCGCTTCCCCGAGTGCTGCCGCGCGGAGTCGGATACGGGCGGTCGGACCCGGCCGAGGCACGGCGCGAGCGGCGAGCCGCCGACCAGAGCAAGGCCGACCGGGTGGAGGGCCCCTCAGATGGCCGAGAACCGTGACGGGACCGTCATCACGTTCTACTCGTACAAGGGCGGCACCGGGCGGACCATGGCGCTCGCCAACTGCGCCTGGATCCTCGCGGCCAACGGCCATCGCGTGCTCGCCGTCGACTGGGACCTCGAAGCGCCCGGACTGCACCGCTTCTTCCACCCCTTCCTCGACCTGCGCGCCCTGGAGGCGACACCCGGGCTCATCAACCTGATCACCGAGTACCAGGAGGAGGTGCGCCGCGCCACCCCTGACCGGGACCCCGACTGGTACCGCGGCTACGCGCGCGTGCGTCCGCACGCCGTCTCCCTCGACTGGTCCTTCCCCGGCGGCGGCAGCCTGGACTTCCTCTCGGCCGGGCGCCGCAACCGCGACTACGCCTCGGTCGTCGGCCGGATGGACTGGGACCACTTCTACGAGCACTCCGGCGGCGGCCAGTTCTTCGACGCCATGAGCGCCGACATGCGGGCCCACTACGACTACACCCTCATCGACAGCCGCACGGGCCTCAGCGACATCGCCGACATCTGCACGGTCCAGATGCCCCAGGTCCTCGTCGTCTGCTTCACCCTCAGCGACCAGAGCATCGACGGCGCCTCCGCCGTCGCCCGCGACATCGAGGAGCGCTACGGCGAGCGGAACATCCGCGTCCTGCCGGTGCCGACCCGGATCGACGACGGCGAGAAGGAGAAGGCGGACGCCGGGCGGGCGCTGGCCAGAGAGGCGTTCGCGGGCTTCCCCACCGGCCTCGGCATCGAGGGCGCCGGCGCGTACTGGGGCACCGTGGAGATCCCGTACCGCCCGTTCTACGCGTACGAGGAGGTCCTGGCGACCTTCGGCGACCCGCCGGGCGTCGCCAGCTCCGTGCTCGCCGCGTGCGAGCGGCTGACCTCGGTGCTCACCGACGGCCGGGTCACCGGGCTGCCGCCGATCGACGAGTCGCTGCGGCTCGCCCACGTCGGCGCCTTCACCCGGCGCCGCCCCAAGTCGCCGGTGAACATCGTGCTGAGCCATGTCTCCGAGGACCGGATGTGGGTGGACTGGATCACCTCCGTGCTCGAAGCGGCCGGGTTCCACCCGGTGGCCGCCGACGCCCGCACCCCTCAACCGGACCGGGTCGAGGAGCAGTTCGCCAAGGAGGGCGCCTACCGCGTCCTGCACATCGCGTCCGCCGCCTACCTCAAGTCCCGTGAGGGGCGCGGGCTGTGGGACGGCGAAGCCGCCCAGGACCGCTCCGGCGGCCGCCGCAGGATGCTCCCGGTGCGCGTCGGCGACGTCCGACTGACCCCGCCGCCGGGCAGCCGCGGCCCGGTCGACCTGGTGCGCGTCGACGAGACGCGGGCGGCGGCCGCACTGCTCGGCGCCCTGGAGCGGACCGAGGCGATACCCGTCCTGCCGACCGGCCCCGACCGGCCGCGCTTCCCCGGCAGCACGCCCCGGATCTCCAACATACGGCCGCGCAACAGCTGGTTCACCGGCCGCACCGCCCTGCTCGACCGGATGCGCGACCAGCTGCGCGGCGACAGCCGTTCCACCCACCGCCGGGTCCAGGTCCTGCACGGCCTCGGCGGTGTCGGCAAGACCCAGGTGGCCCTGGAGTACGCGCACCGGTTCCGGGCCGACTACGACCTGGTGTGGTGGATCGAGGCGGAGCGGCCGGACCGTGTGGTGGCCTCCCTCGCCCAGCTCGCCGAGGAGATGGACCTCAAGGCCGGCGACGTCGTCGGCGTGGCGGCCCTGGCGGCGCTCCAGGAGCTGTGGAGCGGCGAGCGCTATCCGCGCTGGCTGCTGATCTTCGACAATGTGGAGGACCCCGACTCGGCGCTGCGTCGGCTGCCGCCGAGCGTCGCCCCCCTGCCGGGCCGGGTGTACGGGCATGTGATCGCCACCTGCCGCAGCAAGCCCGCGTCGGCCCGGGCCGAGAGCATCGGGGTCGACGTCTTCACCCGGGCCGAGAGCGTCGAGCACCTGACCTGGCGGGTCACGGGTCTTTCGCGTTCGGACGGGGACCAGGTCGCCGCCGCCGTCGGCGACCTGCCGCTGGCCGTCGAGGTGGCGGCGGCCTGGCTGGCGGAGACCGCGACGCCCGTCGACGCCTACCTGGAACAGCTCAGGGAACAGAGCACCCAGGTCCTCTCGCTCGGCACCCCCGAGGACTACGGCCATCGCATCAGCGCGACCTGGACCATCTCCATCAGCAGGCTCCGCGAGGAATCCCGGTCCGCCGTACGGCTGTTGGAGCTGCTGTCCTTCTTCTCGGCCGAGTCGGTCTCGATGCGGCTCATCGGCAGCGACGTGATGCTCGACGCGCTCCTTCCGTACGACACCGACCTGCGCGAGCGGTACATGCTGGGCCGGGTCATCCAGACGCTGAACCGGTTCGCCCTGGCCAAGGTGGACCCGGCCGACAGCAGCATCCAGGTGCACCGCCTGGTCCAGGCCGCCGTACGGGCCGCACTCAACCCCCAGGAGCAGGCGGAGGCCAAGCACGTGGTGCACCGCGTGCTCGCACAGGCGCGGCCCACCGAGGGCGTCGGCCGGGACGACCCGGTCAGCGACCCCAGGAGCTGGCCCGAGTTCGAACTGATCTGGCCGCATCTGCTCGCGTCCGGCGTCGCCGACTGCGACGAGGCGAGCGTGCGCCAGCTGATGGTCGACCGGATCCGCTATCTCGTCAACCGCGGCGAACTGGAGAGCGCCCGTGCCCTCGGTGTCCAGCTCGACGACCTCTGGACCGGGCGGCTCGGCGCGGACGACCTCCAGACGCTCGCCATCCGCTTCGAGCTCGCCAACGCGCTGCGGGCCCAGGGGCGCTACCAACAGGCCCTGGAGCTGGACGAGGACACCCTGGAGCGCCAGCGGCGCCACTTCCGCGCGGACCATCGGGCCGGCGACCACCCCAGCGTCCTGATCGTCACCGGCAGCCTCGCCGCCGACCTGCGCGCCGTCGGCCGCTTCACCGAGGCACTGGAGCGCGATCTGTGGATCTACCAGGGGATGCGCCGGCTCTTCGGCGAGGACCACCGGCGCACCCTGATGGCGGCGAACAACCTCGCCATCGACTACCGGCTCACCGGCAACAGCGAGGCCGCCCGGCGGCTCGACGAACGGTCCGTCGAGCGCTGCGCCCTGCTGCTCGGCGACGACCACCCCTTCGCCCTCGCCACCAAAGGCCATCTCGCCATGGACCTGCGGGACAACGGCGAGTACGAGGCGTCCGTGCAGGTGCTGCGGGACGTCCTGGACGGGCTGCGCCGCGTCCTCGACCCGCGCGCGCCCGAAGTGCTGCGCACCGCGAAGAGCCTCGCGGTCTCCCTGCGCCGGGCCGGCCACCCGCACGAGGCGATCCGCATCACGACGAAGTCGTACGAGCGCCTGTACGAGCGGTACGGGCCCACCGCGCCCGACACCCTGGCCTGCGGCCTCAACCTCGCCGCCGACCACGCGGCCGTAGGCGACCCGGGCCGGGCCCTGGTCCTCGCCTGCCGGATGCTGGAGGGCTACCGCCAGACGCTGGGCGAGCACCACCCCTACACGCTGGCCTGCCGGGACAACGTGGTCGTCCACCGACGGGCGACCGAGGGTGCTCAGGCGGCGGCCGACGACGCCGAGCAGGTCCGCGCGGCGCTGGAGGGCGCGCTCGGCCCGGAGCATCCCTTCGTGCACGCGGCGGGCGTGAACCTGGCCAATGTGTACGGCGATCTGGACCGCCCCGACCTCGCGGAACGCTGGGAGCGAGCGGTCCTGGACCGGCTGCTGGACACCCTCGGCCCGCGCCACCCCGACGTCCTGGTGTGCCGCTCCAACCTGGCGGTCACCCTCCGGGCGGCGGGCCGGGGCGAGGAGGCCGCGCGGTTGCGCGCGGCGGTCCTGGAACCGGCCGCGGAGCAGCTGGGCGTGGACCACCCGACAGCGGAGGCGGCGAGGGCCTGGCGGAGGCTGGACCGGGACATCGAGATCCAGCCGGTGTGATCCGGCGCCTTCAGGGGCGCGGGGCTGCGACCTTGTGCGGCTCCGCCGCACGTGGCCCAGCCGCAGGTGGCCCAGCCGGGTCACCACCGGGCGACGTCACCACCGGGCCCAGCGCAGGGCCCGGGTGAACACCTCCAGGGCGCCGAAGTGCGCGGCATCCCACGGTACTTCGCAGTGCGCCCCCGGGATCCGCTGCGCCAGCCACCGCGTGTGGAGCGCGGGCGCGAAGACGTCCTGGGCGCCGTGCCACAGCAGCACCGGCACCCGGATGTCCTCGGGCCGGAACCGCCAGGGCGAGCTCAGCGCCAGCACGTCGTCGACCCATCCACCGGTCGACGTGCGCAGCCCCTCCGCGAAGTTGCGCACCAGCAGCGCTCTGATCGCCGCGTCGGCGAGGACTCCCCGGTCCGGATCGGGCACCATGCCGTGCATCGCGGCGACCGTGGCCTTCGGGTCGGCCCGGATCGCCTCGGCCCGCACCGTCAGCTCGGCGCTCACGGCCTCGGGCCCGCCCGCCGCGATCGTGTACGCGCGGACGTTGTCCTCGGTCATGCCCTCGAACCAGTCGAGCCCGTCGGCGTCGCGCGGCGCCAGCGGCACGAGCGCCACCGCCCTGGCCGTACGGTCCGGCAGCCGTGCGGCGCACCCCAGCGCGTGCGGTGCACCGCCCGAGCGCCCCATCACGGCGAACTCACCGATGCCCAGCGCGTCGGCGATCGCCGCCACATCGTCGGCCGCGTCCACCACCCGGCGTCCGGGCCGACGGTCGGAGTCTCCGTACCCCGGCCGGTCGAAGGTGATCAGCCGGACGCCCATCCGGTACAGGACGGTGCTGCGCGGTGCCGGGCCGTGCCGACTGCCGGGGGTGCCGTGCAGCAGGAAGACCGGCCTGCCCAGCGGGTGCCCACGGGTCTCGACAGCCAGCTCGCGGCCGTCCGGGGTGCGTATCACCTTGTGCAAGGAGCGCCTCCCGTACGTCCGTTCGCAGGCTGGGCTCGCGTCAGTATGCGCGTACGGCACGCGGCCGGTACAGCGGCTACGGCTACCGGGTGTTCCGCTCCTCGTTCCGGGTGTTCCGGGTGTTCCGGATGTCCTGGGTGTTCCGCTCCTCGGGCTCAGCCGAGCCGGGGTATCTCGATCGCCGGGCAGCGGTCCATGACCATGTCGAGCCCGGCCGCCCGCGTCCGCTCGTACGCCGCGTCGTCGATGACCCCGAGCTGGAACCAGACGGCCTTGGCACCGGCCGCGACGGCCTGGTCGGCTATGTCCCCGGCGAGCTCGCTGTTCACGAAGACGTCCACGACGTCGACCTTGAACGGAATCGCGTCCAGCGACGGATAGCCCTGCTCCCCATGCACCGTCTCGGCCTTCGGGTGCACGGGCACGATCCGCTTCCCGTACCGCTGGAGCACGTCCGCGACCCCGTGCGCCGCCCGCCGCTCGTTCGACGACAGCCCGACGATCGCCCAGGTGTCACCGCTCTCGGTGAGGACCCGGTGGATCGTCTCCTGCTCGCTGTTCACGCCGTGCCTCCCGCGGACCTCGGGTCCATCAGCTGGTCTGGATGCTCTTCTCTCCCGGGGAACGAACGGGACCGCCGGGGAATTCCCCCGGAACGGTCCCGACCGCCAGCACATTGCCCTCGCTGATGTACCCGTCGGGCGAGTCGAGCGGGTGGTCCGGGGCGTCCGGGTCCACGAAGCGCCGCCACTGTCCGCTCAGGCCCAGCTCCAGGGCCTGCCCGGCGAGCTGCGCGCAGGTGGGTGCGTAGAACGCCCGGGCCTGCGGGGTGAGCGGGGCGAAGTGCTCGATGAGGACGGTCTGTTGCCGCACCCCGGTCAGCCCCGCCGCCTTGAGATGGCGGTACAGATCCCGGGTGCGCAGCAGCTGGGCCGCGTAGCCCGGGGTCCGTCCGGCCGCGCGGAAGAAGTCCGTGAAGAGATACGGGTCCGTGGGCCGGGCGGTGATGAGATGCGCGTCCAGGTCCTTCACCGCCACGGTCCCGCCGGGCCGGACCACCCGCCGCATCTCCCGCAGGGCGAGAGCGAGTTCCGCGTCGCTCAGGTACTGGACGGTGTTCGCGCACCACACGGCGTCGAACGAGTCGTCCGGGTAGGGCAGCCGCAGGAGATCGGCGCGGCGCACCTCCACCGGGCAGGCCGGGGCCCACCGCGCCAGGCGCTCGGTGGCCAGGGCGGCGTTCTCCTCGGCCAGGTCGACGGCCGAGACCCGGCCCTCGGGGCCGACGAGATCGGCCAGCCACGGCAGGAAGTCCCCGCCGCCGCACCCCGCGTCCAGGACGTGCGCCCCCGGCCGGATCCCGGCCTGCCCGAGCAGCCCCAGATAAGCGTCCCGGCAGGCGTCGAAGTGGGCGTCGACGATGGTGTGGTGGGTGAAGCCGAGCCCGGTGGAGGAGGTGAACCCCCAGGCCCGGTGATCGTCGGCGCGGTGGTCGTTCGTCAGCATCAGCGCGCCTTCTCCTGTTCGGCGACCACTTCGGCGATCAGGGCGTCCAGCTCGGCCAGCGTCGCCGCCGGTGCCTCAAGGGGCGGCAGATGGCCCGAGCCCGGGATCACCACCTGGCGTCCCCGGGGCAGCGCCTCGGCCATCGCGCGCGCGTCCGCCGACGAGACCAGCTCGTCCTCCGCGCCGGTGATCACCACGGCCGGTATGTCGGTGGCCCGCAGCACGTCCGTGGCATCCGCGCGCGCCGCGATCGCCCGCTGGGTCCAGGCGAGCGCAGCGGGGGAGACCCCGGCCAGCGCGGCACGCAACCGGGCCTGCACCTGCGGCCGTTCGCTGTGCGTGGTGGCGCCCACCAGCCGGGGCGCCGTCGACTCGATGACCGCCCGGGCCTTCGCCGGGTCCGCCATCAGCGCGGCGAAGCCCTCCCGTCCCGCCCGCGCGGCCTCGTCGTCCGCCTCCGCGCGCGTGGACATCAGCGCGAGCCCGAGGGCCCGGCCGGGGTGGCGGCGCAGGAACTCCATCGCGACATAGCCGCCCATGGACACCCCGGCCAGGACCGCGCGGTCGATGCCCCGCCGGTCAAGGTCCCGGGCCAGGTCGTCGGCGACCGTGTCGAGGGACGGTGGCCCGTCGCCGAGCGGGGACGTGCCGAAGCCGCGCTGGTCGGGGGCGACGACGGGGTGCCCGCGCCGCACCAGCGCGTACCGCTGCGCGTCCCACATCGAGGAGTCGAGGGAGAGCGCGTGCAGCAGCACCACGGGGACACCCGGTGCCGTGTGTGTCGTCGCGTAGGTCGTCATCGGGTCGTGCTCCCGTTCTCCGCGTCGGTGATGAACTGCCGTATGTGCGCGGCGGGTCCGGGCTCGCGCAGCCATGCCAGGGCCACCGGCGCGGGCGGCAGATCCTCGATCGGGACGACCTTGATGTGCGGCGGCGTGATGGTGTCGAGCGACTGGAACGAGATGTGCACGGCGTCGGTCCGGGCCAGCAGCTCCATCAGGCCCCGCACCGTGCCCATGTCGTGCCGCCGCGGTATCGCGCGGCCCGCCGGGGTGCGGGGCGGCACCACCTCGTCCCACACAGAGGCGGGGAAGGTGCCGGGGCGGCGGAACGCGTCGTAGTCGGCCAGCTCCTCCACCGACACCGACGCGCGCGTGGCGAGTGGATGGTGGGCGCCCACGATCGCGGCACGCGGGTCGTACGCCACCGGCCGGCTGACCGCCAGATCCGGCTCGCGCGGCCCGTACTTGACGATCATGACGTCGAGCTCCTTGGCGCGCAGCCCCCGGAACGGGTCCTCGACGTCGTATCCGACCATCCGCACATCGCTCTCGGCGCGGCCCGCCGCGCGCACTATGGCGGACGCGAGGTGGGGCGAGCCGTGGATGCCCAAGCGGACGGGAGGCGCGCCGGGTGCGCCGCTGGTGGACGGGTCAGACATCGGGAGTCTCCTCGGTCAGCGCGGCGAACGCGCGAAGCTGGTGCGGATGGGTGCGGTCGACGTCGACGCGGAGCGCGGCGAACGGCGTGGCCGCCCCGGTCAGGCTGGGGACGGACCGCAGGGTCAGCCGGTCGCCCGGCGCGATCAGCCCGTCCAGGGCCGCCTCGACCACCAGGTGGTTGAGGTGAACCAGCGCCTCGGGCACGGGCACGCCGGCCGCCGCGATGTACAGGTCGCGGTGAACGGCGGCCCTCGGCGCGGGCCCGCGTGCCGCAGGCCCGTGCGGCGGCGGCACGGTGATCGTGGTCGCAGGGCGGATCGGGAACGGAGCCGTGGACAGGAACAGCTTGAGCAGGCGGCGCAGCCCCGCACTGGTGGCGGCCGGTGCCGGGCCGCACCAGCCGACCGACCCGTCCTCGGCCAGGTGGTCGAAGGAGTAACGGCCCAGCAGGTTCTCCGGGTTCCCGGCCAGGTACACCGTTCGGGTGAATGAGCGCCGCCAGGCCGCCGCGGTGTCCGGGGCGAGTCCGAGCGCGAACGCGGCCGCGTCCCGGACCCAGGCCGCCGGGTCGAAGCCGCGCAGCACCGCCACCGCCTGGACCGCGTCCGCGCCCGGCCGCTCGACGGCCTCGGCGCGTGCCCGCAGCAGCGCGGCGAGGTCCGACTCGCCCGCCGGGGTGGCGAGTTCGGGCCGGGCGCCCCGCAGCCGCCGGTACGCCTCGTCGTGCAGTCGTCGCTGGGTCAGGGGCACAGGAACACCGCCGAGAGCAGATCGCGCGCGGGCGCGGCGCGGTGCCGGGCCAGCAGCCCGGACGTGAGCCGGTACGGGTCCACGTACACGTGGTCGCGGCGGTGCGCGCCCAGCCGCTCGGCCAGGCCGTCCGCCGCGGTCGGCGGTGCGCCGGCCAGCAGGCGTTCGGCCCGCTTGAGGCACTGGCGCAGCAGGTCGGGCCGATGGGACTGGCCCTGGCCCGGGCCCAGCGTGGCGATGAAGTACAGGCGCATGCCGAGGTGGACGGCCGCCTCGTCGTGTCCGGAGGTCGCGTCCAGGAGCGCGGCCGCGTCCTGCCCCCGCCAGCCGCCCGCGCGGGCCGAGCGGATCTCGCCGTCGACCGGCACCCGGCCGACCGGAACGCGGTGCACGGTCGGCCCCAGAGGCGCGAGCACGCGCGCGAGCAGCTGGTAGTCGGGGTCGAGGTCGGGGTCGTACAGGAACACCACCTCGTCGTAGTCGGGTGCGAGCGGCAGGAGTTCGCGCAGCGCGCAGGCGAGGTAGTTGGGGCGGCCGTCGGCGGTGACGATCCGGCGCAGCGGCAGCCCGTGGCGGGTCAGATCGAGATAGACCGGGCCGCCCAGGTCGCGGTGGTCCAGGCACAGACCACGCGCGCGCAGCCGTTCCAGCATCTCCTCCTGGCCGAGGCCGGGCGGCTGGTGCGCGAGGAGCCCGGGGTCGTGCAGGCCGAGGCGGGCGTACTGCGTACGCCACAGCTCAAGGACGCGGGTGGCGGCCGGGTGCACCCAGCCGTGCTGCTCCACGGCGTCGGCGTACGGGCGCAGCGCGGCGGCCGGGGCCTGCTCCTGGGCCGCCCGGTGGCGGACGTAGAGCATGCCGATGTCGTCCTCGGACAGCTCCGTGTAGTCCGTGTCGCCCCGGGTGCGGTCCAGGAACTCCCAGAAGGCCAGGGTCTGTTCGGTGAGGTGGTACGTGGTGTGGCTGAAGCGGTAGTCGACCTCGGCGAGCGCGCCGGTCGCCCGGTACATCACGTCCGTCCAGAACAGCCCCTTGAGGTGGGACGGGCCGAGCGGCTTGGACGGGGTGATCGTGACCGGCGCGAGCAGGACCCGGCGGCGCGCGCTCGTCGCCCGGTGGGCCCGCGGGGAGGGGGCGAGGGCGGGTGAGGTCACGGCCGGCCCCCCTCGGCCTCGTCGAGGGCCCGCAGGAGCTCCTGGCGGGGCGGCGGCGCGGCACCCCACGGTCCGGCGCCGAGCGGCGCCTGGGCGACCCGGTAGTGGAACTTCTCGTCCCCGAACACCTCGTCCGGCGTCCGCAGCCCCATCAGGACCCGCATGAGACCCCGCCACACCATGCCGTCGTGCGCGGCGGCCGCGCGGATGACGTCCTTCGGGCAGCCGGGGTCGGCGGGCGGCTGGGGACGGCCGTGCACGGCGGCGCTCCACCGGCCGATCCGCTCGCGGTCGCTCCCGGCCGCGTGCTCGTACCACGGCCGCAGCAGGGTGTTCGCGACCTCGGCCGCGGCCTGCGAGCGCTCCGCCGCCGGGTGCGCCGCCAGCGCGTCGGCGAGGCCGAAGGCCTGGGCGAGCGCCAGCGACATGCCGCGTCCGAAGAGCGGATTGGTGACACAGGCCGCGTCGCCGACCGGGAACAGACCCGCCACGGAAGGCCGTACGGCGGCGGCGCGCAGGGCGTTGGCCGGGCCGGTGATCACATGGACGCCGGAGAGCGGTTCGCTGACGCTGTCGTCGAGCCACGCCGCCAGGCCCGGTGTCGCACGGGCGAGGGCGGTGAAGACGGCCGGATGTCGCAGCCGGTCCAGTTCGAGGTCGCCGGGCAGCGTGCCCAGGGCGATCGCGAAGGTGCCCGCGTCGCCGGGGTGGAGCACGCCCGCGTAGTGGTCCCAGATGTCGCCGGCCGCGTGGCCCCGGGTGAGCGGGCCGGGCAGTGAGCTGCCCCTGAGCCGGTAGAACCGGGTGAAGCCGCGCAGGCCGGACGGCGTGGTCAGATCGTTGCCCAACCCCACCCCCGCGTCGGCGAGCCAGCTGCGGGACGCCGCGCGCCGGCCGGTGGCGTCCACGACGACATCGGCCACAAGGTGCGTGCCGTTGGCGGTCACCACACCGCGCACCGACCGCTTGTCGGCGTCGAGCCGCAGTCCGCGCACGGTCGCGCCGTGCCGGATCTCGACCTGCGGCAGCGCCTCGACCGTCCGGTACAGGACGAGTTCGAGCGTGGTGCGGCGGCAGCCGAGCGCCACCAGGTCGTCGTCGCCGACCTCGCGGCCCCGGTCGGTGGCTCCCGGCGGCAACGCGCGCGTGAGGTCGAACAGCGGGGCTCCGGCGGCCAGCAGCCGCTCCAGGACCTCGGGCGCGCGCGTGCGCAGCGTCTGCACCCCGAGCGAGGCCAGCGTGTGGGACTGCTGGGCCTGCGGCACGGTCGGGCGCTGCCAGCGGTTGTGCAGATCGGCCATCGCGCCACGGGGCGGCGGGGCCGAGCGCTCCAGGACCACGACCCGGCGTCCGGACCCGGCCAGTGCGAGCGCGGCTGCCAGGCCCGCGACGCTGCCTCCCACGACCAACGCGTCGGCCATGTCAGCGCCGCCGACCGTGGAGGAAGAACACCCGGCGCACGTCCTCGACGTCCCGGGGCGGTACGGGGTCCGGCCAGCGGCCGAAGTCGGCGCCCGGTTCGCCGGGTTGGAGCGCCTGGACGGAGAAGCCGTGGCCGTCGAAGAGCGCTTCGGGTTCGTCCGTCCCGTACAGCCAGGGGCAGCCCCAGCCCGCGAAGATGTCGAGCAGTCCGCGCATATGGGGCAGCGTCAGGGCCGCGGAGTTGACCAGGTCGGCGGCGATCCGGCTGCCCGGCGCCGAGAGGGCGGCGACCCGGCTCAGGATGCGGTGGGTGTCCGGCTCGGGGATGTAGTACAGCAGCCCTTCGAGCAGCCAGGTGGAGGGCAGCGACGCGTCGTATCCGGCCGCCTTGAGGTCGTCCTCCCAGTCGGGCGAGGTGAGGTCGACGGCGACCGTGCGGTGGTCGGGCAGCGGTGTGATCCCCTCCAGCCTGCTGCGCTTGTACGCGAGGACGGCGGGCCGGTCGATCTCGAAGTAGCGCAGCCCCTCGGGCCAGTCGAGGCGGTACGCGCGCGAGTCCATACCGGCCGGCGCCAGCACGATCTGCCGCATCCCGGGCTCGCGCGCGGCCTCCTGGAGGTAGTCGTCGAAGAACCGGGTGCGGATCGCGTTGTAGTCGGGGGTGCTGGGGAGCGTACGGCCGGAGTCCGCCGGGAACGTCGCCGCCCGGATCTCCGCGAGCAGCTCGGGCCCGATGTCGCCGCACAGGGTGTCCGCGTACGGATCCTGGTAGATGCGGTCGGGCCGACGCGTCTCCGCGGCGCGCAGGGCGGCGGTGAGCAGGGCGGTGCGTTCGACGGCGTCGAGCAGTTCGGTCACGCGGGCTCGTCTCCTTCGGTCGGGCGGATGGCGATCGGACGGGTGGGGGCGGGGGTGCGGCGGAGCAGGGTGCGGTGCGTGCGGAGCGCGACGGGCCTGCGCGGGAAGGACGTTCGTCACCCACGCGCGCGTGCCTCTGGAAGGGACCGGCAGGCCCAGGACCACCGGTCGGGGCACGGCCGGGCGGGGAATCCGGCCGTGCCCCCGGTGGCGTCGGTCAGGCGCCGGCCCCGTCGGTGAGGCGGTGCCACTGGGCCGGGTCCTGGCGGAACAGCCGGTCCTTGACCTGGGTGGGGCGGATGCCGGTGGCGACGACCGCCTGCCAGTCGCGCAGGAACGCGTCCGGCCGCAGCCGTACCAGGGCGGGCGCGCCGAGCCGGTGCTCGGCGCGGGCCCGGCGGTAGCCGGCCGACTCCCGGCCGAGCGCGTCGTCGAGGCGCGCCAGGAACCGGCGGGACTCGTCGTCGCTCCACGGGCTCGCCGGGGCCACCGCGAACTCGTAGGCGGGGACGCCCTGTTCGCCGTCCCGCACCCGGCACGCGGCGTTGCGCAGTTCGAGCCCGCCGGCCGCCAGCGCGTCGCCGAGCGCCCGGATCACCTGGGCGTCCCGCAGCCGCTCGCCGGCCGCGTCGGAGAGCGTGCTGCGGCCGGTGTACTCGACGCGCGGCACCCCGTCCTCGCGGTCCACCACGCGCACCACATCACCGACGCTGTAGCGGTAGAGCCCGCCCACATGACTGAAGATCACGTGGTAGTCGCGGCCCGGTTCGAGCTCGTCGGGCCCCAGTGTCGCGGTGTCCGGCGCGAGGTCGCTCCCGGCGTCGGCGAACTCGTAGACCGACGCGGTCACCACCAGGCTGCCGGCCGAAGGATGCCGGTCCAGGGCCACTCCCACCGGCCCCTCGGAGGCCGCGACCGGTGCGGGCAGCGCGGTCACCCCGGCCCCGAACTCCTCGCGCAGCCTGGGCAGATACAGCGAGGCGAGGCCGGTGGTCCAACAGAACAGGGCGCGCATGTTCGGCCAGATGTGAGCCGGGCGTACCCTTGTGAAACGATCGGACAGCCGCTGGAGTTCCGCCGCGCGCGCCGGGTTGGGGGCACCGTGCGGCAGGCCGCCGAGGGTGCCGTCGTGGACCTCCTTGACGATCCGGGGCCACCACAGGTGCAACTGGTACGGGAGCGCCGCGACCATCGCCGGGTTGATCCCGATGACGCAGCGCACATCGCTCTCCACGGCCATCCGCAGCCGCAGATACATCTTCTCCAGGTGCTCGTCCGCCGCGACGGGCACGGGCAGTGTCGCCCAGGGCGCGCCGGTGCCGGGTTCGGCGGACAGCGGTTCACCGAAGCGCGTGCCGAAGTCGACCTGGCTGGCGCCCACATGGGGGCTGCCGGAGGCGGTCGTGGGGGGAGCGGCGAGCGGGTCGTGCTTCAGGTTGAGCACCGCGTCCGGGCGGGCGAGGACATCGGGGAAGTGCTCGATCAGGGGCGCCCACGCCGCGTAGTAGAACGGGAAGAACGTCGTCCGCATGAACCGCGGGGTGACCGGGATCTTCTTGTGCGCGCCCGTGCTGCCGCTGCTGGTGAAGAACACGGCGGGCCGGTCCGCGGTCAGGACGTCCTCCTCGCCCGCGGCCGCCCGCTCGATCCAGGGCGCGAGGCCGGAGTAGTCCTGTACGGGGACGGCCTTGCGGAAGTCGTCGAGGGTGCGGATCCGGCCGAAGCCGTGGGCGCGGCCGTACGCGGTGTCCGCGTTGAAGGCCAGCAGGTCGGTGAGCGTGCGCCGCTGGTGGCCCGCCGCGTCCGCGAACGCGGCCCGCAGCCGGGCCCGCTCGCCGAGCACGCGCGCGTGGTAGCGGCGCACCCGCTCGGGGCTCGCCCACGAGGTGTCGTCCCGGCGTGGTTCAGACGTAGTCATGGCGGACCGCCTCCCGTACGGCCTCGGCGGTGCGCTCGACGCAGTCGTGCTGCTCGACCACCGTGACCGGAAGGTCGCTGATCTCGTCCCGCAGCAGCTTGTCCAGGTCGCTCTGGTAGCGCTCGAAGGAGGCCCGGTCCGGCCGGTCGCCGTAGTACTCCAGGGCGTTGAGCCGCGTCCCGCGGCGGCTGCGCAGCCAGGCCTCGCGGGGCGAGACCTGCAGATAGACGACGCGAGCGGGCTGCGGGAAGGAGCGCCACCAGTCGTACATGGGGTTGTCGCGCACACCCGCGAGACGGCACTTCGCAAGGATCTTGTAGTAGTACGAGTCCACGACGAGCGGCCGTCCGTCGGCGGCCTCGGCGGCGCTCAGGAGCTGGTCGCGCAGATGCACCACCGCCGTCTGGAGCATGCTGGCCATGAAGTCCGGCGAGTAGGCGCCGCCGGGCGCGGCGACGGTCTTGACCACATCGCGCCGCAGCCGTCCGATCAGCGTGTGCCGGGCCGCCAGGAACCGGTCGTCGACCGAGACGACCCGTACGGGCTCCGGGTCGCCGGTGAGCCGGGACATCGCCGATGACTTGCCCGCGTAATCGCCTCCCAGGAGGACGGTGAATAACGGCAGATGTGATGACATATAAGGCTGCTCCTCATGAACCGGCGCACTCTCTGCTGTGGCACGACTCCTCCCCGCAGCCTGTCGCCTCTTGCTATAGCGAGAGTTGAGGATCAAGGGGGAGCCGCAGGTCGGGGTTGATGCGGAGGTCATCCGATGACTGATTCCAGAGTTATGGCCCTCCGGAGACGGTCTTGGCCGTTTCGTCCCGAACCGCGTGATATCCATCACCCCGTGGCTTCCGGCGGACCGCCGAACCCGCACCCACACGGCCGCCACGCGCGCGTGGCCCGGGAGCCGGGCGGACGGGTGTGCGGCACCGCATAGGGTGGCCGTATGCAGGAGCAGTACCGGACGATCGCCCGCGAGGGCGTGCACGAGACCGAGATCAACAGATCGCGGTTCATCTGCGCGCTCGCGCCCGCCGCCACCGAACAGGAGGCGCAGGACTTCATCGCGCGCGTGCGCAAGGAGCACCCGACGGCGACCCACAACTGCTTCGCCTACGTCATCGGCGCCGACGCCTCCGTGCAGAAGGCCAGCGATGACGGCGAGCCCGGCGGCACCGCCGGAGTCCCCATGCTCCAGATGCTCACCCGCCGCGAGGTGCGCTACGCCGTCGCCGTCGTCACCCGCTACTACGGCGGTGTGAAGCTCGGCGCGGGCGGGCTCATCCGCGCCTACGGAGGCGTGGTCGGCGAAGCCCTGGACGCACTCGGCACCGTGGTGCGCCAACGGTTCCGCCTGGCCACCGTCACGGTCGACCACCAGCGCGCGGGCAAGCTGGAGAATGATCTGAGGGCCACCGGCCGCGCCGTGCGCGAGGTGCGCTACGCGGAGGCCGTGACGATCGAGATCGGCATCCCCGAGGCGGACGTGGACGCCCTGCGCGCCTGGCTCGCCGACACCACCGCCGGCACCGCGACGCTGGAGCTCGGCGGAGAGGCGTACGGGGACGCGTGAGAGCTCTGGCCCCTACCGGCAAGGCAGTTGTGCCCCGGGATGTCCGACCCCACCGTTACCCTCGGGGATCATGAGATTCCTGCATACGTCGGACTGGCACCTGGGACGGTCGTTCCACCGGGTCAGCCTGCTCGACGCCCAGGCCGCGTTCCTCGACCACCTGGTGGCGACGGTGCGCGAGTTCGCCGTGGACGCGGTCCTGGTGGCGGGCGACGTCTACGACCGGGCGGTGCCGCCGCTCGCGGCCGTGGAGCTCTTCGACCGAGCCATCCACCGCCTCGCCGACGCGGGCGTGCCCACGGTGATGATCTCCGGGAACCATGACTCGGCCCGGCGCCTCGGCGTCGGCGCGGGCCTCATCGAGCGGGCCGGCATCCATCTGCGCACCGACCCGGCGGGGTGCTCCACGCCGGTGCTGCTGGCCGACGCGCACGGGGATGTCGCCTGCTACGGACTGCCCTATCTCGAACCGGCCCTGGTCCGGGACGAGTTCAAGACCGCCAAGGCCGGGCACGAGCAGGTGCTGAGTGCGGCCATGGAGCGGGTCCGCGCCGACCTCGCGGCCCGGGCGCCGGGCACCCGTTCCGTCGTCCTCGCGCACGCCTTCGTGGCGGGCGGGGAGCCGAGCGACAGCGAGCGGGACATCACGGTCGGCGGGGTCGCCGCCGTCCCGGCCGGGGTCTTCGACGGCGTCGACTATGTGGCGCTCGGGCACCTGCACGGCAGCCAGACCCTCACCGAGCGCGTGCGCTACTCGGGCTCCCCGCTCGCGTACTCGTTCTCCGAGACCACCCACCGCAAGTCGATGTGGCTCGTCGACCTCGCGGCCGACGGCGCCGTCACCGCCGAGCGGATCGACTGCCCCGTGCCGCGCGCGCTGGCCCGCGTCCGGGGCCGGCTCGACGACCTCCTGGCGGATCCGGCCCTGGAGCGCCACGAGGAGGCGTGGGTCGAGGCGACGCTGACCGACCCGGTGCGCCCCGACGACGCTATGGCCCGCCTCGCCGCCCGCTTCCCGCACACCCTCAGCCTCGTCTTCGAGCCGGACCGCGCCCCCGAGGACCCGCTCGCCTCGTACGCGCGACGCCTCCAGGGCCGCACCGACCAGGAGATCGCGGAGGACTTCGTGGCCCATGTGCGCGGCGGCAGCGGCCCCGACGAGCACGAGCGGACGGTGCTGCGCGGCGCCTTCGACGACGTACGGGTCGAGGAGGCGCTGACGCTGGACCACGCGCGCGCAGGCGCGGCCGCGTCCGGCGCCGGGCAGGAGGCCGGGCGATGAGACTCCACCGGCTGCGCGTCACCGCGTTCGGCCCGTTCGGATCCCCCCAGGAAGTCGACTTCGACGCGCTCTCCACGGCCGGGCTCTTCCTGCTCCACGGCGCGACCGGCGCGGGCAAGACCTCCGTCCTCGACGCGGTCTGCTACGCCCTGTACGGGGCCGTGCCCGGGGCGCGCCAGAGCCCCGGCGCGACGCTGCGCAGCGACCACGCGGCGCCGGACGCCGTCACCGAGGTGCTGCTCGAACTCACCGTCGGCGGACGGCGGTTGGAGATCACCCGGCGGCCGCAGCAGAACCGCCCCAAGAAGCGCGGCACCGGCTTCACCACCGACAAGGCGCAGACCTGGCTGCGCGAGTACGACGCGGAGGACGGCTGGCAGGCGCTGAGCCGCTCCCACCAGGAGGTGGGAGAGGAGATCGGGCAGCTCATCGGGATGAGCCGCGAGCAGTTCTGCCAGGTGGTGCTGTTGCCGCAGGGGGACTTCGCCAAGTTCCTGCGCTCGGACGCCGAGGCGCGCGGCAAGCTCCTGGGGCGGCTCTTCGACACCGGCAGGTTCGCCGCCGTCGAGGAGCGCCTGGCCGAGCTGCGCCGGGCCGCCGAACAGCAGGTGCGAGGCGGTGACGAGCGGCTGCTCGCCCTCGCCCAGCGCATGGCGCAGGCCGCCGGGGACAGCGCCGACGCGCGCGAGTGGCCGCTGCCCGACAGCCGCCCGGGCGAGCCGGGGCTCGCCGAGGCCGTCCTCGCCTGGGCCGCCGTCGCGCGCGCCGGGGCCCGTGAACGGCTCGCCGTCGCCGAGTCGGCGCTGGCGGCGGCCGAGAGCCGCGAGGCGGCCGCGCGCACCGCCCTGGACGACGAGCGCCGCCTCGCCGAGCTCCAGCGGGGCCACGCCGACGCCCGCCGCCGCGCCGACGAGCTGGCGGCCGCCGCGCCCCGGCGCGATGCCGTACGCGAGCGCCTGGACCGGGCCCGCAAGGCCGACCTCGTGGCCCCCGCCCTCGCCCTGTGGGAGCAGGCCGAGCGCGAGCATCAGGGAGCCGGCCGGGCGCGCGAGCACTCCCGGGCCCAGCTTCCGCCCGACCTCGCCGAGGCCGGAGCCGAGCAACTGGCCGCCCTCGAACGGAAGATGCGCGAGGACCTGGGCGCGCTGGACGCCGCCCGCCGGGCCGAGCGGCGCAGCGCCGAGATCTCCGCCGAGCTCGCCGGTCTCGACCGCCAGGCGAAGGCCGATGAGGAACTGCTCCTGGAAACGGGCACCTGGCTGGCCGCCTGGGACGCCACCCGGTTGCGCCACCAGGAGCGCGTCGAGACGGCCCATCTGGCCGCCGCGCGCGCGGAGCAGCTCGCCGGACAGCTCGACCCGGCCCGGCGCCGACTGGCCGCCGCCCGCGACCGGGACGCGCTCGAAGGCCGTCTGAGCGCCGCCGAGACCCAGCAGAGCGCCGCCCGCGAACGGGCCAACGCGGCCCACGAGCACTGGCTCGACCTGCGCGAGGAGCGGCTGCGCGGCATCGCGGCCGAGCTCGCCGCCGGGCTGCGCGACGGAGAGGCGTGCGCCGTCTGCGGCTCGGCCGAACACCCCGCCCCCGCGCGCGTGGGCGCCGGCCAGGTGGACCGCAGGACCGAGGAGGCCGCACAGGAGGCGTACCGGGCGGCCGACGCCGCGCGCGCCGACGCCGAGCGCGCGCTCGCCTCGGTCCGCGAGCAGTACGCGGCCAGGCGCGCGGAGGCGGGCGGGGCGGCGCTCGCGGAACTCGCCGACGAGGTGCGGCAGTTGGACGCCGAGTACGGCGAGGTCAGGACCCTCGCCGCCGGACTGCACGCGGCCCGGGAGGCGTTCGAGAGCGCGGAGCGCGAGCACGACCGGCGGCGCGCGGAACAGCAGCAGGCCACCAACCGCGTATCCGCCCGCACGGCCCGGCGTGAACTCCTCGACCGGGAACAGGGCGCCCTGGAAGAGGAGTTGGCGCAGGCCAGGGGAGAGGCGGGCAGTGTCGCCGAGCAGGCGGCGCTCCTGGAGCACCGCGCCGGACTGCTCGCGGCGGCCGCCGCCGACGTCCGCGAGGTCGAGGCCACTGCGCAGCGGCTGAAGGACGCGGACGGACGGCTGTCCGAGGCGGCCTTCCGGGCCGGGTTCGACACGCCTCGGGCCGCGGCGGCCGCCTTCCTGGACGAGTGGCAGCAGAGCGAGCTCCAGCACCGGCTCGACGACTGGCAGCGCGAGGAGGCCGCGGTCGCCGACCGGCTGGCCGAGCCCGCCGCGGTCGCGGCGGCGGCCCGCCCGCCCGCGCGCACCGAACAGGCCGAGGCCGCCCACGCGCGCGTGGCCCGCGCGCTGCGCGAGGCCGCCTCGGCGCTCGCGGCCGCCCGCGCCCGCTGCGACGAGCTCGCCACCCTCGGCCGCCGTGCCGCGGAGGAGACGCGCCGGATGGGGCCGTTGCGTATCGAGTACGACCGGGTGGCCCGCCTCGCCGGGCTCACGGCGGGCACCTCCGCCGACAACGAACGCAAGATGCGCCTTGAGTCGTACGTACTGGCCGCGCGGCTGGAACAGGTGGCGGCCGCCGCGTCGGCCCGCCTCGGCCGGATGTCGGGCGGGCGCTACACCCTGGTGCACTCCGACGCCAAGGGCGGACGCGGCCGCTCCGGTCTTGGCCTGCATGTCGTCGACGCCTGGACGGGCCGCGAGCGGGACACCGCCACGCTCTCCGGCGGCGAGACGTTCTTCGCCTCCCTGGCGCTCGCACTCGGCCTCGCCGACGTGGTCACCGACGAGGCCGGCGGCGTACGCCTGGACACGCTCTTCATCGACGAGGGCTTCGGCAGCCTGGACGACCAGGCCCTGGACGAGGTCCTGGACGTACTGGACTCGCTGCGCGAGCGGGAGCGCAGTGTCGGCATCGTCAGCCACGTGGGCGATCTGCGCCGCCGCATCCCCACCCAGCTGGAGATCGTCAAGGGGCGCGACGGGTCGCAGGTGCGCCACCGGAACGCCGGGGCGGGCTGAGAGCCGAGAGCCGAGCAGCGAGATTCTTGCCCGCTCTTGCCCCGCCCTACCTTGATCATCCATCTCCTTGCGTCCCCCGCTTGTCCCCCTGGGTAGCCTTCTGGGCCCGGCAGGCATCGACGGGAGCTCGCCTCGTGCTTGGCCGCAGATGAGGGTGCGTGTAGCGCACCCATGACCACCGTTTAGAGTTCGCGGCTCATCGATCGGAGAAGCGCGAGCGTCGGAGCTTTGACAGGAGGACGGGGGCACGAGCCGGACGGGGAATGCGTTGGTCAGGCGGGGAGAACCATGCGCTGAGTGCTGCGGTCCCAAACACATTCCTGGTAAAGGCGATTTAGGTCGTGCCTCGCCCCTGGATCTCCGGCATCGCAGGGGGAGTAGTCATGTGATCCGACGCGGTAGTAGAAGCCGTACTCCTCGCATTCGGCTGTGCCGGGGTATCGGCCGGTCCAAATGGTGTTGCAGTTGGGGTGGCAATGGTGGCGTTGGAATCCGGTGAGGGCACAGCGGGCGATGTCGCAGGTTTCGGAGTGGAACGTGTTGAGGCCAGCGGAGCAGGAGGGGCACGTGTCGCTGGCTGGTGATGTTCTGAGAGTGAGGCGGCCGCGCCAGAGGGTGCGGAGGGCTTTGTCGAGTTCGTGATTGTCGGCGGTGCTGTGGAGGCCGAGGGCTTGGTGGAGGAGTTCTCGGAGGAGGTGGTCCGGGAGCTGGCTGGCGGCTCAGTGCACGGTGAGGCCGTTGCGGGGGTGGTAGGTGGTCCAGTGCTTGCGGAGCCGTGTGGAGGATCTGGCCGTTAGGTTGGCTTTGTTAGCGATCTGCGTGATTTGCGTGTAGTTATTTTTGAGCCATTCTCGTGTGGCGCTGCTGTAAAGGTTGATGAGCGTTTGTCGCGCTATCGGTAAGTTTCTGGCCGTGTTGTGTCCGAGGGTGAGAGTGCCCTCGCTGGCGGAGGCGACCATGTCGCTTTCGTGGGATATGTGTAGTCGTGTGGGGCGGCCGTGGAGGGTGAAGGTCTCTCCTTCCATGAGGGTCTTTATGGGGTTTTCTGGGGCGCGCTCAGCGATCTTGGCGAGCTGTTGGTAGATCCAGGTGCGGCGTCGCCGGACGAGTGCTGCCGCCTCTTCGTTGGTTGTCGCTTGGGGGCCTCGTACGACGACGGTGCCGTTGGAGGTGACTGCTACTTCGAGTGTGGTGCGGTTGCTGATGCGGACTGTGACGTCCGTCATGCCCACCTTGATCACGCGCCGGGCGGACTGTGTCACTTGGTCTCCTTGGAAGGGGGTGTTGGGGTGTATGGGGGCCGGGGCGGCAGCTTCCTGGCTGCCGCCCCGGGAGGGTCAGCTGTGGCGGGGGCGCGGGGTGCGGCCCTTGTGCTGCTTGAGCCCGTTGACGAGCACTTCGCCTTCGAGGTCGCTGAGGACGTAGCCGCGTTCCTTGAGGAAGGCCAGCCAGGTGACGGTGTTGATGCGGATGTCATCTCGCCAGGCCCGGTCGCTCATCGCTTCGTGTTCGTAGGCGGCCGCAACTTGCGCGAACAGTGGGCGCCAGCGCCGGGTCTTGCCGGTGCGGGAGATGAGGGTGCCGAAGGGGGCGTCAACGCGGCTGTACCAGGCTTGGCCCTCGTTCGGGTCCGCAATCTTGAGGAACTGGGCCATCAGATCCGTGCGGTGCCGCGAGATGTGCGAGCTGTACGTGTCGAGGGTTCCCAGGATCGTGGAGAGCGTGAACTTCCATATGGCATCCGGGGCGTCGCCGGGGGCATCGCACAGGTTGGTGATGAAGTCGTGGCGTACCTGCCGTGCTGCCCGCCATGCCTTGTTGTTCGCAATGACCTCTCGACGCTTGGCCCTCTCTTCCTCGGCCTGCTGTGTCGGGGTGTCCCGTGCGGCGGCCTTGGTGAGGGTGTGGCCGTGCTTTGCCCAGTCGGCGCACAGCCAGGTGACCTCGGGCTCGGAGGGGTCGATGGACGCTGCGTGCCCGGGGCATTCGGCATGTGTGGTGGGAGTGATCTTCTTGCGGTGCTGGTCGAGCAGGTCCTCCAGGGGGTGCAGCTTGGTGTCGCGCCACGTGGGGTGCCAGTCGACCATGGTGATGTCGGCGGAGACGAGGTCGGCGATGAGGGCGACGCGCTTGGCCATCTCCTCTTTGTGCTGGCGCAGCTTGCTGAGTGCCTGCGCCCAGTGGCCCCGCCTGCCGTTGCCGTCGCTCTGGTCCTCGCGCTTCGCCTGCCTCAGCCGGGTGCGCGCCCCCGGGACTTGTTCAACCTCCTGGTAGTCGGCCAGTTCCAGCAGATCGAAGTCGGCTGCGATGGCGTCGGCCAGGCTCTCCGGGCTGAGCTTTGTTGCTGTCTCGGCGGCCTTCATCTCGTCGCGGGTGAGTCCGGTGATCCGGGCGTGCCGTTCCTTGGCGGCCGGCGGCGCATCCATCAGCGAGAGCTGGCGTGCGGCCTCGATGTAGTCGCGGATGTGCGGGTCGGTGCGCTGCTTGTTCTCCAGGACTGACAGGGCCAGGGCTTCGTCGTCGACGTTGGTGAGATCACGTCGTACGAGGGCCGGTAAGAGGAAGTAGGGGCGGCCCTCCGCCTTGGCTTTGTCGGCGGCGATCAACGCGGCCTTGTGGCGGCGCTGTCCGTAGATGATGCCGAGGACTTCGTTGCCGGGGGCGCCGGAAGGCTGCGGGCGCAGCAGGATGGGGCTCTGCACGCCGGTCTCCTCGACAGAGGCGATGAGTTCGGCATCGGGTTCGGTGGTGTCTTCCTCGTTGTCGTGGTGGTGGCGGTGGTTGAACGGGTCGACGACGAGGGTGTACGGGTCGACCCAAGTGAACTCTCCGGTGAACGCGGGCTTGGCGGTTGCGGTGGGCGGGTCCGTGACGGCCGTGGCCATGTGGGTCTCCTTCGGGTTATGGGTGGGGCAGCGGGGCTGCCCCACCGTCAGGTTCGGATGGTCAGGCGGAGGCTGGCGCCTTGGGCTGTGTGGTGGCGCTGGCCACACGGGCAGAGGAGGAGGCCTTCCGGGTGGGGCGCTTGGCTGCCGCCTTTGTCGAGGCGGGCTTGGGCTTGGCTGCCGTCGGCTTCTTTGCCGCCCGACGGGCTGCGGTGGGCTTCGACTTGGTCCGCCCCGGCTCCGGCTGGGCCGCGGTGGCGGCCGGGGTGGGAGGCTTCTCGACGGTGGACGGGCGTTCCTTGGGCGCGCTGGTGGCGGTGTCGGCCTCGGCGGCGGGCGGGTGAGGTGTGCCGTCGGCACGGAGTTGGGGCCGGGTGGCGTGGAACGCGCCGGGGATGAGGCGGGTTTCGAGGGTGGTCATGATCTGTTCGAGGGGGGAGCCGGTACTGCCGGCGAAAGTGACAGCTGCGTTGTAGCCGCCGGTCGCCTGATTGGGGTCGGCGGCGAAGGTCTGGGCGCTCAGGCCGCCGAACTGATAGCGGAAGCCGATGTGGCGGCCGTCGTGGTGGGTGAAGCGGAGGGTCTTGGAGTCGGCTTCCTCGTCGCATCTGGTCCAGCCGTCGCCGAGGTGGTGTGCGATGGGGTCGGCCAGGAGGAGCAGGTCGATGAGGGACAGCTTGGTGGCGGTGTCGGTGGTCACGTTTCTCTCCAAGAGGCGGGTGGACGGTGCTAGGCGGTTGGTGTGGCTCTCAGGGGGTGGTGAAGAACCTCTAAGTAATATCTAAATTCTACTATCTTAACGAGGTGATCAGCGCAGATAGGGTGGGGTAGTCCGGGGTTAGGTCATGCACCAGCCGGAATCGCAGCCCACGTCAAACGGCAGCTCGTCCTGGGCCTTTCGTACCGCCTCGGCCAGGGGGCGGCCGGTACGGGTAAGGAACACTGGATCGTTCCCCTTCCCTGCCCATATCCGCGTCTCGTTGAGGGCTTCCTCAAGGCTGCACGCGCGCAAGAACAGGTGCGGGCGGTCGCGGCGCATTTCTCGCCATGCGGACAGAGGCTTCAGCGGGCAGAACCAGCACGCCGACTTGCCCGGCATCGGCAGGCCCTCGTCCGCGATCACCTTCTGGCAGTCCGTGCGCCGCATCCCGAGGTCCAGGAGGGGATAGGTCACCCGCTCGTACGGCTCGGTCCGCCGGTTCGCCGCGCGGCTGACCTCGTCCAGGGAGATGCCGACGGCGACCGTCGCCGGGCTGGCCGCACTCGCGCCGTGCCTGCGAAGGTGTCTGCCGATGACCTGGATCTTGAAATCGCGGGTGCAACCACGGGTCCCCGGGGCGCCGTTCGACATGCGTACCGGGATGGGCAGGGCTCGTGACCCTTGACGCATCATCCGGCCCCACAGCGTCTCGGTTTCACCTGCGCGCGTGGTGCGATCCAGGGTGTGCAGCTGGATGCCGTGCTTGGCCGCGTAGGGCTGGGCGACGTCGCGCACATAGTCCAGCGTGGCGGGGTCCTCGCTGTCGTCGCCCACGTTGGCGAACAAGAAGGTGCGGTACGGGATGACGCGACGGGCTGCGAGAACCAGCAGCCCCACGCTCTGAACCCCTCCGCCAAAGCTCACGGCCTTCACGCCGCCGCCTTCGTCGCGAACCCCATCAACTGGTGGGCTCGGCCGACGGCGGAGGCCATGTGTGCGACCTCCCACATGCGGTCCCGGTGCTTGATCACCTCTCGTGCGTGCCGCATGGCATCCTCAACGGCGTTCGGGTTCGCCAGCGAGTCGTCGCAGGCCACCGTCACCCGGTAGCCGAGCCCCCACACGATCGCATTGACGGCAGCGCACGCTGCGGCCATCTCGTCAATGTCGACCATGGACCACTGGTGGTTCGCCGGGTTGATGCCGAACTCGCGTATCCTCTGCGCGGCTGCCCTGAGCAGGCCCCCGCTCCCGGCCGCGGGGTCATGAATATGCTCGCCACCCTTGAGTGTTTTGAACTGGTCTTCGACCGCAGCCACGACGACCACGTGACTCATGGCCTCGGCCACCGGGTCGGGGGTGTGGTACTCGCCGAGCCCCTGCCGGGCGCCGTGCGAGCGCAGCAGCATCATAACCGGGGACAGGACATCGGTCTGGGAGCGTACGAACGGGTCGTGGTGGCCGGTCAGCTCGAAGAGCCCACCGTTCAGCGCGGCCTTGGTGACCTCCCTGACGAGGTGGGAGCGGTGCTCATCAACTTCGTCGTCGTTCAGCCACTCGTGCAGGATGCGGGCCCGGTCGATCAGGTCGGGCCGCTGCAGCCAGTGTGCCGACCAGATCTCCCGGTACATCTGAACCAGGTCCGCCGGGCTTTGGTGAAGGATCTGGGTGCGCAGGTCGGGGCCGTCGCTGTCCTTCTGGCGGATGAGGGCGAGAGCGGCCACGAGGCCCAGAGGGACTTCGCTGTGGTTGCCGCCGTGTCCGGTGTGCCAGACCTTTGTGACGGCCTCGGCGATCGCCAACGCGTGCTGATGCTGGTTTCTCCCGTCGCTTCGCTCGATGGTGCGGGGGTGCTCGTGTGTGGTGGCCGGCGTGGGTGCGGCGGAGGGGGGAGTGGGCGCCGAAGCCGTCGCTCTGCGGGGCCCGACGACTTCCTTGAGGCTGGCGAGAGGCTCTGGTGTCTCGTGGGTGAGTGCGGCGAACAGATCCAGCTGATGGGGCACGGGAACTCCTTGGTTGAGGGGACGTTGGAATGCGGCGGCCCGCCCCGCGGTGAGGCGGGGCGGGCCGAGGAGCTGGACCTCTCCAGCTCGTAACTAAATTCTACTATCTATTGTCTTGGGGGCAACTCGGAACTTCCGGCGCCACGCGACCTCATCCGTGGTTGATCAGCACGGTCCCGTAGGGCGTCTGGCGGACGGTGGCGAGGCCGCCCTCCCATATGTCGGTGCGTACCGCGTCCCAGTCGACGCGACCGAACTTGTCGGTGTAGGGGGCGAGTTCGATGGCGTGTGCCGTGCCGGCGACTTGCTCCAGGATGTCGCTGAGGTGGTCTCCGAATCCGACCAGCCCCGCTCGGTACCGCGTGTACATCGACTCGTACCGCGCCCACCAGTCATCGTCATCCACTGGCGGGATGGCGCCGTCCGGGGTGGTCCACCCGGCGCCCATTCGCACTGCTCCGCAGGCGTGCAGAGCGGCCCAGGCGACAGCCCGCTCGCGCGACCGCAGTGCTGGCCGCAAGGTCACCTTGGATACCTTCGCCGCTGCCAGTTCCCTTGCCTTGTGCCGTCTCAGGGCGACTGTCCTGGCGTGGTCCTCGGTGGCCGCGATGCGGCCCGAGATGAGATAGGTCCACAGTTCGTCTCCGTGTTCGGGAAGATGAAGCTCGACCGCCCACAGGCCGAGGCGTGGGAATTCCATGAGGCGTCTCATTGGGGCCCCTTCGCGAACTGGTCAAGGAAGTGCAGGACGGCTTCCTGGAAGTGCCGCATGGTGCGCTGGTGGGCGATGGCGAGGAGTGTGCGCAGGAGGTCGGGCTGGCCGTCGAGGACTTGCCTGATCTCGCTGAGGGTGTCGCGTTGTCCGCGACCGTAGGCGGTGTCCCCTTCGGCCCCCTGGCTGGCCCAGGGCAGCAGGGTGCGCTTGATGGCTTCTAGGTCGTGGCGCCCTCCTCCTTCCAGGTGGAGCGGTGCGATGGCCTGGCGTGCGGCAGCGCGGGCGTCGGCGCATCCGTCGTCGTAGGTGCAGCGTCGGCGGATGGGCCGCAGCGCCTCGTCGAGGGTGGCGAGTATGAGATCAGGGGCTGGGGTGGCGGCTGGGTGAATGCGGGCGTGCAGCTCGTGCGGCGGCATATTCGCTCCTCGGGTGTGAGTGAGGGGTGGGTCGTTGCGCCGGGCGTCCGGCGCGACCACCCACCCCCTTGTCTCTAAATTCTACTATCTATAGGGGTGGGGGTATCTGCGATTCACGAATGTTCCCCGGGCGATTTCCGCCGGGCAGCGACCGATCAGTCGGGTCAGTAACGCCTCCCGGCGGGCGAAAGTATCCGCCTTCGTAGCAGCCGGGACTTCGCCACCGCCATGGTCGAGAACGGGTGCCAGCGCCTCAAGGTCGGCCGTGATCTCCTCTGCCGTCACGGCGTGGCTCCTCTCGCACGGGCACACCTCGACGGCATCGGCGAGCAGCCCCCGGCGCTGATCGGCGGCAACGCAGCCCGGATGTCTCATGGCGGGGCGATAACGCCGCAGGTGGGAGTGGAAGCGCAGGCCGATCCAGCCGCACAGGCGGCAGCGGACCCGCCAGTGTTCGTCGCTGCCGGGAAAGCCCCCGTACGGCTCGAAGGCGAACTCGGCGATCCGTCGACTGCCCGGATCGCGCCGAGCAGGTTGCGGCGGGTAGCGGGAAGACCCGCCAGGAATTCACGGCCGATGCTGCCCGTCTCTGTGTCGGCGTTCTCGGGGAGGCTGAGGACTGTTGTCATGGACTGTCCTTCATCTGGGACTGGGATGGACCAGGTCAGGAAGCCGCTGAGCGCAGCGCGGCGATTTCCTGGGCCGACTTGCGGGCGCTGACCTCGTCGTAGGGGACGGTGCGCGTCCCCAGGCGGTCGACACGGTTGTCCTGCGTGACCACGCGATTGTGAGGGTCGAGCGTCCACGGCACGGTCAGCGTCTTCGCGTTGACGCGCATCACCTCGTACCAGCGCCCCCGCACCTTCACGAAGTCGCCCTTGGTGAAGTCCGCCTTGCCCCACACCTTGAAGCCGTCTGCCTCGGCCTGTGCGATGACCTCGCGCCAGTGCTTGATCTCCTCGGTCAGGTCCAGGTCCAGGTGCTGGAGCCGGAGTTCTTCGACCACCTCGGGATTGCCGATGTTCTCGGTGAAGCCCCCGGCCGACTCGCCCTTCTGCCACTTCTCCACCCGCCGCAGCTGCGCCTCCAGCTTCTCGATGCGGCGCAGGGTGCGCGGAGGATTGTTGCGGAACTCCTCATAGCGGGCAGCGGTCTGCTCGCGGCTGGACCAGTACGAGGCGCGCTTGTTCTCCTCGATGCTCTTGCCGAAGGTGTCGTGGATCCGCTCACGCCGTCGCCGGTCGCCGCGCTCGCTGTGGTGGCCGATGAGGACGGGCTGGCCGACGGGGATGTGTGATGCCTGGGCGTGTGCCCTGTCGTACAGGGCTTGTGACTTGCTGGCCGCACCGTCTGCGTAGCCGGAGAACCGCTCTGCTCGGGCCTCGGCGCGCTCAGTCCGCTCGCGTTCGGCTTCCTGGAAGGTGCGTCGGTCGTCGTCGTTGACGCTCACCGTCACGGTGAGCCCCGCAGCGCGCAGTCGCTGGGCGAGGGCTTCGAGCATGTTCTTGGAGGCGCGCTTGTCGCGGCTGTGCGGCAGGTACCAGCAGCCGAGGTTGCGCGACCAGCGGGCGGGCTGGCTGTAACCCGACTCGTAGTGGCGGAGCTTGAGTACCTCGGCCGACCCATCGCCCCGGGTGGTGCCGCCAATCAGTGTGCCTTCGCGGCGCGAGTGCGTGATCTCTATCGTCATGGTGATTCCTTGTGGTGCTCAGGTTCGGATGGTGTCGAGTGCGGGGCGCCAGCCGCCGAACAGCTCTTGGAGCGGTGGTGTCTCGGCATCGAGCAGGTACCAGGTGCCTGCCCGGCCCAAGTCGTCGACGGCGCTGATGCGGAAGGTGATTGCCCGGCCGTCACGGTCACGCAGGGGTGCGCCGTCGCCGTGGCGGATGTTCACGTGCTTGCCGACGTTCACGGCCGGTGCTTGGGGAAGCGGGCAGTGAGCGTCAGAACGACGAGCAAGGAGAGGGGGGTGTCGTCCCGGTCGAAGGCGAGCGAGGAGGCCAGGAGCCGTCCGGCTGCTGGTGTGTTGATGAAGGCAGTGAACGCCGCGTCATCGGAGCCGTACTGGTCGGCCCACTCATGGGCGGCCTTGGCGAGCTCGACGGCGTAGTGCTGTTCCAAATCCCCGCCGCGGGAGATGGGCGTGCGGTCTGCCTGCCTCGCCTGCCAGGCTGCCGCGAGAAGGACCACGGTGCGCACCTCCGGCGCCGTGCGCTCCCAACTGCTGTTGAGGGTGGGGTCTGTAGCGAAGGCGCGGAGCGCGTTGCGGTCCGGCGTCAGAGCCAGCAGCTGGGATGTTGTGGTGAGCGCGCGGATGATCTCGGTGATGTTGACGTACACGGGGTTCCTGTTCGTGTTGGATGACTGGTTGGTCACCGGCTGGTGTTGGGGGTGGCTGGTTCGTTGTGGCTGTGCGCCTGGTGGGCTCGGGAGATGGCGGCCAGCGCGTCGTGGTGGCGGCCTAGCTGGAGCAGCGCGCAGACCTCGAACATCACTCGCCAATTGCGTGCTGGAACGGCGGCGGCGAACTCGGTGAAGCTCTCCCGCCTCTGGCTTGCTGGTCGGCGGCTCCAGGCGCGCTGGACGACGAGCTCCGTACACGTGGCGGCGCGCCGCGTTTGTTCACCCGTCAGGTCGAGGCTGCCGATGACCTCGGCGACCGCCAGCAGGGGGATGTGCTTCATCACGGAGGAGGTTCCTTCGGTGGGCGGTGTGCGTGTGCGCAACCTCCTCCAATTTCTATTTTCTACTATCCATCTGGAGGGGGTGCGGCTGGATACGGATCTTGCGGCCGGATGTGTTCAGTGGGGTCGCGAGTGCGTACTTGATGGGGGTCATGCAGTGGCCCGGTGTGGAGCCGCGTACTGGATCAGCTGGATGCCCAACCGAAGAACAGCCAGCTCGCGGTGCCGTCGGCTGCCGTGTACGGCAGCACTCCAGCAGGGCCCCACTTGTCGGATATATGCGGGTCATCGGCAAGCAGTAGCTCGTCCGCCCGGGCCATTGCCGCATCCTCCGTCAGGCCGACTTCCTTGAAGAGCGTGACGGAGTCCTTCTCTGTGATCGTGCCGCTGTATCCGCCGGACCCGTGCATCCTCCTGGCGCGACCCCGCGCCTCCTCGAATGCCTGCAGTATGTCCTGGCCGGTGGCGGTGGCGTAGAAGATCTGGGCTCCCATGGCGCTCCTTCGGTGAGGGGGTGGTTGTGTGATGCGATCCGCCCTGATTGTTCAACGGATCTGCAGGCGGGGTCGGTTCGTGGTTATGGCGCGAGGGTTGCGCTTCCCGCGCCGAGCGCCTGGTCCTGCCGGATGGATTTCAGCCGGTGCGGTCTTGGTCCGCTCGGCGCCGGGGGTTGCTTGGGCGAAGTGGGACATCTTCATGTGGCGCCTTCTTGGGGGCGTGTCTGTTGTTCGCTG
This sequence comes from Streptomyces sp. NPDC048696, assembly GCF_043198895.1. Taxonomy (NCBI): domain Bacteria; kingdom Bacillati; phylum Actinomycetota; class Actinomycetes; order Kitasatosporales; family Streptomycetaceae; genus Streptomyces; species Streptomyces sp. NPDC048696. The sequence continues at coordinate 612,532 of NZ_JBICVJ010000002.1, read as the reverse complement.
CATTCCTGAACTTTCGTGCGAGGTAAGGGGGCTTCTCTTCCTTGTATCTAAATTCTACTATCTCAACTGGGAGAGTCAACATGCTCACCGCGCGGCCCGGGCGGCATCAGACGGCGGCCAGCTCAATGGCCCTGCGGCGCTGCCGCGTGCGAATGCTCGCGGCGCCTGCGTGGCGGATAGCCGCACGATCGGCCGTCGCCCGGCAGGGTGCGCACAGCGGCTCGCCCTGCCGGATGTGCCCCTTCACCCCGCTGCTCGTCCCGCACGTTCCCGCCCGCGACACCAGCTTTCGCAGGACAGGGGCACCCTGCGCCGTGAAAACGGGCTCTCCATCCACCCAGAGCCGCCCCGCACACACTCCGTCGAACCGTGACGACGCGGGCCGCACGTACTGATGGCAGTCCTGGACGAACGGGCACGTGTCGACGCACGCCTGGGCCAGGGGAGCGCACTGGTCTCGAAGCCGCTTGGAATCCCGGACGAGATCCGTCTCGGGAACATAGCCGCTCTGTCCCGCGCACGGCGCGTCGGCGATCCAAGAAGCGGACTTGGTGTCAGTGATCACAGCTACAGGTCCTCGATGATGCGGCGAGTCAAAACAGCGCGGGATGGGCGACGGCGGCTGGAAGGACGGCGTCCTTGGCGCCGGCGGAGCGCAACGCCAACTCGGCAGCCCTCGTGGACCATTGCTGGTAGAAGAGCTCGTTCCACACCTCGGGGGTCCGGTACGGCATCGGACAGGGCATGTACTGCCTCTGATGCCGGCGCTCGTCATCGACGGCCAGGCGAAGGACGCCGTACCGGACCGGATTCAGGCGCTCCGAGATAAGCAGCAGTGCCCCGCACCAGGTCACCTTCCCGTCGCGGCGGCCCGAGGGAGTGTCGAGGATGTACCGGAAGCCGCCTTCGGACTCCGGTCGCAAAGTCGCTTGGGACCCGGAATCCGGCTCCCCGGGAAGCCGCCGGGCTGTGGGCCTGCTGCGCTCGGCGAACTGCTCGCGGCCCCACGCGATCCGAGCCGCCCGGCTGGGCAAGTCAATGAAGTCGAGCAGCATCTCCGGGGAGAAGAAGTCCCGCACGGCCATCTGCACATCGTCAGCGGTCAGATTCACTTGACCGCCCCCGAAACGCTCCGAGGGCAGGCATCCAGGTGTGCGCGGACCGCCGCGATGAGCGACGCGATCGCGAGGTCATCCCGATCGGCGCGGATTCGCGAGGCGTCGGCCTTGCTGTCGTACACGGTGCAGCGCCAGGCGGCACCCGGCTCGTCCTCCGGTACGTGAGCCACATGCCAGCTCTGAAGTACCTCGCGGCGCTCGGGAAGGCTCTCCTCGCTGGCGACCACGATCCGGGCGTCGGAAGGGGTGACGGCACAGACGGTGAGGCCGCCGCGGGACTCGATGCGGGCGGGCAAATCTGCCTCCTTCAGAGCGGCGAGCAGGTCCTGGCAGACGACGGACGCGGCTGACTCGCGAGGGCTGTAGTCGGCACGGATGGCCGCAACGGCTTGGGCGGTGGTGATCACGCATCTCCAATCTCGCAGATTTTTGCAGGGGCCTATTTTGTGACGGATGGGCGCCTGTCTGGCAATCAGAGGCGCTGTCCGTGCAGCACGGGGAAGCGGCTTGGTGGCAGTTGTAGCTGTGCGGGTACGTCGTTCCGGCGGCGCCCGCTGCACTCCTCGTGTGGTGCCGAACTTCTGGGCGGGCTGGCTCGCCTCCGTTGGATCACCGGCCACCCCTCTGGACCGGCGAGAGTATTAAATCAGAAGGGGCCTATTTCTCGGGCCGCAGGCTCCCCTCGCCCGCGCCACATCCGTTCCGTCGTCGTGCCTCGCGCATCTCCCGGATGCGCCGCTGAGCCACATCCGACAGGCCCTCCATCCCGGGCTGGCGCCTGACCTCACTCAGCACCCGCTCGCTCGCTGCCCGCTCCGCCGCCTTGACCCTTTCCTTCTCTGCCCGTTCCCGCGCCCTGCGCTGCTCCCTGGGGCTCGTTCCGCACCCCCTGCACGAGCGGGCCGGACCATCCGGGTGTGCAGGGCATCGCACCAACGTGGCCGCCTCCGGCTGCTGCTCTTCGTCTTGCGCGGTCAGCTCCCTCGCGGCGTCAGCTGCGGGGGTTGGGGGGATCCTCTCCTCTGGGTACTGACTCTGGTTACTACCTATAAACCCCGGAGAACCGTCCTCCGGCGAACCGGTCTCCGGAAAACCGGCACCCGAAAACCCGGTTTCGGTCCCGGCTCCAGCTTCATCCTGGCGCGTGGATGCCTGTTCAGCCTGCCGTGAACGCCTGCGAGCCAGCCGCCGCTCCTCAAGCTGCCGGTACTCCTCAGCCGCCCACTCCTGCGCCTGGTCGTACACCTCGGTGATCCGCGACAACGTGCCATCGCTCTGCCGCTCGTTGACCACCCGGTAGTAGCCGGCATCCTTCAGCTCACGCAGTGCCGTCCGCACCGCCTCCACCCCTTCCTTGCCCGCCTTGGCGATGGTCTCCGCACGCACCCGCCAGGTGTCCGGCTTCGCCAGCAGGTAGGCGAGGATGCCGCGCGAGCGGAAACTGAGGCGGTTGTCTTCGAGGGCAGCCGTCGGCAGCACGGTGTAGCCGGTGCTGAGATGGCGGCGCAGGATGGTCACGGGAAACGACTCCAGGGCAGTGCAGAGGTGCGGAAGATCATTAATGGGGAACGGTGCCCCGCACTGGATGTGCGAGGCCGTCCAACGGGCCGTCAGAGGTTCGTGCGGGCCTTCGTGACGCTGATGGAGATGGGCGTCTTCTGCCCGGACGCCGTGCGCCGGGGTACGACCATGCCCGCGCGGCGCAGGATGGCGACCATGGCTTCCTTGTCCGGGACCATGGGCACCGTCAGTTCGGCATCGTCGAACATCTCGACCATGGTCATGACGTCTACCTCCTCGCGGGCGTTGCCACCGCTCCACCCGAGGTGGTTGTCCCCGTAGTTGCCCTCCGGGGCACGGTCGAGCATCTTGCGGGCCTTGTCCTTAATCCGCTGGCCCGCCCTTTGCTTCTCGTGTCCGCGGACGTAGTCCTCAAGCGCCTTCGCCCGGTCAGCGTCGTCGTGGACCAGGATGGTCTGGGCCGGTCGGCCAGGGGCGACGCCAGGCCAGCAAGCCTCCCTGAACGGGCAGTTGTCGCAGATAACGGAGAGTCCGGGGCCGTCGTGGTCGCGGGACAGCTCCTCCGGTGACACGGCCTCCATGACCCGCTCCACCCACCAGCGTGCCTGTGCGGCGAGCCAGTCGTCGAACTCGAACTCCTGGATGTGCTCCTCGCCTGTGTCCCGGCACACGAAGCGGAAGCGGATGCGGGCGACCTCGACTGGACCGAGCCGGTGGAGATACCGCTGGCCGGGTATGTCTGCGAAGCCGACTGTCTTCAACAGCAGGGCATAGAGCAGGACTTGACGCATCTCTTCTGCCGTCGGCCCGTACCGCACCACGCGGTCCCACACTCGCGCCGACTTGGTCTTGATGTCCTCCACCGTTACCGCCTCCGCCGGTACGAGCGGTCGGTGGCGCTTCGGCAGGCGGGCAGCGGTTGCCACGTCGAGATGCACGGCATCGATGTGCCCGCGCACCAGGCCGTCACTGACGGTGCGCTCGACCAGCCAGTTGTACTCCCGGCGCGCATCCTCCAGCAGGCCCCGGTGAATGTAGGTGCCGAGGATCGCGGCTCTCTTGTCGCCCGCGTTGGTCCGTTCGGCGCCCGCCACGATGTACCCGGCTCTGCGGGCGCAGATCGTGTCCGAGGCGCCCAACTGTGTCTGCACGGATCTCGGCCGCCGGGCGTCGACGGCGTGCGCCGCATCCCAGATCGACACCGGCGATGCGGGCATGGTTTGGACGGTCATGATGCACTCCAAGAAGGAGCCGGACCCGCCCGTCTCGACGGGCCCCGGCAGGGAAGGAACGGCAGAAGGTCAGGAGGCGAGTTCGCCGGGCACCTCGTCGAAGGAGCCTTCGGCGTCCGCGTCCTGCTGTGCGGCGGCCGCCCGCAGCCGCGCCGCATCGCCCGTGGGATCGCTCAGCTTCTTCGGGTTCTCCAGGTCAGCGGCCTTGCGCTCAATGTCGGCGCGCACCACCAGCACCTCTTCACGTGCCAGGCTCTGGTCCTTCGCCACCGAAAGCCACAGTTTCTGAAGGGCCTCGACGCCCTGGGCGGCAGCGGCCTGCACCTTCGGCATCCATGCCTGCGCCAAGTCCCCCGTCAGCTCCGGGGTTGCTCTGGGCTGGTTGTGGATCGAGCAGCCCATTAGGCCGAACACCAGGCGCTCGATGGTGAAGTCCGGCAGCGGCTTCGGCTCGCCGCGCGGCACCTCGAAGTTCAGCGACCTGGCGCCGACGATCTGCGGGTGGTTCTCGCGGCGGAGCCGCACCCACACCGTCGCGTCGTAGGCCAGCGACTTGTGGCCCTCCACCCGCCAGTCCTTCGTGCGCGGGATCGGATCACCGTTGCCGTCAACGGCCGCGATCTCCTTGCCCCGCGCCAGCAGGACCACAATTCCCGGCATCGTACGGACCAGATACATGACCCGTGCCCACCGCTCGTAGGCGTCGTTCCACAGGTTCATGCTCGGCTTGACCTCGGTGTCCGGGTCCTTGCGGAGCTTGGCCTGGCCACTGTTGGAGCGCCGGGCCCGCTCATTGGTCCAGTTCACCAGCATCCGCCACAGCATGGACACCGAGTCGATGACCAGGACGACCGGCTTCTCCTTCGCAGCGGCCGCCCGCTTCGCCTCGGCGTGCACCGCCTCGATCTGGCCGAGGATGTCGCGGTAGGTGCCGTTGTGCTCGATCAGCAGATAGTCGGCGCCCGGCACCTTGGCGTACTCGTCAGCGGTGTCCTCGCCAAGCTCCAGCCAGTACGCCTGGCCGGTCAGCTCGGAGCCGGTGAACGAGGCGGCGGTGTGGGACTTGCCGGCCTTCTCCTCTCCTTCCAGGAGGATGACCGGCCATGGGATGACGCCGGTCGGCTTGCGCGTCCGCAGCTTCGGGACTGGGGGAGTGGACATCTAGATCTCCAAGAAGGTGGACTATTTGAAGTGGCCTATTTCAAGGTGCGCGAAGGCCCCTGGTCTCGAACAGGGAGCACCACTCGGGGCGCCGGTCGAGCAGGCGGCGCACGTACCTCGACCTGAAGTCGTTGTTGAGCCGCCACGGCTCGCCGCGTGTTGCCATGCCGTACTGCCAGCGCAGCACCTCGAAGAGCATTCCGATCCCAACCCGCCGGCCGCCCCGGTCGACGAAGTCGGCAGCCAGCACCTCCAGCTTGTCGAGAATCCACGGGTTGAGCTGGTGGAACGCCTCGAAACGCTCCTGAATGCTGAGCCGTCCCGACGATGGCTCGGGGTGCCGCAGAGGTGCGATCGGTAGTTCAAGCTGGGTCGGAACCATGAGTCTCCCCCTCCTGTGATTTATTGCAGCCTATTTTGTGGCATGAAGTAAAAGCGAATCGAACCGGCTCTTATTTATATTCTACTATCCCTCTCGTTGGGGGCCCACCTCCTCACCCTCCGGCTCCACTCTCTGATCCGCTCCGCGGGCCGACCGACTACTTCTCGGCTGACATGGCGCCGGTGCCGTAGTTACCCCGCTTGGCGATGAAAGAGCCCGGGCCGTCGTACCGGCCCTCGGACAACGCCTCGGCCACAGATTGGTCCAGCTGCCACAAGCCCTTTCGTGTCAGCGACATCGTCTTGTCCGCGGACTCCAGCACAGTGCTGAGCAGCCACACGTGCGACCCGGACAAGTGATAGTCCGATGCGGGAAGGGCCTCAGACTTCGACTTCACCAGCTGCCCGACGTGGACCTGGTCGACGCCGAAGAGGCTGGCGTACTCCTGAGCCCCGACCAGCGGCGGCAGCTCGCCCTTCACCTTCGGCCGCACGCCAGCTCCTTGAGCCTTCTCCAGCTTGCCCAGCGCCTCTTCGTCGAGCTGTCGGCCGCGACTGCCGGGCGGCAACGCCAAGTCGACAACGAGCCCTCCAGGCCAGAACGGCTTGCCCGAGACGATCACCGCGTCCTCGTAGGAGATCGTCCCGCGAGGAACCCAGCGGTCACTCACCGCCGTGGGTGCAATGTTGTACACCATCGCGATCTCCTTGCGTCCCATCACCAGCGGCTTGGCCACGACCTTCTCCTCTTTATGTGCGCGGGATAGTAGAATACGCGTATGGAACTCGGTGTGGCTGAGTTCGCGGCGCACCTGCGGATTCTCGGAGACAGTCGGCGCAGGCGTGGGTCCGTGTGTCGCTACGCGGACCTCTCCCGACTGCCGCGTCGCAGCTCTTCCCCTCGGGTCGTCGAGGTGCGCCGGAAGACCGTATGTCTACCGGTCTGACCCAACGAGCGGACCTACGGGGCCTGCGCCGTCGCGCAATCCGAGACAGCGCAGCAACAGCGCCTCCGGGCAATGGCAGAAGGCGCTGTTGCTGATGTTCGCCAGTTGGGCAAGCCGCTCTGTTCAGGAAGTCGGCGTTTGCTCAGGTCGATCGGTCACAACGGCGATAGTCGGATGGGCGACGCGATCGGTGCTGTACAGCCAGTTCGGCAGAAGGTTCTGTACGACCGGTAGTGCCATCACCCTCGTCACGGCAGCCGCGACCGCAAGCACGACGGTGACGCCGGCGGTCGTCTGCGGGACACCAGCCGCATCGACAATGAGCGGCAGACCAGCAGCCAGACCCAGCACAGTCTGGAGAACGGTCCGCAGGGTCTTCTGATTGGCATCGGACACGGGGAGGCCCTTCTACTTCGCGGGGATCTTCAGCGTCTGACCCGGGTGGATGATGTACGGCTTGTCGATGCCGTTGGCGCGGGCGATGGCCTGCCAGTTGACGCCCAGCTGCTCGCCGATCTGCGAGAGCGTGTCTCCGGCGCGCACTGTGTACGCCGACGTGCTCGGCTGGTCCGGCTTGCCGCGCAGCCGGGACGCCACGCGCTGGCGCATGCTGTTCATCGTGAAGCCCTTGGGATCGACCTTCCCGGGCTGCCACTCCAGGTGGCCGATCACACTTGCTGCACCCCAGCCGTGGGCTCGGCACAGTGCCGCCGAGACGCGCTCGATGGCGTCGAGTTGGGAGGCCGGCCACGGGTCGCGACCGTCGCCGAGGTTTTCGCACTCCCAGCCGTAGAAGTGGGTGTTGCCGTCGGTGTCGGCCTCGTTCGCCGAAGGAAGAGCACGCTCGGCGATCACCGCCTGGAGGACGTCGCCGTCGCCCTTGCCCGCATGGTTGGCCCGGCCGTTGCCGATCAGGTGGACCGTGCCGTCCTTGGCGATCACGCCATGGCAGAGCGGGCCAGGAAGGCCCTCATAGCCGTTCTCGCAGATACTGATGGTGCTGCTCGTGCCGGACGTCACCGTGTGATGGATCATGACGCCGTTGACCGGGCCCCACGGGCCCTTGTGATTCCGGTTATGAGTACGCCAGCCAGGCCGCTCCACGACGCGCACGCCTTCCGCTCGTAGCGCCGCAACCAGCTGGTCTGCAGTAAGAGGGGTTGCCAAGATCGGTTCTCTAACTCCCCGCGCCCGAAACATATTTACTCAGCCCGTCGAATGATCACTGTGCCGTACCGCGCGAGGCCAGCCACAGCTGGACGACCATCACCAGCAGCGGAGCCACGAACGAGGAGAGCACCAGGCGCCGCGTCGCGACGACCTGCGCCTGATCCTCTCGGCGCTGCTGTTCAACCCGCTCAGTGATCTGCTCACATTCGCCCCGCAGGCTGACCAACCCGGTCTCGACCTGCCCGATCCGCTGCTCGATCGTCCGCTGGTCTGCCCGGTATACGTCTTGGGTGACCACCTGGTCGAGACGGGCCGCAAGTTGCGCAAGATCCCCGCGCAGATCCTCGCGAAGTTGAGAGACAGCCCGGTGCAGCTCCCACAGCGTGGGCTCACTGCCCGGCGGTATAGACACGTGATCACTCCCCGGCGATCCCCGCACCTCATCCGATCGTACGAGTGCCAAGGCGGGAAGAGGGAATCGTGCGACGCAGGAGGGGGTAATGGCCGTCGCCCGGGGGCGGATCGCTTCGGGGCCGCAACGGCGTCGGCGGCCGGGTACGACGGGACTGAACCCGCCATACGCCGTCGTTTATCGGACGAGGAATGCCTTGGTGGTCCGCTTAGCAGACCGGCGCCTTCCCTCCCTAGCTCCCGCTCGGCATCGTTGACATGCACTGCATGCGCAGACCACTCATCGAACTCGGATGTCTCAAGCAGCACCAGAGGAACGGGAGGGCTCATGAACAGGCCGCCGTTGTCCCGGCGTACGGTACTCACAGCTGCGGGCGGAGTGGCCCTGACCGTCGGCGTGGCAGGGCTGGGCAGCACCGCCGTAGCCGCACCCGGCCGGGCGAGACCGATGGCCGTCACGGCCTCCGGCAGCAGCGACGTGGGTGCAGCCTTCGTCGTCACGGTGGGCAGTAACGGCGGGCTCTTCACGAACTACGCCCTCGACAGCGCCAGCTCAGCGGATTCGTATACGCCCGCACTGCCGGTCGGTGACACAGGGATCGCCCCAGACGGGGGCGGGGTGGCGGGCACCCTCCAGTCCGAGCGCCAGGTCGATGCGTTCGTTGTCGACAACGACGGCAGGCTCCAAGTCACCTGGTGGGACTACACCACACCGTCTGCTGCCCATCGCGCTGAGCTGACGCCGACGGCCTTCGCCCCACGCGGCGCCGCTCTGGCGACCGGGACGCAGGCCAACGACCAGCGTGACGTGTTCGTTGTGGGTAATGACGGTGTGCTGTATGTGTTGTGGGAGGCGAATAACAGTGCCTGGTCCCAG